>PMAT01000042.1 GCA_003152695.1 Acidobacteriaceae bacterium
GGCGGATTGATGAAATCGTCGGCGGAGTTGACGGCCATCACCGGCACATGGACCTTCTCCAGATTAGGCGACGGATCGTAGTTGCGCGACGCATCGAAGGCATAGAGAAAGTCGTTGGCGTCGGTTGAGGCAAAGCGGGTGCGCATGAAGTTGTCCAGAAACGTGTCGGCAGCCTCGCGCGTGGGATACTGCTCCTGCATCTGCAGCGGGCTGCTGCCCATGACCAGCAGCACGTCAAGTGCGGTCTTCAAACCTGGCGGAGGCGATTTGTATTCGCCGTTTTCCCACGCCGGATCCTGGTGAATTGCATCCATGGCCATCTTGCGCATCATGCGATTGCGCCCGGCGATCTGCACCGGCAAGCACGCCAGAGGCATCATCGCGTCCATGAAATCGGGATAGGTTTCGCCCCATACCCACGAGTGCATGCAACCCATCGACGTGCCGATGATCAGGCGAAGATGGTTTACCTTCAGCCCATTAACCAGCAGTTGATGCTGCGCGGCCACCATGTCGTCGTAGTCGTAATGGGGAAAGCTGGCGTGCAGCCCATCGCTGGGTTTGCTGGATTTCCCATGCCCGATTCCATCCGGCAGGATGATGTAGTAGCGGGCCGCGTCGAGCAATTGGCCTGGCCCAAACAGCACCCCGGCGAACTGTGGCGAGACGAACTGTTTGCCCGAGCCAGTGGTTCCGTGAAGGACCATGACCGCGTTCGTCACCCGGCCGCTGGCATCGCGTTTCGGCGTGCCGAAGGTCGTGTAGTGCAGCCGCAGGCTGGGCAGCACTTCACCGGAGCGGAAGTGAAAGTTCGGCGCGACGTAATCGCCTTCGGTCGCAGTCGGCGCGTTCTGAGCTGCCGAGCTCAGGGCGCAGGCCAACAGGCAGATCCAGAGATAAGCCAGGAATTTAGACATGGCCTCAGCATAGCTCAAGAAGAGCAATTCCAGAGTGGTGGCAGCTTGGGGTAGTGCGGGCCTTCAGGCCCGCGTTAAGACCGCCCTCACAATTCCTGGCTTCAGCCGCTGAGGTCAATGACCTCAGCGGTTGAAGCGGTTTTTCTGCCTGTTCCCTGGACGCGGGCCTGAAGTCCCGCACTACCCGTACAAGGGGATAACCAATCCTGGAACCATCCTGGAATGCTGCGGGAACGGAAATCCTTCTGGGTTGGGTCTCAGAAGCTTACGAACACGGCGGTGCGGTCTCGCGGAATTGTGAGGTCGATGCCGCGCTCGTGATTGGCGGCGATGGTCGCCTCGAGGTCGAGTGTGTCGATGGGGATCTCGCGGCGTTGCCGGCCAACCTGAATTTGCAGAGACTCCGCAGTCAGCAGGTAATTGCGGCTTTCAAGCCGTTCTCCGCCCTTCAGCACGAACAGCGCCGGAGGCTGCGGCTTGGCGACCGGTGCTTCTTTCCATTCCGGCACTTCGATTAGCTTCGGTGGCTCGGGAGGGGGCGCCAGTGACCGCGGCTCTTTGCCTTGCACCACGACTACCTGTGGCGATGCCGGGGGCGCCGGTTGCTGATACTCGGCTGACTGCTCAGAAGGCTCATCCCAAAAATAACCGTCATCATCCCAGTACGGAGCGCCATAAGGCAGCCAAGCCGCTCCGTATCCGTATCCACGGTGACGGTGGCCGCCGGAACGCAGCGGGAAGAAGCCATTGGATGAGCCCGGCCTGGTTCCGTGGCCAGGCATACGACCTCCCGCGCCCGCAACTCCACCGCCGTGCGATCCTCCGCCCTGAGATCCGCCACCTGCCATCTGGGCAGGCAGAAGGGCGGCACTCAAAACCAGGACCGTCAAAACCAGTAAGCGCGACCGCTGCATGCTCATATGATGACACAATTCCGCCCAACGGAGCATATTTCTTGTCCCAAATTAGGTCGTCATGCAACGGACTGCAACCGTTCCAGGATTGCCCGCCTCACCCCACTTCCACCAGCCCGTACCGGCGGTTCCAGTGTCCGCGCAGGTGTTGCACGGCGCGGGCGATCTCCTCTTTGGTCAGATCGGGGTTGGGACCGGCGAGCACGTATCTGGCCTCGCGGCGCGCCGCCTCCAGCAATTCGCGGTCGCGCAGCAAATTGGCCACGCGAAAGTTCGGCATGCCTGCCTGTCGGGTGCCGAAGAACTCGCCCGGGCCGCGCTGCTGCAAGTCGAGCTCGGCAATCTCGAATCCATTCTGGGTGCGCACCATGGCTTCGAGTCGCTGCTCGGCCTCCACCGAAACCTTGCCACCGGTCATCAGCACGCAGTAGGACTTGGCGCTGCCGCGTCCAATGCGCCCGCGCAGTTGATGCAGTTGCGAGAGACCAAAACGTTCGGCGTGTTCCACAACCATGATGTTGGCGTTGGCCACGTCCACGCCGACCTCGATGACGGTGGTCGAGACCAGCACATCGATGTCGCCGCGCTGGAAGCTGGCCATGGTTGCATCTTTTTCCTCGGCGCTCATGCGCCCGTGCAACAGGCCTACGCGCAGGCCGACAAATTCACGCTTGCGAAGCTGCTCGTACATCTTGATGGCCGCCTTCAGTTCGCCCTCCATCGCTCCCTCTTCGATCACGGGATACACGATGTAGGCTTGCCGGCCCGCTGCGACTTGTTTGCGCACAAACTCCCACACTTCTTCCGAACGCTCATCGCCGACGCGCCGCGTAGTGATGGGCGTGCGTCCCGGCGGAAGCTCGTCGAGCACGCTGGTGTCGAGATCGCCGTACAGAGTAAGCGCGAGGGTGCGCGGAATCGGCGTGGCCGTCATCACCAGCACGTCAGGCTCGGCTTGGTTCGTCTTCTTCATCAGGCGGAAGCGCTGCAGCACACCGAAGCGATGCTGCTCG
Source organism: Acidobacteriaceae bacterium (assembly GCA_003152695.1). Taxonomy (GTDB): domain Bacteria; phylum Acidobacteriota; class Terriglobia; order Terriglobales; family Acidobacteriaceae; genus Bog-257. The sequence continues at coordinate 2,845 of PMAT01000042.1, forward strand.
TCCACGATCACCAGTCCCAGCTTGTCGAACTCGACGGTCTCCTGGATGAGCGCATGGGTGCCGATCACCAGTTGCGCGTTGCCCTGCGCGATGTGATGGCGCGCCTGCCTCTTGCGGCCGGATTCCTGCGAGCCGGTGAGCAGCACAATGCGGTAACCGGCGGGTTCCAGAATGCGCCGCGCGGAGAGGTAATGCTGCGTCGCCAGAATCTCGGTGGGCGCCATCAGCGCGGCCTGGTAGCCGTTTTCCATGGCGATGACGGCAGCTTCCAGCGCAACGATGGTCTTGCCCGAGCCGACATCGCCTTGCAGCAAACGCCGCATGGGAGCGGGCTCGGCCATATCGGCCGCAATTTCTTTCAGCACGCGCTTCTGCGCCGCCGTCGGATGGAACGGCAGGATCCGCTTTACCGCACCGCGGACCCGATCGCTAATCTGGAAAGCGGTCCCCGTCTGGGCGCGCATCTTCCGGCGTTTGAGTTCGAGTCCCAGTTCGAGGAAGAAAAGCTCCTCGAAGATGAGACGGATGTGCGCCGGAGTGCGCGCCGCCTGCAAATTCGGGAGACTTTCGCCGACCTCCGGCCAGTGGGCCTGCCAGAACGCGCGGCGGCGATCGATCAGGCCCATGCGCCCGCGGACCGCAGGCGGGATCGCGTCCGGCGGGTCCTGGTCGAGACCCTCCAGCATGCCGTGGATCACGCGCCGGAACCAGCGCGCGGTGAGGCGGCCATTGCCGGCAGTTTCATAGATGGGGACGATGCGACCGACCTCGAGCGATTGCCACTTGGGTTCATCGCCCGCGCCGTTGCCGTGGGTTGCAGTCGGATCATGCAAGACTTCGTACTGAGGCTGGATAATCTCGAAGCGGTGGCCTCCACGATCGCCGGCTTCCACCTTGCCATAGAGCGCCAGCAGCATTCCGGCGCGAAATTTGTCTTGCAGGTAGGTGGCGTTGAACCACATGCACTTCAACGTGTCGCGCCCCTGTCCGACGGTCATCTCGAAGATGGGCATACGGCGCGTGCGGAACAAGCCGAAGGTGCGGACCTCGGCAATAATACTGGCCATTTCGCCGGCGCGCAGCTCGCCAATGCCGCGCGGATTGAGCCGGTCTTCGTAGCGGAAGGGCAAATAGTAGAGCAGGTCCTCGACCGTGCTGATGCCCTTCTCCAGTAGGATTTGGGCGATCTTTGGCCCGATGCCTTTGACGAACTGCACGTTGGTGGCGAGATCGAGCACAGAAGGATGGTAAATCAGCAGTTAGCAATTAGCAGTTAGTACTTAGCAATTAGCCGTTGGCGCTTGGCAATAGGCGAATCGGCGTTTGCGCAGTCGTTGAAGATTAGGCCGGGAAGTTCGGAGAGCTAAATGCTAAGTGCTAATTGCTAATCGCTGATTCCTGATTTTCTCGCATCGAATGCGCCGTTGCCGGTGTCCAACAAGTGCGTGCTGCGAAGACTTCTCAAGCAATTGATTGCCGTGGTTGTGGGCAGCCTGCTGTACTTCTTCGTCCTGACGCCGCACCTGCCGCCGGCGGGACGCCATCAACCTTTCCGGATTGACATCGGGTTGCTGGTGGACGCCTGGGTGTGCCTCGTCCTGTACGGGGCCATTGAGTGGGCCGATCGCAAGTGGCGGCGCAAAGGCCCAGCGGGGAAGGGCCGCAAGCGGTGATGCTTTGTTACCTCAGCGGCTGAAGCCGATGTAGCCCGAGTCCTAACTGCACCGCTGAAGCGGTGCTCCACCCAAAACACCAACGGCGAAGCTGTCCTAGTATTCGTGCTCGGTCCCGAAACCCTTCAGCATCTGCTGTAGGTCGAGCTTCTGCTGCTCCATCTGTTTCTGCAGTTCCTGCATTTCCTGCTGGAACTGCGGCGTCCAGTTCTTCATCGACTCCTGGATGTCGTGCTGCATCTGATCGAGCTGTTCCTGGGTCGGCACGGACTTCGCGATGTCGCGAGTCATTTTCTCCATCTGCTTCTGCGTGGGCTTGGCAGACTTTTCGATTTCGCGCGCCATTTTTTCCATGTCTTTCTGTTTCAGCTTCATCGACTTTTCAATCTCGCGGCGCATCTGTTCCAGGTCTTTCGCGCTGGGCTGCACGGCCGCCAGCATTTCTTCCTGGCTGGCCTCAAGCTGGGGACGCAGCTCCTCCATTTCCTGCCCTAGGGCTTGCATCTGCTCTTCAACATCTCCCCAGTTCTCGCCAAGCACTTTCGAGGAATCCGCCGGCTGCGGAAGATGCATCACGACGGTCTGCTCGTGTTTCTCGCGAACCACGGTGATGGATACCTGGCTCGCCTGGACCCGCAGCGCGCGCCGCCAGTCGGCCAGGTCGTGGATGGTTTCATTGTTCAGCCTGACGATCACGTCGCCAGCCTTCAGGCCAGCCGCATCCGCAGGACTTCCTTTTTCCACCGAGCGCACCATGACGCCGGTCCCTGCCGGCACATTGAAGAAGTCAGCCAATTGCGGACACAAGCTCTCCACCATCAAACCATGACGCGAAGAAAGCGCGGCGAAGGATGGAATCTCGATATCGGGGACAACGCCGGGCGCCACGACCGGACCGGCAAACCGCGGACTCCCGGCCAAAAAGGCCTGTCCGTGAGTGGTGACTTGCGGCCATCTTCCCAGAGTCACTTTGACGTCTTTGGTCTCACCGCTACGGACCACGGTCACCGTCACGGTCTTGCCCGGCTGGGTCGCGTGGATCATGTTGCCCAATTGTTCGGGCGATTCTATCTTCGAACCGTTCAGACCTACGATGACGTCGTTCTCTTTCAATCCCGCCTTACATGCAGGACCGTCGCGGTCGAGATCGGTAATCACCGCGCCGTTTGGATTGGCTAATTTCAGCGCGGAGACCTGCTGTGGGGTGACCTCGTCGATGTGCACTCCGAGATAAGCGGTCTGGTGCGAATCCGACCCTGCCGGCCCACCTGAGAGGGGCTCGGCCGCCGCCGGCGCCGCCATTGCGGCTGCCAGCAGGATGGCGACCAGACCATGCATGACGATCGTAATTTTGCGCATAAGTCCTACCTTAGTGTGCTTGCCAGTGTGACTGCCGAAAATCGATCTGTCCCATGATGGTTCGGACTTTCAACACTGGGCCACCCCCATTTAACGACCCTTCCGCGTACATCGACCTGGGGGCGAAGTTGTTGTCTTCCTTGGTAATCCGCAATCCGGTAAACTCGGAGGCGATGCCATGGCCGGTCGCCATGTCCGACGAGGCATGCACCGTGACCGGCAACTCTTTTGGCAGATAGACGATTACATCGCCGGCTGCGGTATGCAGCGATGAATCAGCGAAGCTGCCCCGCTTGCCCACAAACTCCGCCGTAATCCTGCCGGCTCCGGTTTCCACCTGTGCGCCCTGACTCAGATTGAACAGGTCGACGCTGCCGCCCCCCGTACTGACCTGCACCCGCCCCTTGGCGCTGTCCAGATGGACACTCCCCCCGGTCGTTCCCGCCACGACCGCGCCGCTCACGTCACCCAGATTGAGATTGCCTCCGCCAGAGCTTACCCCCAGATCACCGCCGCACTTGCGCACGTCAATATTGCCCGCGCCGGTTTGAATATAGCCACCCTTCATAGAACCGACGTACACCTTACCTCCGCCAATGTTGATGTGCATTTGTCCGGCGGCGTTCTTGATGTGAACGTCCCCGCCTGCGGTAATCAGCGAGAAATCGGAGCCCAGACGTCCGACCTCCACATTTCCGCCGCCGCTGGTAATTTTCACCGATCCATCCAGATTGTCGAGCGTGACCGAACCTGCACCGGTCGCGCCCAGAACGGTAGCCACGATGGAACTAAAATCGAGCGCCCCACTCCGCGTTTCCACTCTCACCATTTCTAATTCTCGCGGTATCTCTACCAGGAACTCAGCGCTGAACCGGTTCAGGTTCCGGGTCGCCAGCCGGCCTTCGATGAAGTCGCCTTCCGCGTTCCTGATGGTGGAAATATGCATCTGCTCAAATTGTCGTCGCGCCGCTTCCTGGCTGGGAGCGTACGAGCGTTTGCGGATGATATACGTCAGGCGCGGCGAACTTCCTCGCACCTGCACCGATCCCAGGTCGGTGGTAATGCGGACCTGGCGCGAAGCCGGCAATGTCCCGGTGGTCTCCTCCACCCACGAATTGCCGTCGCGGTAAACTCGCGATTGCTGCGCCCACAGCGGAATCGCAACCGCCATGGCCAACAATGCTGCGGTCGCTGTCCATTTGCGACTGCTCGCCGCACCCGGTGCGCCGAAGTCTTCCCGCCCCACCTTTCTCATCGCGGTTCTAAACTGCCAACCCTGCTTCAACCAATCCTCTTTCCGGGAGCGAATGCACAAAGATCTGCAATACCGTTTCTCCGCCTAGTAAATATTGGGCATGGAGGCCAGCACGCGCTTGGACTCGGTGCGGATGTATTCACTGGGATCCTCCTTCGACAACTGTTGCAGGGCCATGCGCACGCTGCTGTCGGTGCGGACCGGTTCCAGCGCGTGGAGGGCGCCGCTGCGCACTCCCAGATTGCTGTCGTCCAGCAGGGCTTCCAGCACCGCATTGCGCACCCGGACGTCCTGTTTCACGAAGGGCCCTACCCCATCCAGCGCCATCAGGCGCACCCCTGGATTGCTGTCGTACCGCAGCGCATAGGTCAGGGTCTCGCGCACGCGAGGATCGTCAGCTTTGCTGGTCAGCACATCCACGGAATTCAAGCGCACGCCGGAATTCTCGTTGCTCTTGGCGGCATAGAGCAATAGGTCCTGCACGTTCGGATCGGAGACCGGTCCCTGGACCGACGCAGGCAGGCGTTTGTCATATTGAACTTTGACGTTGTCGGTGCCGGCTTGTTTTTCGATGGAGGTAATGCCGCCGATGGAAGCTTCTAACGGGAGAGTCGTTGCGGTAGTGGGGCCCTTCGCGCTATACATGGCGCCGAGACCGCCGCCAAAGCCGGCCAGAAAGATGATCGTGGCCAGCGCGGGTGAGAAACGCACCTGGCGCATCCACGCCATGGGATCGAAGGCGAGGCGATGGTACCAGGCGCGATTCTGCTGCGCGGTCTCCAGCGACTCCTGCAGGCGCATGCGCGCCGCGGCCAGAAAGCTGGCTGACGGCTCTTGTACGGGCAGCGCGTTCATCTGCTCCTGGAACTGCTGCTGCGCCGCCAACTCAGCCGCGCAGTCCGGGCAGCGCCGGATGTGCTGCTCCAACTCGTGGCGCGCGTCGTCAGCCAGCTCGTCGTATAAATAGAACGCTGTGTTCTGTTGTACCCATTCGCAATTCATAATGACTGCCTCGTGCTTCTTTCCCGTGCTCGGCCCTAGCGAATGCTCTTCAATGCGGCGCGCAGTTTCTGCGTGCCTCGGAACAGCGTGTTCTTCGCCGTTTCTTCCGTCGTATTCAAAATCTCGCCAATGGTGCGCAGCTTCAAACCCTGATAGTGCTTCATCTCAAATACCATGCGCTCGCGCGGAGTCAGCTTCTGCAAGGCCTTGGCGATGCTCGCCGCCAGCTCGCGCCGCATCAGGTCGCGCTCCGGACTGGCCCCTGAGCGCTGGTCGGCAACCTGGTCGAGCAGGTCGTAGGTGCCGCCCTCCGAGTCGGTCGTGACCCCCGAATCTTCTTTGCGCACCTGCCGTTTGCGCAGTAGATCGAGACACAGATTGGTCGCGATGCGGTAGATCCAGGTATAAAACGAGCACTCGAAACGGAAGTTGCCTATGTTCCGGTAGGCCTTGAGAAACGCTTCCTGATAAATGTCCTGGGCATCCTGCTCCGAGCGGGTCAGGTGATAGGCGAGGCGCAGCACGGCGCCATCGTACTGGCGCACCAGTTCCTCGAACGCGGCGTGATTGCCACGTTGTGCTTCCCGGATCAGCTCCGTGTCATTCATGCGGCTCTGGGCCTGCCCCGCCATCGACCCTCGGTCAGAGGGACTAGAGGACGTCTTGTCCGCCTCCCGCCACGCCACGGAAGAACGGAGCCCCGGGCCAAGCACCCCACCACGCGCAAACCCGGTGCGTGGCGGGGGCCCCGAGCCAACCGTGAGAGGAACTGCTACCGCTTCGGCCGGCATGTCTGGTTTCTACCTGGTCTGTAATTAGCAAGCCCAATTCTTGTGCCTGCAACTACATAGACGGGCGGGGGCGGAAACCGTGAGCGGTCATTATAGACGCCTCCCTTAGTAGATACGTGGCCGGAGCGGAATGGTTCACGGCATCAATTAGTTTTGCGGTTGGTTGAGCGGAACCATCGTAGCTCAGTAAACTTGGCTAATGAACTATACGGTACATCAGGCCAAGACCAACCTCTCGCGGCTGATCAAGGAGGCACAGAGCGGCAAGGAAGTGGTTATTACGCGCGGCAAACAACCGGTTGCGAAGATCGTTCCCATTGCCAGCACAGCCAAGAAGCGCATTCCCGGCGCGCTCAAGGGGCAAATCTGGTCCGCGCACGATGCGTTCGATCCACTCACAGATGAGGAATTGCGCGAGCTAGGATTTGAATAGTCGCGTTGCTTGGTCCACAACCCACGACCTGGCTATTTCGCCTCGGGCTTGCCCAGGCGGAGGCCGTACTGCTTGCATTGCCCGTCCTTGAAGGCCTTGCGGAGTTCGGCATCATCCGTCCCTTGGGCCATCTTGGCCGACCAGTCTGCCAGTTTTTGGTCGCACCACTGCCGCGATCCCTCGGGATAATCGGGCTTCACCACCGGGTTCACGATGGGTGCGGGCGTGGGGCCGGGACTGGGACTGGGCCTGTTGTGCTGCCAAATCGCCAGGCCGCCCAGGCCGCCGACTGCCGTAATCAGCGCCGCTGCGCCGGTTAGTATGCCCGGCAAAGATGTCCAGAAGGAGCTGCGTTCAGAGCCTTGATCCGCCATTCTATGGTCCTCTTGCTGGTTCGCGAGAAGCTCGATCTAGGCTTCTGCGCCGGCTTCTTCCACCGGAGCAGCCTCGGCGATTGCTTCTCTGTTGATGATGACCTTGAGCTGCACGGTCACGTCCTTGTGCAACTTCACCGGCACATTGAACTCGCCGACATGCTTCAGCGGCTCGTCGAGCTGGATTTTGCGGCGATCGATCTGCACGCCCTTGTGCTCGAGCTCGTGGGCGATGTCAGCCGAGGTCACCGAGCCAAAGAGCTGATCGCGCTCGCCCGACTTGCGGGTGAAGCTGACGGTCACGGCCTCGACCTGCTGCGCCAAAACCTGGGCATCGCCCTTCTCGCGGGCAGAGCGCCGCACCGCCGAGGCCTTCATCTGCTCGATGACGGCGCGGTTGGCAGCGGTGGCTTCAATCGCCAGCTTCTTGGGGATGAGATAGTTGCGGCCATAGCCCTCAGCGACCTTCACTACTTCGCCGCGGGAGCCGAGTTTCGTTACGTCTTCTTTCAGAATGACTTCCATGAATAGAACTCCGTCGAATCTTGATTGCGGGCCTTCGTACACCCGGGATTCTCACGGCACGGCTGAACCCGTGCCTCCTGATGTGTCGTCCCTACGGGACTCGGTCTTACTTCAAACTGTACCCAGCGCTGAAGCGTTGGGCTAAGCTCTTTCGCCCCTTCGGGGCGGGACTTTCGACCAGCCAAGCTGCCACTGACAACTGACAACTGGTTCTACCTTCCCCCGAACGGCAGCAGGGCGATGTTGCGTGCCTGCTTGATGGCATCGGCGAGACGCCGTTGGTGCGGGGTGCACACCCCGGTCAGACGGCGAGGCACGATCTTGCCAGCCTCGGAGACAAATCCCGAGAGCAGCCGAACGTCCTTGTAGTTGATGCCGTCGATCTTCTCGACGCAGAACTTGCACACCTTCTTGCGACGGAAGAACTTCCGCCCGCCGCCACCACCACCGCCGGGACCTCCAGGGCCGCCGCCGGGCCGCGCACCCGGACGAGGTCCGCGAGGCGCACCGTAGCCGCCTCCGCCGCCTCCTTCGCGAGGAGCACCGCCATCCGCACGCCCACTGGGTGCGTCCGTCGTTGCGGCGCCCGCTCCGGGGCCCGCATTCCTATTGGATTCGTCTGCCATGATTCTCCTTCTGTACTCGGTTGGCCTCACGGAAAACTCTCGCCGTCAGGCACAGTCCCTGCAGGACTGTAGTTCTATATTGACCGGACGCGCTGGCCCTATGGGCCTCTGCGCGCAAATGTTTTATGCGCTAACCGGCTCTGATTCGGCGCCCGCTGGCGAAGCCGGTTCGGGCGCGATTTCCGGCGCCGCTGCAGCTGCCGCTTCAGCCGCAGCTTCGGCTGCCGCGGATGCCGCGGCCGCCTGTCGTCCCTTGCCGCGGACCTTGGTGTCGCGGATTGCCTTGATCTTGGCCAGCCGCTTCTGCTCTTCATCGATCCGCACGGTGATGAACTTGATCACCGGCTCGGTGACGCGCAGGCGGCGTTCCACTTCCTTCACCATCGCGCCTTCGCCTTCCAGGACCATCAGCATGTAAATGCCATCCTGGAACTTGCGCACGGTGTAGGCGAGCCGGCGCTTGCCCATGCGCTCCATGCTTTTCACCGATCCGCCCGCACCGCCGACCTGCGTCTCCAAACTCGATATCAGTTTGTCCTGGTCCTCTTCCAGCATGTCGGGACGGACGATGAACATCAATTCATAAGTACGTAGCATTCTGTTCTCCTGGCAACTAGTAGCTAGCGATTAGCAACTAGCGCATGTCCTGTTTGTGAGCAGCTCACGGCTAGTTGCTAGTCGCTGGTTGCTTCTTCCGGCCTGCGATTAAAGCGGTTCATGGCCGCCTGCACGCCTTCGCCGAGAATCACTCGCGCCGCCTCGGCCGCCAAATCCAAAATCTGGTCAACGGCCGCAAGCTGCGACTTCTTGAACTGCGACAACACATACCGTGCGCCGTCGCCTACCGGATGATCGGGCGCAATACCCATCCGGACCCGCGCGATTTCCTGCGTGCCCAGCGCGTCAATCACCGATTCCACGCCGTTGTGTCCCGCCGAGCGGCCGCGTGGCCGGACCCTTAAAGCCCCGAACGGCAGGTCCATCTCGTCGTACAGCAGCACCAGGTCCTGCTCCGGCTGCGCTTCGTACTCGCGGACCAACTCGCGCACCGCAGCGCCGCTCAGGTTCATAAAGGTTTCCGGCTTGGCCAGCACCACTTCGTGACCCGCGATGCGCGTCCGCGCCGTTTGCGCGCGGCAGTTGCGATTGTCCACACGCACGCCGCATTGTTCGGCGATGCGGTCCACCGCCAGAAACCCCATGTTGTGCGGCGTGAACTGGTACTCGATGCCCGGATTGCCGAGCCCGACGATCAGCTTCACAGCGCTTACTTCTTCTTCTCAGACTTTTCAGACTTTTCAGACTTCCCGGATTTCTCGGCCTTCTCCGGCTTGCCTGCCTTGTCGCCACCCTCGGCAGCTTCGCCTTCGGTTTCCTGCTTGCCCTTCTTGATGACCTCGGGCTCGGCGGCCGCCGCTTCAGCTTCCACCACACCCTCGGCCGGCGCGGCTTCCACAACTTCCTTCACCGCGGTAACGTGGGCAACGGCCTGGTTCTCGTCGGTGATGAACTTCACCTTGGCATCGTGCGCCAGGTCCGCGACGCGAATCGTTTGGCCGAACTCCAGCGCGCTGGCGTCGGCAACCAGGTGGCCCGGAATGTCGCCCGGCAAACATTCGATTTCCACCTCGCGCAACATCTGCTCCAGGATGCCGCCCTGCAACTTGACGCCGGGAGCTTCGCCCTTGAGCACGATGGGAACGCTCACGCGCAACACCTTGTCCATGGCGATGCGCTTCAGGTCCACGTGCAGCAGCGCACTCTTGATGGGCTCAAACTGCCAGTCCACGATCATTACTTTGGCGGCTTGACCATCCAGGCTGAGATCGAAAATCGAGTTGTGCCCGGTCTCCGAATTCAGGATGCGTCGCATCTGCTTGGGATCGACAGCGATGGCCTGCGCCGGCTGGCCAGCGCCATACACCACGGCCGGAATCATGCCGCTGGCACGCAGGCGGCGGGCGTCATTCTTGCTGCCACCTTGCCGCGGCTTGGCTTCTACGTTCTTGTCTGCTGTTGCTGTAGCCATAATCTTGTCCTTTATAAAAACAATCTACTGACCGAAGTCTCCTCGTGAATCGACTGAATGGCACGCCCGATCAATCCCGCAATCGACAGCACTTTGATCTTGGGCTCGTTGCGCCCCGCCTCCGTCAGCGGGATGGTGTTGGTCACCACCACTTCGGCCAACCCCGACTGCGAAATCCGTTCCACCGCCGGCCCGGAAAGTACCGGATGAGTTGCGCAGGCATAGACCTGGCGCGCGCCCGCGTCCAGCAATGCCTGGCAAGTCTTCACCAGCGTACCGGCGGTATCGATAATGTCGTCGAGGATGAGACAGGTGCGGTTAGTCACGTCGCCGATGACATGCATCACCTCCGTCACATCCATCTCCACGCGGCGCTTGTCCACGATGGCCAGCGCCGATTCCATCTTCTTGGCAAAGAAGCGCGCACGCTCCACGCCACCCGCATCCGGCGAAACCACGGTCAAATCCGGAAACTGCTTCTCCCGGAAGTAGCCCACCAGCACCGGCGAAGCAAACAGGTGGTCCACCGGGATGTTGAAAAACCCCTGAATCTGCGGCGCGTGCAGATCCACTACCAATGCCCGATCGGCTCCCGCGGTCGTCAACAGGTCCGCGACCAGCTTCGACGATATCGGAACCCGCGGCTTATCTTTACGGTCCTGGCGCGCGTAACCGAAATACGGAATCACTACCGTGATGCGCCGCGCCGAGGCGCGCTTCAGCGCGTCAATCAGCAGCAGCAACTGCATCAGGTGCTGGTCCACTGGATCGCAGGTGGGCTGCACCATGAAAACATCGGCCCCGCGCACGTTCTCCTCGATCTGCACGTACGTCTCGCCGTCGGAAAACCGGGAGATGCATGCCTGGCCCAGCGGCAAACCCAAAAAGGAGCAGACGTCTTTGGCCAGCGCGTCGTTGGCAGTGCCGGAAAAAATCTTCCACTTGTCATCCTGGCGCGCCCGCACCGGCTTCGGTTTGGCATCGCCTGCGGGATGAGCTTGGGACTGCTGGGCGACCGTTGCCGTGCCTTCGCCGGCTACGCCCGCCGTGTGCACCGTGCTCGGTTTTGCTGCCGTTTCCATCGAATCAAATACCCCGCTTCACCTGGTTGAGTTACACGCTGGGTCTTGAAAATTAGCCTTCAGCCTTCAGCCGTCAGCTTTCAGCCGATGCGATGATTCGTCGCTGTTAGCCAAAACTTTAGCTTTTAGCTCTTGGCCTGCAAACCTTGAACCTGAATTCTATCCACTAACAACTAGCCACTATCCACTGAAGTCTGGCTGGGCGGCCAGGATTCGAACCTGGACAAAGTGCTCCAAAGGCACTTGACCTACCATTAGTCGACCGCCCAGTGAAGCAAGCTGTCAGCTATCGGCCGTCAGCTTTCCCGTGCAAACCTGAAGTTGGGTGCCCCATCCTTTCGCCCGCCTTTGGCGAAAGGGTGGGAGAACAAAGTCAGTGCAGTCCCTGAAGTTCAGAACTCGAAACTCGAAACTTTTCTAGTCACTGACCACTAGCCACTAGTCACTGCTTGCCAATACTCTTCCCGCGTCAGCGTTGTGGTTGCAACTGCCGCGTGTCCCACGGCGCTCATCCTTGTCGCCGCCGCTTGCGCCTCTTCGCCGGTACCGAACACTCCATACAACGTTGACCCGGAGCCGGATAGCGATGCATAGCGCGCACCTTCGCGCTGCAAGACACGTTTTACCTCACGCAAATCGGGATACTCAGGAAAGACGACGCGTTCGAAGTCGTTCTCGATCCCGGCTCGGACGAGGTCGAGAAGCGGTGTCTCGGCCCGGTCCCCGCCTACCGCGGGAACACCGGATGCAGGTTCACTCGCAGATACGGCTCGCGAGAAAACACCTTCGCTCAGCCAGGCATCCAGCGCCTGACCGAACTTGTCAATTGTACCTGCGGCTCCAGCGCCGGTCAATGCAGCTTCTCCCGCGACCAGGCTGTCCCATTGTGCAAACGCCTTGGGAGTCGAAACGGCAATCGGCGGCGTCACCACCACCAGATGCATGCAGGGTAAGTCTGGCAGCGGATAAACTTCTTCGCCGCGGCCCATGCCCAGCACGGTTCCGCCAATTAGGAAAAGGGGCACGTCGCTGCCTATCGCAGCGGCGATCCGCAGCTTCTCCGTGGCGGAAAGGTTTATTTCCAGCGCACGCTCCAGCCCCAGCATGGTTGCGACGGCATTGGACGAACCCGCGCCCAAGCCGCCTTGCACCGGCAATCGCTTCTCGATCTCGATGATAACTTTGGCGCTGGCTTTCGCCGCCTTCAGCACGCGCCCGGCAGCCTGATAGCAGGTATTGGATTCGTCGAGCGGGACGCGCGGATGGTTGCAGCGAATCTCAATGCCCGAGCCGCTCTGCACCTCCACGCGCACAACATCATGCAGCACTATCGTCTGGTAGATCGTACGCAGTTGGTGAAAGCCGTCGGCACGCGCCGGGCCGATCTTCAGTCCGAGATTGAGCTTCGCAAAAGAGCGGATGGCAATGGACATGGGAACTAAGCGAGTGTAAGACATTCGCGTTCGACAGGTTAGTGCGCTTTGCCGCCGGACAACCCCTTGATCGCTCCTCCTACATCGCTTAACAACGAATTCGTCATTTGTCCCTGTAGCTCCGCCTGGAGTGCCTTGAACTTCGACAAAGCTTCCGCATTGTTTCCTGCCATTTCTGCCAGGAATGCAACGACGAATTCCCGCTCCCGGCGCACGTCCTGATCGCCGGCGCATTGGGAGGCCAGCCAGTCGTAGGTGGCCAGCGTCTCTTCGGGCCTTAAACCAGCCCCTGTGAGGACCTGCCTCAGTCCCTCCGGATCACTGGTTCTGAAATAGAAGACGCGGTTATAGATGTTATTGCAATAGCTGGCTTTGATCGGCTCCTGGTTTACACGCATTTCGTTTGCGATGCGAAGCAGTCGTGCAGCTTCGGTATCGGAATGTTCGTTATTGAAGGCGCTTAGTTGAAGCTCCCGGACAAACCCGCGCTCCCGCCCGCTCGCCAGAGCCGCCGAGAACTCCCGATTGGCGTCTTCCACCTTACCGTTATTCCACAGAATCCAGTGGCCCAACATGGCGTGCGCGTAAGGGTTCTGCGGGTCGATCTTCAGGGCATCATGATAGCTTTGGGCGACCAAGTCGCGGTTAGCCGGGTTTTCGCGGTAGCGCAGAAAATTTGCCCACCCAATATGAGCCAGAATGTCAGCGGCCGATGGGCCCTTGGCCTCGCTCAGTGCTCTGTCAAGCACGGGCACCAGTTCATTCGCGAGTTCAGTAAAACTCTTATCTTTGGAATGCGCGGTTTCGAGCCAGAGCATGGCGGCCTGGGCCTCGTGCTTCTGCGCCCGGCGATCGATAGGGTCCAACTCCGCCGCATGTTTGAAGCTCTCGAAGGCCGCAGGATAATCCCCGCGCTCCTGCTGCTGGCCACCCGCCTTCATCGCCTCGGAGAATTCGGCGTGATGAATACGAAAATTCTGCACCAGGCCGGTGACTTGATTCAGAGCCAGCAGGAGGGAGACGACTGCAGCCGCGCCTCCAACCCACTTCAGAGCTGTCGCCACCGGCGCGCCTTTGCGGGAAGGCTGTCCGCCATCGTTCGGTCCACCGGATTCCGACTGTGCGCTTGCCACCATAGGCTGGGTCCTTCCCGGTAACCGCCCCGTGAAGCATCAGCTATCGGCTGCGGAACTTGGACAGCAGCCGCAGGATCTCGAAGTAGAGCCAGATCAGCGTGATCATCAGCGCGAAGGCGCCGTACCACTCCATGTACTTGGGAGCGCCCAGCCGCGCGCCATTCTCGATCAGATCGAAGTCGAGGACGAGGTTCAGCGCCGCGACGGCCACCACGATCAGGCTGAATCCGATCCCAATCGGACTGGAACCGTTGATCGCGGTGAAGTGCACGCCGAAGAATCCGAGGATGAATTGCAGGAGATAGAACACGGCAATGCCGCCGGTGGCCGCCACGATGCCGAGCCGCAGCCTCTCCGTCACCTTGATGAGGCCGGAACGATAGGCGAGCAGCATGATCAGCAGCGTGCCGAAAGTCAGCGAGACGGCTTGGATGGCGATGCCGTGGTAACGCGCCTCCAGCATGGCGGAGATTCCGCCCAGCACCAGGCCCTCCAGCAACGCGTAAATCGGCGCGGTGATTCCCGCCCACTGCTTCTTGAAGATGGTGACGATGGCGACAATGAAGCCGCCAATGCCGCCGATGACGAGCGCCGGCATCATCGCCTGCACGGCCTCTTCGGGAGGCGCGTTGAAGAAGCGGTTCCAGGTCCACGCCGCCGTCGCGACGCAACAGAGGAGCAGGATGCCCGTCTTGTTGACCGTCCCCGACACGGTCATGCTCCCGCCGAGTGCGGCCTCGCCGGTGCGGAAGGTGTCAGAGCTTAGCGCCGGGTTAGAGGTTCTCATCAATTGGGCCATGCAGAATCTCCTAACTTTGATTAGCTTACCGATTAGACGCGCTGAGCGCTACTTGGACTCGTTGGAACGGATTTTCGCTCTTCGCTATTGGCTCTTCGCTCTTCGCTCTTCGCTATTCGCCAGAACTGTCATCCCGAGCGCAGTCCGCCGCGGCGGACGGAGCCGAGGGATCTGCGGTTCCTCCCCAAAGTTTAATGTCTGGTGAAGTCCAGCCACTGCGACGGCAGTCGTCCTTCGCCTTTTCTTGGCGAAAAGCGAACAGCGAAAGGCGAACAGCGCGCACCACTAGAACAATGTTTCCTGCCCGGCGGCGTTCGTTCCCGGCTTCTTGATTCCAAAGTGTTCGTACGCAAGATGCGTCGCGACGCGCCCGCGCGGGGTGCGGTCGAGGAAGCCAATCTGCATGAGGAAGGGCTCGTAGATCTCCTCGATCGCGTCAGGCTCTTCGGCCAGCGACGCCGCCAGCGTGTTCAATCCCACCGGCCCGCCCTGGTACTTTTCGATGATGGTCAGCAGCAGCTTGCGGTCGATCTCGTCGAACCCGTGGCGATCGACTTCGAGCATGGTCAGCGCCGCCTGCGCTGTGGGCTTGTCGATCTTGCCCGTCCCGCGCACCTGAGCGTAGTCGCGCACCCGGCGCAGCAGGCGATTGGCAATGCGCGGCGTGCCGCGACAACGGGTGGCAATTTCGACCGCGCCAGCCTCGTCGATCTCGACGCCGAGAATTTCCGCCGAGCGCTGCAAGATGATCTTCAGGTCCGCGGGGGTGTAGAACTCCAGCCGCAGCACGATGCCGAAGCGCGAGCGCAGCGGCGCCGACAGCAGCCCGGCGCGCGTGGTGGCCCCGATAAAGGTGAACGGCCGCACTTCGATGGTGTGGGTGCGCGCCGACGGCCCCTGGCCGATGATGATGTCGAGCTTGTAGTCCTCCAGCGCTGAGTACAGCAGCTCTTCCAGCGCGGGTTGCAGGCGGTGGACTTCGTCGATGAACAGCACCTGCTTCTCGCGCAGGTTGGTGAGGATGGCCGTGAGGTCGCCCTTGATTTGCAGCGTTGGGCCCGAGGTCTGCTGGAACGGGGCATCCATTTCGTTGGCGATGATGTTGGCCAGCGTCGTCTTGCCCAGCCCCGGCGGGCCGTAGAGCAACACGTGGTCGAGCGGCTCGCCGCGCGAGCGCGCCGCCTGGATGGCGACCTCGAGGTTGTCCTTGACCTTGTTCTG
>PMAT01000057.1 GCA_003152695.1 Acidobacteriaceae bacterium
TTCACGAATAATGCGGGCTAGGTGACCAATGGTTCCGACTTTACCGATTGCACTCCCTTCGATCTCCATACCTATGGCCAATCACGCCCCGCCGCTCCCACCCGACGACAGCGCCTTCAGAATCGCCGTTCCATTGGGGCTGCCCCAGCCACTGCACGCGTCCCATCCGGGACCGGCTTTGTAGTCGCCGTTATTACCCGAGGTGATGTCGTTGAACGTTCCCGCCGCCAGAGCCACCTTCTGATACAGGTTCGGATTGAGATAGCCAACCGGCGTGCCGATCATTTGATTGAACAGCGCAACCAAGCCTGCCCACAACGGCGCGACCGCGCTGGTTCCACCCACCACGAATTGCGAGCCGTCCGCTTGCACCACATAGCCGGTCTGAGGATCGGCATCCCCAGAAACGTCGGGCACGCCACGGCCCTGGTTTCCCGTGGCGGCCGACGGCGGCACGTTGGCATTCGCCTGGTACGAGGGAAGCGGAAAGGTCGCGCTCACTCCGCCGCCGGTGGCGCCACCGTTGGGAAGATCGTTCCACACCACTTCGCTGGCAATCGCGCTGCCGCTGATATCCAGGCTCGTGCCGCCACACGCCAGGCTGTACGGGCTCGACGACGGGAAGTCCACCTGGTCGGAGCCATCGCTGGAGCCATCGGTTGAGCCGTTATCGCCGCTGGCTGTGCACACGGTCACGCCCACGGCCGCGGCCGCTTGCAGCGCGCTGTTGTAGTTCTGCAGCGATTGCGCCGTCCAGCTTGATTCCGGGCCGCCCCAGCTGATGGAAATGACCGAAGGCTTGTTGGTCTTGTCCATCGCCGCCTGGTTGATGGCGTCGAGAAATCCCGCGTCGGTATTCGGGGCGAAGTAAACTACGATCTTCGCGCCGGGCGCGACCGCGCCTGCGACCTCGATGTCGAGCATCACTTCGGTGTCGGGTCCGTTGGTGTCGCCGGTGGGCTGATTGGTTGCGCCATCGACGGAGACCGCCGAGACCGACGGCGCGGGCGCAATCCCCAGCGAGCTGAAATAAGTGTTGAGATCGGACTGCGTGTATCCTCCGCCCAACTCGATGATGGCAATGGTCTGCCCCTTTCCGTTCACGCTGGTGGGGAAGTTATACGCATGGGCGATTTGCACGGCGGTGTAGGAGGTCGCAGCCGCCGCGCTGGCGTCGGTCGCCATGCGAAAGTGCGTCTGGGCTTGCGGGCGGTTGTCGAGTCCATGCACGCCACGAACAATGTCGCTCAGCTCGGTGGGAATGTTGATCGCACCGCTGCGCCCACGGTAGGTTACGCCTTGGTGCTGGTACGTCGCCAGGTCCACCTGAAACGCTTTCGCAAAGGCACTGCAGCATCCCGTCAGGGCCACGGTGCGCGCGGGAAGATTGACCTGGCCCACCTTCAATCCATGGGCGTGGGCGAATTTCTCCACCTCCTGCACGTCCTTGGCGTCGGCGCCATACTGGGCAGCATATTCATTGCGGGAGACGCGCCCGCCACTCGCCACCAACTCAGCCAACGACGGCTGGTTCGCCGTGGCCGGCCGCTCGCGCAAGACCACGGTGACGTGCATCGGTTCGTTGGGATCAAGAACCCCGGTTTTCGCAGCGCCCGGCATCGGCTTGCGTTCGCTGCCCGGCAATTTGACGTACTTATCGAATGCCATTTGTTCCTCCAGGATGTAGCTGGCGACGGCGATGTGATCGTCGGCCCCCACATCCGATTGAATGCCCCATTTTAACCGCAATTCCCCGTCGGGGCGGTTGCAGCTCCAATGTATTTGGCGACGGGCGGAGCGCCCCTCAGGGGCTTATTATTTCAGGTGTCTTAGTCTCGGCTTTAAGATTGTCTTGATGTTAAGATCAGCACGCCCTCTGATTGCAAGAGCAATTATGACTTGTCCCGCAAGTGGTTTCTGTGGGAAATAAACCTGACCGAGGAGCGAAAACATGGGCGAAAAAATGCCAACTGCCGCACCCAAACCCAGCGGGATCACGATTGACGTAACCAAGGACCTCAAGAAACCCAGCGATTTGGCCGCTCTTTTTGCGGGCCAGGCGGCCGCCATCTTTCACGTCGGATCGGAGATCGCGCGATACGCCGGCCAGCCCGTTCGGTCCGCAGTCAGCTCTACCCCGGCGAAGCTCACCTTGCAAGGAGACCCGAACTGGAAGACGAAGTCTGGAATCGCCTTCTCGCTGAAAGCGGACGCGAGTTGCACGATTGCTATCGGCAATACAAGCACAAAATTCCCGATGGCCATGAACGTTGACTCGAAGGAGACCACAAATGTGGTCGCCGGGCCGACGGCCGAAATGGTGTACATCAACATCGAGCTTGATTTCGACATCAAGGGCACGCTCGCAGGCGGCGGAAACGTGAGCGGCGTTGGAATCGCCGGGAAGGCTTCGGGATCGAGAAGTGCGACCTTGGCTTATTGCCAGCCAGTCAGTGCTGAGCTCGAAACCGCCGACGCGGTCAAGGCGGCATTCGACGGACTGCTGTTTCCGTTTCAGCCGGACTGCGCCTTGAACATGCCTGTGGGAAGCATCGGCAAAGTGAATTTCGACGGAACGCTCGATTGCGAACTGGATATTACGTATGGACTCGGCAACTACAAGCTGTCGGCGCAAGAATTAGGAGCGGCACAAAGCAGTGTGAAGGTGGCCTGGGACAAGCTTACTCCGCCATCCCTGGTCGCCAATGCTGGGGCTAAAGCTTCCTTGACCTACAAACACACTGATCACTTTGGTGTGATCGTGCAGAAGCTAGATGCCAACACGGCCCTCGTATATCTGGTGCGCTCAGCGGACGATGAGACGGGGCAATCGCTAGGCGTAAGTGTTGGTATATCGGCGACGGCGGTCTCGTGCAAGGTCGACCCTGCTCAACTTAAGAATGCGGTGAAAGAAATAACGAAAGGCGGATCGCCAAAGTTGCAAAGCGAGGTCGCCTCGCTGGTCCCAGATTTGCAGACCAGTCTCGTTGGTAAGGCGAATACTTGGCTTTCGAGCCATAAGGAAGATGCCGGCTTAATGCTAAGCCTGTCTCAGCAAAGCGGGCGCACGGTGCTGTATGCCTTCAAGGTAGATCTGTCGCATGGGGTTTCTCAGGACCTTGCCAGGCAGAGTTGGACAGCGCTCATGAGTGGCGATCTTCGCCAGGCGCTGCAAATCGGCGGCTTCAAACTCCAGCCCGGTTCGGGCGTCGCCGACAGCCTGAAGCGCTCCTCCTGTATTCAGTTTCATTTCTTTAATTTGTTCCAACTGACGACGACCAGCGACTTCTTCAAGAACTCGGTTACCAAACTGGCGCCGGACGGCAGCATTCGGGTCTTCGTCGATCTTGGGCAGGAGTCACAGTTTTCGATTCGTTCGGCAAGTGAGACGGCCACGATCCACTTCATGGCTACCGCGACCGAAGACACTAAGGGAGACAACTACCAAAAAGCCGAGGTCGATCTCTACATCGAGCTATCTGAGACGAACAAGCCCAAGGAGGCCAGTAGGATTGCCAATTCCATCGGATCGATAGCTAACCCCGCGATCCAGGCGGCGCAGCAGAAAATGGCGACGTTTGTGGCAAACCATGGCAGCAAGAAACTGGCCCTGATAACCATCTTTAAGCCCTCTGCTTATCAGAAGCTCGCATGTTCGGCCTACACGGTGGATACGAACGGCAACGCCCATCCACCGGCCCTTCCTCAGAAACAAGATGAGAACAACTGGGAGGTCTTTCAAGCTTCGGTTAAGCGCTTGATGACGGATTTGTCGGGAGCTGTGGCTGAGCTGAAATACGACGACTGGAAGCTCTGGAACGTGAGCTCTAACTACCAAATCGGTGATGTTCCAGATGACCATCACGTGCCGGACCGCCGAAGTGTCGGGGACTACATGGCGGCAGGACAGAATCTCTTCAGCGATCGGTGGCCGACGTATCGGCCATTCCTTCTGGCCAGCACTGGCTTCATGAATCTTTGCGATGATTTACACTCGCTGGCCGCAATCACGGCCCAGGTCAGCACGCCAACAAATTGGGGATCGCTAATCGCCACGCTGCAGAAGTGGGTGCAGTCTGATGTCGATCCTGACTGGTCGAAGCCGGCGCTCGGCGCTCTGTTGGACTTGTGCAGCGTCGGCGCAACCGCGAGTAGCGTGAGCATCGACTTCCAAACGGCAAAGGACAATAGTTGTTTTACCTGCACCCTTACTTTGTCCTGAGTGGGTAAACAAGAGGAACTCATGGATCTAGCTACGATAAAAGCATGGATCGAGCATTGGGAGGGCCGCCGCAATCAGGCGTACGACGACGCGACTAGCAGGCCGATAACACCGGGCTGCGTGGTCGAAGGCCATCCTACGGTCGGGGTTGGCTTCAATTTGGACGCCAATGGCGCACAGGCCGCAATTGAGGCCTTAGGCTTGGACTACAACCAGGTTCGCTCCGGGCAGCAACTCTTGACGGACGAGCACATTGACGCGCTTCTGGATCAAACTGTGAACCAAGCCATACAGGGAGCTCGTCAGGTTGTGCCAAGTTTCGATTCTCTCCCCGACGATAAACAGGTCGTTATTGTCGACATGGTTTTCAATCTAGGCGTCCACGGCTTCTCGCAGTTCCTTCACGCGATACAAGCCGTCAATAATCAGGATTGGGCCACCGCCGCCCAGCAAATGCAGCAGTCCGCCTGGTTTCGCCAAGTGGGAGCCAGGGCCAGCGCCGATGTCAATCTGATGGCCGGTCGAATTACCGCGACTCAGTTCGCGTAACTCAGGCCGGTAGTTGGGTAGTTATTGCTTCGCGACCTGCTTCTGCGCGGGAACAAAATCTTCCATCACCGCTTTGCGCATCAGGTCAGGCGGCAGCAGGCCTTGCGCCAGGATGAAATCGTGGAACTTCTTCTGATTGAACTTAGGGCCCAGCGCCTTCTCGGTGTCCCCTCGTAATTCGATCAGCTTGGTATATCCATAGAAATAGCTGTTCGCCTGTCCGGGCATGCGATAGGTGAAGCGTTCGACTTCCTCCTCGGCAAAGGCATGGGACAGCACCACATCCTGCTCCATCACGCGAAAAGCATCTGCGGGCGTGATCTTGCCGGCTTGCAACTCGGGATCGAGAAATGCGCGCGCCGCCCGTTGCAGCCTCAGGTCCAGCGAGATCAACTGGCCTTCCAGCGGCATATACGGCTTGATCAGATATTCCGAATACAGTCCCCAGCCTTCAACATTGGTGCTGTTGAACGCGTAGCGGACCCGCGCCAGCGAAACTCCATGCTCCAACATGGAATCAAATTGCAATTCATGTCCCGGCCGCGCCTCGTGCGCGGTGAGCGTCCAGGCGGCTGCGTCGTAGGTGAAATCGTCGTACTTTTCGGTCGAGGGCTTTCCCGGGCTGGCTGGAATGTTCAGCGGGAGAACGAACTCGCCCTTCTGCCCGGTGTTGTGGATGAACGGTGGCGGCACCATGTGCGGCGCAGGCTGCTGTGCGGTCTCGGCCGGCGTAGCGATGCGAATGCGGGCGGGCCGATCGGGTAGCGACACGATTTGCCGGTCCACGATGATCTTCTCGATCTGCTTTAGCCGCTCCTGGTAAAACGGGAGAATGGCGTCGCCCACAAGTTGCTGCTTCTTCAACTCGCGGATCACGTCGCGGTAATCGCTCGAGGGCAGGTGCCGCTCCTTGGCAATCTTCAGGGCGACCGACTTCATTTCTCCTTGGATCTCGGTGAAAGCCTGGTGCGCCATGGCAGCGAGCTGCGCCGGCGGAATGTCGATGCCGTAGTTCTCCATGTCGAGCGCATAGTGCTCGGGTGGGAGACGAAAATCGTCTCGCGCCTTGGGCAGCACCGTGGCCCGCACCCACGTGTCGTAGTCGGTGAGTTGCGTCTTCAGCTTGGCAAACGGCTCTTCCCATCCCGTAAGTTTGTACTTCTGCATGAGCGCGGCAATGCCATTGAGGTAGTTGGAATTGCGCGCCATCTCGGTTTCGATCTCAACGCGCGCGGGATAGATCACGCCCGGCTTGGCCATCTGTTCGCTGATGCGCTGCTTCAGGATCTCGGTGAGCGCGGTGTACCCAGGCTCCAGTCCGGCATATTCGCGGATGCGCACCACGGCAGCAGGCCGGCGCTCGGAAGGCGTCTGCTCGTCGAGCAAAACCTGCAGCCCGCCGAAGACCATCTGGCTGGCGTTGAAGAACGGCACTTCGTGGGCGCGCCGGAAATCCTGGCGCTTGAAATCGAGGCTGACCCGGCGGATCATGATCTGCAGGTCCTCGGCCACGTCCTCCTGCTGCTTTTCCGCCGCCGCAGTCTTCAGCTTGGCCAGCACCGCCTCGGTCTCCTGCCGCTCCTGGTCCTCATTGGCGAGCGTGGGCTGCGAAGCCTTGGTGTCGAACTGGCTCAGCCCCTGCTGGGTGCCAAACTCGGGACGGTACTTGAAGACGACGTCGATCAGCATCTTCGCATACTGGTTGCTGGTAGCGATCCAACTGCGATCGGCCGGCTGGCTAGCCTGGGTTTGCGCGAAGACCGGCAAGCAGAAAGCGGCGGCGCATAAGAGCGAGGTCAGTGTGCGTATCAAGACATCCTCCGGGCGAAAGAACAGAAGCCGTCAAAGTATAGATGGAATTTTGGGCAGGCGAAAGTCGTAGGCGTCAGCGTCTCGCGCCGCGCGGTTCGTCATTTGGGGTGTCATCCCGAGCGACGAGGTCGCCGTGGCGCCCGAGGAGTCGAGGGATCCCTTTAGCCGGTAGTGTCTCATCGAGATCGGACGACAATAGGGGTCCTCGACTCGCCCGCCGCGGCGGGCTCGTTCAGGATGACAGTCTTGAAGACGTTCAAAAAAATCAGGCACGGGATCGGTTAATCCCGTGCCTGTTACCCAGTTGGCGCTTGTTGCGAGGAGAAAACTTAATCGTTGGCCGAGACGTTGTCGCGGCGTACATGCTCGTGTTCGTGCTCGCAGGTCAGCGGACATTCGCCCAGGATCGGACGGCAGGATGGGTCTTGCCCCACCTCGATCATCTGCCCCGGTACCTTGACCTCCGCAAACTGCTCTTCTTCGGTCGAGTGCCTCAGCGCCGACAGCGACGACTTGCCGCTGGCGATCACCTGCGTGACCTCGTCGAAGTAGCCGGTGCCCACGAAGCGCTGGTGCTTGACCGCGGAATATCCGTGGCTGTATTCGCGAGCGAATTCCTTCTCCTGCACGCGCGAGTAAGCGGTCATGCCGGTATCTTTGTAGGCGCGCGCCAGCTCGAACATGGCAAGGTTCAGCACGTGGAAGCCGGCCAGCGTAATGAACTGGAACTTGTAGCCCATCTCGGCCAGCGCAGGCTGGAAGCGCGCGATGGTGGCGTCGTCCAGCTTCTTCTTCCAGTTGAACGACGGCGAACAGTTATAGGCGAGCATCTTGCCCGGATACTTGGCGTGGATAGAGTCGGCGAAGCGCTCGGCTTCCTTCAGGTTGGGCTCCGAGGTTTCGCACCAGATCAGGTCGGAGTACGGCGCGTACGCCAGACCGCGCGCGATGGCTGAGTCGAGACCGCCATGGATGCCGAAGAAGCCTTCCGAGGTGCGCTCGCCATTCAGGAAGATTCGATCGTACGGGTCGATGTCGCTGGTCAACAGATGCGCGCTGTTGGCATCGGTGCGTGCCAGGACGAGCGTCGGAACCCCCAGCACATCAGCCGCAAGGCGGGCCGCCACCAACTTCTGCACTGCCTCCGTGGTGGGAACAAGCACTTTGCCGCCGAGGTGTCCGCACTTCTTGGCGGACGACAATTGATCTTCAAAGTGCACGCAGGCCGCACCGGCTTCGATCATGGACTTCATCAACTCGAAGGCGTTCAGCGTGCCGCCGAAACCAGCTTCCGCGTCGGCGATGAGCGGCGCAAACCAGTTGACGCCGTTCTTGCCTTCGGAGTGGTGGATCTGATCGGCGCGAGTGAGCGCGTTGTTCAGACGGCGCACCAGATTGGGCACCGAGTCAGCCGGGTAGAGGCTCTGGTCGGGATACATCTGGCCGGCATTGTTGGCGTCGGCGGCCACCTGCCAGCCGCTCACGTAAATGGCTTTCAGTCCGGCCGAGACCATCTGCACGGCCTGATTGCCGCTCATGGCGCCCAGGGCGGCGACGTACTTCTCGCTGTTCAGCAGCTCCCACAGGCGCTCTGCGCCTACTCGGGCGAGGGTGTATTCGATGGGAAGGGTGCCGCGCAAGCGCACAACATCTTCCGCAGAATAAGGCCGAACAACTCCGTTCCAGCGTGGATCGGTCTTCCAGGATTTTGCAAGTTCAACCGCAGTTTGATTCGCCATGTTGGTGATCTCCTCTCTTTCTTAGGGGTTAGGGCGCCCCTAACAAGCGCCCTAATCCTGTCGGTGTCCTGACCTCTACCCACTACTTGGAGTTGCGAGTGGCAGTCCACATTTCCTCGATGATGATCCCAGACAACGTCGCGCACACTGTGATCAACCGGATCTCCTCCGCCGTTAGCCTACGCACAATTGAGATCGGTACTATCACAAGTAAACTGGTACTTAGCCATAACGCTAGAATCCAGAATCGGTTTCCCCTGGGCCAATGTTTCCCGTTTCTTCTTCTTCTTCCCACTCTGCCGTTTAGCATGTGGAACCTCCGTCCACATGGAACAGAGGCGGTTGCTTTGTAAGGTACCGACGTACGGTGCCATTGGGGATTGCAAAGAACTACCCGCAGTGTGTTCGATATACTGAACACTTATTCCATATGGTGTACAGACGATACCGTTTCCGCTGATGTCGACGCAAGAATGTGTTCATGATACTGAACACAAATTCACTCCTTTGCACCCTAACTCTCCGATTCCCATAGCGGGAAGCAGGTTGCCCGCTCACCGGGGTTTAGATCGCCGGGCTGACTCCAAGCTAGGCCTGGCTGGCGCATTTGTCTGTGACAAACAGCTCACTCTGACCGTTCTGAGCGCATTTGCAGATGGCCAGGATTCTGAACTCATATTCACCATGTCGCACAACTGTTAGACTGGTGCCATGCCACGTCCAATTGAGAGTCCTTCGACTGCGGTGGAGCGTACCCTGCAGATCCTGGAAGCTGCCGGCCAGCGCGAAAGCGGCATGTCGAACGCCGATTTCAGCCGCAAGCTCAAGATCCCCAAGAGTTCAGCCAGCTACATTTTGAGAACGCTGGAGCAGCATGGCTACCTACGCCGTGACCTGGAAGATGGCAAATACCGGCTGGGCATGAAGGTGCTGAGCCTGTCGCGCGCGGCCCTGAGCGGGGTTGATATACGCGAAGCGGCGCTGCCCATCATGAAACACCTGGTCGATCAAATTCACATCACCACGCATCTGGCCATCCTCGACCATGGCGAGGCGGTGTACGTGGAGAAGGTGGAGGCGCCCAGCTTCATCAAGATGGACACCTGGATCGGGCGGCGCATGGAAGTCCATTCCACCGCGGTAGGCAAGGCGCTGCTCGCCTACCTTGATTCCGAGCAGCGGGACGCAATCATCCGCCAACGCGGACTGAAGAAACTGACGCCGCACACCATCACCAGCGTGCCCAAGCTGATGAAGGAGTTCGAGCGCGTTCGCCAGTTGGGATATTCGGTGGATGACGAGGAGAACAGCCTGGGTGCGCGCTGCGTGGGAGCGCCCATCTTCAACAGCCGGGGTGGGGTCGAGGCGAGCATCGGCTCGACGGGAACCATCCACGCCGTGCCGCGTGACGCCGTGCCTCGACTGGCGGAGACAGTGAAAGACGCGGCCCGCCGGATCTCGCACCAGATTGGCTATCGCGGGCCGTATCCGCCAGCCGCGGGCTCGCTAGGATGACACCACATTTGCTGACGGCTGAATGCTGAGTGCTGATCGCTGCTCTGCGAACGCCAGCGGGCGCTCATCCACCCGCAGGAACCAGCGGTCACAAACGATGTTGCGGCAGAACGAGTGGCTCCTCAGCAGCGACCGGCCGCAGATCTCGCGGACCGATTGCGGGATGAATCGACCCAGCGATTCCAGGGCATTCCGCTTCTGACGCAGCCGGTCATTCAAAAGCTCGCGATAGAGCTCCAATCGGGCGGCGCTGTAATCGCCATGGGCGGAGAGGATGCTGTGGGCGGCGATCAATCCCGACTCAATGGCCGGCCGTATGCCCTCACCGCTTTCCGGATACGCCAAGCCGGCGGCATCCCCGATCAACAGAATGGCGTCATCCAGAATTGCCCGCTCCGAGTGGCCAAAGAGCCAGTACGCGTGCCCCAAAATACCCTTGCCGGGCACTTCGACGTTTCTGCTGCGCTTCAGAAAGCGCAGGAACTCGTCGCAGTGTTGGGAGAGGCCGTGGTTATCCATGCGGCCGATACCGACGGTGAGGACATCCTGCTTGCGGAAGCACCATCCGTAGCCGCGCAGGTCGCGGCAAAAATAAAGCTCGGGCAGTTCGCCGGCGATGCTGCAGCTGGCGGCTTGTGCGGCGGGCATCTCGAACTCGATTTCGCGCGCGACGACCGACGGCGCGGAGGCTTTGTTCCCTAGAAAGCGCGACACCGGACAAAAGTGTCCTCCGGCGCCAACCACAAGTCGCGCCTGGATGTCGCCATTGACGATCCAGCCATCCCCGGTTCGCTCGATGGAGTCGAACGGGACGCCTTCGCGTAGGTGCGCGCCACAGCGGCGGAGAAGATATTCATCGAACTCGCTGCGCAGGATGCCATAGCTGATGGTCCGACCGTAGTCGATGTCAACTTGCGGTTCGTCGATGCAGCTCAGGCGAAAGCCGGTGATCGGCTGCAGAACGCGCCCCGGCGCGTAAGACTCGGGACCGATCTCCAGCGCTTCGAGCACCAGCGGCGTGATCCATCCTCCGCAAAGCTTGTTGCGGGGGAAGGTGCTGCGGTCGATCAGCAGCGTGTCGAGCCCCGATTGCCGCAGTCCCCAGGCGCAGGAAGACCCCGCCGGTCCGCCGCCGACAATTAAGACATCGCAGGAGTCCATAATTCGTCGTCTAACTTATCTTGGTTCTGGCTGATGCTGCTGTACAGACGGCTGCGTGTCGATGGAACCGACGGACAGTGGGCCCCGGTAAATACGACCTGGAACAACTGCAGCGTGCCAACTCGGAAGGCGGCAATGGACCCGGCAAGATAGAGCCGCCACATGCGCGCAAAATTCGTCCCGTGACGATCCACGACGGTGTCATAAGCGCGATCGAATCTGCTTAACCAGTGCTCGATGGTTTTGGCGTAGTGGGGACGCAGGTCCTCGACGTCGAGCACGTAAAAGGGCGCCGGCTCCAGGACCTCCATCGACTCGCGGAGGGTGGGCGCATAGGCGCCGGGGAATATGCGCTTGCGGATCCAGACACTGAACGGCAGACTGCGGCAGCGACCGATAAAATGCAGTAGTCCCCGGCCCTGGTCGCCGATGGTACGTTGAATCACCCGGCTCAACTCGGGGTAATGTTCGCGGCCTACGTGCTCCAACATGCCGACCGACACAAATACATCGTAACGGCCGGTGATGTTGCGGTAATCGTCCTCCACAAACTCCACCATGGACGAGAGGCCTTTCTGTTCGGCCACTTCCCGCGCCACTCGAATCTGCTCATGGGAGATGTTGAAGGCCTTGACCTTCACGCCATAGTGTTCGGCCATATACATGGCCAGTGCGCCCCAGCCACATCCCGCTTCCACCACCGTCTCTCCCGGCCGGAGCCATAACTTCCGGCAAACCAGGTCGAGCTTGGCTTTCTGGGCCTCTTCCAGCGAAGTGTCTTGGTTGGGGAAGTAAGCGCAGGTGTACACCATAAGCTCATCCAGCCAGAGTCGGTAAAACTCGGTGGGAAGATCGTAATGATGGTGAACGTTGCGCGAGGAGCCATAGCGGCTATTGGCCTGCGCCCAGGCCAGCCACTTCGACATCATTCGCCAGCGCCAATTTCGCACTACGCGGGATGACGGGAAAATGGACTCGAGGACTCGGACCAGATCGCCGTCGACTTCGATTCGGCCGTCGGAGTAAGCATCCCCAAAGACGACCTCGGGATTCATCACCAGCCCGGTTAGGGTAGCGCGGTCAGCTATGCGGATAGTGCCAATGGGCGACGAGGTCGTGCTGGGCCGGTCTTCGACGTGGGGAAGCGCCAGAGATATGGGGGCCGTACCCACGGCCCGGCGCACCGCCTTCAGCAGGGAACGATCGATCCAGGAGGCATTATTCAGGGTCACAGTATCCTCCATTTAATACCGTAACAACCCGAGGGATGAGATACAGCTAATACTCAGATGAGCAAAGTCGTGGCGCGGAGAACCGGCCGTGATGGCGTTGAACAGTCGGGCAATAAAAGCAGGGGAGCGGTCGCCGAGCGACGGGGTTACTGTTGACATGATCTCTGCCTAACTCATCGCAGTGAGCTGACGTGGTGAAATACTAACATTGGCGCCTCGGCGCGCGTCACGGAAAAAGTGCAGGCTCTGCGAAGGGAACCAAAATCCGGTTATGTTCTGAAATAGCTGTGGCTTCCGGGAGGAGTTGAGATAAGACTTGGCGTTTGGCCGCGCCCGGCTGGAAGTCATCCAGCCAGTCCGTCGGGGCGTTAAACATGCTTGCGGGCCGGTTTTACCATGCCCTCCCGCTCCAGGGATTCCTGAATGCCGGTCCACACCCGGGGGCTGGGGTCTTCCATGGGAACCAGCAGCTTGGCGGCCTCCGCGATATAGCGCAAGTCGGCAATCAGATCGGAACAGACCTGACAGGTTGCCAGGTGCTGCTGCTCCTCAGCGCTACCGCCCCCGTCAATGATGTAAGGCAGGACCTTTTGAAACTCCGCGCACGTCATGAATGCTCTCCCGAGGAATCCGGATGAATGTGTTCTTTTCTATCCTGGTAGGATTCCCTGCACCGCCCCTGAGAAACGCGCTCTCCACTCATCTTCTACCGTCTATCGTTTTGCGGCCCGCTCCGCCTGGCTCAGCTTCAAAAGGTCCCGTAGTTTCATTCTTGCCTTGTGAAGCTGCGATTTGCTATTGCCGATGGAACAGCCCATCATTTCCGCAATCTCGTTGTGTTCGTAACCTTCGACATCATGCAGCACAAAGATGATGCGGTATCCCGGCGGCAGACTCTCGATGGACCGTTCCAGGTTGACCCGATCGATGGCCCCGACCAGTGCATTGTCGCGGGCGCCGATGTCTTTTCTCGGACCATCTTCGTTCTGCGGCTCCAAGGTCTCCTCCAGCGAAACTTCGGGCAGCCCCTTCTTGCGCAGGTGCATGAGCACCACGTTCACCGCCAGGCGATGCAGCCAGGTAGAGAACGCCGATTCCCCGCGAAAAGTGGCGATCTTGCGAAACAACTGCAGGAAGGCTTCCTGGGTTAGGTCTTCCGCTTCCGCCGTGTTGCCGACCATGCGCAGGCAAAGCGAATACACCCGCCGCTTATGCAGCCCGTACAGGGCCTCGAAGCATTCGGCATCGCCCTGTTTGGCGCGGTCGATCGCTTCCTGCTCGGGGATGCCGTTGGCCAGAATTTTCTTAGCGGTCGTCAAATAGGTGTACTCAGCCTGCAGGTAGATTCGATGCAGATACGGCAGCAGTTTGTTGCCTTTGACATCGATGGTGACAGAATACTAAGGGTGTCTAGCCGCCTTTGTCCATATTTGGACAGGGCATTTGTGTTTATGGGCGACCCTCAATCCGGCACACAACCTATCCCATTCTCTCGACGGCAGATACTGCCCTCATGAGGTTGGCATTCGATCTGCAACATCATCCGCGGATACGATATGGCTGCTCTCCTCGACCAACCGACAATCCTGATCGCTGAAGATCAGGAGCATGTGCGTGAGGCATTGGCAATGTTGCTTCGCGGCCACGGCTACGCAATCACGTTGTGCTCGTCTCCCAATGATGCGCTGAGCGCGGCACAGCAGCGCCCGCCCGATCTGGCGCTGATCGACATGAACTATCAGCGCGATAGCACGTCGGGCCTCGAAGGCTTGGAATTAATCGAGCGACTGCGCCAGGTGGACGGCGCCGTTCCCATCATTGCGCTCACCGCATGGGGCAACGTGGACCTGGCGGTCAGCGCGATGAAACACGGCGCTTCCGATTTCATCGAAAAGCCGTGGCGGAATGATTCACTTCTGGAGAAAGTACGCGCGCTGACGCGTCACGTTCAGCAACGCCGGTCGTCGCAGCGCATTTCCGATTGTGAACGCGAGGATGCGCAGCAACTACAGGCCCGGATCGTGCCCCGACGCCATGTGATTGCTGAGGGAATCGAGCTTCTTGGTGAAAGCACTCCGGCGGGAGTGGTCGGCGGTGACTACTTTGGGGTCTGGCAGCCTACCTCCGGCTCCCTGCACTTCTGTGTCGCCGATGTATCGGGCAAAGGAACGCCCGGCGCAATGATCGCGGCCATGTTGTATGCCTCCCTCAGTACCTTGTCGGCTTCCCATGACAGCCCCGATTTCATCCTTGGCAGGTTAGAGACAATTCTGCGAAACCAATTGGGCGAAGGTCATTACGTGACTATTTTCTATGGCGTAATCGACCTCGCCAGCCGCATTCTGAACTTCGTAAGTGCGGGACACTGTCCTCCCATCCTGCGGCATGCCGACGGTGCGATGCAATCACTCTCGTCCACCCGTCCGGTGCTGGGACTGATGCTGGACGCGGAGTTCCATTCGGAAAGGTTGCGGCTGTCGGCCGGTGATCGCCTGTTGCTGTACAGCGATGGCGTGACTGAGGCTGGCAACGAGGCCGGCGAAGAGTTTGGAGCCGAGCGCCTCGCCTCGCTCCTGGAGCATCAATCGGATCGGCCTTTACCCGAGCAGTTCGGCAACATCATGGATAGTGTGCGCGGTCACGCTCAGGGGAACTTCGGAGACGACGCTACGCTCTTGCTGATCTCTGTGTCCCAAGGTTCGCCCTCTCCTCTTGCAAAATCCTCCGTTCAGGTAAGTAGCAGCGTCTAGTTGTTCCACTCCCCAGTTCACTTTTGACTTGAAACTCGAAACTTGAAACTTGAAACTGATGACTTGGCCAACCAACCCTTCGACGTAATTGTTCTCGGCGGCGGCGCAGCCGGACTGATGTGCGCCATCGAAGCCGGCAAGCGTGGCCGCCGGGTCGCCGTGCTGGAGCACGCCGATCGCATTGGCAAGAAGATCCTCATCTCCGGCGGCGGCCGTTGCAACTTCACCAATCTGCACTGCCGGCCCGACAACTTCCTCTCCGCTAATCCGCACTTCTGCAAGTCGGCGCTGGCGCGGTATACGCCCGCAGACTTCATCGGACTGGTCGAGAAGCACAGAATTCCCTACCACGAGAAAAAGCTTGGGCAACTCTTCTGCGACCGGTCGGCGCAAGACATCGTTGGAATGCTGGAATCCGAATGCCAAGCGGCGGGAGTACAGATTTTCACCCAGACGCGGCCGCGGGAAGTTCAACACCGGGACGGGTTCGTTGTGGCAACTGAAACCGGCGAATTCCGGGCGCCTGCTCTGGTGGTCGCGACCGGCGGCTTGTCGATACCAAAGCTCGGCGCATCTCCCTTGGGATATGAAATCGCACAGCAATTCGGGATCAAGATTCGCGAATGCCGGCCGGCCTTGGTTCCTCTCACCTTCAACGCAAATGATAAGCGGAGCTACTGCGATCTGGCAGGGGTTGCGACCGAGGTGGTCGTGTCGGCTGGACGCCAGCAATTTCGCGAGAAATTGCTGATTACCCATCGCGGATTGAGCGGACCCGCCATCCTGCAGATCTCCTCCTATTGGCAGCGTTCTGAGTCGATCGCGATCGACTTGGCTCCTGGACTGAAGATTACGGCTGGGTTGCGGCAAGACGGCACGCGCCGCGATCTTGCGTCGGCGAAATCCGCATTGCACACTGCGTTGCCCGTTCGACTGGCAGAGCGCTGGCTCGAACTGCATCCGCCCCAGGCATGGACGAATGCCGCTCTCGATGAAATGGAACGCCAGATTCATCACTGGGAAGTTTCGCCGGACGGAACCGAAGGCTACGAAAAAGCCGAGGTGACCGCTGGCGGGGTCGACACGGATGAACTCTCTGCAAAAACCATGGAGAGCAGCAAAGTACCCGGATTGTTCTTCATCGGCGAAGTAGTCGATGTAACCGGTCATCTCGGCGGTCACAACTTTCAATGGGCATGGGCCTCGGGCTTCTGCGCCGGACAAGCGGTCTAGCGGCTTGTCATCTGATTTCGAATCTCAACTCTTTATCGCTCTCGGCGGGATTGGGTAAACTGCTGTCAGCCGTTTGTGGGCCCACAACTTTACTCAACAGCGGAGAGCCGTGAGCACGCCAGTAGATCTGATTGTCAACATTCAGCAGTTGGTCAAGACCTATCCCGGTAAGACGCCGGTTGAGGCGGTGAAGGGAATCGATCTCGCCGTTACGCGCGGCGAGCTGTTCGGGCTGCTCGGTCCGAATGGCGCCGGCAAAACCACGACCATTAGCGTTTGCACCACTCGTGCCCTTCCTACCAGCGGTCAAGTGACGATTGCTGGCGTGGACGTGGTGGCGCATCCCGCCGAAGCCCGTCGCTTCATGGGGATGGTGACGCAGTTCAATACCTTGGACCGCCAATGCACGGTCTGGGAGAATCTTTACTTTCACTGCCGCTATTTCGGATTCAGCCATGCGCACGCTGCGGAGAAGACAACGGAACTTCTGGAGCTGTTCAAACTGAACGAACGCAGCAAAGCGTTTCCCCGCGAGCTGTCAGGAGGCCTCGCGCAGCGGGTGCAGATCGCCCGCGCCATTGCGCACGATCCCCAGGTGCTTTTTCTCGACGAACCCAGCGCCGGCCTCGACCCCCAAACACGTTTGGCATTGTGGGACGTCATTCGCGGGCTTCGCGAGAAGGGCATCACAATTGTCCTGACCACTCATTACATGGAAGAAGCCGACGAGCTGTGCGATCGCGTGGCCATCATTGACCACGGCAAGATCCTGGTGTGCGACACGCCTGACCGGCTAAAGAGCAGCGTGGGCGCGCAGAAAGTTTTCGAGCTGCACCTTCAGGATGTGCAGGCGGACAGCTTGCAAACTCGTCTGCGCGACTTGCCGGGGGTGACGGCGGTGGAGGGCCAGGCTTCGGGATTGCGGGTGTTCACCGACGGAAGAAGAGGTCTGCTGCCGGAGATTGTCGTGCTGGCGGGCGATAATCTGCGCGACATGTCGGTCAGCGAAACCAGCTTGGAAACGGTGTTCATCAAGCTGACGGGAAGGGAACTGCGTGACTAGTTCTGTTCTGTATTGGCGAGCTTTCTGGGGATTGTTTCTGCGCGATATCAGCGTGCTGCGCAGGGAGTTCATTGCCTTTCTGATCCGCACGGTGATGAACCCGCTATTTTTTGTCTTCGTGTTCACCTACTTGTTTCCGAAGGTGGGACAGGGCTTTCAGAGTTCTGCCGGCGCCAGCTTCGGCACGCTGGTTCTGCCGGGACTGTTGGCCGTAGGCATCTTCATTCAGGGCATCATGGCCACGGCCTTGCCGCTCTCCATGGAGATCGGCGCCACGCGCGAGATCCACGACCGTGTCATGTCGCCACTTCCCGTCACCTGGGTTGCGGTGGAGAAGATTTTCTTCAGCGCCTTGCAAAGCATCCTGGCGGCGCTGGTTATCTTTCCCATGGCTTACTTCATTCCCGCCACGCCGGTGCAGATCCATATTTCCAGTTGGCCGACGCTCATTGGCATTTTGCTGCTGGCCAGCCTGGTCTCCGGAGCGGTCGGTCTCACCATCGGGACGGTGGTGCGGCCCGAGCAGATCGCGCTGATGTTCGGCATCGTGGTGGTGCCCATCACGTTTCTGGGTTGCGTCTATTATCCCTGGGCAATGCTGGCGAAGGTGCGCTGGCTGCAGATACTGGTTTTGATCAACCCGTTGGTTTACATGAGCGAAGGGCTGCGTTCCACGCTGACGCCCAGCCTGCCGCACATGCCGGCGTGGACATCGTTTCTGGCGTTGACGATCGGCCTGGCTGTTCTGGGATGGACCGGCGTGCGGGGATTCCTGCGGCGGGTCCTGACTTGATCCTTCAGCGGTTGTACACCGGCAACGGACCACGCAGTTCCTGCCAGACCTGGTCGCAAGCCTTCACGACGTCCTCGGGCAGCGGGCCATCCTCCCCGGCCGCACTCTCAGCATCCTCTTGAAGTGCTTATAGCACGGCTGTCTCATGCAACATTTCGCCCCTGGCGAAACGCGCCGGACTGAGCACTTCGATGTTGTCCACTACCTTCGTCGTACCGCGAAGGATCAAGTCAGCCAAAATCTTTCCTGTCGCCGGCGCATGCATCACACCGTGTCCGCTGAAACCGTTGGCACAGTAGAAGCCGCGCACCTCGGGAACAGGGCCCAGAATTGCGTGGTGATCGGGAGACATCTCGTACAGTCCCGCCCACGCGCGTTTCGGGTTGACCGCCAGGTTCTCAAAGCAGGGCACCCGGTCAGCGGCGCGCGTCAGCACCTTCTCGATGAAGGACGGATCGAAGTCCGTCTTGTAGCCGGGCGTCTCTTCGGGGTCGTTCCAAGCCAACAGGAATCCCAGGCTCTCCGGGCGGAAGTGAAAACCATTGGTCATGTCAACCACCATGGGAATGGTGTGCAGGACGCCGTCAAAGGGTTCGGTCGGAATCAACATGCGGCGCAGCGGCTCCACGGGCAGCTTCACGCCGGCAAGCGCCGCGGCTTCGGCTGCCCACGGCCCGGCGGCGTTGACCACCACTCGCGTGCTGACCGGCCCACGCGTGGTTTCGACTTGGCTGCCCCCTTCGCTATCGCAATGGATCGCAGTTACTTCCGTCGAGCGCCAGAGAGCCGCGCCTTGTTCGCAGGCCCGAGCGGTGAATCCGATCATCACGCTGTAGGGATCGACGAATCCATCTGTGGCGCAGAAGCTTCCGCCCAGGATGTCGTCGCTGCGCAGTTGCGGGACCATCGTGACGATTTCCTCACACGCCAGCATTCGCACTTCGGTAAGTCCCAGCGATTTTTGCAGTCTCTGGTTGGTCAGCAAATATTCCATGTGCGCCGGTTTCGTAGCGACGAACAAGTAGCCCTGCGCGTGGTATTCCGACGGATGGCCCAGCCGTTCTTCGAAATTCGCATAGAAAGGAATGGAGTAGAGCGACATCTGTATGTTGGGGGCGGTGGCGAACTGAGCGCGCACGCCGCCCATGCTCTTGCCCGTAGAACCTTTACCCTGATGGGATTCGCGCTCAATCATCAGAACGGTGCGGCAACCAGCTTCTGTAAGATGCCACGCAATACTTGAGCCTACGATTCCGCCGCCGATAATCACCACTTCCGCCGTTTGCATTCCGTTGGGCCTCGACCGATGCGAACATTGTAGTCCGTGACTGCCTTACAGGAGCCCAAAGGCATGGCGGGGCAGGCCTGATTCGTGCATCATAGACGGGGAGCACGCCGCCAATGCCCATTCACGTTGTGGTTCAGATATTGACCGCATCCATCGCCCCGGTCATCGTGATCTCAGGTGTGGGGCTACTGTTGCTCAGCATTACCAACCGTTACGGGCGGGTGATTGACCGTGCACGCGTGCTCATGCAGGAGCTTCAAGATAGCGATCCCGAGGGCGCCGACGTAAGACACTTGGAAGATCAGTTGCGGCACACCCATCAGCGCGCCCGCGTGCTGCGCGCCTCCATGATCTTCTGTTCGTGCAGCATTTTCTTCGTGTCGCTCACCATCCTGTCGCTGTTCGCAGAGCAGGTCTTCCATCTGGCGCTCGATTTCGTGGGTCTGCCCTTCTTTGCGCTGTGCCTGCTTTCACTGGTGATCTCGATTTATTACTCGATCCGCGACATTGTTCTTTCGCTGACCGCCTTGGAATTGGAGTTGTCGAGTGCCAGGACGAAAGTGATGCGCTCCTAGCTCAAGGCGCGACGCCAGCGATCGTCAAGGACGCGCCGGGCTTCCAGGCTTGGCAATAAAACCCGTAGGTTAGGGACTGGTCAGCAGAGCACGAACCAGGACCGTTACTTCATAATGAGGCCCAATTTCTTACCGTTAGAGCAGGACTTGGTGCCGGTGCCTATCTGAACGCTACTGTAATAGTAGGTGTGACCGCTCGTTCCTGTCCCCGTCACCGGGCCCGTGATGACCGTGTCTCCTGCAGTGCTGGTGGCGAATTCGCTGAAAGGCGACGGTCCGTCGTCAAACTTCACATCAAACGTCGCCAGGGTCGCAGGAGTTGGCGGGGTGGCCGTCGGATTGGGATCTATTACTGCGCCAGCATATTTGACGCACTGTTTGGGGCTCACCTGAATAGGACCTGCAACGATGTTGCCTCCGGATTCCTGCGTGCAGGAGCCATCAGGTGTCAGATGCAGGGTGATCATCACTGGCGGGGTAGCGCACACATCAGCAGCAAGAGCGCTTTGAGAGAGAGTCAACAGTACCGCCGCTGAAAATACCAGCACGGCGAGAGTCAACTGAACATGGCGCGAAGTCATCGTGAGGGTCCTTTCAAAGTGAAGTCGTAGGTGATGCACACGATAGCACGAGTTCAGTTGCGGTCAAGCAAATAACTCTTGCTCCATCAGTCATTCCCGCCCTTTCCGCAACCCCCCGTCACGCCCTCACGTGATCTTCCTCACAGACCCAATGTTTTCTTCAGCCTAGCCTTACTTGTCGGGGTCCCTATATCGCGGGTTGGTGCGTTGAGGCGCGCCCCAACTCGCACAAAGGATTCATCATGCCTATCGTCAACTCCTCCTCCCACGCCGTAGTTCGCGAGTTCAGCCTGGAAGAACTCAAACAGGCCGCACGCTTGATGCGCGGCTATGACCTGGTTGCGCTATGCGCCGCCGGTTCCGGCCATTCCGGAGGCACGCTCTCCATCATGGACATTGTTGCCGCCCTGTACTTAAAGGTCGCCAACCACGATCCCAACAATCCGGAATGGAAGGAACGTGACCGCGTCATTTGGTCGGCCGGACATAAAGCTCCCGCGTTGTACTTGGGCCTCGCCTTTGCCGGATACTTTCCCGTCGAAGACATGGTTACTTTGCGCAAGCTGTATTCGCCATTTCAGGGACATCCGCACCGGTTGAAGCTGCCGGGTGTCGAAGTCTCCAGCGGATCGTTGGGACAGGGCCTCAGCATTGCGGTCGGCGCGGCCTTGGCCGGCAAACTCGACGGCGGCAAGCATTCGGTGTTCTGCATCATGGGCGACGGCGAACAGCAGGAAGGCAATATCTGGGAAGCCGCCATGGAGGCATCGAACTTCAAACTCGACAATCTGGTGGCCATCATTGACCGCAACCGTTTGCAGATTGACGGCTGGGTCAAGGACGTAATGAACGTCGAACCGCTGGACGAGCGTTATCGCAGCTTTGGCTGGGAAGTCATCGAGATTGACGGCCACGACATGACGCAAGTCCTGGACGCTTTGCAGAAGGCGAAGAACATTCCAGTCTCCGGCAAGCCCACTCTGGTCCTTGCCAACACGGTGAAAGGCAAGGGCGTCAGCTTCATGGAGAACATTGCCGGATGGCATGGCAAAGCTCCCAGCTATGACGAGCTAGTGAAGGCCCTGGAAGAACTCGGACTAAAACAGACCATCGCCTACGACGCCCTGCTGAAGAAAGCGGGTGAGTATCAGAAGGAAGTGGAGGCGACACTGGCCGCCAAGACTCCGAGTTTCTCGCACGAATACTGGTGGAACAGCAACAGCCAGATGAAAGTGAAGATGGAGCCCACCCGCAAGGGCTTCGGAAAATCGCTGCAGAACAATGGCAATGACGAGCGAGTAGTCTGCCTCGGCCTCGACATCTCCGGCTCCATCACGATCAGCGACTTCTATTCTGGCAACCCGGAACGCAAAAATCGCTGGATCAGCATGGGCATCGCAGAACAGTCGGCGACCGCTGCCGCTGCGGGACTGGCGCGGGAAGGGAAGTTGCCGGTCTTCGGGACCTATGGCACGTTTGCCGCGGCCCGCAATCTGGACCAGATCCGGGTTTCCATTTGCTACGGAAATTTCAATGTGTTGATTGCCGGCGCTCACGGCGGAGTTTCGGTGGGGCCCGATGGAGCCACGCACCAGGCGCTGGAAGATTTGTTTGCCATGTGCGGACTGCCGAACATGTCGGTCGTGGTGCCCTGCGACGCCATCGAGACGCGCAAGGCGACCGACTATCTGCTGCTCCAGCATGTGGGGCCCAAGTACATCCGCTTCGCGCGCGAAGCCACGCCGATTGTGACCCGCGAAAACACGCCATTTGTCTTTGGAGTGGCGAACGTGAGTCGTCTCCGCCATGAATCGCCGGAGATGATTGATGCGTTCGAGACCGTGCTTGCCCCCAATTACGAAAACGAACACGAAGACCTGAGCATTATCGCCTGTGGGCCAATGGTGCCCGAGGCCATGCGCGCGGCGTGGATACTGAAGCAGGAATTTGGCTACGAAACTCGCGTGGTCAACATGCACACCATGAAGCCGATTGATGAAGCGGCCATCGTGCGGGCGGCCAAGGAGACGGGCGTAGTGGTCACCGCCGAGGAGCACCAGATTGGCGCCCTGGCGTGGCGCGTCAGCGGCGTTATCACGGAAAGTCCCGAGCTTTTGGGAACGCCGGTCATTACGGGCGCCATCGGCGTAAAGGACCGCTTCGGCGATTCCGGCGCGCCCTGGGAACTGATCAAGGAGTTCGAAGTCAGCGCCGAGCACATCGCGCAGAAGGCCGTGGAACTGGTCGCCATTGCCAGGATGAAGAAGGAAGAAGAGCGCCTCCAACTGACACGCTAAGAAGTTAGGACTAGTTGAGCGTGCCGCCCACGACCGTGTGCAGCACCTCGCCGGCATTAGAGAACACCGCGACGTCGGCATCGGCGCCAGGGTGCAACACGCCCTTCCGGTGTTCAATGCCCAGCACTCGCGCAGGATTCAGCGTGGCCATGCGAATGCTGTCTTGAAAGCTAACTCTCGTAAAACTCATCATGTTCCGGACCGCACGATCCAGCGTCAAAACGCTGCCGGCCAGTTTCCCATGTGACATGCAACGGTTGTCGCGCACCTGCACCTCAAACGAACCCAGCCGGTAAGTCCCGTCGGGCATGCCGGTCGCGCTGATGCCATCGGTGATCAGCACCGCGCCATCCACTCCCTTGCAGCGCACGAACAAGTCAACAATGATGGGATCCACGTGGATTCCATCCGCAATGATGTCGGCCGTTAGCCTGCGATCGGTGAGAATCGCGCCCAACAATCCTGGATCGCGATGATCGAACCTGCGCATGGCATTGAACGTGTGGGTAGCGTGCCGAACTCCGGCTTTGATGCCGGCGATCCCCTGCTCCAGGGTGGCATTGGAATGCCCTACGCTGACACATACTCCGCGACGAGAGGCATCGGCGATAAGCGCCAGCGCACCCTCTAGTTCAGGCGCAATCGTGAGCACCCGGATGTGACCTGAGGCTGCGTCCCACATCTGGTTGAAAGCTTCGCCCGAGACCGGTTGCAGGTGGACACCAGAGTGGACCCCGCGCCGGGCGTGGCTGAGGAACGGGCCCTCCAGATGAATGCCAAGCGGCTGCGCGCGAGTGGGATCTCTGCCGACATCGCGGTCCGCGCGTTCCGCCGCCCTGGCCAAATCCTCGAGAGACTTCAGCGTTTGCTCCAGCGGGGCCGTGACCGTGGTCGGGCAGTAACTGGTAACGCCATGTCCCACCATCAACCGCTCGATGGCCGCGAGGCTCTCGTCGGAGCCTTCCATCACATCGTGCCCAGCGCCCCCGTGAACATGCATGTCAATTAGCCCGGGCGTGAGGATGGAATCGCCGAAGTCCACAACTCGCCCCCGAGATGGAACCGACACGGCATCTCTCTTGCCGACAGCGGCTATGATTCCGCCGTCTATCACGAGTGCGACATCCTCGATGCGCTCAAGCGGAGTAAGCAGTTGCCGGGCTAGTAGAACGGTTGACACGTTGTAGCTTTGGTCCTCAGCTATATGTCTGACACTTGAGTGTACGATGCTCGGTTGAGTGTACGATGCCGCGGTCAGACGGCAGAGCCGTCTCGGAGAAAAAGTATCTCCGCCAACTAAGCGACACCAACGCATCGGCGACAGTTGTGCCAGTGCACGGCGGGGCGGTGGCAGCTCTGTTATAATCAGGGCCTGGCGCTCACCGATCTGCATCAACCAGAGGATTGAGGCGCCTGCACTGCGTTGCATCGTTGGCGCAGTCGCTTCTATGTCGGGGAGTGGCTCAGCCTGGTAGAGCACCTGGTTCGGGACCAGGGGGTCGGAGGTTCAAATCCTCTCTCCCCGACCAATTCTAAAGCACTTATCGGAACTCACAGTGGGCGCAATTGGGCGCAACTCAGGGAGAGTGAAGCCCAATCCTACCCTCTGTGCCGTCATTGTACGAAACATCCCGTCTATCTTTACCCCGGTACGAGCGTAGCGTTGTGAGATGTCCTTGTTCGAGTGTCCCATCCAAATGTGAACGAGGATCTCAGGTACCAACTCTTTATCGAGGTGAGCCGCTCGAAATCTCCTGAAGGCATGGAAGCCGCAAGGTGGCCTTCCCATCTCGAGGAGTATTGGGTGAAGGGATCTCCGCAACAGATTCGATTTACGTTGCGGAGTGCCGCGAGCCGATGGAAATACCAACCCGCTCTTACGAGAGCCAATGTGATCCCCTAACGCACTAGCCAACGAGGAGTGAATATCCACCTCTCGTTTTCCGGCCGCAGTCTTCGGACTGCCAAGGTCACCCTCCCACGCGCTGCGCTTCACACGGATTACTGTGTCGCATACGTCTTCGACTTGCAGCGCGAAGGCCTCCCCTATCCGAAGCCCAGAGCCGGCGAGCAAGGCATACAGAATCTTGTCCTGTCCGTTGGCTCTAGAGATTATCGTTTCGATCTCCGCAGCCGTGAAGCTGGGAGCGTTCTGTTCCTCCACAACAGGAAGATCCATGAAGTTGTGATTCCACTTCACAGAGTAGACCGGCTCTCCTTTGTCGTTCAGGACCGAGGCAACCACTGACTTGATGACAGCCAAATAGTTCTCAATCGACTTGGCTGAGAACCGGGGTTTCCCATCCTTCGTCTCCGAGGCCATCTCTGCCACGAACCCCCGCATTGTGCGGTTGTTCACATCAGCAAGTTGCATCTGTCCTATCTTTCCGTTGATGTATTTCAAATGACTCGTCCATGCTTCCGCAGTCCGCAGTTTGATCGGCTTCCGCTTCCTGCTCTGCACAGATTGAAGCCACGCTC
>PMAT01000139.1 GCA_003152695.1 Acidobacteriaceae bacterium
TATATTATTCAATATTCAATAGTTCGAGCACAGCTCAGCCAGAACGCTGACGCAGCCGCCATCGTAGAGGGCGAATTTGCTGAGATCATCGGCATGACTCTGGAGCGTTGGCTTTGGCAAGACTTCTTTAAATACCAACTTACTGTGTTCAGAAAGCGTCCAGTCGCGTGGCAACTGCAATCCTCACATCTGAGGGGTCGACGAAATCCGTCGTTCTCCGCACTCGTTTGCGCTGCGCGGATGGGTTCACGAAGTATCGCTTCTCTTCAATCCCAACACCTGCGCCCTCAACGGCAGCGCTACGAGACTGAGATGCGAAGCATCGAATCCATTCCTCAGAACGCCCGTAGCGATCGCCAGCAGGAACGACTTACTGAACTACTGGATCGGATCAGTGAGCTGCGTTCGTTTGACGACCAGCTGGAGACCATATCTCGGTCCGGATTCGGCCCCGAAAAGCTTCGTCCACAGCTCCGCCAACATGCATTTGATGATGCAATGCTGTGTCTCAAGGCGCTGTGGCTACACAAGCTGAGCGTCACAATCAGGGTCGGACCATTGGCGGCGTGGCGCGACAAGGCCAACGCTACCAAGCTCCATGCGAGCTTGGCACAGTGGATCGAAGATTCGATGTCTCGACTCGGGCGTCATTGCTCGTCTGTCGGACCGTCTGCGCCGAAAGCCGAGACTGTGCAAGACGATCCAACCTCGCCCTTGTTCGCGTCTTTAATCTGTAAGAAGCCGGACGAATTGGTTAAGTTGGCGCTGAAGCTGGCGTGCATCGATTGGTGGCGTCCGTTAGCGGAAGCCGTTCTCGCTCCCATCCGTGCACAAATCAAGACGGCAAAGGACGAGCTAAAGGCGCTGAAGGAAGAGGATTACAGCAAGGCCGAAGATCCTTTCAAGCGCCGTAAAGAGATTGACGTACGGACGAGAGAGCTGAAAGAGAGCGTTAAAAGGTGGGAGCGTGACCTGAACGAGAAAACCGCAGCGGCTGACAAGTTGAGAGACGAAATAATGGCCTGGAAGTGCCCCGAAGCAGGGACTTGGGAGGGCTGGCTTGCAGCCCAACCGATGTATGACGCAATATCGGGACTCGACGGCGTTCATCAACCGGCGCAAACTGTGGCAGAGTGGGTCGCGCAGGAGTCCGCGTACGCGCCCGACATAAACGATGGCGTGCGCGTGAACATTGCGCCTTTGCAAAAGGCCGGCATTCTGGCCGCTGAGGTCCTCGCAGCAAAGGACTTGGACAAGGCCATTGCAGATCGAGCAGAATGGCGTGCTGACGAACGACGCTGGTGCCGCGAAGGCAAACTTCCACAACCCGGATGGTGGCCAATGGAGAAGACAAATGCCTCGGGACAAGACTAGCTTTCACGAGTGGCTTGTCACCGAGATCAATGCAGTCCTTGGTCGGCACGTCGCTCCTCCGCCGCTACTGCTTTGGTGTGACCCGTACCGTGAATGGCTAGACCTGCTTCGCACGTCGGCAGCCGAAAGCGGATTCAAGCTATGGGCGGACCCCGACCAGCATGAGCTGATCCTCCGCGATCGCTTCAGTCGCGAGACCCGCGCTGCGCGAGTCGTGTGGTTGCCGTGCTCGCGAGACGAAATCAGTTGGTTCAAAGTGTTCGAGTTGGAAGCCGAGGCGGTCTGGGAAAAGTCACTCCTTGACGCTCTGCGGGACTACGGGGTCAACATCCCACGCGAGCAAGAGAGCGAATTGGCGTCGCTGCTCCCAGCACATGCGCGAGAGTGGTTCGATAAGCCGCAAGAAACTTGGAAGGAGCTGACCCCAGCAAATGCCAAAGGCGCACTTGTGGATGACCATCGGATGCTCGAAGTCCTCGCCGGAGCCGCTGGTGAATTTGAGAATCTTAAGAAG
The DNA here is from genome assembly GCA_003152695.1 of Acidobacteriaceae bacterium. Taxonomy (GTDB): domain Bacteria; phylum Acidobacteriota; class Terriglobia; order Terriglobales; family Acidobacteriaceae; genus Bog-257. The sequence goes on from PMAT01000139.1 coordinate 1,889, forward strand.
GAAGATCGATTCGCAATTTTCGCTCGACGAGCAAGAGAAGATTTCGGATTACCTGATCCGACGAATTGTGATGAAAAGAGCTGGAGGGTAGGGTCAACGGCTGTACTTCTCTGCACCGAGGCAGCCGCCAAGAATCCGCAACAGCCGCCAAGCGAACCCAACCGGATTGTGTCTCCCGGTTTGCCCCGGGACAACGCACTGAAGCTGCTGCGGAACTGGCAGGAGAACATCAACTTTCTGAATTCATTTGAAGAGCTCGTGACGCGAGCTGATGGAACTGTTGGGCTAACGTACTGGGCCCGCAGTCTGACTGCGCCGCCGAAATCGTATGCATCTCGGGCTGTCGAGGAAGTGCTGTTTAAGCAGATGGCTGACGACCTTGATCGCATCGAGAACGTGGACGAGCTCGGTCAGAAGCTCGCAACGCAACTCTATGTCTTTCAGGAACGCGAGAGTAAGTTTTGGGGCAGGCAGGCGTCAGTTCGCGTGGGGTGGAAGTACCTGGTGCAGCTTGGTAAATCAGCAGGTATTCTCGTCGAAAACGCCGAAGCCGAAACTCGTTGGAAGAAAGCGCAGGACGCCGTGGAGTGGTACTGCCGCCACGGTTGGGCCATCGATGCCGGGTCGGAAGAACTGTTCGCAGAGGCTCCGGATTGGCCGAGTCAGCTGCACCGAGTGCGCGTACGGATGCGTCGGGCGTATGCGAGAGCAACGGACCAAATGGCCGCTGTTTTTTCGGAACTGCTGGCGTATCGCCAGGATGATCTCAATGCCCTGCCTACCGTGGGCGAAGCCGTGTTGCGGCAATTGCACCTGAGCAAGGGACCAACAGCAATAGTCTGCGTCGATGCATTTCGATTTGAACTTGGCCAACGCTTGGCCCAGCTACTGAACGAAGGCGAGCCTGTACCACGCGCAGACGTCTTGGCTGCTATTGCGCCAATCCCGAGTGTGACGAGCATTGGAATGCCCTTCGCGCTGCCTATACCGCGGCAACAGTTGCACGTGCAGTGTTCCGCCGACAGGAAGGGATTCCAAGTCTTCGCAGACGATTTCTCCGGGGACTTAAGCGTTGCTGAGGAACGGAGGAAATGGCTCGCCACCAAAGTTGGAATTCGCGACTTCTTCACCATTGCGGAGGTGCTTGACGGCGACAGCCTGAAACGTCCATCGAAGTCTGCGAAGATCGTGTATGTGCACGGCGCTGAGTTCGACAACGCCGGCCACGATGGACAGCTCCAGCTCACCGGCGCAGACGACCATCTTGAGCGTTATGCCAAGGTTATTCGACGACTACGCGAGATTGGATTCACCCGCATTATCGTGTGTACAGACCATGGCTTTTTCCATTGGCAATCGGAGCCGGATGAGATTCAAAGCGATAAACCTTCTGGACAGACAATCTGGTCGTCTCGGAGGGCGATCGCCGGGCATGGCCTCAAGCACCTCAATGCATTGATGCTTAGAGTGCCGCAGTCGGATCTCGAGGTAGCTGTGCCCCGGAGTTTCAACGCGTTCAAGACATACGGCGGCTTAGGATTCTTTCATGGAGGAGCGACTTTGCAGGAACTGGTCGTTCCGATCGTAGTGGTGACTTGGCCAGCGAAATCTGTGAAGGTGAAGGTTGTACTGAAGCCGCTTGTGCAGATTACGAATGCGGCACCGCGCGTTCAGGTAGAGGCCGGAAACGCCGAGTCCGGCTTGTTCGGTGCTGATGAAAAGCTTGTAGCACGACGCGTGCGAGTGAAGGTTCAGGATCCAATGACTGGGAAAGTGATCTTCCGGCATGATGATCCAGTGATAATCGAGCCGGGCGGCAAGTCAGTTGGCGTGCTGCTCAGCTTCGCAAACCCAGACGGCGGCGCACGGTACGGCATGCGGCTCTTTGCCCAGGTAATCGACGCGGATGACGAAGAGATGCTGGCGAGCGAAGAAGTGACTCTGAAGGTGGACCTTGATGAATGGTGAGACGGTTGTCATCGACGCTTTAGATCAGAAGCTGGTGGATGCATTTCCGGGCAGGGTCGTGCGCAAGGACTTGGTGCACAAGCTAAAGGTCGGCTTCAGCGTGCCTGTGTACGTACTCGAGTATTTGCTCGGCAAGTACTGCTCTTCAACCGACGAAAGCGAGATTGCACAGGGGCTTCAACTGGTAAAGCAGGCCATTGCGGACCGCGTGGTACGTGCCGATCAAGGAGAGCTGCTAAAGGCTCGTCTGAAGCGCACAGGGTCGATGAAGCTCATCGATCTGGTTACTGTAACATTCGACGAAAAGGATCAAGGCGGGAAGTACTGGGCACGCCTGGCAACTGCCGGACTTGAGAAAGTACATATTGACGAGAAGTTGGTAGAAAAGCATGAGCGGGTCCTCACGGGTGGTGTTTGGGCAAATGTAGAACTTGCATATGATGAGACGCTCTTGCACGGTGGCGTGACGCGACCATTCGTCCTTCTCCGGATGCAGCCTATCCAAGTAGCCAGTGCGCGACTTGAAGAGTGGGTAGCAGCCCGACAGGGGTTTACACGCGAAGAGTGGGCAGACGTGTTGCTGCGCTCCGTCGGCTACGAACCTACCCACCCGGACTTCACCTGGCGTCGCAAACTGCTGTCGATCCTACGCCTCATCCCAATGGTGGAGAAGAACTACAATCTAATCGAACTTGGCCCGCGCGAGACGGGTAAGTCGTTTGTATTCAGAGAGATCTCGCCCTACGTCATCCTGCTGTCAGGCGGGCAGGGATCTGTCGCTGATCTTTTCGGGTGGAAAAACCGAAAAGATAAGCCCGGCCTTGTCGTTCGGTATGACGCCGTCGCCTTCGATGAAGTGGCTGGCTCGAACTTCAAGAATGAATCCGACAAGCAGATGTACAAAGGTTATATGGAGCAGGCATCATTCTCGCGAGGCGATGACAAGGGAACCATTTCGGCGGAAGCGGGCATCGTTTTCGCGGGCAATATCGACGGAGATGTTCAGTCGATTGCGCGCGTGTCGCACCTCTTCGCAGCCCTGCCGGAATCGGTTCGCAATGACACCGCATTTCATGATCGCTGGCATGCCTACCTGCCTGGCTGGGAAATGTTGAAGTTGAAGCCGGAGCACTTTACAGCACATTTGGGGTTCGTAGCCGACTACATGGCCGAAATCTTCCACAATGAACTGCGGCCGTTGAATTTCACTGACGCCTACGATGCATATTTCGCCTTCGGGAACCATGTCGGTCAGCGCGACCGTAAAGCTGCGGTCCGTACTATCTCTGGACTGATTAAGCTTCTTCATCCCGACGGTCAATGCAGTCGCGAAGAGCTTGCGGAATACATAGCATTCGGCCTAGAGATGCGTCGTCGGGTCAAGGAACAGCTAAAGAGAGTAAACCCGATCGAGTTCTCTCGCGTGAATCTTTCGTATCTTGACAAGGATAGCGGAGATGAACACATTGCCGAGTGTGCTGAGCTGGGGGCAACCAAGCTCATACCGGAGACGCCGTTGCAGCCGGGCGACATCTTCAGCATCGGGTACGACGCGTCGGGAGGGCGCGTGGTTCTGTTTCGTGTTCAGGCAGCCGCTCTGCCTGGGTCGGGGAAGTTTCAGGTTGTTGGAATCACGTCGAAGTCGATAAAGGAATCTGCTCGAATGGCCTTCGACTACCTTCGAACCAACGGCAAGAAAGTGGGACTAGATCACGATTTAGGATCCTACGACTTCAACATACAAGTCATGAGCCCGATGAGTGGCAAGGATACGGAAGACCTTGGCGTGGCGTTCTACATCGCGCTTTTGTCCTCTGTCGTCAACAAAGCGACAGCCGGTGCCCTGGTAGTCCTGGGGCAAATGTCAATTCATGGTGTCCTATCACGAATCGAGCAACTAGGAGATCGTCTAAGAGTAGCGATGGATTCGGGAGCTCAACAGGTGCTAATTCCGACAGCAAACGCTGCGGATCTAGGGTCAATACCGGCCGAGATCTTAGACAAACTTCGCGTCGATTTCTATTCGGAGCCTGCGCAGGCCGCTTTCAAAGCACTTGCGGAATGAAGCTAGCGATCCGCGTTCAATCCGACAGCTTTACTGGACGTACGCTCACAGATCGACTTCAGTCTGTTGTTGGTTGTTGATCGCTTCGTCCGCACGTTGATCAAACGGTTTGTCCGGGAATAAGTTCGCAAGCCGCTCAGGGCGCGGCATTTGGCTCACCCACTTCGATGTTGGGGCACTGCCGACGGAGCCAGATGTCCCGGCGTCACCGCGCTCATCTGTCCCTTCTCAAGCTGGTTAGCAGCCCCGAATACCGCCTTTGCGGACGGTCATTATGGACGGCGATGCCCAGAGCCTTCCTCTGCCCAATCAGCACCAGCAGCCGCTTGCCCCGCGTGATTCCCGTATAGATCAAGTTGCGCTGTAGCAGCATGTAGTGCTGGGTCGCCACCGGAATCACCACTGCCGGGAATTCCGAGCCCTGCGACTTGTGGATCGTAATGGCGTAGGCCAATGCAACTTCATCCAACTCCCCAAAGTCGTACCTCACGAGCCGATCATCGAAGCGGATCGTAACCTCGTGTTCAACTGAATCAATCCGCTCGACGATCCCGATGTCGCCGTTGAACACGTCCTTGTCGTAGTCGTTCTCGGTCTGGATGACCTTGTCGCCGATCTGGAACCGCCATCCAAACCGCTCGACGCTGGCCTGGCCCGGTTTGGCCGGGTTCAGTACCTGCTGCAAAGCCGTGTTCAGTTCGCGCACGCCGAGTGATCCCCGGTTCATCGGACAAAGAACCTGAACGTCGCGGATCGGATTGAGAGCGAATCGCTCCGGAATCCTCTCATGTACCAGCTTGATCAGCGTTGCCGCGATCTTCTCCGGATCTTCCCGCTCTACGAAATGGAAGTCGGAACCCGGGTCTGCCCCCGTCATGTCCGGCATCTGACCCCGGCGAATCCGGTGTGCGTTGGTGATGATCCGACTGTTGGCCGCTTGCCTGAAGACTTCGGTGAGGCGAACAACCGGCACAATGCTGCTCTCTATCAAGTCATGCAGCACCGTTCCCGGCCCCACCGAGGGAAGCTGATTCACATCCCCCACCAGAACCAGCCCGCAGCGGTGCGGAACAGCTCGAACCAGCGAATGCATCAGCAACACATCCACCATGGATGTCTCATCGACAACCATCAGGCCGCATGCCAACAGGTTGGACTCATTGCGAGTAAATCTGCCTGTTCCGGGATCGATTTCCAGCAGGCGATGGATCGTCTTCGCTTCCATGCCGGTGGTCTCGGTGAGCCGCTTCGCCGCCCGACCCGTCGGCGCGCACAGCAGGCATTTCACCTTTTTCGCCCTCAGGATCGTCAAGATCGAGTTGACCAACGTCGTCTTGCCGACACCAGGCCCTCCGGTGATGATCACGACTCGGTTTTCCAGAACCGTTTTCAATGCCTCGCGTTGACTGGGGGCCAGCGTCTTGCCCGTCCGCTGCTGGCACCATGTGACGGCCTTCTCGAAATCGATCGGAGGATAGATCATCGGCGCTTGTGCCAGAGCCTTTATCTTGGCCGCGATGCTTTCTTCCGCCTTCCTCAGATGAGGCAGGAAGATCAGGGCATCACCGTCGATCTCTTCCAGCAGCAGGGAGCCGCTGGTAAGCATATGGGAAAGCGCCTGTTCGATCGTTCCTTCCGGGATCTCCAGCAGCTTGACCGCCGTCAGTTTGAGCTTTTCCAACGGCAGCGCACAGTGTCCGTCCGACGTCGCGTCCAGCAGGACATGGTCGATTCCTGCACGCGCCCGATCAAGCGAATCCCGAGGGATTCCAATCTTCTGGGCGATCTGATCGGCGGTCGCGAATCCGATACCGTAGATGTCTTTCGCCAGCACGTACGGATTGCTCCGCACCTTCTCGATCGCCTGCTCCCCATAGGTCTTGAAGATTCGCACCGCCCGGCTGGTGCTCACACCATGGCTGTGCAGGAACAGCATGATTTCTCGTATCTGTCTCGCTTCCTGCCATGCCTGCTCAATTCGCTGCCGGCGTTTCGGGCCGATCCCATCGACGGATTGCAGTTCCGCGACCCTGTTCTCGATGACGCCCAAGACTTCGGCTCCGAACCGACCGACCAGCTTCTTGGCCAGAACCGGCCCGATGCCTTTGACCAAACCGCTGCCGAGGTACCGCTCGATGCCTTCCACTGTCGTCGGCGGCACGGTTTTCATCAGTCTGGTCTTGAACTGAAGCCCGTGCTCCTTGTCGCGAACCCACCAGCCCTCGGCCTCCAGCCACTCTCCGGCAGTTACGGAAGGCAGCGATCCAAGGACCGTTACGTCGTCTCGGTGTCCTCTGACTTTTACCCGAAGCACGCAGAAACCGTTTTCTTCGTTGTGAAAAGTCACGCGCTCGATCAGCCCTGAGACTTCCTCGGTGATCGCCCTGTCAGGACCTGTGGCATTCATCTGGTTGGGGATTCATTTTCCCACGGATGGTTTGTCTTGATGGCGAGAAGTTCTACGTCTTGGTGCGAACAAGACATTTGGACGACGCTCACGTCGGCTCCAAGCATATGCTGCGGCATAGGGTCCCTCCGCGTCCCCAGGTTCTCTAATGGGCTGAGACAGGTGGCACAACTCCGGGACCGTACGCCGGTACTTCCGGTAGGGGTTAGCGAGAAGTGCTTGGAATGCTTCGCGAGCACGGGCGTGTACGCGCTTGGGACGACGTTTCCAAATCCAAGAATTCCGCTGTGTTTGATGTCGAATTCGAAATTGAAAATCCTCTAGCGAGCTTGGAAAGCCCGCACGTGTAACAGACCAGATACTACCCGAAAGTGCCGTCATTGTCTCCTTGCAGCAGATTTGTTTTGCCCGTCGTTGAGAGCTGTTGAACGAGTCTCTACAATCGCTCAGACGCTCCGAATCGTCTTTCTGCTAGATCATTGGACGCCCCTTGTCCCAATGTGGATTACTCCGGTTTGCCGACTAACCGTTAGCTATCCCTTGACCGATTTTCGGTAAATTGCCGAGGCAAGCGAAACTGTCTCTTCAGTAACTGAGACTCGCCCCCCTCGACTGACCCCTTCACCTCGATTCAGCGCAGCACCGGGTTGACGGCGCGAGGCGGATGCGTTGACTGGCCCGGGTTTCGCCCGTACCATCAACCCTTGGGGGCGTCCCGCGCATGATTGGCACGACGGTCTCGCACTACCGCATTCTCGAGAAGTTGGGGGGCGGCGGTATGGGCGAGGTGTACAAGGCAGAAGACACCGACCTTCGACGCCTCGTCGCGCTCAAGTTCCTTCCCGAAGATGTCGCCTGCGATCCGAAAGCCTTGGAGCGTTTCCACCGAGAGGCTCGGGCGGCTTCGGCGCTCAACCATCCTAATATCTGCATCATCTACGAGATTGGCAAGGACGGCGACCAGTCCTTTATCGCCATGGAGTTTCTGGATGGAATGACTCTGAAGCATCGCATCGCGGGAAAGCCCGTCGAGATCGGTATCCTGCTGGGGTTGTCAATTGAGATTGCCGATGCGCTGGATGCCGCCCACAGCAAAGGCATCGTCCATCGCGACATCAAGCCAGACAATATTTTCGTCACCGAGCACGGATGCGCCAAGCTCTTGGATTTCGGTCTGGCGAAGATCGCAGCCGCGGGCGCTGGCGCGAACGTTTCCACGATAACGACAAACGACGAGCTGGAAGGGCTTACTGCACGTGATGCGGCGATTGGTACCGTCCCGTACATGTCACCAGAGCAGGTTCGGGGCGAAGAGTTGGATGCCCGTACGGATTTGTTTTCGTTCGGAGCGGTACTCTACGAGATGGGGACGGGGGTTCAGCCCTTCCGAGGTGAGACGTCTGCCGTGATTGCGGAAGCGATCCTGAATCGCGGGCCAGTGACGCCGGTGCGGCTGAATCCCGACTTACTCCCCAAGGTCGAAGAAATCATCACGAAGGCACTGGAGAAGGACCGAAAGCTGCGCTATCAGTTTGCGGCCGACATTCGCACCGATTTGCGGCGACTGAAGCGCGACATGGATTCTGGCCACACAGCCACAGCACACGTCAGAAGAACGCGGACGCAGCTAGCAGTGATTGTGATTGTTCTGCTTGCTGCTCTGGTTGTGGTCGGCCTCAGGTATATTCACCGCGGGAGCAAGTTTCCGGAAAAGGTCACGATTGTTGTGGCTGATTTCGACGATCGAACCGGGGAGAGCGGCTGGGATGCCACCTTGAAATTAGCGCTCACCAATGATCTGCAAGATTCCCAGTATCTAAACGTGCTCCCCGACCAGACCGTCAGCGAGACCTTGAAGTTGATGAAACGCCAGCCAGACGAGCGCTTGACTAAAGATTTGGCGAAACAGGTCTGTATGCGGAACGGCAACAAGGCGCTATTGACAGCGTCCATTGCCAAAGTGGGCGAGCGATATCATCTCGATCTGCGCACCATGAACTGTGTGACGGGAACAATTCTGGCAAGCGCAGATGCTGATGCTGATAACAAGGAAAAGGTAATAGCGGCGCTTAAGGGAGCAAGTAACGAGCTACGGCAAAAGCTCGGCGAATCATTAGCGTCGGTAGAAAAGAACAGCACACCGCTGCCTCAAGCCACTAGTCCTTCCCTTGAAGCGATCCAGGCGTACGCCACGGGCCTCAAGATGAAAGCCGCGCAGGGCTCCGGGGCCGCGGTACCACTTTACAAACGGGCCATCGAACTTGATCCTGAGTTCGCCGACGCCTATGCCGCTTTGGGCGCCGCCTATAGCGACTTGGGCGAAGATACGCTGTCGATGGAGAATTCCCGAAAAGCTTACGAACTTCGGGATCATGTAAGCAGTCAGCGCGAGAGGTTTCATATCGAGGGAGACTATTACGACTCAGTGACCGGCGAAATGGAAAAGGCAAATCAAACCTATCTCAATTGGATACAGGTCTATCCCGACGACCACCGGCCATACCAGAACCTGGGCGCGAACTATTGTGATATGGGCCAATATGACAAAGCGGCAAAGGAAGAAAAGGCGGTCCTGCAACTACAGCCGAACAATGTGAATGCGTTTACCGGCCTAATGGGCGATTATCTCGCGCTCGACCAGGCCGAGAAAGCCAAGGATGTTTTTGAAGAGGCGCGCAAGCGCAACCTAGACCACAATTTTCTCGGCCTTTACCGCTACTACACCGCTTTCCTCGAGGGCGACAGCGAGACCATGCAAAGGCAGTTAGAGTGGGCCATGGGAAGGCCGGGAGCTGAAGACGCATTGCTCTCCGCCGAATCGGATACCGAGGCGTTTTATGGCCGATTGGATCGCGCGCGGAGTTTTACCAACCGAGCAGCGCAGTCGGCCAAGAATGCCGATGCGCCGGAAACGGCCGCTGGGTGGAAGGCCAACGCGGCGTTGTACGAAGTCGAAGTCGGGAACAAAGTTCAGGCACGGGCCATTGCTTCCCACGCGCTGGAGATGAGCCGCGGCAGAGATGTCGAGGCCCAGATTGCACTGGCGTTGGCCCGGGCCGGACAATTAGCGCAAGCCGAAAAAATCGCAGCGAAGCTCGATGCAGAATATCCCCGCGGCACCATGGTGCAGAATTACTGGCTGCCCACTATACGAGCGGCTATCGAGCTGCAGAAAAACAATGCCAATAAAGCCATCGAGTTACTGGAAGAGACCATCCCTTACGAACTGGGAAACGGGTTGCAGGGACGTATGTACCCCGCTTATCTTCGTGGCGAGGCCTATCTAAAGTTAGGGCGCGGGCACGAGGCCGCCGGAGAGTTTCAGAAGGTCATTGAGCATCGCGGTGTCGTCCTGAACTTTGTGATTGGTTCCCTGGCACGGCTTCAACTGGCGCGTGCTGCAGCCATGAGCGGCGATACCGCGTCTGCGCGTAAGCGTTACGAAGACTTCCTTGGACTGTGGAAGGGTGCCGATACCAATCTGCCTGTCCTCAAGGCCGCCCGAACCGAGTATAAAAGTTTGAACTAGCTGTTCTCATTCGCCTTGGTCGCGCCTAACTTGGTCATCCGCGGTCAACCCTTCTGGGCGAGTGGTTCGACATGCAAGGAACATAGCCGTGCGGAGGATCAACGTATCGCGAAGCAAGGCCGCCCTGCCTGCCGGATATACCTAATTTTGTAACCGCTCTCGAATGCGAGCTACGGCGCGAAGTAGCTGGAGATGTGACGGGCGACAATTAGAAG
>PMAT01000135.1 GCA_003152695.1 Acidobacteriaceae bacterium
TGGTTGTTCAGAGGTTCCCTAGGCTTTCGCCCGACAAGCCGGGGGCGCAACACTTTCGGCTGCTTTTGGCGAAAGGGTGGGGAGTGCCGCTGTCAGGAAACACAGGTCCTTCGACTCGGTCGACGCGGTGACCTCACTCAGGTGACAATGTAGTGCTAAGTGCTAAGTGCTGAATGCTAGCTGCTAGTTGCTTCTTCTTCATTCCCACTCAATCGTCCCCGGCGGCTTGCTGGTCACGTCGTACACCACGCGGTTGATTCCCTTCACCTCGTTCACGATGCGGCTGGAGATGGTTTTCAGCACTTCGTGCGGCAGGGGGACCCAGTCGGCGGTCATGCCGTCTTCGGAGTGCACCGCGCGGATGGCGCAGGTGTACGCGTAGGTCCGCATGTCGCCCATCACGCCCACCGACATCACCGGCAGCAGCACCGCAAACGATTGCCAAACTTTGTTGTACAGTCCAGCGCGCTTAATTTCGGTGATCACAATATCGTCGGCCTCTTGCAGCAGGGCCACGCGCTCGGCGGTCACTTCGCCCAGGATGCGCACCGCCAGCCCCGGTCCGGGAAACGGCTGGCGCTGCAGGATTTCTTCGGGCATCCCGAGGTCGCGGCCGATTTTGCGCACTTCGTCCTTGAACAAATCTTTCAGCGGCTCGATCAGCTTAAGCTTCATGATGTCGGGCAGCCCGCCGACATTGTGATGGCTCTTGATGGTCTGCGACGGCCCGCGCACCGAGCGCGACTCGATCACGTCGGGATACAGCGTGCCCTGCACCAGCCAATCGACCTTGCCGTGCAACTGCTCGATGCGGTGCGCCTCTTCTTCGAACACCACGATGAACTCGTTGCCGATGATCTTGCGCTTCTTCTCCGGCTCGCTGACGCCGGCCAGTTTGCTGAGGAAGCGCTCGCTGGCGTCCACCGCGTCGATGTTGAGGCCGAGTTTTTCGCGCAGATTTTTCTGCACGGTGGCGAACTCATTCTTGCGCAGCACGCCGTTGTTCACGAAGATGCAGGTCAGCTGGTCGCCAATCGCGCGATGCACCAGCTCGGCTGCCACCGAGGAATCCACGCCGCCCGACAGGCCGCAAATCACGCGGCCCTTGCCAACCGTCTGGCGAACGCTGGCGATGGTCTCGTCGATGAAACTCTGCGCTGTCCAGTTCGGCTTGAGCCCGCAGATCTCGAACACGAAGTTGCGCAGGATCGCCGTGCCCTGCGGCGTGTGATGCACTTCGGGATGAAACTGCACCGCGTAATATTTCTGCGCGGGATTCTGGATGGCAGCGACGGCGTTCGACGTCCGGCCAATCAACTCGAAGCCGGGCGGAAGGTCCAGGGCCTCGTCGCCGTGCGACATCCAGACCGTCAGCGGGCCTTGCAGCCCTTTGAACAGCGCAGAATTGCCGCCCAGCAATTCGACCTGGGCGTGGCCGTACTCGCGCTTGTCGGCGGCGCGCACCTTGCCGCCCAGTTTGTACACCATGAACTGCAAGCCGTAGCAGATGCCCAGCACCGGCAATCCAAGATGCAGGATGCGGTCGTCCGCCGGCGGCGCATCGGCGTCGTAGACGGACGACGGCCCGCCCGACAGCACAATGCCCGCCGGAGAGTAGCTGTTGATTTCGTCGAGCGAGGCAGTACAGGGCAGAACGACGGAGAAGACGTTCTGTTCGCGGATGCGGCGCGCAATCAATTGCGAATATTGCGCGCCAAAGTCGAGGACGACGATCGCTTGCGTTTCCACCATTTACTTTGCCAGAGGACGGGAGCAGTGTAAAGCGGGAATCAGCGGGAAGCAATTAGCAGTCAGCTATCAGTCGCCAGCCATCGCTATCAGCTATCGGACTCGCGCAGATTCAGAGACCCCTACAACCATTTCGACAATCTTTTGACGGCTCCGTGACAATTTCGTGACAACCTCCTGCGCACACGTGCGTTAGGGTTGACCGAGGAGGAAAGCATTATGAACGCCACGACATTGAACCGCGCTGCGTTGTTGATTTTCGCCGCCTTATTGATCACTTCCCAGCAGGCCGCTGCACAGGCTGGCCATCTCGATCCGACATTTGGCAGCGGAGGGATTGCAACCACAGACTTCGGGGACCAAACCGGTTCCTCCAACGTGGCTCCTGCGAACGCTGTGACCATCCAGTCAAACGGGGAAATCGTGGTTGCCGGCGGAGTTCCGAGCCGCACCGGCTTCCCCGTTCCTGCGGTGGCCCGCTATAACACCAACGGCAGCTTGGATCCAACTTTCGGAACCGGCGGCATAGTGTCCATATCAAGCATAGAGGACGTCCCGTTTACAGCGGTCACCCTCCAGTCGGATGGGAAGATTGTGACCGTAGCTGGAGGGTTCACCGCATATGTGGTCCGGTACACCTCCAGCGGAGTGCTTGATTCCACGTTTGGGACTGGCGGAATCGTGACGCTAAGCTTCATCCTTGGCCCATCGGCAAGCGGTGTGCTTGTCCAGCCAGACGGTAAGATATTGGTGGCCGATGGTCACCTGTCCCGTCTTCTGTCCGACGGCCAGGTTGACACCAGCTTTGGCAGCGGGGGCACGGCGAGGACCGCCGGTTATCCGGCCACTGGGCTGGCGCTTCTTCCGAATGGAAAGATCCTGGTTGCGTCTTCCGTTCTGGGAACAAGCGGCTTTATCTCTCAATATGACTCGAATGGCAGTCTCGACACCACCTTCGGAATTGACGGCCAACTGGCAAGCCCCGAAACTGCGAACGGTCTGGTTCTTCTGGGCAGCGGAGATTTTCTTGCCGGCGGGAGTCTGACCAACAACTCTGTTCTACCGGTCGGCGGCATTGCGGCCTCTAGCTTTGCGGTATCTCGCTACCTGGGCGTGGGAAGTACGGACGCAAGCTTCGGCGCCAACGGCGGTACAGTAACGTCCGTTCCCGGTTTTACAGCTATAGCAACTTCGGGTTTAGCTGTGCAGCCGAGCGGTGACATAGTGACGCTGGGCACGGCTAACCAATCCGGGCAAACAGCATTCGCGCTGGCTCGATACACAGCGGCCGGCCAACTCGACACTACGTTCGGTAACAACGGCACAGTCGTTACCTTGTTCGGGGGCTCGTTGCAGGTTCCCTCGGTCAGCGCCAATGGTCTGGCAATCCAGTCGGACGGCAAGATCGTCGCAGTCGGGAGCTACTTGGTGTCGGTGCCCTACCATGGTTACGACACTGCGTTCAAACTAGTCCGATACTTGGGTCAATAGTGGGATGGGGCACTCGCTGCTTACCCCACGTCGTGATACATCTCCAGAAGATGACAGCGCGGGCAGAGGACCAGACGAACCGGCAGAGCGCTGGTCAGGTTAATGCACTCCGCGCTGTCTTTTTGCGGCTGTGGGTCGACGTGCCCGGGGAGCGCGAAGCTGGTATCCAGCAGGGTCCTGTCGGTGTAGCATTTGGGGCACTGCCTATCAATCTTGAATCCCAGTGACGACATCGGCACTCCTCCATGACACTCGGCAGCCTTGGTTGCACTCATAGCATACCTAGCCAGCGCGCCGAAATGTCGGAACTCTCACTTACTCTACTCGACGCCAAGCAGGCTGCCCGCGCTGGCAGCATGAGCGCTATCCGGACGAAACTATCATCTAGGGCGCGAAGTAGCTGGAGATGTCGAGGATCAGTTGGGTGAGTCCCGACGCGAAGGCATCGACCTTTCCGTTGTTGGTAGGTACGATCGCCATGTTGTTGCTGAGGGATCCGTCCGCCGCGTTCAGCGTCGAAACCACCGGCTGATTCTCGCCGTCCGGCCACAGCGTCAAGTAGCCCAGGCTGGAAACCGGGACAACCGTCGCGTTGAACACATAGGCCTGCGCCAGGCTCGAGGCGGCGCATCCTGTATCCACTACGTCCACCGGGGGACTCAAGGTTCCGGTGAAGGGCAGGCCGCTGCCAACGTGGCGGGTGTCGAAGGTCCTGCAAGGCTGCACTCCGTAC
>PMAT01000036.1 GCA_003152695.1 Acidobacteriaceae bacterium
TCTCTCTTATCCAATCAACTCAAGCTTCTTTTGCTTGGGTGGGGCATTTCGCATCTACCAACGAAAATCCCCGCCCTAGCCAAAAGAAGGCTAGAACGGGGCACCCGGCCGACTCGAAACTTGAAACTTGAAACTCGAAACTGCCTATTGTCCTTTCGTAACTCGAACCCGCAACCCGCTTCTGTTACGCTCGCGCTATGACGAGGTTCCTGTTCTAGAATCTGAATCGGCGCGACCTGCACGGCTTCGTCGCTCGCCTGGCGCGTCAGGAGAATGCCGACGTGGTCATCCTGGCCGAGTGTCCCACGGAACCGGCCCAGCTGCTGGAGGACCTCAACGCCGAGGCGCCCTACTACCAGTACGCTCCCGGCAACTGCGGCCACCTGCTGTTCTTCACCCGCTTCGAGTCGAGTTTGCTGACGCCGCTGTTTGAGAGCCATCGCGTCTCGATTCGCCGCCTGACGCTGCCCAAGTGCCAGAGCATCCTGCTCGCCGCCGCCCATCTTCCCGCCAAGATGAACTTCTCCCAGGAGAGCCTGCTGGTGGAGTCGGTGCACCTGGCGCAAAGCATCGACGAGGTCGAGACCCGCGAAGGTCATCAGCGCACCATTCTTCTCGGCGACATGAACATGAATCCTTTCGAGGCGGGCATGGTCATCGCCGGCGGCCTGCACGCCGTCATGAGCCGCCGCGTCGCGGCCCGCAAGACCCGCCTGGTGCAAAAGCAGCACTACAAGTTTTTTTACAATCCCATGTGGAACCATTTCGGCGACCACGGCGAGGCGGGCGGCACCTTTTACTTCGAGGGCGCCGAGCACCTTTGCTATTACTGGAACCTGTTCGACCAGGTGTTGCTGCGCCCCGATCTGCTGGATGGCTTTGCGCCGGAGAACGTGCGCATCCCCACTTCGATTCGGGGTTTTTCGCTGTTGCAGGAGGACGGCCAGCCCGACAAGGATACGATGTCGGACCATCTGCCGCTGACGCTGGAACTGAAGTTACGCGGGGTCCCGGTTTGATGTGTCGTCCTGAGCGAGCATAGCGAGTCGAAGGACCCCTATAGTGCTCCAGTTGCCGGTTGTTTGCGGTTCTCAGTTGGAGCGAGAGATTTGCTGTTACTGACAACTGGCCACTGGCCACTGACAACTGTTTCTAGGAGGCCCCATGCCTGATACCAACGACTTTTGGCCGGCGAACATTGCCGACTCCAACCTGGTCACGCCGGTCACCATTCTGAAGGAACAGGCCGCCCTGCTGGGCGAGAAAACGCGCCAGTTGGTGAAGGGCGAAGTCGTCACGCAGACCACGGGCGACCTGTTGTTCCATTACTTCTATATTGCGGCCCCCACACTCAACTACCGGTTCGAGTTGTTCAACGTCTCGCACGGCGTCAACTTCTATCCGTTGGTTATGAGGTATCTGAACAACAGTCACGCGCTGGGCTCGGAGGCAGAGTTCAAAGCGAAGCTGAAGGAAATCTTCGCCGCGCAGCACACCCTCAACGTGGTGCACTCCATCCTGGCGCAGGTGCGTTCCTGAGAAAGCAGTCGTCAGTAGCCAGTTGCCGGTGGTCAGTGAAAATCCTCGCCCTGGCCAAAGAAGGCCAGAACGGGGGGTACCGTTCTCTGTTGCTGCAAACAACCTGGAGCTTTGTTTTTCTTGTTGACTGAGAAGCACGCTAGTGACAAGATGTGCGCTACCAGAAGGGTACCTTATGCCACCGCCTATACTCATTTGGATAACGCTGCTTCCGATTGTTCCAGCCATCATCCTGTTCAAGGCCTTGCCGGAAGCCAGTTCCGGGTCGGTTGGCGGGAAAGTTTACGGCGTAACCGTTAAGTTCGGCGGCCCCATTGCGCTCTACTTCGCCATCTTCTGGCTGGTGATGAACAAACCGAATATTTGGAATCCGCCCCCGGCTTACCAGTTGTGGGAAGTCTCGGGTCGAGTGGTCGGGCAGAATGGAGGCGGGATGGACGCGTTGACTCCCGGGGACGTCCTGCTGGATCCACCCATCTCCCATATTGAGCCCAATGACGGGTCGTTCAAGATCAAGTTTGCCACCCAACCGGGACCGAATGGCGGCTTAATTTATCCGGACCTATACGTGTCTCACCCGGGCTTCATTGGCGCCCCTCCCCTTCATCTTGACCCAAATAAACTTAAGCAAGCTGGGATGGACGTAAATGAGCAGACGCAGGAGATTGTCCTGAAGGCTATTGCGCTCAGCCAGCCACCGAGTTACAACACGGCGACGAATCAAGCGCCGCCCAAGTCCGTGGCTCCGGTTCAAGGCGGCCCGCAATGAAGGCGCGGCGCATTTTTTCCGGCCTTCGCCAGGCCCTGATCATCGGCGTGTTCCTGCTCGTCATTACGCCGGCCGCAAGTGCTGCCTCGTTACGAGGGCAGTTGGTGCGAGTCTTCCCAAATGGCGCCCGGGCTCCTGCCCCGGGGATTACGGTAACCGTCTACAACCAGGCGCTTGGAAGATCGATAGCGGTAAGAACCGATCAGAACGGAATGTATTACTTGCAGCTACCGGCAGGCCCCTATTACTTGGAAGTTTGGCTCTCCAACACGCCTACAACCTATCCCATCCAAGTTAACGAACCTTACACCGACATTCCTCCCATCGCTGTGCGGTAGCGCCGCGGATGTGCTTCCCTGCGAAGGTGATGTTGCCTGGGCCACCAGCCTCGGTCCACACACACTCCGGTAAGCTTAGAATTGAAGGACGCCACTCGCCACCGAACGGAGACGCACCTTTCTATGCCCGGCATTGATGATCTCTACCTCGACGAAGCTTTTCGCAGCCTGCGCGGCCACAAGCGCCTGGCCGATGACGCCATCGCCCAGCTCACGGATGAGCAATTTTTTGCCGCGCCCGATGCTGAGTCCAACAGCATTGCCGTCATCGTGAAGCACTTGGCGGGCAACATGCGCTCGCGCTTTACCGGCTTCCTCACCAGCGACGGCGAAAAGCCCGACCGCAATCGTGACCGCGAATTTATCATGCACGCCGACGCCAAACGCGAAGAAGTGCTCAGCTCGTGGGAGCAGAATTGGCATCTGGTTTTCGAGACGATCAACTCGCTCCATCCTGACGACCTGGGCCGCACGGTCATGATTCGCAGCGAACCGCATTCCGTGCTGCAGGCCATCAACCGCCAGGTCGTGCACTACGCCTATCACGTGGGACAGATCGTGTACCTCGCCAAACATTGGAAGGGCGCGGCGTGGAAATCGCTGAGCGTCCCCAAAGGCCAGAGTGAGCAGTACAACGCGGAGTTGTTGCGCAAACGCGGGAAGTGAGTGCGGCGCCGGGTAGTGATGGCCTTAGAGCGGTTCCAGGATCGGCATATCCCCTTGTACGGGTAGTGCGGGCCTTCGCAGGCTGCAGAAAAACTCGACCTCGACTGCATTTGAAGGGGCGTACCTTTAGAGCCTGCCTTGAGCTTGTCGAAGGGTACGCCGTCATAAGGGCAAATAAATACTTGGTTCACAATCTGTGTCATTGTTCTGATTGCCGTGACAGGGTGGGCGCTCCCGCGCCTACGTGGGTCTGTTCAGAAATGGAAAGGTGGGACGCATCAACTTTGTTTGCGGCGCTCCTCGGTACACCATTGCGAAGGGAGTAATCTTGAGGTCTTTGACCTCCTGAGCGTCCTTCCCGAAGACATCCCAATACGAAACGTATCCGCAGGCCCAGAGGTACAGTTCCGGCGGATTGGCTGCAATTTTTTCGACCTCCTCTTGCGTCGGTTCAATCGCGAATGGGGGCCACATGTCGGTGCTGCTGATCTTAAGCGGCTCGCCATGTGGCGGAACAATTGGATCATCCCCGCGCCCTCCGCTCCCGTCCATGAAACTGCGGTCGTCTGGAATCTCGTCGCTCGCACTGATTTGACAATATGCTCGGTATCCCTGCACCTGCGCTGGTGTCCTTCCGTAATTCACGACTCGGAAGGAAAAATGTGGGTGCCGGATGAAGTCAATCGCATTAGCGGTAATGTCTTCGACCAACAGCCAAGCGCGTTCGCCGCGCATGACGGCTTCAGCATTGAGCAACGCAGCATCAGCCGCTTCTCTGGTGGCAGCGGTTTGACGCTCCATTTCCGTCAGTTGCTCCTCCATCTTGCCCACCTGTTCTTGCATCGACTTCCACTGGAAACGCATGTATCTCCGCTGCCTTGTCATCTCGTGGGACTGGCGACGGACAAATATCAGGGTTCTACAAAGCAGCCATGCCTGCAGTCCGCTAACTATCAAGAGCAGCGCACTGAAGACCACGTAGAAAATGTCGCCCTTCCCTGTCCTTACAGTGACGGGCGGGACTTCCGTGATTTTTACGGATTGCTCTGGTTTGTTGGATTCGTCTTTGCGGGAGCCATGGCCCTGATCGGCTGGGGCTGCTGCCGGATCGAGAGGAGGAGGTGGTTTAGCGGCTGGAGCATCCTTGCTGCTGGCCTTGTGTTGGACGCTTTGGGTTGCACCAGCATGTGGATCGGAGCTTTGCCGTGGGGCTGGTAGGGCTGTCTGATGGCTCACCAATAACGCGATAAACAATGCAGAGAAAGGGCGCATAATTTGCAGATGGTGAAAAGGAAAGCAGAATACATCGAAGGCAGGAAAGCAAGGGAAAACTTTGGTAGTGTCTCAGTTTGAAATTTACTCCCGATCTTTGTGACGCCGAAACATAGCGAACACGGCTGACGGATGAACCACCCACAATCGGAACAGACCAAAGAGCGTAGGTAGAGCAACTGACAGTAAGAAGGCCGCCGTCGCCCCCGCCACGGCCCAGAGAAAACTTTTAGCGATCCAGAGCAACGTGAATCCTGCTAACCACAGCACAATAGAAATCGCCAATACAGTGATAACGAATATCTGCTGACCTCTTGGAGTGTCGCTATCGAGCGGTTGGCCGCCACACCAGGAGTAAAGCAGTGCGCTAAGGAGAAGCAGCACTATCGCTACCGAGATCACCTCAGCCTCTCTTTCTTGTACGGCCCGCGCTTAGTCGGAACAAAGGCCGCATCCGCCAGCATTGCAATTTCCTCCAGCGACCAAACGTGATCGCTGATTCCAGCCTGCATTGCTGGCGTGATTCTTAGGGTCTTGTGGACTCTGGCGAAATTGTAGTGCATGAAATGAAGCGCAACCATGTGCCCGTGATTCTCTAGCTTCTTGCTGAACCCATTTGTCAGCCGTGTAAAGCGGTGCATCCCCATACGCATCGTGAGATTCTGGCGTTCAACAAAGCTGGTACTGACGTGCTTCGGGTCGGGATTCCCCATCACGGTTTTCATATCGCAGGCGATGCAGGTCGCCGGACTGTAGCGTGATGCGTCAGGAGTCGGAGCGCCAAAAATCTTGTGCAATTGCGCGTAGTCCACTTCCGTTCCGAACGCATCTTCGATGGCCTGTAGATAAGGTCTGTGAGCATCTGTGGTGATCTGCGGACGGCCATTGATGCGGTCTGCGGCATTCCGCATAAAGTTGTATGCCGAGTGCTTGCTGCGATCGCCAACGTAGTACGTGACGCAGAGCTTCGTATCAGCATCAATCGCTGTCCAGGTCCACGCGTCGCCCCATCCGGCCTTTTCCTGTTCTGGCGTGACGTTCTTTTTCTTCGCGCCAACGAACGACCAAATCTCGTCACACTGCAACCGCCGAACTCGCAGATCGCCCACGTAGCTGTCGTGGTACTCAGCGCAAGCCCCGGCCAGATCAATTAAGAGCTTTGCAACCGTGTTCTTGGAAACGCCAGTCATGCGAACGGTTGAGCGGATGGAGCAACCTTCGATTAAGCAGCTAACCACTTGCGCGCATTTATTAGTATATAACCTATTCATAATGATGCAATTATACCAAGACGTATTAGCATATTAAGAATAAAATAGAAGACGGGAAAATTAAAGTTTGCCGCTTGACATCCAAGTAGCACCGTGCTACCTTCTAAGCGTGCAGAAACCGAGCTATTCGTTAGCCCAAGTGAAGGGGCTTATGAAGGACGGTGGTTGGATATTGCGGGAGTCTGCCTTAGATACCGCCGTAGAACTCGGATTTGACCAGGACGATGTGTATGACTGCGTTGTCAAGCACATCGAGGAAACGCACTTTTACAAGACGATGGAGTCAGAGAAGAAAAAGGGTCTAATGCAGGATGTTTACCACATCACGTATCAAGAGCAACGCCTTTACGTGAAACTTCAGGTCAACGTCCAAGCGGTCGTAGTTTCATTCAAAGAGGCGTAAGGGGAGGGATCAAATGGACTGCGTTATTTGTGGGGGTAACGCCAAGATCGTGACAGAACAAAAGCAGGCGCGTTATCGCGGCGAGGTGGTAGAGGTTACTCAAGAACTTTACCGATGCGAGTCATGCCAAGAGGGCTTTGTGACGCCAGAGCAGGCCGGGAACCACGTGCGCGCCGTCAAGAACGAGATTCGCAAAAAGTATGGGTTGCTCTCGCCAGAGAGAATAGTCGAGATCAGAAACAAACTCGGCTTAACCCAGGCGCAGCTTGAAGAACTCCTGAACACGGGTTCCAAGGTGGTCGTCCGGTGGGAAAGCGGCAAGGTGATACAGGGTGACAGCCACGACACTGTGCTGCGACTACTTGAGAAGTGGCCTTCGGAATTGGAGCACGTTCGGCAAATTCAGAAACTGCGCTCACAAGAGCAAAGAGAATACGAGACGCGTGCGAGGGGGCGAGCGGCCTGCGTGGCCTAGCCAGCCTTGGCACCCTTCTTTGCCCACCTAGCCTTAGCAGCATTCCGCGCCACGTCCTTGCGCTGCTCTGCCGTCATGGTAACCATCCGGCGCTTCCCGCCCAGCTTGCCGCCCTTGCGTCCCATAGCAGACATTACGCGGGATACGTCGGACGCAGAGGGAGCCTTTCCGATCTGCGATCTGCGCTTCTTGGCGGGCTTCCCGTTGTTCTTCCCATCAAGCGGGGTGCCGTCCATCTTCTCGCCAATAGCCTGCTCGACTACCCGACGAGCATTCTGAAAGAAGTCTGTACCTTTGTTGCTTAAGCGTTTTTGCATGACACACCTATCCTTGCACTTTTTCGTTCAAATCTCAACGGCTAAACTAAATTAACCGACAAGATTTGAAACTGACCCACTACCAAAAGCCGGGCCTCACGCGGGTTCCTGGTAGAGCCCAATCACATTGCCTGCGGGATCGCCGAAGCGGGCGGTGATCTCGGGCGCGTCGGCGCCGATCGGCTGTGCGACTCCCTCGGCGCCTCGTCCTTATAGGTCAATTCCGGTGATTACTCTAAAATGAATCGCTAGGAACCATATTCATGGACGTTCTCAAGCAACTTTTTGAGCAGCATTTCCACACCGCGGTGGAAAAGGCGGAGCCTCTGCACGGCCGTCTGGGCGGTTCCGGGCGTAGCATGGTCCGGCTGGCCAGCGATAAATTCAGCGCCATTGGCGTGCGCTACGAGGTGCGCGAAGAGAACCTGGCTTTCCTGGAATTTTCCCGGCATTTTCGCCGCCACGGGCTGCCGGTGCCGGAAATCTATGCACAGGATTTGCCCCACGGCGCTTATCTGGAAGAAGACCTGGGCGACACGACGCTGTTTGAGTTCCTGGCGAAAAATCGGGCAGGCGAGGCCATTGCTCCCCAGGCGATTGAAGCCTATCGCAAAGTTGTGGCCGTGTTGCCGCGCTTTCAGGTCGAAGCCGGCCGCGATTTGAATTACAAGCTGTGCTATCCGCGCGCCAGTTTCGATCGCCAGTCCATCGCCTGGGACCTGAATTATTTCAAGTACTATTTTCTCCGGCTGGCCAACATTCCGTTCAACGAACAGGCGCTGGAAGTGGATTTCGGCCGCCTGACAAAATTCCTGCTGAGCGCCGCCCGCGATTACTTTCTGTATCGCGATTTCCAATCGCGCAATGTCATGTGGCGCGACGGCAATCCATTCCTCGTGGATTACCAGGGCGGCCGCAGAGGCGCGCTGCAATACGATATCGCTTCGCTTTTGTTCGACGCCAAGGCCGACTTGCCGCCGCAGTTGCGCCAGCAATTGCTCGATCATTATCTCGACACGCTGGCCGGTTTCATCGAGCTGGATCGCGAAGTGTTTATGCGGCATTACTACGGCTACGTGTACGTTCGCGTCATGCAGGCGATGGGCGCTTATGGCTTTCGCGGATTTTATGAGCGCAAAGCGCACTTCCTGCAAAGCGTGCCGTATGCGGTCAAGAACCTGCGCTGGCTGCTGCATAACGTCGAGCTGCCCATCGCGCTGCCGGCGCTGATGGACGCGTTCCAGAGCATTCTCGGCTCCGACAAATTGCAGGGTCTGGCGCCCGGAACCGGCAATGTCACAGTGCGGGTTTGCAGTTTTTCATTTCACCGCGGCCCGCTGAAAGACGAAACCGGACACGGCGGCGGCTTCGTTTTCGATGCGCGCAGTCTTCCTAATCCCGGACGCGAAGAGCGCTTCAAAGCTCTTACCGGCAAAGACCGGCTAGTGGCCGATTATCTGAATCAGCAAGAGAGTGTGCATCAATTCCTGGCTGGCGTCACCGCCCTAGTGGATGCCAGCGTGAGCGATTATCAGCGGCGTGGCTTTAAGAGCTTGACGGCGTCGTTTGGCTGCACTGGCGGCCAGCATCGCTCGGTCTATCTGGCGGAGCAATTGGCCAAACATTTGCGCGGCAGGGAAGGGGTGGAGGTGGTGGTGCAGCATCGTGAATTGGAGAATGTGGGCAAATGAAAGCTATGGTCTTGGCCGCCGGCCTGGGCACGCGATTGCGGCCGCTCACCGACGATCGCCCCAAGGCGCTGGTGGAAGTTGCTGGGCGCACCATGCTGGAGATCACGCTGGCCCGCTTGCGCGCCTTTGGAATTCGCGACGTGATCGTCAATGCGCATCACTTTGCCGGCATGATCGTCGAGTATCTGAAAGCCAACGACAACTTCGGAATGTCTGTTGAAGTCTCGCGCGAGGAGATACTGCTTGACACCGGTGGCGGCCTGAAAAATGCTGCACATTTCTTTCTGGAGAATTCCCGTGACTCGGACGAACCGTTCCTCCTGCACAATGTTGATGTCATCAGCACCATCGATTTCCCGCGCATGCTGCAGTTTCACCTTGAAAATCGGGCCCTCGCTACACTCGCGGTGCGATCGCGCAAGAGTTCTCGCTACTTGCTGTTCGACCAGCAGTTCCAACTTTGCGGCCGGCGGTCCGGGCGCGATGGCGCGATTGAATTGGTCCGCCCTTCAGAGCAGTTGCAGGCGCTGGCGTTTTGCGGCATCCACATAATTTCTCCGCGCCTGTTTGCGAAAATGACGGAAGAGGGCGTGTTCTCCATCATCGACTGCTACCTGCGTCTGGCTGGCCGCGAAGAAAAAATTCTCGCCTTTCGGGCTGACGAATATTATTGGCGCGATCTCGGTACGCCCGACAAGGTGCTGCAAGCCGCTCAGGATCTCAAGCAAAAGCAATAAGTTCACCGCACCAATGGTCCAGAAGGAACCATCGGCCACACGGACGGTACTCATTCCTCGGATGAAGCCACAATGACATCTTCGTAATGTGCAATTTTGACCATACAGGAAACATTCCAACTGCGGTAGAATTCCCTCATCCATCACGCCGTTGCGCTAGACGTCTTTGGCCGTCGCGGGTGAGAGGTCAGACCTCAGCAAAGGCGGCATTCAGTGTCCAGTGCGTTTCTCCGCAAGATACCTGCTTATGTCCTGCTCACCATGTTCCTCATGCCTTGGGTTTCGGCCCAGGAGAGAAGTGCGATTCCTGCCACATTGACCATTCCCGATGGGACCCCCATCAAGCTTCGGCTTGCGGAAAGCGTTTCCTCTGCCCACGCCCGGGTTGGAGACCGCCTGGATTTTATCGTCGTGCGGGATGTGAGCGTGGAAGGTTTCAACGTTATTCCGGCGGGAACCATCGCCCACGGCTCCATCACTGGAGTTAAGGGCAAGCGGTTGCTGGGGATGGGAGGCAAGGTAATCCTGAAACTGGATTCCGTAGAACTGATAAACGGCGAGCGGGCCGGCTTGCGAGCCCACCTGGAGGTGAGAGGACGGTCTCGTACCAAGCTGATGGCCGCTGCCATGATCGCCACGGGCTTCATCTTCCTGCCCGCTGCGCCAGTTTTCTTGCTCACCCGTGGCCACGACAGCACCGTCGTGGAGAGTACAGAGATCACTGCGCAAATCGACGGCGCTGCCTCGCTTCTATCGGCGGGGGTACCGCGTCCGCCAGAAAATTCCTCCGAACTCGGCGAGATGATGGATTATCTGCCGCCCCGGGTCTTCAGTGGTGAGGGACGCAAGGGCGACATGCTGAACCTGGTCTTTGTCGGCCAACAGGAAGACCTGCAGCAAGCGTTCGAGCGCGCTGGTTGGGTCAAAACTGACAAATGGAAGCCGCTATTCGTCTGGCACTTGTTGCGCCATCGGACCAGCGACGCGCAGTTGCCCATGGCCAGGTTTTACTTGTTCGGAAGAGTGCAGGACTATTCGTATGCCTTGCCCGATCCTGGTGCCATCATGTCACGACGGCATCATCTTCGCATCTGGAAAACCGATTACACGGTTGACGGGATGCCCATCTGGGCGGCTGCCGCCACGCACGACGTTGCCATTGAAATCGCCAAGCGAGGACGTTTGATCAATCACAGGATCGATCCCGCGGTCGATGCCGAGCGTGATTTCGTTGGAACCGATCTGACGAATACCTTGTCGGTGAGCCGGGAGGAATATTTGCATTCCGCTGCTCCAGTTTTTCAGGCGGAAACGGCGTCCGGCGAGCCCTATCACTCCGACAGCAGAATTCTGCTCCTGGATCTCCACGAGAGTAACCCCGCTAAGGCCGGCGTGTCCGGTCAATCGTCGGCCCTGGTTCGGGCTACGCCGCAGCCTATCGCGGCCCCAGCGGAGTCGTTCCAGATAGTGCCTTTTTAACTGGGTCGCCGATCCGACTCGTGGTCTCAGTCGAGGTGAATCGCGATCACCGCCTGCGTCCTGCCCCGCAGCCTGCTGAAGAAGTCGCCGGCAATCTTCATCCAGCCATATTTGCGGCGCAGTAGCTCCTGCCCGTGTGCCGCCTCCGCGCCATCGCAGATGCGGGCCCGGGCTTCCACCCACGCTCCACGAAGG
Source organism: Acidobacteriaceae bacterium (assembly GCA_003152695.1). Lineage (GTDB taxonomy): Bacteria > Acidobacteriota > Terriglobia > Terriglobales > Acidobacteriaceae > Bog-257. The sequence continues at coordinate 11,153 of PMAT01000036.1, forward strand.
TCGCCGCGAAGGCTGCAAGGCGCAACCCGCACCTTGGGATTGTTGCGGATGCGCTTGATCTTGCCGGCGTCGGGCGTGGAATAAACGTAGAAAACGCAGCCTGCGTTAGGCGAAAAATCGGCGCCCGACGGCGAGCTCGAATCCTGAGCGAACCATACCGGAGTGCGCACCCCCACGCCGGTTTTGCGGAAGGTTTCCAGGTTCAGGTACTTGGCTTTGGCAAATTGCCCGATCGCATCCGGCATGGTCGTCAACCTCTGTAGAGAGCTTATCGCATCGCGCGCGCCCATCAGCGACGCAGCCGATTTACTCTCGCGGTATAATTTCCGCGAATTTTCGGGCCGCGAAAGGAACATAATGCGTTTGCTGCTGAATTGGTTGTTGAGCGCGATCAGCCTGCTGATCGTGTCCAAGGTGGTGCATGGATTTGAGGTGCACGGATTTGCGGCGGCGCTGATCGCCGCGCTGGTGATCGGGCTGATCAATGCCACGCTGGGGTTCGTTCTGAAACTCATCACGCTGCCTTTGACTGTTGTAACGTTGGGACTCTTCTGGTTGGTCATCAATGCGCTGATGCTGATGTTTGCCTCCACCCTGCTGAAGCCCGATTTCGTGGTCCACGGCTTCTGGCCGGCCTTTTGGGGAGCCATTGTGCTGGCCCTGATCAACATGGTGCTGAAGTCGCTGACGCGCGAAGCCGATCGAGGGTAGCCGTCGAATCTCTGCCGCAAATGATTTCGGGCGGATCGACCCGCTGCGCAAGCGTGCGGCCTCGGGGACCGCTGGTCAGCACACTGCAACTGCGCCGGCCGCCTGGACTACATACGCCTGCGCGCAAAATCAAAGGCCGCCATCGCTGGCGGCCTGGGCAATTTCAATGCCGGCGCACTAGTTGTTTTCGCTGCTGGCGCGCTTCCACGTCATGAACTCGCCAATGGTCGAGCCCGTGCCGGAAGAGGTGGCCGCCGGAGCTTTGTAGGTCTCGACCTCGCGGCGCGTGGCCTCTACGCCACCCACAGCGCGAATGCTGAGTCCCACTTTCTTTTCGGCAGGGTTCATCTTAATGATCTTGAATTCGAACTCCTGGTCGGATTCCAGCTTGATGGGCTGGCCCTGAGGGTCCGCCGCTTCCGAGTTGTGGCATAGGCCTTCGATGCCATCGGCAATTTCGACGAACGCGCCGAAGCTGGCCAGGCGCAGCACCTTGCCGTGGATGACATCGCCCACGTGATGCTGCTCGAAGAAGGTGTCCCAGACATCGGGCTGAAGCTGCTTCACGCCCAGTGACAGGCGGCGCTGGTCGGGCTCGATGGCCAGTACGATGGCCTTCACCTTGTCGCCCTTCTTCAGCACTTCGGAAGGATGCTTCACGCGCTTGGTCCAGCTCAGGTTGCTGACGTGGACCAGCCCGTCGATTCCGTCTTCGATTTCGATGAACGCCCCGAAGTCGGTCAAGTTGCGGACTTTGCCTTCCACCACCGCGCCCACCGGGAACTTCTCGTGCAGACTTTCCCAGGGATTCGATTCCAGTTGCTTCAGACCCAGGCTGATGCGGCGTTCCTGCGGATTGACGTTCAGCACCACGGCCTCAACCTGGTCGTTAACGTTGACCAGCTTGGAGGGATGCTTCATGCGCTTGGACCAGGTCATCTCGCTGACGTGTACCAGCCCTTCGATGCCCTGTTCCAACTCGACGAACGCGCCGTAGTCGGTCACGCTGATAACGCGGCCGTGCACATGCGCGCCGATGGGATAGCGCTCGGCGGCGTCCAGCCAGGGATCGGGTGTGAGCTGTTTGAAGCCCAGCGACACGCGCTGTTTTTCGCGGTCGAACTTCAGCACCTTCACCTGGATCTGGTCGCCCACCTGCACCAGATCGCGCGGATGGGTCAGCCGGCCCCAGGACATATCGGTGATGTGCAACAGTCCGTCAATGCCGCCCAGATCGACGAAGGCGCCGTAGTCGGTCAGGTTCTTGACCGTGCCGGTGAGAATGCCGTCTTCGTGCAACTGGTCCAGCGTCTTGGTGCGCTTCTCCGACTGCTCTTCTTCCAGCAACTGTTTGCGGGAGGCGACAATGTTGCCGCGCTTCTTGTTCAGCTTGATGATGCGGACCTCGATCTCTTGGCCCTTCAGACCGTCGAGGTTACGCACCGGGCGCAGATCGACCTGCGAACCCGGGAGGAAAGCGCGCGCGCCCAGAATATCGACGGTCAGGCCTCCCTTGATGCGATCGATGACTCGCGCCTTGACCGAAGCCTTGTCGGTATAGGCCTTCTCAATCTCGTCCCAGGCGTGCAAACGCTGCGCCTTCTCGTGCGAGAGATGGATGTAGCCTTCCTCGGTGTGGCCGGGCTCGCGCATGACCGCGATCTCGTCGCCGCGTTTCACCGTGACATTGCCTTCGGAGTCGGTAAATTCCGCGACCTGCACCACGCCCTCGGATTTGTAGCCAATGTCCACGACCACATACTGCGCCGTGACCTTCAGCACCGTGCCGGCAACGATCTGCTCTTCGTTCAGCGCGGCCTCGGTCTGGGCCTGTTCCTGCTCGAAGGTTTCCAGGGCGGAAGCGAAATCTTCCATCGACGGTTCTTTTTCGGAGCGAGGAGCGACGGCAGCGGTCCGCTCGACAGGTTGAGGGTTGGGCTCAGAGGCTGCCTCGAGGTGACGCTGCTCGAAAGCAGCGGGCTCGGAGGCTGGCTCGAGGTGAGGCTGCTCGGCAATCGGGCTGGGCTCCGTTGCCTGCTGGGTTTGCGGCTGCTCAGGAGCGCCGGAGTCTTCGGTTTGGGTGGTCGGGGCGTTGGGGACTTCGTCGAAAGACATGTGGTTGCGTATGTACACTCGCGCGTTTTGAAAACACGCAGAGAGCCTTAATAAGAAATAAAAGCGGACTGCTGGCTTGAATCTTCAGGTGTGATTGCCCGCCAATAGCGGGCTTGGACAACCCAGCGGCCGAATCCCATGGAGCCGGTTTCGCTGCCATGGAACTCTTTGAATATAACAACCGTGCCGAGCAGTGTCAAACTTGTAAGTTCAATATTCGCACTGATTTTACAAGCTTTTCAGGATAATTAACCTCCCTGTCAAGTTCGTCCGGCACCCGCAGCTGTGACGGCGGTGCGCGGACGGCTGGGCGACTCTGATTAAGTCAAGTTTCTGGAAGAGGACAGCCTTCAGGGACTGTGTCGCAACCCTCGGCCCGACTCCGCAGATGGAACAAACAGCACGAAAACCAGCGCCGTAGGCGCGAAAGAACTTAGCCCAGCGCGTACCGGGGTCCCCAAGCCACGCCGCCTTTGCGTGGATTGGGGTGGTTGAGCGCTGGGTAGAGTGGGCAACAGAACCGAGTCCCGTAGGGACGGCAGAGGTTGCGACACAGTCTCTTCAGGCCGTCCGTAGCGCAGTAAAATCTCCGCGGCTTTAGCCGCTGCGGGGCTTCGCCGCGACTTTGATCAGAGTTTTCTTAGGGGACGCAGTGACGGTTTGGTACTCTGCTCATGATATGGATTATCTGTGGACCCCGTGGCGTTACACCTACATCACTGCCGGCGAGGCGTCGGCTTGCGTCTTCTGCGAATTGCTGCGCGCCGGCGACGACCCCAAGTCGCTGATTGTGTACCGTGGCGAGCACAATTTCATCATCCTGAATGCCTTTCCCTACACCTCGGGCCACGCCATGATCGTGCCCTACGAGCACGTCAACCGCTTGCATAAGCTACCGCTCCCGGCTGCAACCGAAATGATGGCCTTGTCGCAGCGCCTGGAGGTGGCCCTCATCGAACTGTATCGCCCGGATGGAGTGAATGTGGGAATGAACATTGGCAAAGCGGCGGGCGCCGGCATCGCCGAGCACATTCACATGCACGTGCTGCCACGCTGGGTCGCTGACGCCAACTTCATGACCGTAATCGGCGAGACCCGCGTGTTGCCGGAGTCATTGGAAACCACCTACCAGCGCCTGAAGTCGAAGTTCTAAGCGGCTCGGGTGCCCCACCCAAGCTTCCTTTGCTTGGATGGGATAGGGTATCGCACTCTACGGCGCGAAGTAGCTGGAGATGTCGAGGATCAGTTGTGTGAGCCCATTGCCGGCATAGGCGTCAATCTTGCCCTGAGTACCCGCCGGCACGATCGCCATGTTGTTGCTGAGCGACCCGTCCGCCGCATTCAGCGTGGAAACCAGCGGCTGGTCGGTGCCGTCCGGCCACAACGTCAAGTAGCCCAGCGAAACCACCGGCACCACCGTCGCATTCAAGACATAGGCCTGCGCCGTCGCGGGCACTCCACACGGGCTGTTCACCACGTCCACCGGAGGGCTCAGCGTTCCGCTGAAGGGCTGCCCCGTGCCGACATGGCGGGTATCAATGACCCGACACGGCGTTACGGCATAGAGCGACAGTCCACCCTGACCCGCTGCTGCGAAGTAGCCATTGATATCGATGATCAAGTCGGTGTCGTTGGTCGGATAGACCGAGACCTCGCCACTGCTGCCCGCCACTACAATCGCGGCATTGGCGATGACTTTACCAAGAACGTCGTTCAAGGTTGATACCGTGGGTCTGTCTTGGCCCGTCGGCCACACCGTCAGGAAACCCAGCGATCCGTGGGGCACGACCGTGAAGTTCAGCGAATACGCCGCGACCCCGCTTGCGGGAATGTCGCAACTCGTGGCATTCAGGATGGGGAAATCGCGCGGTTGTCCGCCCGTCAGCGACGGCGGTCCCAATCCTTCCGGATAGGTGCTATAGCGCGTGTCGGCGACCCGACAGGGTGTCAGCGGATAGAAAGCCAGCGTGGAACCCGACACCGGCGCGAAGTAACCGTTGACATCGACGATCACATTGGCTGTGTCCGTGACGTAAATGCTGACGGCTCCTCCGTCGCCCGCCGGCACAATCGCGGCGTTGGCCTTGACGCGGCCATCCACCGAGTTCAGCGTCGAAACCGTCGGCTGCGCCTGTCCCGCAGGCCAGATCGTCAGGTAGCCCAGTGTTGGTCCCGGAACTACGGTGACGTTCATGGAATAAACCGCCGCGTTCGGCAGAGTCGCGCAGCCGCCCTCGCCAGAAATAGGAAATTCCTGATGTGTGTTGCCTTGGATCGGCCCGCCGCCACCGCTCCCCGGCCGCGTATCGACCGCACGACACGGCTGGCTCAGCGAAACAAACTGCTCCGGAACAGGTGTGATCTCGAACACCGTCCCCTGGCCGTAAGCGCCGCCTCCGAAGGTCGTACCGTAGAGATTGCCGCTGGCATCGAAAATCAGGCCAGCGTGGGGCTCGATCCCGTCCGTTCCGTCGTCCTTGAAGTTATGCAGCACCTGCTCCGTCCAAGTTCCGCCCGCAGCGGGTGTCAACTCGAACACCGTACCGGCGCTGTAGGTGCCGCCTGCTTCCGTCGTACCGTAGAGATTGCCGGCGGCATCGAAGATCAGGTCGGCGTAGGGCTGGTAGCCATCCGTTCCGTCAAAGTTATGCAGTACCTTCTCCGTCCAAGTTCCGCCCGCTGCGGGCGTCAACTCGAAGATCGTTCCGCAGCCGTCCGGGCAACTGCTCCCAGTGCCGCCCTGAACGGTCGTGCCGTAGAGACTGCCGGCGGCATCCAAGATCAGCCCGGCCTGAGGATTAACCCCGTCCGTGCCCTCGTTGTTGAAGCTATGCAGCACCTTCTCGGTCCAAGTTCCGCCCGCTGCGGGCGTCAACTCAAACACCGTACCGTAGCCGTAAGCGCCGCCACTGGAGGTCGTACCGTAGAGATCGCCGGCGGCATCGAAGATCAGGCCGGCCAAGGGATAGTAGCCGTCCGTTCCGTCAAGGTTGAAGTTATGCAGCACCTGCTCTGTCCAGCCTCCGCCCGCTGCGGGCGTCAACTCGAACACTGTCCCCCTGTTGGAAGTGCCGCCGCCCAAGGTGGTGCCGTAGAGATTGCCGGCGGCATCGAGGACCAGACCAGCCGAGGGGAAAAAACCGTCCGTGCCGTCGCTGTTGAAGTTATGCAGCACCTTCTCGGTCCAGGTTCCGCCTGCTGCGGGCGTCAACTCGAAAACCGTACCGGCGCTGTAGGTGCCGCCTGCTTCCGTCGTACCGTAGAGATTGCCAGCGGCATCGAAGATCAGGCTAGCCACGGGCTGGTAGCCGTCCGTTCCGTCGTCGTTGAAGTTATGCAGCACCTTCTCCGTCCAGGTTCCGCCCGCGGCGGGCGTCAGCTCAAACACCGTACCGTAGCCGTAAGTGCCGCCATAGTAGGTCGTGCTGTAGAGATTGCCGACAGCATCGAAGATCAGCACGACCTCGGGATCAACCCCGTCCGTGCCGCCGGGGTTGAAACTATGCAGCACCTTCTCCTGGATTTGGGCGGCGGCCTGGATATTCACCACAAACAAGGTCGCAGCAAAGATTGCCAGGGTCGCCATCCATCCGATGGAAAGTCTCTTGCCTCGCATGAGTCGTACTCCTTTAGCACAGAACTTCCGCGAAGAACGTGGTTGCTGCTGCATTGGAGCCGATCGTCACCCGATTCGGGACAACAGGCCAAACCCCCACATTGTCAGACAGGGTGTTGTTGGTCGCGCCGTCGGAAGGCGCTACCGGACGATATTCTGCCCCGCGACGGCGGGCGGTCAGTGACGGGGGTCACGGTGCGGCGTACAGAAACAGGGAAAAAGGAAGCCGGGCCGCTGGCAGGTGCCGTCGGGCTTATCTTTTATCTTGCGGGGCCGGGCTGGGGCCGGCCCGTCACTTGGCCTTCATTACCTCGAGAATGCGGTCGAAATCCTCCAGGGACGAGTACTCGATCAGGATCTTGCCTTTGCCATTGCGGTCGGTAATGGCGACCCGGACGCCCAGCGCCCGTTGTAGCTCTTGCTCGGCTTCTTTGACGTTTGGGTCCACAATTCGGACTTTTTCGGCCGTTTCCGGGGGGTGAACCAGATTAGTAACGGCCTGCTCGGTCTGGCGAACTGAAAGCGAAAACGCGACCACGCGGTGGGCCAGCTTCTCGATGGCGTCGGGCGATTCCAGCGTCATCAGCACCTTGGCATGGCCGAAGCTGATCTCGCCCTGGTCGAGCATGGCCTGCACGCTGGCCGGCAGCTTCAAAAGGCGCAGGAAGTTGGCCACGGACGACCGTTCCTTGCCGGTGCGTTGCGCCATCTGCTCCTGGGTGAGGCCGAACTCGCGCGACAGCCGGTCGTAGCCGCGGGCCTCCTCCATGGGGGTCAGGTCCAGGCGCTGCAAGTTTTCGACGATGGTCATCTCCATGGCTTGCTCGTTGGAAACCGGGCGCACCACCGCGGGAATGGTTTGATGGTGGAGCATGCGCGCAGCTTCGCAGCGGCGCTCGCCGGCAATGACCTGATAGCGGCCGCCTGCGACTGGCCGCACCACGATAGGTTGCAGCACGCCTACGGCTTGAATGGAAGCGGCCAGCTCATTGAGCGCGGCCGGATCGAGAGACACGGTGCGCGTCTGATAGGGATTGTGGTCGAGGTGGTCGAGCGGAATCTGCCGCAGCGCCTCGCCGGGGCGATCGCCCGGCGCTGTGTGCTCAGCGGGCGAAACCGGGGTCGAAGCATGAGGCAGGTGTCGCGGCGGGAGCAGGGTCTCCAGGCCTCGGCCAAGAACTTTGCGCTTTTCGGTCATGGGAAGTTCCTAGCATATCGCAAGTAGCAACTAGCAACTAGCAATTAGCCCTTAGCAACTAGCAAAACCCGGGGGTTGGTGGGAGCCCCCGCATTTATGCGGGGGAAGGAGCGCTTCAGCGCTCCGGGAAAAGCTTAACTTAAATCATGCGCTTTAGCGCTGGGATGGAGAGATCCCAAGCTGGCTCACGAGGACCTTAGCGAAGGTTGCGGCTAACCGGGACCGAGGCCGGCTCCGTCGCGTGCTGGCTCACCAGGTATGCAACACCAAAGAAGGCCGCACAGAACAGCAGGTCAGAGACAACTTCGGCGCGGAAGAAGGGCAAGCCGGCGACGTAGCACGTCATCAGGCCGTTGAAGCTCTTGGGATACATGTCGCGCCAGACCATCCACACCGCGAAGTTGCTGATCAGGAAAAATGAAACCGATGCCGTCAGGGAAGCGGCGCCGATGCGCAGTGCCGAGAAGCCCCTTCCACCGATCAGCACTCCGCCCAGCAGCAGCATGGCCGCATACCAGGCCCAGGTGACAAAATGATCGGCCGTCAGCGGATAGGCGTAGGTCACCCGCGTCAAGTAAACGTCGGAGGCGATCAGCAGGGCCACCGGAATCCACATCTGCTTACGGGGCATGCGCGCCCCGAAAAACAGCAGGGCAGCGGCCACCGGCGTGAAGCTGAACGGCATCGCGAAAAAGCGCAGGTGCACGGCCACGGCAACAAGTACAAAGATATACGCCAGCATGTTCACCTCAACCCTTTGATTCTGTACGTCGCGTCGCCGTCCGTCAAGGGCAGTTAGCGGGTGGCGACAAATTATGACAGCGAACAAGCCGGATCACTGCCGCTCCGGGCCGCGCTCCAAGCTGTCCACCGTCGGCGAGCGGCTGGAGTTCATCCCCTGCTGCAGCACGCGCAGATCGGAACTGAGCACGACGTAGCCGCCCAACGGGGCCCGGCCGCGTCTGTCCGGGAAGGTATACCGCAGGTCCTTGAACTCGGCGAGATAGCCGCTGTTCTCGCCCTGAAATTCCTGCACTTCCACCAAGGGAAATACCGCCCAATCCAGATACACCTGCCCAAGGTACGAAGACTTCGCCGCGCGGCTGGCATCGGTTTCAGCCGGCTTGTAGAAAACCAGGCCGTGCGAGTCATCGACCTCCGGCGCCAGCGAATTCACCGGGACGGTTTCGAGAAAGTCGGCCGTCTCGACCACGCCATGCCAGCGGAATGGATTGATCATGTAGGGATACGCGGCCAGCCGCAACGGCGTAGCCCCGTGGTAGAGGAACGAGTTCATGGCGGTGACGGCGCGGCGATGCTGATAGTCGCGGAAGCCCCAAATGAGCACCAGGCATACCAGGGCGAAGATCGCCCCCACGCGGCCTCGCGGCCCTTTGCTGCGCGCGCCAATTTCCTGGTTGATCAAGCCGAATAGCGCAGGCAGAACCAGCCCGGCGATGAGCGCGAGCAGCATGATGGGTTCGATGATGGCAACGATTTCCCAGGAGTACCAGCGGAAGTCGAACGGTTCGAACAGGCGAATGCCGTAGGCAGTCGTGTAGTCCAACAGTAAATGGCTGAGGGCGGCCACCACCGCGCAGAAATAGAGATATCCCCAGCGGATGGGCAACCGCGGCGGAGCTTCGGGGGAGCGCGCACGCGGGGGCCGCAGTCGCAGCTTGAGCCGATGGCTGAGATACACGAAGACCAGCACCGCGGCGGCAATCAACGGCACGCCGACGAAGCTGTGCGTGATGCCCCGATGATGCTGCAGCGCTGCGATGGAGCCTTTGAATTCCCAAAGCACGTCGACGTCAGCAGCCTCAGCCGCCAGCACCATCGTCAGTGTCGTGAGGGCGCTCTTGCGATTGAAGCCCGCACGCCCCATGCACGCGCCCGTCAGCAAATGAGTGAGAGGGTCCAAATCTTTCCCCGGGTAGTTCTCGGCACAGCAAGAGAGCTATTGTACGCAGGCGCGTGATGGATTGAACGGAAGAGCTAGGTATCGCCTGGCGGCTGGGCATCGTCATGCTCGGTTTGGCCCGCCACCAGATCGAGCGCGTGGGGCAGAATCTCGATCACGGCCAGTAGCGACTCCGAGGCTCCGGTTGGGCTGCCCGGCAAGTTGAGAATGAGTGTGCGCCCGCGCACGCCGCAAACCCCGCGGCTGAGAATGGCGTAGGAAGTATTGACCATGCCCTCAGCGCGCATTCTCTCTGGAATGCCCTCAATCAGCTTGGAGCACACGGCACGTGTGGCCTCGGGCGTGACATCGCGATCGGCAATGCCGGTCCCGCCCGTGGTCACAATCAATGGCACCTCGTCACTCAAGCGGACCAGCGCCGACTCGATGGTCGGCTGATCGTCGGGAACGATCTCCATGCGGATGACATCGAAGCCTTCCTGGCGAAGCAATTCGACAGTGGCCGGCCCGGAGTGGTCGGCGCGTTTGCCTCGCGCGGAAGAGTCACTGACGGTTAAGACGGCAGCAGTTCTCATAATTATTTCATCCCGATCTTGGATAGTGTCTCAGTTTGCATTGTACGGGTAGTGCGGGCCTTCAGGCCCGCGTCCAGGGCGGAAAGAAAACCGCTTGAGCCGCTGAGGTCATTGACCTCGGCGGCTCAAGCTAAGAATTATGCCGGCGGCCTTAACGCGGGCCTGAAGGCCCGCACTACCCAACCTACACCGATTCTGGAGCTACCTCGACGAAAAATGGAGCGGCAACTGCCACTCGCAAAAAAACTGTTGCTACTTTGATTTCTTGCGCTGGTAGTCGCCGCTCTTGCCGCCCGACTTGCGCACCAGCATAATCTCGCGAATCTCGATGCCTTTGTCCAGCGCCTTGCACATGTCGTAAACGGTAAGCGCGGCGACCGAGGCCGCGACCAACGCTTCCATTTCTACTCCGGTGACGGAAGTGGTGCGGGCGAGGCTGCGAATGGCGACTCCGTCCTTCTGCACCTCGATCTGAACATCGACCTTGCTCAGCGCAACCGGATGACACATGGGGATCAGCTCCGCCGTGCGTTTGGCGGCCATGATGCCGGCCACGCGCGCGACTTCCAGCGGATCGCCTTTGGGATTTTGCGGCAGCGCCCGCATGACCGCGCGGCCCATCGCCACGAAGGCGCGGGCCTCGGCTTCGCGCAGAGTGGACGGCTTGGCGGAAACGTCCACCATCGACGCCCGTCCTGCGGCATCGTAGTGCGACAGCTTCTTCGACTTGTGGTTCCGCTTTGCCATGGCGCAAAATTCAGAACAGCAGGACCGTCACCGCCTCTCCGGCAGCGAATCGCTCGCGATCCGGTGGCACCACAATGTAGCAGTTCGCGCGCGAGACGGCCATCAAGTCCCCAGAGCCCTGCCAGCGTACCAGTTCTACCTCCGGTTGCTGGTGCGTGCCGCCCAGTGTCGCCGGCAGAAAGCGCGTCAACCCGGTCTTGGTGGTGAACTCCTCCTTCAGCATCGCTTGCGCAAACGGCAGCGGCTGGGGCTTCGAGCCGGCCAGCGCATCGAGCAGCGGGCGCGCGAAGAGTTGAAATGTGACCATCGTCGAAACCGGATTTCCCGGCAGCCCAAAGAATGGTACCGTGCGACCGTGCAGCGCAACTTCTCCGAACACCACCGGCTTGCCCGGCTGAATGCGAACGCCAGTGAACAGGAACCGGGCGTCGAACGAAGCCAATACCTGTTCGACCAGATCGTACTTGCCCATGGAAACCCCGCCGCTGATCAGCAGCAGATCGCTTTGGAAGCCCTTGCGTAACAGCAGGGCCAGTTCATGGGCGCTGTCGGGCGCGACCGGCAGAATCACCGCTTCGCCACCAGCGGCATAAACCTGGGCGGCCAGCGAGTAACTGTTGGAATTGCGAATTTCGTTGGGGCCGGGCGGCAGGTTGATGTCCACCAGTTCGTCACCGGTGGCGAGAATGGCAACCCGTGGGCGGCGATAAGCGGCGATCTCCGCGCGTCCCACCGCGGCGGCGACGGCCACAATGGCATGGTTCAGGCGAGTTCCGCGTAAGACCATGGTCGCGCCCTGGCGCGCCTCGGCCCCGGCGGGAACAATGTTCTCGCCGGCTCGCACTGGGCGTTGAACGGTCACCGCGACGCCATCTCGCTCGGCGTATTCCACCATCACCACGGCATCGGCGCCAGCCGGAACGGGCGCGCCCGTCATGATTTCGGCGGTCTCTCCGGCCGCAATTTTGATTGCGCTTGCTTCGACGGTGGCTCCGGCCTTGATCTCCCCGACATAACGCAAGCTCGCCGGCGTTGCAGCGACGTCGGCAGCCTTGACCGCAAATCCGTCGCGTGTGGAGCGCGGAAAAGGCGGGAAATCGCGGTCGGCGCGCAAGTCTTCGGCGAGCACGAGACCGAGAGCGTCGGGCAGCGACAGCATCTCGGGCTGCGTCGGACCGAGCGTGCAAGCGTACTGCTCAACCGTTTGTCGCGCTTCGGAAAATGACAGAAGCTTGGGTTCAGGAGTCATGGCCTGACCGGATTTTACCGGAGCGCGGAGTTCATTCAAATGAGTTGAGAGAAATCGCACCGCTTGATGTGCATATACGACTACGGCATGATGTACTTACAAGCGAGGCTAAGCTCATGGCTGTAAGAATGACATCAATCCGGCTGGACACGAACCTGGCGGACGAGGCAGCGAAGGTCCTGGGAGTGAAATCCCGCACCGAGGCGGTCCATGTGGCGCTGGGAGAAATCGTGACTCTGAAGCGATTCAAGGACTTGATGAGGAAGCACCGGGGCAAGCTGTCGTTCGCCGGGTACGATGAGTGACCTCATCCTCTCCGGTACTGCCACCTTTATAGTTGAGGCTTCTCAGTTCACCCACGGCGGCGTGGAGTCGCCGTTTTTCTTGCGCACATCGCGCGTGCTGGGATCGCGGAAGTTACCGTGTTCATCGAAGTAGTCGTCGTGCCGGTAGTCGCCGCGATCGTGCTTGCGCATATAGACCTCGAACTTGCGCGCGGCGCGCTTGCGCTTCCAGCGGTAATAGGAGTTGCGCAGTCCGAAGGCGCGCTCCGAGGCGGCGTAGCCAAAGCCGCGGCGGGGAATGAACTTCAGCCAGATGTATCCGAACAGCGCTCCGCCCAGGTGCGCCGTATATGCGACGGACTCGCCCGGCTGACGCGCCGAGGAGAGCGTCAGATAGACCTGAATCAAAATGAGGCCCATGATGAAGTACTTGGCTTTGATGAGAAACGGGAGCGGAAACAGCATTATCTCCGAATTGGCGTGAAGAATTCCGAAGGCCAGCAGCAGTCCGTAGATGGCTCCGGACGCGCCGACAGTGGGTACCAGGGGGCTGGCGCCGAGTATCCCCGTGAAGGCAACGGCAATCGTGGTGAGCGCAGCCCCAACCGCGCAGAAAAAGTAGAACTGCAGGAACAGGTTGTAGCCCCAATCCTGTTCCAGTTGTGCGCCAAACATCCATAGCCACAGCATATTGAACAGGATGTGCCACAGGCCCGCGTGGAGAAACGCATATGTTCCCAACTGCCAGATCCACCCGCGGACTACCAGTGCAGGAACAAGACCGAAATGTATTTGAATCCAGCGTTCCGCACCAGCCCCACTGAAAACGCCAAACAGAGCGGTCAGTAGGAACACAGCTCCATTGGCAATGAGTAATTGTTTCACCGCGCGGGTGAAGGGCGGAAAACTCATGGACATGGTCGACGAGCCGCGTGGCATGGCTTACTCCGTTCTGTGCAGGGCAAAGGTTGTGTCGCAAGCTCTGCCGTCCCTACGGGACTCGGTCCTATTTCCAACTCTACCCAGCGCTGAAGCGTTGGGCTAAGCTCTTTCGCCCCTTCGGGGCTGCTTTTGTGGGCTTCCACACTCTGGCATACCGATACAAGGTTTGCGACACCAATCTCCTCAGCGTTCCGGCAGCGGTACGATCGCCAAACTGCGATGGCCCTTGGCGTCGAGGGCGCGTACAGCAAAGACTACATTGTCCTTGGAAAGCGGCAAAGCGGCCTTGGTGACATTACCCACCAGCTTGACATGTTGCCAGTCGGCCGCGCTGGTGTCGCGCCACAGGACTTCGTAGCCGGTGGCCATTCCGCCGGGCGACGGCTCCCAGGCCAGCGCGGAATCGTTTTGCAATTCTTTGGTCAGCAGGCGCACATTGGCCGGCGGCGCCGGAGCCGACGCCAGCGACGCCAGGGTCGCCGCATTCAGACGCGCCACGTTCGCGGTGTAAGCGTAATTCACGAATTTCGGCAGATCACCGTATTCGATGCCGTTCTCGGTGCGCACGTTCTGGTGCTGATGGTTGTAGTTCTCGCGAAATTCGGTCAGCCGCACCGCCGCAAACCCCTCGGCGTTGAACGAGAAGTGGTCCCCGCCGCGCAAATAACGATCGTGCCGGAAGACCAGCAGGGGACTGAAAGTGGTGGCCGGCAGATACTCCTTGGCGACGGACGCGACATAGCGCGCCAGTTGCCGCGAAGGACCGTCGCTCTCGCCGCCCAGAGCGCGAATCATCTTAAGCTGCTTCTCATCGGCGCTGCTGGGAATTCCTTCGGAAAACACACGCACTACATGCGCATCCTGCGAGGTGTCTCCGGGAGTGCGGTCGCCGCCCACGATATCGTTGTTCAACACCGCCTCAAGGTCCCAGCCGGCCGCCTTGGCCATTTTGGCAAAGTGGGCGCTGCCGTATAGCCCTTGCTCTTCTCCGGCCACGGTGAGAAAGATGATGGTGGCGGGAAAACGATGTTTGCTCAGCACGCGGGCGCATTCTAGGCTGACCGCCGTGCCGCTGCCGTCATCATTCGCGCCGGGGGCGGCTCCCTTCGCATCGTTGTTGTCGCTGTCGCGGGAATCGTAATGGCCGCTGACTAGATAAATGCGGCCGGCGTTTGCAGCGTCAGTTCCGCGCAGCACCGCATAGACGTTGGTGATCTTGGTGGGCATCGGAATGCGCGGACCCGGCTCTTGCGTAAATTCGTCGGTCTTCACTTCCAGGCATCCGCCGCACGCTTTGGCGTAGCGTTCGAATTCGCTGCGGATCCACTCTGCTGCAGCGGTCGCGCCTTTTCCGCTGGCGACTGGCATGTCGGACGAGAGCGTCGAGCGGGTCTCAAAGCTGACCAGTTTCTCGATGGTTTGCTGAATGCGCGCGGGAGAGACCTCGTGCAGGGCCGCCGCGATCTGCGGGTCCGGCGTTGCAGGGGAGATATTGCCCGGCGGCTGCGAAAAAAGAGCAACCGAGAGGACAATGGTCAGCATCAAAACCGCGATTCCGTTTAGGATTGAATGCAGAGTAGGCATCGGAACTCCAGGAACCTCAGGAAAGCTTGTGCGTCTATTACTTGACGCTGCCAAGAGATTCTAAATATAAATGCAGGGACGTGCGGACCTAATTCTGACGGCGCGGCAACAGCGAGAACTGGGAGGCTAATGATCATGGTTATTTGTCCTGAATGCGAGAGCGATCTGGACATCGAAGAAGATGAGGTTGACGAGGGCGAAATCGTTTCCTGTCCGGAATGCGGGACCGATTTCGAAGTCGTGGCCGTGGAGCCTCTGGAACTGACTCGCGTCGAGGAAGAGGACGAGGAGGAAGAAGAGGACGAGGAAGAAGAGGACGATGGCGACTACTGATCAGCCTCGGCGCCTCCGACGCGGAGTGTTTGCCGGTTGTGCTTCCCTCCTGTTCCTGGTTTCGCCTGCTGCCGCCGGGGCGCGCGCGGTCGTGTCTGCTTTCCGCTTTGTTCCATCCGCTTCGCAAGCTAAAGAATAACTGCCGCTTGATCGACGGCATGGTGTGGGATGCGAACCAGCGTCCTGCGGCTGGCGTTCCCGTCACGAGTCGGCGGGCCTGCTCGTCCATCGGTTACCCCATAGTTAGCACCCCATTTAGGGGATTCCCCACCCTTCGCAGGGATGCTATTTCTAAATCGGTTCTGGGATCAGTGTGTCCTCCGATACGGGTAGTGCGGGCCTTCAGGCCCGCGTATAGGGGCAGGAAGAAAGATCGCTCAAGCCGCTGAGGTCGACGACCTCAGCGGCTTGAGCGGGGTATCTGGTCGCGGCAAAACGCGGCGCTGAAGCGCCCTACTACCCGTACAAACCGGACACTCAACTGGGGGTGTGTGATCAAGAAAAAATCGAAGGCGAGTCACGATTACGAACGCGAGGCTGCGATCTGCAAGGCCTTCGCCAATCCCACGCGGTTGCAACTGGTGGCGATGCTGGAGCGCAGTGATCGCTGGTCCGCGGAGCTACAAGCGGGACTCGGTATTTCCAAAGCAAACCTCTCCCAACATCTGGGAATCCTGAAATCCGCCGGCATCGTAGCCGCGCGGCGGGAAGGCAAACAGCTTTACTGTGGCCTTTCCATGCCGGAAGTGAAACAAGCCATGACGCTTCTGCGCACCATGACCAGGATTCACGCGCGCTAATCGCCGCATGATCTGGCACAACTCCAGAGTTCCTTTATCCCGCGCCGGGTGCAGAACACTTGCGCGGCTTGCCATGGAAGCCCCAAACTGCTGACGTGCAGTTTAACCTCCGCAACTATCGCGCCGCCGACTTCGAGCGCTTGTGGCAAATCGATCAACTCTGCTTTCCCCAAGGTATTTCCTATACCCAGATGGATTTGAGCGGGTTCATCACCCGGCGTAACGCGATAACGCTGGTGGCTGATTTTGACGAACTGCATGATGAGCGGGAGCAACTCGCTGTCTCCGCGCTCCATCCCGGCGATGGAATGAATTCTCGCGTCCCTGGCGCGGTGCTGTCGGAAACTGCGGCGACCACCCAGGCAATCGCCGGCTTCATCATTGCTCACCCGGCTCGTGGAAAAGCGGGGCGCATTCTGACCCTCGACATTGTTCCTGCAGCGCGTCGCCTGGGCCTGGGGTCGCTGCTGATGCAGGAATGCGAGCACCGCCTGCGCTGCTTCGGTTGCAACGAGGTGTACCTGGAAACCGCCGTCAACAACGAGCCTGCTTTGCAGCTCTATCGCAAGCTGGGCTATCAGATATTGCGCACCCTGCCCGACTATTACGCCGCCTCGCTGGATGCATTCCTGATGGGCAAACCGCTGTAGTGGCCGGGAAGCCCGTGCTAAAATCGCGATTCTCCACGCCGACGTTCGCTCGACCATGTCCGCTTCTCGCCAGCACACTTCGAAGCCACCCTCCCGCATAGCCGTGGATACCGGCGGAACCTTCACCGACTGCGTTTGGATCGAGCGCGGACGGTTGCGCATGGTGAAGGTATTCTCCACCCCGGAAGACCCGTCGCAATCCATTGCCGAAGCGGTTGCGCGCAGCGGCTGCGCGGGCGAGATCGTGTTGCTGCACGGGACGACCGTGGGCACCAACAGCCTGCTGGAACGTAAGGGCGCGCGCGTGGCATTCGTTACGACCGCTGGATTCGAGGACATCATCGAGATTGGACGGCAGGCCCGCCCCCAGCTTTATGACCTGGCGTTTCAGCGCGTGCCTCCGCTGGTGGAGCGGGCCATGAGGTTCGGCGTCCCGGAACGCGTAAGTTGCGAGGGCGAAGTTCTGCAACGGCCCTCGCCGCAGAACCTCCGGCTGCTGGCGCGCGATGTTCACGCGAGTGGGGCGGACTCGATCGCCGTCTCCACCTTGTTCGCCTTCGCTAATCCCGACAACGAGCGTGCCATCGGCCGCGTGCTGGAAGAGCTTGGCCTGCCCCTGTCCCTCTCGCATTTGATCCTGCCCGAATTCCGCGAGTACGAACGCGCCAGCACGGTGGTGGCCAACGCATACTTGCAGCCCATTATGCAGAGCTATCTGCAGCGCCTGGACACGCGGCTGCGGCAGCGCGGCCAGGCAGGCGCCAAGGCATCGCGGGTGTTCGTGATGCAATCCAGCGGGGGCATCACTGCGCTGGAATCGGCGGCGCGCCAGCCGGTGCGAACGGTATTGTCCGGCCCGGCGGGGGGAGTGGTTGGCGCCGCCGCGATGGCCCGCCGTAGCGGCTTCGAGCGGGTGATCACCTTCGACATGGGAGGCACCTCAACCGACGTCGCGTTGGTAAGTGGCGAGCCCAAACCCAGCAACGACGCCGAGGTGGCAGGCTTGCCGGTGCGCGTGCCCATGCTCGACATTCATACCGTGGGCGCCGGTGGCGGTTCGCTGGCGCGATTTGACGCCGGCGGAGCGTTGCGGGTCGGACCGGAATCCGCGGGCGCCGATCCCGGCCCCATCTGCTACGGGCGCGGAATTCGACCCACCGTGACCGATGCCAATCTGCTGCTGGGGCGTTTGCAGGCGGACTTCTTCCTCGGCGGAGAGTTCACTCTGGACTTGGAGCGCACCCAGGCCCTCACGCGCGAATGGCTGAAAGCCCAGGGCTCGCGACTGTCGCTGGAACAATTTGCCGAGGGCGTGGTCCGGGTGGTGAATGCCAACATGGAGCGGGCGCTGCGCGTGGTTTCCATCGAACGCGGTCACGATCCGCGAAATTTCGCGCTGGTCGCCTTCGGCGGGGCAGGCGGTCTGCACGCGTGCGAGCTGGCGCAGGCCCTGGGCATTCCCCAGGTCATCGTTCCAGTGATGCCGGGCGCGCTTTCCGCCTACGGCATTCTGGTCAGCGATGTGGTCAAGGATTATTCGCGGACCGTGGTGCAAAGCCTGGGCCCGAAACCTTCCACCGCGCCCATACGCAAGCAATTTGCGGTACTGGAGCAGAGGGCGAAACGCGAATTTCGCGACGAAGGCTGGGGCGGGAAACTTCACTTCGAGCGCAGCGCCGATCTTCGTTATCGCGGACAAGGCTTCGAGTTGAACGTTGCTTTCTCGCCCGACTTCGTGAACGAATTTCATCGCCAGCATCATTTCCGCTACGGTTACAGCCATCCTGACCGGGAAGTCGAACTCGTGACTCTGCGGTTGCGCGCCCGCATCAAGACGCGACATGAATCTGCTAGGCTGGTCTCGAAGGCAAATAACTCCGCCAGGAAAATGGAAAAGCGACCAGTCTGGCTTTCGGGGTGTTCGGTGCCAACTGCGCTTTATGAGCGAACCAGTTTGCGTTCCGGCCAGAGGTTGCGCGGCCCCGCCATCATCGCCGAGTACAGCGCAACAACCTTCATTCCCTCCGGATCAACTTTTCTCATCGACCCAGCCGGGAATCTGCTGATCGAAGGCACCAAACAAACAAAAGGCGCCTTCTAAACTACCGGTCTTCGCCCCGAAATAAGCTGGAAGATCAGTGCCACTAAAGCGAGCACCAGCAGAATGTGAATGAATCCCCCCAGCGTGTAGCTGGTCACTATTCCCAGCAACCACAGCACCAACAGGATCACGAAAATCGTCCAAAGCATGTTTCACCCCCTGAGTCTGTTGCTAATGCTCGTTATGCCGAGCTACTACGTTGGACGGCAATCGTGCGCGCGCGGTTGTGAGGGAACCGCAGAATTCCGGAGAAAATACGCACTGTGAATTTTGCACGGCGAGGCAACCTTAATCACAGCCACAGCCTGTCCTCTCTGTTATCCTCTGCGCATTACGATGAAAGTTGCGATTCAGGGAGAGCTTGGCTCGTTTAGCCACGAAGCTTCCACGAACATGCTGCCGGGAGCGACCGTGGTTCCCTGCGCCCGATCGGCGGAGGTGTTTGACCGGGTGGAGAGCGGCTCGGTGCATGCGGCAGTCATCCCGATCGAGAATTCGCTGGCCGGGTCGGTGGCCGAGCACTTTGATCTGCTGCTCACGCGGGAGGTGTTCGTGCATCGCGAATTTTATCTGCGGATCCGCCACAACCTGATTGCCATGCCGGGCGTGAAGATGAGCGCGATACGGCAAGTGTTCTCGCATCCCGTGGCGCTGGACCAATGCCGGAAGTTCTTTCGCTCGCATCCGCGCATCCAGGCGGTGCCGTTCTACGATACCGCCGGAAGCGTTCGCCACATTATTGCCGAAGAGTTGCGCGACGCGGCGGCGATTGCTCCCAAACAAGCGGCCGGACAGTATGGAGGGCGGGTGCTACTGGCCGGGATTGAAGACGATCAGCAGAACTACACACGCTTTCTGTTGCTCAGCAAGTCGAAGAAGATCGGCAAAGGCGCCAACAAGACCTCGATTGGTTTTGCCCTCAAGAATGTGCCTGGTGTACTCTTCAAGGCGCTGAGCGTCTTTGCCCTGCGCGATATCAATCTCAGTAAGATCGAATCGCGCCCGCTGCGTGGCCATCCTTGGGAGTACGTCTTCTTTGTGGACATCCTTCGCGGGGACGACGAAGCATCGCGCCATGCGTTGCGTCACTTGGGAGAGATCGCAGAGTTTGTGAAGGTACTGGGAGTTTATCCGGCAGCTAACTCCAGAGCTGGTTAGGGCGTAACATCGATTGATTGGCGGCCAACATGCTACGGCCCTCAACCCACTCGGTGTCGCGGTCGATATTACGGTTTGGTCAACGTGGCAGCGCAGTATCCATCACCGCTTCCGTGGGCGACATCAAGCTTCGCCCAGTCACTATCGTCTTGGTCTGCATCTTTTGCAGAGGCTGCTTCATCTAAAGCTTGAGCGTGATTGACTCAAGGAGTCATATGTCTAACGAAACAAAAGATTTAAAGGTGACCGACCAGGAATTGCGCGACGATGCCTCAGCCGCCCGCACCCTGCCGGTCTTGCCTGTGCGCGACACCGTGCTGTTTCCCCACGCCGTGTTGCCGCTGACGGTGGGCCGGGAGAGTTCGGTCCAGTTGATCAATTCCCTGGGTGAGGACAAGACCATTGTGGTGGTGGCGCAGCGCGAAGCTCGCGTCGATTCGCCGCAGCCTACCGATCTTTACGCCGTGGGGAGCCTGGCGGTGGTGCATAAAGTAGTGCGCATGCCCAACCAGAGCCTGTTTGTTTTTGCCGAAGGGTTGGAACGCGTCAAGGTAACGGAGTACACGCAGTTGACTCCGTTCATGTACTCGACGGTCGAGACAATTCCTGAAATACCGGCGCCCAAAAGTTCGGCCATCGAGGCTTTGCAGCGCAACGTATTGACGCTGTTTCAGCAGATCGTGGCGGGATCACCGACGCTTTCCGATGAACTTTCCACGGTGGCGGCCAACATCGATGACGCCGGCCGCATGGTTGACTTCATCGCGTCCTCGTTGCCGTCGTTGTCCACCCGCGATAAGCAGGACGTGCTGGAGACCCCCGACGTGAATGTGCGCCTGGAAAAGATCAACCAGCATTTGGCCAAGGAACTGGAAGTTCAGCAACTGCGCAATAAGATCCAGAGCGAAGTGCAGGACCGGGTGCAGCAGACGCAACGCGAGTACTACCTGCGCGAGCAAATGAAGGCCATCCAGAAAGAACTGGGCGAGCAGGACGAAACCACGCGCGACGCCGAGGAGCTGCGGCAGAAAATTGAATCGGCGGGCATGCCCGACGACGTGAAGAAGGAGGCCCTGAAGGAACTGGGCCGGCTGGCGCGCATGTCGCCGATGGCCGCCGACTACGGGCTCACGCGCAACTACATCGAATGGCTGGCGGTGCTGCCGTGGCAGAAATCCTCGGGCGTGGAAGTGGACATCCTGAAAGCCAAGGAAATCCTCGATTCCGACCATTACGATCTGGAGAAAGTGAAGAACCGGATTCTGGATTACCTGTCGGTCCGCCGCTTGAAGCCCAATATGAAGGGCCCGATCCTGTGCTTCGTGGGACCGCCGGGAGTGGGCAAGACTTCGCTGGGCAAGTCGATCGCGCGCGCCCTGGGGCGCAAGTTCGTGCGCTTGTCGCTGGGCGGCGTGCATGACGAGGCCGAGGTCCGCGGACATCGCCGTACCTACATTGGCGCCTTGCCGGGCCAGATCATGCAGGGCATCCGCCGCGCGGAAACCAACGATCCGGTTTTCATGCTCGACGAAATCGACAAGGTGGGACGCGACTTTCGCGGCGATCCCGCCTCGGCGCTGCTGGAGGCGCTCGATCCGGAGCAGAACTTCAGCTTCCGCGATAACTACCTCGACGTGCCCTTCGATCTGTCGAAGGTGCTGTTCATCACCACGGCGAACATGCTCGATCCCGTGGCCGATCCGCTGCGCGATCGCATGGAGATCATTGAGCTGCAGGGCTACACGGAAGAGGAAAAGGTACACATCGCATTCCAGTACCTGGTTCCGCGGCAGATCGAGGAGAACGGAGTTAGCGGCGATCAGATCGAGTTTCCCGAGGAAACGGTCCGCTTTATCATTCGCCACTACACCCGCGAGGCCGGGGTGCGCAGCCTGGAGCGCACCATCGGGACCATCTGCCGCAAACAGGCGCGCCGCATTGCCGAGGGCAAGCACGACAAACTGATGGTGACGCCGGAGTTGGTGCAGCAGCACGACATGCTGGGTGGGATGAAGATCCGCACCGAGGGCGAAATTGCCGAGCGCACCAAGCGGTCGGGCGTGGCCGTTGGGCTGGCGTGGACGCCGACGGGCGGCGACATCCTCTTCATCGAGGCCAATAAGATGAGGGGCAAAGGGGGCTTTACCATGACCGGCCAGCTCGGCCAGGTGATGCAGGAGTCCATGCAGGCGGCGCTGACCTGGGTGCGCTCAAATGCGAAGGAGCTAGGCATTGACGAAGCGTTCTTCGCCGATCACGACATCCACATCCATGTGCCGGCGGGCGCTATTCCGAAGGACGGACCTTCGGCTGGTGTCACCATGGCTACGGCTTTGGTCTCGCTGCTCACCGATCGGCGGGTTCGTCCGCTGACCGCGATGACCGGTGAGATCACGTTGAGTGGCAATGTGCTTCCCATCGGCGGCATCAAGGAAAAAACGTTGGCGGCAAAGCGCGCGGGCGTGACCGACATTATTCTGCCTGCCGATAACCGCCAGAACGTTGACGAGGACTTGACGCCGGAGCAGCTGCAGGGCCTGAGCATGCATTACGTCAAGACCATTCAGGAGCTGCTCGACATTGCTCTGCCCACCAGTCGCGCGGAAGCCAAGCAGGACGAGGAAGTCCGCGAGCAGGTGCTGAGCACGGTCCCGGTTGGATGAGACTGACGTTCTCCGTGCAGCAGGATCGAACCTGCTCGCTGTTTTCGGAGCCAGCGAGCAACCAAGGGCCATCCATTCGGACGGTCCTTTTATTTTGGGCGCAGACTCCAGCCATGCCCGTCGTCGTCTCGTACAATAATTTCCACCGTCATCTGCTCTCAAAAATGGAGCAGGCCAGTCCGTGCCGTGCCATGACAAGGGTCTTCATCGTTCTCCTGTGCGCCCTGCCGCTCTTTGCCCAGAGCAAGACCGGTGAACTGCGCCTGCGAGTGACCGATCCGGCCGGACTCGGCTTGAAGAGTTCGGTGGAGCTGGTGAGCGAGTCGAACCAGTTTCGGCAGCCGTTCCGCACCGACGAAGCGGGCACACTCGACGCCCAGCGCCTGCCCTTCGGGATGTACCGGCTGGAGGTGAAATGCGAAGGATTCGCTCCCGTTTCACAATCGCTGGAAATCCGCTCCGCCATTCCGCGGGAACTCAATATCAAGCTGAGCGTTGCCGGCATAAATACGTCGGTCAACGTCAGTGACCAGGACACGCTTATTGACCCCGAGCGAGTTGGCGCCGTCAGCCAGATCGGCTCCGAGGCGATTGCCAATCGAGCCACATCCCTGCCCGGACGTTCCCTGCAAGATCTGGTGAACTCGCAGCCGGGATGGCTGTATGAAGGCAATGCGGTGCTGCATCCGCGCGGATCGGAATACCAGACGCAGTTCGTCGTCAATGGAATCCCGCTCACCGACAACCGTTCGCCCGGTTCAGGCCCGGAAATCGAAGCGGACAATGTCGAGTCGATGAGCGTTTACACTGCCGGCATCCCCGCTGAATATGGAAGGAAGATGGGAGGCATTGTCGAGGTCAACACCGCGCGAGACAGCCGCGAAGGTTTTCATGGGCAAGTTGTGTTGTCCGGGGGCAGCTTCGACACTGCTGGCGCGTACACCATGCTGCAGTATTTGTCGGGCAAGAACCTGTTCGGCATCAGTGCCAGCGGCGCGATGACAAGCTACTATCTCAGCCCACCGGTTCCGCAAAACTTCACCAATACTGGAACTACGGGGGATTTCGCCGGCAGGTACGAGCGGGACTTCACTCCGAGCGACCGCCTGACCTTGATGTTCCGCCACGAGCTGGCTCGCTATGACATTCCCAACGAGCAGGTCCAGCAAGCGGCAGGCCAACGCCAGGACGGCGACAACTTCGAGAACATGGGGACCATCACCTACCAACACATTTTTTCTTCCAACATGGTGGGCGACGTTCGAGCAATGGTGCGCGACAACTCTAGTGGTCTGTCGTCCAATCCCCTGTCCACGCCAATCATCGCGTTCCAAGCCAACCACTTCACCGAGGGCTATTTCAACGCAACGGTCTCGATTCATCGCGGCAATCAGGAGTGGAAGGCCGGGGTGGAATCCGACAGCATCTTCCTGCACGAGCGTTTCGCCGATGTCATCACCGACCCCTCGCAATTCGATCCGGGTACGCCGACCCGGTTCAGCTTTGTGGGCAATCGTCCGGACCTGGAGCAATCCGCTTTTGTGCAGGACTTGATTCGTCTGGGCAAGTGGACTGTCAGTGCCGGCGTGCGCTGGGACCACTACCAGCTCGTCGTCAATCAAAATGCAGTGAGTCCGCGTTTGGGAGTTTCGCGCTACTTCGCCAAAAGCGAACTACTGCTTCATGCCGCTTATGACCGGGTTTTCCAAACCCCCGCTTTCGAAAACATCCTGCTGTCGAGTTCTCCCGAGGTTGCAGTCCTGAACCCCAACGTGCTGCGCCTGCCGGTCAAGCCATCGCACGGCAACTACTACGAGTTTGGCCTGACGAAGGGGTTCATGGGGAAGGTCAGCGTAGATGTGAATTCGTATTTCCGCGGCATGAACAACTTCGCCGACGACGACCTGCTGCTGAATACTTCGGTGAGCTTCCCGATCGCCTTTCGCAAAGCCCGGATCTATGGAGCGGAAGGAAAAGTTAATCTTCCACGTTGGGGACATTTGTCAGGGTTTGTGAGCTATTCCTACATGGTGGGCTCCGCCTATTTCCCGGTGACGGGAGGACTTTTTCTCGGGCAGTCGGCGACGAATGCGCTCACTCAACTGGGCGGGCGTTTCTGGGTCTCGCAAGACCAGCGCAACACGGTGCGGACGCGCTTCCGTTACCAGTTCCTGCCTCGGTTCTGGGCTGCGCTGGGCGGAGAATATGGCAGCGGCCTGCCGGTCGATTTCGATGGCACCTACGAACAAGCGCTGGCGCAATACGGCCAGCAAGTGGTCGATCGGGTTAACTTCGAGCGCAACCGGGTCAAGCCTTGGTTCTCGCTGGACGCTTCCCTCGGCGCCGATCTCTGGAAAAGAGACAACCTTGCGATGCGAATGCTGTTCGACGTTCAGAACATGAACAATGGGCTCAACCTTATCAACTTTGCGGGACTGTTCTCGGGCAATTCCATTGCGCCGCCGCGCAGCTATTCAGTCCGCGTGCAGACGACTTTTTAGGAATGACCTTTCACGGTTTTCCGAAGAGCCGAAAATAGAACTTCAACAGACCGGAGCGTTCCGCTGGAGGCAGGGACCGCTGCCAGTCATAAATCTGACGCTCCGACTGCCGCAACTGCGCCAGAAATTCATCGTCAGTGATGCGACGATTCGCCATAAGCTGTCGATGCTTGCGTCTCATTCTGGCGAGACCCTGCAGCCCGGCCCACCATCCGCGCAAATACGCGCCCAGTCTCCCGCTGCGCGCGGCATACAGCAGCCAAAGACCCTGATAGACGACGATTCGCGGCAGCAGCCGCCACAATACCGAGCTGGGATAATCCTTGGCCAGCAGATAGATCTGGTTGCGCGTAAGGTACTCGACGATGCGCGGATGCAGTACATCGCCCAGGGTCGCGCTGCCGATGTGGTACGCAACTGCTTGCGGCAAGTAGACTCCCGTGTAGCCGAGCAGATGTGCGCGCAAGGCCAGATCGACATCCTCAAGATAGGCAAAGAACTCTTCATCAAGTTCGCCGCAAAGGTTGAGGACCTCTCGGCGATACAGCACCGCGGCCCCGCAGCCGCTCAAAACCAACAGCGGGTGATCATACTGGCCATTGTCCGGGGCGAAATGTCCGAGCCGATAGGCGGCCCCAGACATCAGCATGGCGTCTCCGGCGCCATCGAGATGGGTTCGCTGGGTTGCGCGTAATAGCTTGCCGGTGGCGAATCCGACCTTCGGGTCAGAATCGAGCGCCAGCGCCAGCTTCGCAAGGTAGTCGGGGTGCATCTCGACATCGTTGTTGAGCAGCAGAACATAACGCGACTCGGTCTGCGCTACGGCTCGATTGATGGAGCCGGTCGTTCCCTCATTGGTCGAGAGTTCGATGCGCTGCGTATTCGGTGGTAGGGGATCGGGAAGGATACTGTCAGGACGCGCGTCGTTTTCAATCACCACGGCTTCCCAGGCGTCAACCGGCAGGGTCTGCTGCTGAATGAAATCGAGGCAGCGCGCGGTGAGGTCAGGACGATGCAGCGAGGGAATTGCTATGGTGACGGTCTTCACGCGGCTATGCTCGCGATTGTACACACCATGGGCCGCCTAAGACATCGCTGCCGGCCGTTCGTTCAAGACCGACCGTATGCTCTCGGCGAACGCGTCAGGACTAAGTTCGTCGATCACGCGTTGCAAGGCGTTGGCACGAAGGGTCTGCCAAATGGCTTCATCGCTGTATAAGCGGCTGCACTGTTGTGCGAATGTATCCGCATCGCCGGCGACAAGATAATCGATACCGTCCCGCCACTTCATTTGCCGCGCAATGATGTCAGAGACCACCAGTGGCACCCCGAACGCAGCTGCCTCGTAGGCTTTGAACGGCAAACCTGCGGCATAGCGGGTGGGAACCACGAACACACGCGCCTCTTCGTAAGAAGGCCTGAGGTCTTCCTGCGCTCCAAGCACCTTGATCGTGGAACTGTTCAGATCGCCCAGCACCTGGTCGGTTCCGTAGCCCGCGACGATGAGGCTTGCTGCGGTCGCCTGCTGCACCGCCGGCCAAATTGCGCGACAGAAGTAGCGAATGGAGTCGGCATTGGGATTGTCCGAACCGTGTACTCCTCCGACAAAGAGAAAGGTGCGGCGCTGTGCGAACCCAGTGGACGCAGGAGACGGAGAGAACTCAAATCCAACCACATGCACCGAGTGGACACCGGATTGAAGCATGGCTGTTTTGTCATTCTCGGAAACCACAACTACGGTGTCCGCCGACCCGGCTAAGGCGAATTCATGATAGGGTTCAACGGCGTCGGCACTCGCTCCGCCCAATGCCTGCTTCTGTTGCGCTCTCTCCGAGAAAATCGCCTCAGCATCATAGATCAGGCGAAAATTTCGAGGGCCCGCAACGGCGAGGCATTGCGTCAGCAGCACGTGCAGGTTGTGGGGACGGCTGACCCATACGACGTCGCTGCACCGGCAGTAGTCCTTCGTCAATGCCGCACGGTTGCGCAGGCCGTCAAACAGCTCAATTTCGCGGGGTATATCGGAATACTCATCCCGCAGCAACGGAAACATCAATGTTGAACAGGTGACGTGATGACCGAGTGTCACGAGCTGGCGCAAAATGTCGTTGCTTCGTGGATAGCCGGAACCGAGGTTCCTGTGGGGTATACGGTCGTCAACATAGAGTATTCGCAAACCTTTGGCGCCGGCTGCTATGCGTGCGGCGCTGATTTGCGACAAGCCGGGAGCATGATGCTGCTTTAATACCGGCTCCCATTTATGCAGGAATTTCTTCTGATGTTCCGCCATGCGGGCCTGGGCAAACTCATTTCCTCCCGAGCTTGCCGATTCATAATGTCGAATGACCGCCAGCGGCTCATAGATGACTTGAAAACCTCTCTGCCACAAGGTCATGCAATAGTCGGTATCTTCGTAGTATGCGGGCGCGAACTCGGAACTGAATCCGCCCACTTCGGCGAACAATCGTCGCGGCGTCAGCAAGAAGACGGCAGAACAGTAGTCCACCGGCCGGCGAAATTCATATTGCGGAGCCTGCGGGTCATCGCCTCGTCCGTAGCCCAATGCGCTTCCGTCAGACCACACGATGTTGCCGGCTTCCTGCAGCGCGCCATTGGCGAGCAGAATCTTTCCACCGACCGCACCCACGCTGGCATGCGCGAAATTGGCCAGCGCCGCGCTGATCGCGGTGGGGCTTAGTAGCGCGTCATTGTTGAAGAAACAGAGGTACTCTCCGGCAGCGCAAGCCGCAGCCTGCATGCAGGCCGGACCGAATCCGACGTTGGTTGGGTTGCGGATTACTTTCGCGCCCTGCAACCGGTCCAGCATTAGCCCAGTCTCGTCCGTGGATGCGTTGTCCACGACGATCAGTTCATAACTGATGTCTGCGTTTGCGATGATGGATTCTAAGCTGAGCAGGGACAGGTGGGCGCGCTCATGCAGAACTACGATGAACGATACGGTGGGATTCTCAACCGCCGGGCAGGCAAGTTGTTCGCCGGCCTGCAGAAGCTGACGCAAACGCGCCTGTGCCTGCTTGTCCCATGCCTTCTGGGCCGGACGAACGGCGGCGGGCCGCGCGCTCCAAGTGCGCCCCGTGATGCGGTCCAAACACCAGGATGACACTCGCTGCCTGGCTAGAAGCGGCAAGGGCAGCCGGGTACACACACCCTGCACAACCCGGTAGCGGTCGTCCACATTCGCCCGCCGGAATGCGCGGATTAGAGTGCGGACCCGCTTCTTCTGTCGCCGAATGATTTCCGTCAGGCTTGGCATCAATCGCTGATTGAATTCGCCGGGGTAGTGTCGGAAATCCCAAGTTTTCCCTCGAGCTCGGCCACGCGCTCCATGAGGCGACTGTCGTATCCCTTGAAGTTGCGCAGGCGAAAGAGAAATTCCCCGAGCAGCAGCAGTCGGGAACAGACAACCACCACAAACAGCAAGGCCAGCGTGATGTCCAGATTGGCGTGGAAGCGGCTGTACGCACCGGGATCTCCCCGATTTTCCACGCGGATCGAAACCACCTCCAGGAAAATCCCGCCGATGAAAAGGCTGGTGAGCAGCAACACAAAGACCAGGAAACGGGAAATATAGACCAGAGTCGAGAATGCGTTGTTTTGACACTCACACAGATTGAACAGCTTGGAATTTACCGAAAGCAGTCTCGCCTTCAAGATCCAGGTCGATAATTTCTGGGGGGGCAGGGACAGAAAATGCCGGAGGGTATCGGCGTAGAACGCCACCAGGGCGCTGAGAATGACCAGGACAATCTCAAAGATCCTTGCGTGTTCGTGAAGCCAGGGAGCCAATGCGTGCAGCATAGATTGGCGCAAATATAACACGAATGCAGCGTGGCTGTGAGGAGGGCGGCTTTCCTCGCCGGCATCAATGGGCCCCCACCGCCTCCACCGCCAGCAAACTCTTGTACACCTCGATGACGTCTTCCGGCAGGCCGTCGGCCATGATGCGTCCTTTGTCCAGAAGAATGGCGCGGTCGCAGTGCTCCGCGACTTGTGTCATGTTATGGGTCACCATAAGGATGGTTTTACCGGCGCGCCGAAAATTCCGGATGCGTTCGAAGCACTTGTCCTGAAATCCCGCGTCCCCGACGGCGAGGATTTCGTCGATCACCAGGATCTCTGGATCCACCTCGGTGGCCACTGCAAACGCCAGCCGCATGTACATTCCCGACGAGTACTGCTTCACCGGCGAGTCGATGAAGTCTCCGATGTCGGCAAAGTCGATAATACCCTGTTGGCGCGCGAGTACCTCGCGTTTGGAGTAACCCATCAGCAGACCGTTGAGCAGAATATTCTCCCGGCCGGTCAATTCATGGTGGAAGCCGGCGCCCAATTCAATCAGCGGCGCCAACGAGCCTTGCACCTGCACCGTTCCGGCGGATGGCCGGTAAACGCCTGAAACGATCTTCAAAACGGTGCTCTTGCCCGATCCGTTGCGCCCGATCAATCCCAGCATCTGGCCCTTCGGGACTTCAAAGGAGGCGTTTTTTACGGCCTCAAAGTCGTGAAAGCTGGATTTGCGCTGGAAAAACTTGGAGAACAGTTCGCGCACCGTATCGGGGCGCTCGTGGATCACTCGAAAGCGCTGCGTGACGTTCTGCAATCGAATTGCAACCGGGCTGGAAGACATTCCTGACTCAGACATAGAAAACGAAATTGTCCTGGTACTTACGGAAGATGGCAAACCCCAGGAACAAGCTTAAGAAAGCGCAAACAAAGGAGGCCACAATGGAAGGCGCCTTAGGCAACATGCCGTAGTACACCGCGAGGCGAAACCCGTTGATGACATAGATGATTGGATTCAGCTTGAAAATCCATTGATACCGCGCCGGTATCAGTTCAAGGGGATAGATAATTGGAGTCAGGTAGAACCACGCCGTGAGCAGGATTTGCAGGATGTGTGCCACATCGCGGTAGTACACATTGGCCGCGGCGAAGAAGAAGGTCATCCCCAAGGTGAAGATTGCCAGGGCCAGCAGCGGGACCGGCAAGTACACCCAGGTCCAATAAAAGGGGTGCCGCAAAAGTGGGACCAGCAACGCCAGGGGGATAAGAGAAAGCAGCAGGTTGATGATGTTCGAGACCACCGCTGCCACGGGAAACACCATCTTGGGTACGGCGATCTTCTTGATCAAATCGCCGTTGGCTACGATGGCTTCCACGGCATAGGAGAGCGATTGCGAGAAGAACGTCCAGGGAAGCAGCACGCTGAGCAGAAAAATCGCGTAATGCGGTACGGCCAAGCGCATGACCGTGGAAAATACCAGGGTCAGCACGACCATAAGCAGGGCAGGGTTCAGCAGCGCCCACATAAAGCCCAGGACGGACCGCTTATAGCGGATCTTGAGCTCCTTGAGGGCCAGTGCCCAAATCAACTCCCGATAACGGTAGGTGTCGCGAACCAGTTCGATCATAGATAAACAATCTTCGTCTGTCGTTCTAACGGCAACCGGCAATGGGGCGAAGCTCGATGTTAAATTATTTTGCCGAGCGGTGCTTCCGATCGTGGCAAGGCGGGTGGGAGATACCTTGTCTTCGCCTTTGGCCTAGTGCGACGGCTCCACATTCAGGTCCGTCATTCCGCGCAGCAGGTCCCGTTCATCATCGGTGTAGTTGTTGCGGAACTCGTCCGAACTCAACAACTGATTCCGCGCCTGGGGCGGCATACCGCGCAACCTTCGATAGGCTTGTGAAACCTTGCCCTTCTGGTCGTCAGGCAGATTGCGATACCGCTGAAACAGACTGCGCGCAGCCGTCTGCTGCTCCGGAGTCATGTGCTCGAAGGTTTCCATCCGATTGAGAATCCTGGTCTTCTGCTCCGGAGGCTGACTGTTGAAGTTCCGCAAACGATCGAGCAGATGGTTTTGTTTCTCGGGCGGAAGACTGCGGAAACTGGGATCTTGTTGCAGTTGCCTCTCCTGCTGCTGTGGCGGCAATGCCATATATTTTCGCAGCCAATCGCCGCGATGCGGACCGGGACCGTTCAGATGAAGCTGATTGCCTCCATTAGAGCTTTGCGGCGAAGCCGGCGGTGCACCATTAGAGCTTTGCGGCGAAGCCGGTGGTGCACCATTCATGGGCCGGGAGCTAGGTCGTGCTTGCTGCGCCGATCCTGAGGGCAGAGCGTGATGCTGCCAATGGGGAAAAAGCGCCAGCGCTGGAATTGCGCTGAACAGCAGCACCAGGCTGGCCAGGATGGATTTAGCGGCGCGCACCACTTCTAGTTACTCCGTTGAGGATTGCTGGTCATCAAGAGCGTCAAAATCCGAGAACAGATCGGCATTCTTGTCCAGGTACTGCAAATCGCCAACCGCGGTTCCGGGGCTGTAGTTCACCCGTACCACACCGGGCTGGTCATTGGTCGCCAGGGTGTTGCGGTTGCGATTCACGCGGCCCATCTCCAGCAGTCCGGCGCCAGCCGCCACCAAAACCACAGCCGCCGCCGCGGCCACCGGCCGGCGCAACCATGCCAGCCAGCCGCCAAGTTGCATTGAGGTTGCCTCGCGCATCCGCGCCCGCAAGCGGGAACTGAAATACGGGGATGGCTCCGGCGCCTGCCACTCGTCCAGGACCGACATGGTTTGCTGGAACGAAGCCAGTTCACGTGCGCAAGCCGCGCAACTCCGCAAATGTTCCTGCAACTGAGGCGAAGCCGTTTCCGGCCCGCTTAGCACCGCTTCCATAAAATCGCCGCGAAGCTTCTCGCACATCATAACCGCACCCTACTTCCTACTTATAAAAACTGTTTCAATGTCTCCCGCAGCGTTTCGTACGCCCGGAACAGCAACGACTTGGTTGCCGACTCGCTTAACTTTAATACCGCCGCGATCTGCTTGTAATCCATGTTCTGGTACTTGTGCATGATCACGGCCATGCGTTGGCGCTCGGGCAACGCCTCGACCTGGCGGCGAATGGCCGCCAGCCTTTCCGTGCGCAGGATGATTTGCTCAGCATTCAAGCCGCTGTCGGCCAAGTCCACCGTCATGCCGGTATCGGCATCGGGTTCATCCAGATTCACCATGTTCTCGGGGCGTTGGTGCTTGGTGTCACGCGCGTAATTCACCGCCAGGTTGGTCGCAATACGATAGAGCCAGGTGGTGAACTTGGCGCTCGCCGCATAGCCCTGCCGCGAGCGATAGACACGTAAAAACACTTCTTGCGCCAACTCCTCGGCTACCGGCTGATTATGGGTCATGCGGTACATGAAGCTGATCATCTGGCGGCGGTACTTCTCCACCAGGTAGTTGAAAGCAACATCGTCGCCCGCGGCCACGCGTAGCATGACCTCGGCATCGCTCAGCATCTCCAGCACGACAGGTTCGATCAATTCGCCCCGTAATCCGGCGGGTAGCTCCGCCGTCCCCTTAGCGGGGCCCCCGGCCAGCAAGAGCCGATCCAGTGCGATGCTGCTCACATCGGCTGTAACCCTTCTGGCTCCAGAAAGTTGCGTAGGAGCAGCACGGCTTTCCGCCGGCCCGCGAGGGGGCCGGACGGAACTGCGATCGGAGGAGTCAGCCCGCTCCGATTCGCGTTTGGGTTTGTCCATCGCCATGTAGCAGCCTGCTGCATCCCAGCAGGGTTAACAGTATTATGCATGAGTGTACGAATTCAGGCACCCCGGTAATCCTCTGATGCAAAAGTGCATGTCGTCTATTGGCTGGCTTACACTGCTTCTCGGCGTTCTGCTGACTACAGGGTTGCAAGGCGGCCTACTGGGACAGAATCAGCAGCCCCCGTCCCCCGGGCCCGCGCCACCGCCGGCCGAAGAGAAGCTGGATCTCAGCGACCAGGTCATACGGGACGTCTTCGGGCCCCTGCAACGTGGAATGGAGGGCCACAATTCCTATCAAGTACTGGCTCTCTTCGACGAGCAACAGACGCCCGACTACGCCCAGGTCCGCGACCAGTTGAGCGCCTTCTTCGCTCAGTACGATGCCATCCGCTTCCGTTACCAACTGCTGCAGGTCACATCCGATAAGAACGGCGGCTCCGCGGTCGCCGAGATCGAGATGGAGGCCACGCCCGCGGACCCGTCGCAGATCACCCTGCGGCGCGAGACCCAAATGCGCTTTCGCCTGACCCTGGGGCCTAAGGGCTGGAGGCTGGCGGGATTTGCTCCCGCCGATTTCTTCGCCCAATGACGCCAGCGCAATGCCTTCCGCTTGATCGCCGGGACCTGCTATGAAACGCGACTATCCCGAACGGCCCATCATCGGAGTTGGCGCAGTGATCATCCGTGGGGACCGCGTGCTGCTGGTGCGCCGCGCAACCGAGCCGCTCAAAGGAGAGTGGTCCGTTCCCGGCGGCGTGTTGGAGCTCGGCGAGAAGCTTCGCCAAGGTGTACGCCGCGAGGTATTGGAAGAGACCGGGCTCGAGGTCGAACCGGGCGACGTGCTGGATGTCTTTGACAGCATCTTCCGGGATGAGCAGGGACGTACCCAGTACCACTATGTCCTGATCGACTATCTTTGCCACTGCATCGCAGAAGACGCGAGAGCTGGAAGCGACGTCAGCGAGGTCAGATGGGTGCCGCAGGACGAGCTGGCGGCGATGGGGTTGCGAGATTCCATTGCGCAGGTGGTGCGCAACGGGTTCAGGAGGGTCGAACAAAATATCAGTTGACGCCATGCCAGTCGCGCAGGAACATGCTTCTACCGGAGGAGTTAATGTCGCGGACCTTCGTTGGCTGTATCGTAATTTCGCTTATTTTTTTTACGGTGATTTCGGTTGAGGCGCAAGATACGACGGCGCCAGATACCACGAACCCCTCGGAACAAGTTCCGAAGGTAAAACGCCCGAAGCAAGTGCCCAACCCACCCGACAAGCCACCCGACATGGTTTGCTTCGGCGACGGGCCCAAGTTCAGCATTCAGTTCGTGTCGTGGGGCGCCAGATATCTCGGCATCAATCAGCCGGACAAAGACTTCCGAGGCGGCCTTTTCTGGGTGCCGGACCAAAAGGTCTGGCTGTGGCAGCAGGAAAATAACCTCGCGTCGGTGGGCGGCGGAGATGTGCTGTTAGCCAGGGTCCAAAACGCGTCATGCACCGATCCTGGGCGCAAGGGAACGTTCCCCTTCGCAGTGGTGGTGACTTTGCCGCAGGGCGACATGCTAAGCGGCTGCTGCCGTATATTGAAGGCCGGGGAAGCGCCAGCCGCACCGAAGAGTGTGCCCTCCAACGCCACGCCAGCGCAGTGAAGCTTCGCGGCTGCCTCGCATCTGGGCTTGCAAATAGAAAAGACCCGCGGCGCGTGGCGCCAGCGGGTCTTTCCGGTTAGCTGTTGGGATTGGCCTGAGGCTGTCCACTCTACGTGGCCCCAGCGGCAGACTTCACAGCTATGCGAGTCTTGCGAGGATTTAGAGCGGAAGCCCTAAGCCTCAGCCACCTCACTTGGGATACTACTCGGACAATCAATCTTCATATATTTGGATCACCCTCCTTTCCAGTGTAGAAGCAAAATAGCACTGCTTGAAGGTGTCCGTCAAACACAGAGTTGCGGGGAGTCTTCAAGTTGCAAATCCCCCAGCCACCTCACAAACTCGTTGTGCGGTCCCAGCACGATTTGCTTGGGCGCCACCGGCCGGTCGGCCAGTTCGAAGCCCATGATGATGATCTCTTCGCCCTTCTTGACCAGGTGAGCGGCCGCTCCGTTCATGCAGATGACGCCAGAGCCGCGCGGCCCCGGAATAGTGTAGGTTTCCAGTCGCGCGCCGCTGGTGTTGCTGACCACCATCACTTTTTCGCCGGGCAGTAGTCCCACCATTTCCATCAATTCCTCATCGATCGTGATACTTCCCACGTATCGCAGATCGGCATCGGTAACTGTGGCCTGGTGAATTTTCGAACGTAACATCCACCTCATGTTGTCCTCCGTGTCCCACGCCGCGAACGCGGCTGCAGGCACTTACCAATATCTTAGCAGTTTCGGGTCGGCTGATTCACCACAGAGGCACGGAGACGCAGAGAAAGAATCGGTAGGTCGGGGTCTAACGTCCCGCAGAATCAGTCGTTCCTTGGAAATTGGGATTGGAAACTTGAAACTCGAAACTGGAAACTTCTTCTACTGCCGTGGCGCGTAGTAGCCCTTGCGGGCGCGCACTTTGTACTTCTTGTTGTCAGCCATGATCTCGATCTTGCGGTACTGGCCATTGGAAACGAAATCTGCGGGCTTGTAGGCCACGGCGTACTGGCTGCGCAACTCATCCTGAATCTGCGAGAAGGCGTCGGCCACATCCTGAATCTTGAACGGGAAGAAAGCCTTGCCGCCGGTTTCGTCGGCGAAATGTTCCAGGATTTTGTCGCCGCGCAATTTCATCCCGCTGACATTGGTGGAAATGGTGTAGATGATGACCTCGGCGCGCTGCGCCATTTCCACGGCTTCTTCGCGGGAGACGCGGCTCTGGTTGTCCTCGCCATCGCTGAGCAGGATGATGGCGCGCCGGGTAGCCACCAGACTCTTGTCCTCCTTCATCAGCTTGTCGCGGCAGGCAAAGTAGATGGCGTCGTACATCGCGGTGCCGCCGCCCGGCCGCAGCATACGCACGCCATGGGAGAGCGCCTCAGTATCGTCGGTGAAGTCCTGCGTCACCTCGGGCGTAGTGTCGAAGCCGATGACAAACGCCTGGTCGAACCTCGGCCGGATGATCTGGTTCAGAAACTCGATCGCCGCTTCCTGCTCAAACTTGAAGCGATCGCGCACCGAGTTGCTGGCGTCGATGAGCAATCCTACGCGCAGCGGCAGGTTCGTTTGCCGGCTAAACGAGCGGATGCTCTCTGCGGGCTTGCTGTCGTCAAGGACCCTGAAATCGTTCTGCGTGAGGTCTTTTACGAAGTGGCCGCGCTTGTCGGTGACGGTAAAGACCACGTTGACTTCGTCCACCCGTTTGCGGATGACGGTGATCTCCTCGTCGGGATTGTCGGCCTTGCCGGTTGAGCTGCCGGCAGAACCCCCCGGCGCCGTGGTGGATTTATTCAATGCGCTGGAAGTGGCCGGCTGCGATGAGCTGTTCTGCTGGGCCGTTGCGGGTGGTGAAGAATTTGCATTGGCAGCGGTCCCTGCATTCGGGTCGGACGCGGGCGCAGCCGGTGATTGCGCCGGTGTCGTGGATTGGCCGCTCCCGGACGCTGGCGGAGCGGACTGCGGCGGAGGGAACTTCGTCGCCGATGGCGCGGTAGGAAGCTGCTGCTCTGTAGAGTTCTGGGCGGCCAGCCCCCACGGCAGTGCCACCAACAAAACCATCATCACCCAAGTTTTCATTCGAAATTCCATTATAGCCGCTTGCGGGGCTGGACGAGTGGTCCGTGATTAGTGGCCAGACAGATTCTGAGTACGACGAAAGACCTTTATGGCTGTCATCCTGAGCGACGAACCCGGTCGCCGCGGCGACCGGACGAGGAGTCGAAGGATCCCTATCCTGTCACCTGCCCTCGCCCGGAATGACACCTCCAATTTCATGAATGATCAAGCCTCATCCTCGAATCTGCTCCAGAAACTGCGTCAATTCCCGAGGCAACGGGGCGCTGAAGGAAAGCGGCTGCCCGGTTCGGGGATGGGTGAACGCGACGGCTGCCGCGTGCAGGAAGTTGCGATTGAGGACGAGTACGCTGGGCGTCTGCCCAGCTTCCGACCGGCTTGCCCGAGAGGTCGCCTTGGTCGAGGCCTTTCGCAGAGCCGTAGGCCGGCGCAGTTCTTTCGGCGCGCGGTACAGCGAGTCGCCCACCACCGGATGGCCAATGGACGACATATGCACGCGGATTTGGTGAGTGCGCCCGGTCTCGATTCGGACATCCACCAGCGCGAACTTGCCAAATGGCGAGTCTATCCGCTCGCGAACCTCATAATGAGTAATCGCCGAGCGGCCCCGGCTGCCGCGGGTGGTCATGCGAACCCGCCGCACTACATCGCGGCTGATCTCGGCATTGACGGTGCCACGGTCCTTCGCGGGCCAGCCATGCACCAGCGCCACGTAACGCTTCTTGACCTCGCGCCCCGAAAATTGCTGGCCCAGCTTGCGATGCGTCACGTCGTTCTTGGCGACGATGATCAGCCCGCTGGTTTCCTTATCGAGCCGGTGCACGATCCCCGGGCGCAACTCGCCGCCTACATCCGACAGCTTGGCGAAGCGATGCAGCAGGGCGTTGACTAGCGTCCCGCGATTGCGTTCGCTGTCGGTGGCCCCTGCACCGGCGTGCACCATCATCCCCGCCGGCTTGTTGATGACAGCCAGGTCGTCGTCTTCGTAGATGATGTCGAGAGGAATGTCCTCTGCGATCGCGCGCAACGGCGGGGGTTCGGGGTCGCCAAGGATGGTGATCTGTTCGCCACCGCGAAGCCGCAGCGACGGCTTGGAGGCGCTGCCGTTGACCAGGGCTTTCTGTTCCGCCAGCAACTGCTGCACGCGTGCGCGGCTGATGTCGGGGATATGCGCAGTGAGGAATTGATCGAGGCGCTGGCCCGCGGCATCGGGCGGAACGGAGATCGTTACGGGGAAGTTTCGAGTTTCGAGTTTCAAGTTTGAAAACCAGTTTCAAGTTTCGAGTTTCAAGTTTCCAGTGGGACGGGCAAATGATGATAGGCGCTTCCGAACGCCCTCAAGACGGGCGGTGGACGTCTCTTCTTGACGAACCTCCGCCTGTTCCGCAAACTCGAAACTTGAAACTTGAAACTCGAAACTATCTTGTGGCTTTGATCGGCACGACCGGCGCGAGCGCCGCCCGGCGCATCCACAGCAAGCCGCCACCGATCACCAGGCACAGCGCGATCGCCTGCGTGCCTGACATGAATCCCATGAACTCGCCGCGCCCAGGATCGCCGCGGAAGAACTCGATGAAATAGCGGGCCACTCCGTAAATAATCATGTAGCTTCCGATGATTTCGCCTTCGAACTTCTTGCGCCGGAGGAGCCACACCAGGAACACGCAGTTGGCCAGCTCGACGACCATCTCGTAAAGCTGGGTGGGATGCAGCGGCACGTTGAGCGGGGTCCCGACAATTTCATTGGCCAGAGGATTGTGGAAGGTCACGGCCCAGGGCACGTGAGTTTCGCGGCCCCAGCAGCAGCCGGCGGCGAAACAGCCGACACGGCCGAACGCGTGTCCCAACGCCAGCCCTGGGGCAAACACGTCGCAAGTTCGCAGTACCGGCATATTGTTGCGGCGCATGTACCAGATGCACATCGCGAGCGCGAGCACAAAGCCGCCCGACCACACGCCCCCGGCCTGAAAGGTTGACAGGCTGAAGACCTCTGCGGGATGGTCGCGGTAGTAGCCGAGATCCACTAGGATCATCAGGATCTTCGCGCCGGCAATGCCGGACAGGATGGCAATGATGCCAAGGTTCCAGAGTCTGTCGGGATCGAGTCCTTGCTCGCGGCCCAGCTTGACGATGAGCATGAGGCCGAAGATCAGGCCCAGGGCTGCCATCAACCCATAGGTGGGCAGGTTAAAGTTGCCAATGTGAAATAAACGGGGAAGCACGATTCTATTTTAGATGCAAAGGGCGGTGGCGGGACGCAACGACTGGTATTTAGCAGTTAGCATTTAGCACTTGGCATTTAGTCCGGTCTTTGGGACTACGTCAACCCGCAAGCCTTAGCCAAGTGCTAAGCGCCAACTGCTAACAGCTAACAGCTAACAAAAAGCCGACCCGCGGGGCCGTGTTCGGTGGGCCGTCAATGAACCCGTCCTATACGGTGGGAACCCTCCGCAGCTCTTTAGGCATTTCCGCATGGCGGAACGTCGCACACCGAGCCAGATACGAGTAGAGTCCCCTGTTCATTGAGCATTGGTTCAAAAAACGGTTGCCACCAACACCAACTTTGCAGGCCGGCTTTCTGCTGAGATGCTATGGAAAAGTTGAAGGGATGACAAGGGCTGGGAAGTAAATAGTTGGCGAATAACGTGCAATATTCTTGAATCAGGATGAGTGGGGAGGGCATCGAGGTTCCGCAATTAGGCAGCGCCAGGACATGAGTGTCTTGCGTGCGCGCGCCGCGAGTCGGTGGTAAGCTTCAGCCGGCTCGACGGGGCTCCGTCAGAACTTCGTCCAGCGCGCCCGCCAGTTGCTCGGCCCGCTCGTTGTAGTCGGTGGCGATGGAGTCGTACTTCCGTTTCAGCATGTGGAACTCGTCGGCGATGTTCAGCGCGGCCAACACGGCTACGCGCAGGGAATCGACCGTGGCGGCCTGCTTGGAGATCAGTCGCATCTTGCTGTCCACGTAGTCGGCCAGCTCGCCAATGTATTCCGGGTCGGAACCCCGGAGATGGTAAGTCTGATCATAAATCTCGACGCGAACGCTGCCCGCGCCGTTCCCGTTGCCATTCGACTGACTCAAGCGCCGCCTCCTGTTTAGTGGCTAGTGGTTAGTGGATAGTGGTTAGATCTATTCGCTAGCCACTATCCACTCGCCACTGCCTTTCATTATCCTGCCGATTCTTCCGCGTTCAAAGCCTCAATTTGGTCCAGCATCTTTTCTACTCGGGTACGTACCTCTTCGCGCTCCCGGCGCAGGCCGACCATCTCCTGGCGCATGGTGCCGATCTCCTCTTCGCGCTCATGCAACTGCTGGCGCAGGCGGGAGGCATCGCGCTCGGCGGCGGCTTTGGCCTCGCGGGCCGCTTTCAACAGCTCGATGGTGCGCAGGATCTTTTCTTCCAGGGACTTGAAATCGGCATTAGAGGAGGCGGAGACGGTTTCGACTGCATTCGCGGGCATAGAAAGACCAGACCTCGAAAAAATTTGTTATCGCGAGCGCAGTATACCGCAAAGGATTGTGTGCAGAACTGTGCAAAGCACGATTGCGTTGCGATTTGTGGCCGGCGAACCCGAATGTGCAACGTTGGCGATGCAGACGGCCCCAAATTCGCTGATCTGTGTTTATGGTTGTGCCCTATTGCGCGCGCAGCACGCCGCCCAGCGATTCGAGTTTCGCGACGATCTGCGCCGACCATTGCGCCACTTCGTCGTCGCGCAGGGTGCGCTCATTCGACTGGAACTCCGTGTGGAGCAGCACCGAGTATTTGCCCGGGCCGACCTTCTCGCCGCGAAAGATTTCAGCCGGGACGAACTGCTGCAGCTCGGCCAGGCGCAACTCTTCGACTGCCGAGCGGATGCGCTCGAAGGTGAGCGCTTCATCGAAGATGAACGAGAAGTCACGCTCGACCGTGGGGAATTTCGAGATTCGCTGATACCGTGGCTCGCACAATGAGTGGCGATACAGGCGGTCGAGCATCAACTCGGCGATGTAGATCTCCTGGCGGAACTTGCGCGCCGCCGCCACGTCAGGATGCAACTGGCCAAAGCAGGCGACGGTCCCGCCGTCCATCAGCGCGCGCGCCGAGCGGCCGGGATGGAAGTACGGCGGAGTCTGATCGTCGAAATGCAGCTTCTGATACTCGAAGGCCGCAAGCAGCTCTTCGACATCGCCCTTCATGTGGAAGAACGTGTGCGGCTGCGCCAGTGAATGGACGCTCTTGGCGATGGCGTCGCCGGTGGCGACAAAGCCCAGGTGGCGGCGCTCGTCTTCGATGGAGCCGTCGCCCAGCTTCTCGAAGACCTCGCCAGCCTCGAACAGCCGTACGTTCGCGTTGCCGCGATTCAGGTTGTAACCCACCATGTCCAGCAGGCCGGGAATCAGCGAGGTGCGCAGGTATCCCGCCTCTTCGCTCAGCGGATTGGCGATGGCCAGCGGCTCGCCTCCGCCGAAGGCTTTCGCTTCCTGCTCGGAGATAAAGGTGATCGAAATCGCTTCGTCGTAACCGAGCGCGAGCATGGTCTCGCGGACCTTGGCGTTCTTGGGCTCGTCCGGCAGCGTGACCACTGCGCCAGTGAACGCAGGCAGCGTGTTGGGAAACTGGTTGTAGCCGTGGATGCGCGCCAGCTCTTCCAGCAGATCAACCTCGCGCTCCACGTCGAGACGCCAGGTGGGAACCTGCACTCTGAAGTCACCCTCAGCGTTACGTGTGACGCCGAAACCGAGCCGCCCCAGGATGCGCTGGATCTCATCTTCATCAAAATCGATGCCGAGAATACGATTTACCTCCGAGCGATGCAACGCGATGGATGCACGCTCTGCCCTGCGGGCGACAGTGTCGATCTGTCCGCCGTGTAATTCGTCGCCCGCGCTGGCGAGAATCAGCTCGGCTACGCGATCGCAAGCCAGCGGCGTAATGCCCCAGTCAGCGCCGCGCTCGAAGCGATGCGACGCGTCGGTGTGCATGAGGTGGCGCTTGGCCATGCTGCGCACCGTCGCCGGGTCGAACCATGCCGACTCGATGAGCACGTTCTTCGTCCGCTCGGTGATCATGGAGTCGAAGCCGCCCATGACACCGGCCAGCGCCACCGGCTTCTTTTCGTCAGCGATGACGAGGTCCCCGGTCGAGAGCTTGCGGTCCACGCCGTCGAGCGTCTTGAGCACCTCGCCTTCGCGGGCGCGCCGGACGATGATGGTGCCGCCTTCCAGCAGGTCGAGATCGAAGGCGTGGGTGGGATGGCCGAGTTCGTTAAGCGCGTAGTTCGTGGCATCAGCGGCGTTGTTGATCGGCCGCGAACCGAGTAGTTCCAGCCGGCTGGCGACCGGCTGCGGCGATGGCCCGATCTTTACATTGCGAACGATGCGCGCCGTGTAACGCGCGCAACCTTGGGCGTCTTCGATCACGATGGGGAAAGCGTCAGTATCAAGCGTAGCTGCCGCAGCTTCCATCTGCTCTGTAAGGCTTGTCATGCCGATCGGTCCCGAAATATTCGGCGGCGCTATGCGACGTACTTTTGGCTTCGGCAGTTTGGGTTCGACCGGTTTCAAATCGACGTCATAGATGGCCGACGCTTCCCGCGCCACGCCGTAGTGGTTCATGGCGTCCACGCGATTGGTGGTCAGGTCCATCTCGTAGATGGTCGCGCCGTTCTCTTCCTGGACAGACTCCACCGCGATGCCGGCCGAAGTGAGGTCTTCGGCGAGTTGGCGGTCGTCAGCCGCAACCTTGACGAACTCACGCAGCCATGTAGGAAGGATTCTCACGCGAACTGCTCCAAAAACCTCACGTCGCCCTCGTAGAACAACTGGATCTCTTCCACCTCGTATTTCAGGATGGCGATGCGCTCCACGCCCATGCCGAATGCGAAGCCCGAGATCTTCGACGAGTCATAACCGTTCTGCTTCACGAAGTCGAAGACGTTGGGATCGACCATGCCGCAGCCCAGCAGCTCGATCCAGCCGCTGAATTTGCACTTGCGGCAGCCTTTGCCGCCGCAGAAGATGCAGCTCACCTGCATGTCGGCGCTGGGCTCGGTGAAGGGGAAGAACGAGGGATAGAAGCGCGTCTTTACCGACGAGCCGAACAACGCTTTCATCGCGTGGTCGAGCGTGCCCTTCAGGTCGCAGAAGGTGATGTTGGTGTCCACCGCCAGCCCTTCGACCTGGTGAAAGACCGGCGAGTGGGTGGCGTCGAGCGGATCGTTGCGATGCACCTTGCCGGGGATAACGATGCGCACCGGCGGCGGCTGCTGCTCCATGGTACGAATCTGCACCGGCGAGGTGTGGGTGCGCAGCAGCAGACGATCGCGCGCGGGCTTGCTCTCCTGGCCGGCGATGAACAGCGTGTCTTGCGTATCGCGCGCGGGATGGTTGGGCGGAAAGTTGAGCGACTCGAAGTTGTAGTAGTCGGTCTCAACCTCGGGGCCTTCGCCGACGGAGTAGCCCATGGCCTTGAATACGGCGACGATCTCGTCCATCACGCGCAGCACGGGATGCTTGACGCCGATGGGGCGCTGGATGCCGGGGAGGGAGATGTCGAGGCGGTCGGCAAGGGGTCTGGAGATGACACCAGTCCAGTCCTCTTTGGCCGCAAGCGTTAGGGCGGATTCGTAGACGGCCACCGCCCCCTGCGTCTCCTCAAGCTTCTCCTCGATTTCCATCGCGAGAAGATTCAACCAAAACCCCACCTTAGGTTTCTGATCTAGAGGAGCATTGCCCAGCCACACTTTATTGATCTGCGCTTTGATTCCAGACTTTCGCGACCACCAGCGGTCGCGAAACTCCTTAAACTGCGCAGCCGTGTTTACGTCGTGCGCTTCCGATTCCAATGCCTTCCGGAGTTCGTTCGCTGCACGATCCAGCGACTCCGCAGAATAATCTTCGAGTTTGGGGACGGTGTACATGCTATTTATCGCGCGTCTGAAGCCGCGCTCATTTTGTGCCGCCCCTAAAGGGGCTCAATCTCAAAATTGCAGCTTACCCACCGCTGAAGCGGTGGGCTATCTTCTTGCGTCCCGCAATACGGGACTGGTCTCCTACCACTTCAATTTGCCAGCCACCACCAAAATCATCGCAGTTGGCAAAGGCTGTGAAGCTACTCAACTGCCCGAACATGAAGGGTAGAAAGCGCGGAATCAATTTTCCTATTTTTCGTTTACTCTGTGTCCTCTGTGCCTCTGTGGTGAACATCGCTTGCCTTACAAGCACAACGGGCGGCCGCGCGGGCCGCCCATCGGAATTCTACTGCAAGGTTTCTGGGATGGGCGGACTACGCCGTGGCGGCTTGCGCCTGCTTGCACAGCGTCGCAAATCCCGCGGCGTCGTTGACCGCCAGATCGGCCAGGATCTTGCGATCCAAATCAATGCTGGCCTTCTTCAAACCATGGATGAACTGGCTGTAGCTGATGCCGTTCAACTTGGCCGCGGCGCCGATGCGCACGATCCAGATGGAGCGGTATTGCCGCTTCTTCTGCTTGCGGCCGCTGTAGGCGAACTTCAGGCCTCGCTCGACCGACTCTTTGGCCGAACGGTAGAGTTTAGATTTTGTTAAGTAATAACCACTGGCGCGCTCAAGTATTTTTTTGCGGCGCGCGCGGCG
This sequence comes from Acidobacteriaceae bacterium, assembly GCA_003152695.1. Classification (GTDB taxonomy): domain Bacteria; phylum Acidobacteriota; class Terriglobia; order Terriglobales; family Acidobacteriaceae; genus Bog-257. Next base: position 55,171 of record PMAT01000036.1, read on the forward strand.
CTTGGTACCACGTTTAACGCGAGGCATGTTGCTCCTTTTTGCAAATCGCTAAGCGGCTGGAGGCAAGGACTTCGACCACGCTCGCCTTCCCGTTCGGGCTGGCAGAGGGGCCCAGAATAGCCTCTTCACACGCTGTTGGCCGTCGTGGTCTGGTGACGCGCGCCGGATGCCGCACCATGCGGCGAGTTGTGGATCAGGCGTAGGGAATCATGCGCGCGATGCGCTTTTGGTCCGCCTTGTCCACCATCGTATCTTTATCGAGCTGGCGCTTGCGCTTGGTCGCCTTGGAAGTCAGGATGTGGCGCTTCATGGAATGGCCACGCTTGATCTTGCCAGTTGCGGTCTTCTTGAAGCGCTTCGCTGCTCCACTATGGGTTTTCATCTTTGGCATAACGTCTTTCCATTACAACATAAATGGTGCGTACTCGGCCAGCGGAGATGTATTCACCACAGAGACACAGAGAACACAAGAAAACCTTTGGTCTACCGAATCTCACGATGAATGCCGATCCGTCGAGATCAAGACGAATTCGGGTTACTGCGCGGCTTATTTCGTTACTGCGGCGGTTGCTGCGGCGGGGCCGGTTGCGGGGCCGCCGCCTTCGCTGGCTTGGGAGCGTGCGGCTTGGCTTCAGCTTTGGGCGGTTTGGCTGGCGCTTGTGTCTTTGGCGGCGCCAGAATGAGGTGCAACGTGTTGCCCTCTTGCCGCGGACGAAACTCCACGATCGCCTTGTCGCCCAAATCCTTGATCAAGCGTTCCAGAATGCCACGTCCCAGACTCTGGCGGGTCATCTCGCGTCCGCGAAAGAAGATGGTGGCCTTGACCTTGTCGCCTTCGGCGAGGAAGCGCAGCACGTGGTTCTTCTTGGTGTCGTAGTCGTGATCGTCCACGTTGATGCGGAACTTCACTTCCTTGACTACGATCTGATGCTGATGTTTCTTGGCTTCGCGCTCGCGCTTTTCCTGCTGGTACAGGTATTTCCCGTAATCCATGATGCGGCAAACAGGAGGTTGGGCGGTGGGCGAGACTTCTACCAGGTCGAGGGTTTTCTCGCGTGCGATCTTGAGCGCGTCGAAGGGAGTCATGATGCCTAACTGATTGCCTTCGTCGTCGATCACGCGAACTTCACGGACACGAATGCGTTCATTCGTGCGGATAAAACGTTTATCGATACAGTCCTCCGCAACAACTGCAGTATNNGCCCACCAGCGCATCGGAATGCACCGCTTCGATCATGGCCCGCACGCACTGATTCGCCTGGTGCTCACCGTGCAACCGGAGCTTCAAGTAGTTGTCGGTCAGCGCTTCCGTGAAATCGCCGTCGAAGTGCGTGAGCGTGATCGCCTCTAATTCACGGCCGACAAATGATTGCATGAACTCGCGCTTCTTCTCGGCAGCCAACTCGCGCAGCACGCGGTTGCGCTCGCGCGCGACCTGCACCGGAACCTGCTCCGGCATGTTGGCGGACGGAGTGCCCGGCCGCGATGAATACGTGAACACGTGCAGATAGGTGAACGGCAGGCGCTCGATGAGCGCGCGCGTTTGCTCGAAGTCGTCGTCGCTTTCGCCGGGGAAGCCGACCATCACGTCAGCGCCAATGGCGGCATCGGGCATGGCACGGCGAATGCGCTCGATGCGATCGGCGTAATGCCAGGGACGATACTTGCGGTGCATCTTGCGCAGAATGCGGTCGCTGCCCGACTGCAACGGCACGTGCGCGTGCTTGGCGATGCGCGGCGACGTTGCGACCTGTTCGATTACCTCGTTGGTCCAGTCCATAGGCTCGACCGAGCTGATGCGGACCTTCTCGATCGCCGTCTGCTCGAGGATCGCGCGCAGCATGGCGGCAAAATTCATTCGCGGCGTCAGTTCGCGTCCCCAGCGCCCCAGGTTGATGCCCGACAGCACAATCTCGCGATAACCGTTGGCGACCATCCCATCCACTTCGCGAAGTACCTGGTCCAACTTCAACGACCTGCTGCGGCCGCGTACCGACGGGATGATGCAGAACGAGCAGCGATTATTGCAGCCATCCTGCACCTTGAGGTTGGGGCGTGTCTTCTCGAAGGAGCCGGCTTCGAAAACCGGGGCGGCCATCAGTTCGGTGTGAGCGAAGATGTCGCCAACGATCACGGTTGACGCGGGATTCCGGCCGATTTGATCCAGCGCTACGAATCCGGTGTCGCTCCTCAGCGGGACAGCGTAATTTGCCAACTCGTGCTTGTGCGAGTTGCCGACCACCAAACTGACGCCCGGCAGCGCCGATATCTCCTCGGGCGCGCGTTGCGCGTAGCAGCCTGTGACCAGGATTCTGGCGGCAGGATTTTCGCGATGAATGCGGCGGATGGCGGCCCGCGCGTCCTGATCGGCCGAGGCGGTGACGGTGCAGGTATTCAGGACGACGACTTCCGCCTCGACGGACGCGGGGGCGCGCTCCAATCCGCGGGCGAGCAACTGGCGCTCGATAGCGGCGCCATCGGCCTGGGTCGCGCGGCATCCGAAGTTCTCGACATGATAGGTCGCCACCAAGCTATTATACTGGGCGTGCTTTGCGGCTGGCGGCGCCTCCGAGGTGGTGGCAACAGGCAAGGGGACGCGCCACCGGATCAGAATTCGATTCTCAGCAACTTAGCGGCGAGAATTTGCATCACACCCAGCCGCACGTCAATGACGAGACTTTCCCCCTGGAGGTTATCCGATGAAACGTCGCATCCTGTTAGTCGATGACGAACTTGCCATTCTGCTCACCTTGCGCGCCATCCTGGAAATGAACGATTTTGAAGTGGACACCGCCTCCTCGGCCAAGGAAGCTGCGCACAAACTGAAGAACGGCGTCTTCGAGATGGTCATTACCGATATGCGCATGGAAACCGAGACCGCCGGCTACGACGTGATTCGAGCGGCGCGGCAACTGCTTTACAACCCGGCCACCGCAATCCTGACCGCGTACCCTTCTCTGGGCAACGAATGGCGGAGCCACGGAGCGCATTCGTTACTGGTGAAGCCGGTGAATACGCAAGAACTGCTACACCAGATTGAAGCGATTTTGATCAGCCATCAGGACCACAAGACCCGGGCAGCCGCTGCGAACGTCATAAAAACTCTCAACCCCAACAATTCCAAGAAAGAGAGCCCGGCTGGTGCCTCGGTCGAAAAGGCGCTCTAGGGTTGGTCGAGTTTGCCCGCATCCTGACAAACCGCCGGTTGCCCACCTCGGTCGAGACGCAAAATTCCTCACGCGTCCAGAGCACATTGTAGCTGGCGCTATCGGAGGGCTGGGATTCGGCAGCTCAGGCAGTGGCGGCGGTGGTGCGCCGCAGCTGGAAGCACTCCCGACAGAAGACTGGCCGTCCTTGCGTGGGCTTGAATGGCACGGTGGTTTCCTTGCCGCAACCCGAACAATTGGTGCGAGTTTCCACCTTTGGGTAATTGCCGGCAGGCGCAGCTCCTACGGAGGAGGCCCGCTTGGCCTTGCACGCTTTGCAACGTTTGGGTTCGTTCTTGAATTGTTTGTCGTGGAAGAACAGTTGTTCTCCCGCGGTGAAGACGAAGTCGGCGCCGCAGTCAATACACTTCAGAACCTTGTCCTGGAATTCCATGGGGAGTTGCTCCTTCAGTCCGCGATCCCGCAGCTATGGACAAGGGTCAAGTTGCAAGCGGCCAGAGAACCGGACTGAATATTCTTGCTGCCGGTTGCAAATTCCAAAAGCGCGGGCACATCCCCGGGGTTCGGCCCACCATGCACCGCATGGTTTACTACCTGTAAGACTGCGGTCCTGCGAATGAAGAACTCCCCACCAGGATTGGGGAAAAGCAAGGGCCGCCATCGCAACGGCGGCCCAACGTTGAATTAGTCCTGCTCTTTACGAGCCTTCTTGCGGCTACGCTTGCGCGCCAAAGCTTCCTTCACGCGCTTTTTTTCGCCCGGCTTGAGGTAGAAGGAGTGACGCTTCACTTCCTTGATGATGTCCTCTTGCTGGACCTTGCGCTTAAACCGCCGCAGAGCGTTTTCTAACGACTCGCCCTCTTGAATGCGAACTTCTGCCAAACGGGAAACACCCCCAAACTCGTCCAAACGGACAGTAGTAGTTATCCCAATGTTTGTAAGGGAAGTCAAGGAAAGAGTACGAAGTGGGCTTGCGCGAAAGGGGAGTTGGCGTCAGACACCAAAGTGCTCTACGCCGTATGTGGCTCAGAAATTGAGCCTTAGCGCGATCTGGATCTGCCGTGGCGCATACGCATTGGTGGGATACAGATAGGTGTTATTCACCTGATATTGGCCGGGATAATATTTCCCGTTCGCCTGGATCAGGGTGGAATAGGCAACGAATTGGCCGGCGGAATTGAAGAAGCCATCGTCGCTGATCTGCACCCGTTTGTTGGAACGATTGGTCACATTGAACGACTCGGCGAGAAGATCCAGCTTCGCTCGCCCGCTAATCTTCAAGTTGCGCGTCAGGCGAAGATCGGTGCTGAAGTAATCGGTGCCCGTGAATGCATTCCTGCTATTGGTGGGCAGGCGGTCGTTGTAGGTGTTGTCGTCGCCATTCGGGTCGCCGGCGATAGTGGCATTGAGCCGGCGCCCTGATCCGAAGGTGACGATGCTGGAGAATTTCCAGTGATTGACTAGAGTGTTAAGCCACGCTTGGTTCAATTCAAATTTCTTAGGCTCAGCCACCCATGCGGCCACGAAGCGGTGTCGCTGGTCGTCGGCACTATAGCCGCGTTCGGCGCTAGTGTTATAGGAATTCTGCACGTTTCCGGGGCGGCCAACCACGAGCGCGTCGGGGCCATCGTCCAAAGCTTTCGATAAGGTGTAACCAACCCGGAAATACATGCCATAGCCGACTTGCCGCTTCAGCGAAACCGTCATGGCGTTATAGGCGCTGCTCGACGCGCTCTCGAAAGAATTGATGACGCCCAACTGCGGGATCGGCCTTTGCACGGGATTGATGCACGGAGGATAAGGACAGGTCACCGACGGAGTGGTCTGCCAGGTGGCGAAGGATGCGATGTCATAAAAGGTGCCCAGGAAGACAGACCCGTTATCGTTGTACACCGGATATTGCAGCATGGTTGGCGGCGGCAGGTTGGCGTCGAGCGAGCGCAGCAGGTGCACCCCGTGAACATACAGATAGGTGACGTCGGCGACGACCTTGGAGCCAAACTGGCGCTCCACGCTGAGGTTGGCTTGCTCGGTGTAAGGCGTCTGGAAGTTGGTCGCGAAAGCGGAAATCTGCGTCGTCACCATTCCCGCTATCGATGGCGGCGGCGTGCAGACCAGGGTGCCCGATGGGCAATTCACCAGAGGGGTTGGATACTTGGGGAAAACCGCCGCGTTTGAGGGAATCATGTTGTCGAGAAAAACTTCGCCCTGGGTGATTCCGTTGTCGGTCGCCACTTGCGATGCGTACATGGACGGAATCTGCATATAAAACACGCCGAAGCCTCCGCGAATCGCCAGCGAGCGATGCTCCCCGACCGCGTATGCGAAACCGAATCGGGGCGACACATTATTCGATACAGTCGGAATTTTTCCCGACGGAAGATACAACGGATTGGTTACCAGGTTGCCAGCTTCAAAGGTCTGCAAGTCGTAGCGGAGCCCGACATTCAAGGTCAACCGATCGTTGACCCGAACGGCATCCTGCATGAACGCCGCGTAAGAACGCGAATTGGGATGGGATATGGCTGTTCCGAAGTCCTGCATGTAATAGCGAGGGACGTCGTGGGCGTAGGCGCGCAGCGGCGTCAGGGGCTCGCCGTACTTCATCGGCTCATAGGTCCACGGATTCACCTTGATGTTGTCGAAGTAATATTCGCCTCCGAACATGGACGGAAAGTAGTTGTAGATCCATGCCTGAATGAAATCGCCGCCGAACTTCCAGTGTACCCGCCCGGTGTCGTAGCTCAAGGTGTCGGCGATGTGCAGCTTGTGCTCGTTTGTGTTGCGCGGCAGTATGCTGGAGCGCCCAAAGCCGGCCACCAGGTCGTAGATTTTCGTCAGTGGTTCTTCGGTGTTGGCGTAGGACTGCTCCACGTCACGCGAGAATTGCACCCGGAGGGTGGTCGCCAATTTGCTGGTCCACATACTGGTGAGAGATGCGGCCAGGCTTTCGGTCTTGACGTCTTCGGTCCCGTTGGCGCTTTCCGCGTAGGTGGTGATGGGACTGGAGGGATCGAAGAACACGTTGTTGGTGCCGCTGTAACGCGAGGTGCTCAGCCGCAGGAACGCGATCTGCTTGGGGGAGATGGTGAAGTCCAGTTTGGCGAACCCGGCGTTGCCCTGCATGGTGGTGGGATAGGCGCCGCCCATGGCATTCAGTTGCTGTGCCGCCGCGGTCACCAGTTGCTGGTCGGTGTAGTCGTAGTCCGCGGGGTCACCACCACCGAGCTGGCGCCATTGGCAAACTGCATGACCGAAGGCATGGTGAGCAGATGCTGGTCGAAGCCGGCGTAAAAAAACAAGCGGTCTTTGCGAATCGGTCCCCCGATGGTGCCGCCAAACTGTTGCTGGCGATCATCGGGCTGGCTGGTGACGTAGGACTGTTGGGCGTCGAAGATGCGATCGCGCAGATAGTAGAAGGCGCTGCCGTGCCAATCGTTGGTCCCTGATTTGGTGACCACGTTGAAGACCGCGCCTCCCGCCTTTCCGAGTTCCGCGCTGTAGGCGTTGGAGGAGACGCGGAACTCCTTGATGACCTCGTTGCTGAACTGATAGGGCGCGCGATAGCGGCCTCGCGCCTGGGCAAAGAAGGAGTTATTGTTGTCGGCGCCATCCACCAGAAAGCTGTTCTGAAATCCCCGGGTTCCCCCAAACGACAGATCGCCGTTGGAGTCGGAGGTGAGACCGCGCGGGTCCTGAGTCACTCCGGGAGTAAGCAGCGCCAGATCGGTGAAGCGTCGTCCATTCAGCGGCAAGCCCTGAATGGCTTGCTGAGGGATGACCTGCGAAACATCGCCGACCTGCGTCTCCACCGCCTCCGGCTGTTCGCGCACGGTAACCGTTTCCGTGACTCCGGCCAGTGCCAGACGCACTTGCACCACGGCCACGCCGCCCACATAAAGCTCTACGCCGGGCCTTGTCTTCGTGGTCATGCCGGGCGCGGAAGCGCTCATGTCATAGCGTCCTGGAGACAGCATGGCGAAGACGAATTGGCCTAGCGCATCGCTTACCGCTTCCGTGCGGAAACCTCGTGCCGGATCCAGGACAGTGATGCTTGCGCCGGCGATGCGGGCACCGCTGACATCTTCAACCACGCCTTGCAGCGAGGCGGACCCGTCCTGGGCGAAGATGGAATGCGGGGAAGTCAGGCTCAGTAGAACCAATAACGTGGCGCAGGGGTGGAGGAGGCGAGTGGAGAGGTGAAGAGAGCGGATTCCCCGATTGGGCGGCGTTCCCATAGTGATACAACCTATAACGGGGTTGCGATTCAGCAGTCTGTGATGGGGCGATCACGAAAGGGCAGTACCAAAATGGGAATGGATTGTACTTTCGTTTTGGAAAAGAAATCTGTCAGGATGAAAAATAGTCAGCGGGTCAATCTCACGCTACGCGACGAACGTCCAGGCGCCCGCCGACGCCACAGGGATGGCCCCTTATCTTCCGAAGAGCAATCGTTCCAGTACGGGACCGAGGGCCAAGGCGGGAAGGTAGCTCAGGGCCACGATCGTTATCAAACAGGTTGTAAGCAGTACCCCGAACGAAAAGGAGTGGGTCGGAAGAGTTCCGGAGGAAGAAGGCGTACTTTTCTGACGGCCCAACAGAGCTGCGAGCGCCAGCGCCGGAATCGCCAATCCAAATCTACCTACCATCATCGCGAATGCGGTGGTGAGGTTGTAAAACGGGGTGTTCACACTCATGCCCGCAAAGTTTTGGCCATTGTTGGCCAGACAGGAAGTGTAGGCAAAGAGAATTGCGGTAAAACCATGCGGGCCGGTATTGGTCGTCAGCCCCGATAGTCCCAAGCGGGTGCTCACGGCAATCGCCGTGAGTGGCAGGACGAACAGAGGCGCGGCCAAGGCGTACAGCATGATCGTCTTGTTCTCCGCGGAACCGATCTTCTTCCCCAGGTATTCCGGGGTGCGCCCAACCATAAGTCCGGCCAGAAATACGGCGATCGCCGCGGCCATGACCATGCTGTAAAGGCCAGTCCCCAGGCCTCCGAATACGACCTCTCCGAGCAACATGTTGACCAGCAAAATCATGCCACCGAGCGAGGTGTAGCTGTCGTCCATCGAGTTGTAGGATCCGGTGGCGGTGTTCGAGGTAACTACGGCAGTGAGAGTGGAACCGCCGATGCCGAAGCGCAGCTCCTTGCCTTCCATGTTGCCGCCAGACTGGACGCGACTATGGCGGAAATCCACGCCCGCGAGTTGGCGATCTCCCCGTTGTTCAAAGTGATGTACGAAGACCAGTCCGCAGCCGAACAGAAGCAGCATCACGCAGTACAAAAGCCATCCCTGTCGAGGCTGGCCAACCATCCGGCCGAAGGTATTCGTCAGGGCCGCAGGCAGAAGCGCGATAGCCAGCATTTCGATAAAGTTGGTCAGCGGCGTGGGGTTCTCATAGGGGTGGGCCCCATTGGCGTTAAAGAAGCCGCCGCCATTGGTGCCGAGATTCTTGATGATCTCCAGTGCGGCCACCGGACCCTGCGGTATGACCTGCTGGGCGCGCTCGACGGTGGTGGCGACGGAGTAGGGGCGGAAGTTCATCGGAACGCCTTGTCCCACCAGCAGCAAGGCGCCCAGCAACGCTCCCGGCAACAGGACCCAGAGCAGGGCACGCGTGAGATCAACCCAAAAGTTGCCGAGCGTATCGGAGACTTGCCGGGCAAGACCGCGGATAAACGCAATGCCCACGGCCAGCCCCGCAGCGCCCGCCAGAAAGTTTTGCGCACACAGTCCCACCATCTGGCTGAAATAGCTCATCGTGTTCTCGCCCGCGTAGGCCTGCCAAGTGGTGGTTGTCGAGAAGCTGATCGCCGTATTCGCGGCCAGGTCCGGGGACAACGGCGTTGTGTGGTAACGGGGGAAATACCAGGGAAGGAAATGCTGCATTCGGAGAATGGCATACAGCAAAAGCGTGCCGGCCAAGCTAAAGAGTACGAAACACGTCGCGTACTGCTTGAAGGTCATCTCCACATCAGGATTGACCATAGTAAGGCGATAGATCAGCCGCTCAACCGGGAGACATAATCGATCAAGGAAGGTGCGTTTCCTGGAGAAGACCCGTTCCATGTATCCGCCCAAGGGCTTCACCAGGATGGTGACGATGGCCACAAACAACACGTATTGCAACACGCTGTAGAGATCCACCAGCCCTACTCATAAGCCCGCTCCGGCGTACAAGTCAAGCCGATGCCGCACGAGCCGCGCCGCTGCCCTGCCTGCGTTGACCGCTGAAATGGCGCGTGTTACCGTACTTAGTTACACCAACCTCATTAGCGCGATCTGTGCGCCAAAGGATTCCCCCTTGTCCTCAGAGACCGTGGCGGCCACGCCCATCCGCAAAACTGCTTTGAATGCTGTCCATCGCCAGATGGGCGCGAAAATGGTCGATTTCAACGGCTGGGACATGCCGGTGGAATATCCTCCCGTGGGCGGGCTGATGAAGGAACACCTGGCGGTCCGCAACGGAGTGGGAGTTTTCGATGTCAGCCACATGGGCGATATCCGCATCGCGGGGCCGCAGGCGCTCGCCGCCGTGCAGCACATCACCATGAACGACGCCGCGGGGATGGCGATCGGCCAATGCCGGTATTCGGCCATGCTCTACCCGCAGGGGACATTCGTCGATGACGTGATTGTGCATCGTATGGGCGAGGACGATTACATGCTGGTGATCAACGCCGGCACACGCGAGAAGGACGTTAACTGGGTCACCCAGAACACCCGCCAGTTCGACTGCAAGGCCGAGAACCTGAGCGACAACTATACCCAGATCGCGATTCAGGGACCGAAGGGCGTAAACACGCTGCAGAAGCTGACCGATGCGGACCTGTCGCAGGTGAAGTTCTATTGGTTCACGCATGGCACGGTTTGCGGGCTGCCGAACATCTTGATTGCGCGGACCGGTTACACCGCCGAAGATGGCTTCGAGATTTACGTTCCCACCGACGAGCCGACCAGCGCCCGCGTTTGGTACGCCGTGATGGACGCGGGCAAGGAATTCGGCATCGTTCCTTGCGGGCTGGGCGCGCGCAATACGCTTCGCCTGGAGGGCAGACTGCCGCTCTACGGGCATGAGATCTCCGACACGATCAATGTGTGGGAGGCCGGTCTGGAGCGCTTCCTCAAGATGGAGAAGGGCGACTTCACCGGCCGCGCGGCGCTGGAGCGCGCGAAGGCCGACGGTATCAAGCGCACCCTGGTTGGGCTGGAGTCGGTGGACCGCGGCATTCCGCGCGACGGCTACAAAGTGCTCGATCTGAATGGCAAGGAGATCGGCTACGTCACCAGCGGTTCGTACGCGCCGTTCCTGAAGAAGAACATCGCGCTGGCCTACGTGCCCCTCGAGCACTCCGCCATCGGTAGCGAAGTGGCCGTGGAAATCCGCAACCAGCCGGTAAAGTGCAAGGTGATTCCGACGCCGTTTTACAAGCGTCCCAAGAAGCAGGCGTGAAAGAAGAAGCAGGCGTGACAAGAATGGAGGGCCGGTGCTGATCAGCGAATTGTTGTTGCCGGAATTTGATGAAGAAATGAAGAAGACGCGGACGACGTTGGAACGCATTCCAGCCGACAAGCGGGATTTCGCGCCTCACCCCAGGTCTATGCCGCTGGGCAAGCTCGCGCCCCACGTAGCTCAACTCGCCAGCTTCGGCCTCATCATCTTGACGACTCCCGAGTTGGACTTTGCAACGGCCAATTTCAAGCCTGTGCCGTTTGAATCGGCAGCCCAACTGGTCAAGGTTCTCGAGGAAGGCGCAGCGCAGACACGGAGCGCCCTTCTCGGCACGCCTGATTATGCGTGGGAGCAGAACTGGAAGCTTCTGATGCAGGGCAAGAGCATCTTCGACGGTTCGCGTTTCCTGGCGTACCGCCAAATGTTTATCAACCACATTGTGCATCACCGGGCGCAACTCGGAGTTTATCTGCGCCTGAATGAGGCAAAAGTTCCGGCCATTTATGGGCCTTCGGCGGACGAGACGCGTGGCTTCTAGGTGTACGGGTCCCGTCCGGTTTCGCAAGAAGCAGTCGCTGGAATAGAGGAAGAAGATCTAATTCGCATTGAAATTTTCGCCCGTGCAGGCGCGCAGTGCTGAGGAGGCAATTCATATGGCTTATCCCGTGGACTACAGGTACACCAAAGAACATGAGTGGCTGAAGGTGGAAGGCAACACCGGAACCATCGGCATTACCGATCACGCGCAGGAATCGCTGGGCGACATCGTGTTTGTGGAGTTGCCGAAGGTGGGGAGCGAGCTCACCGCCGGCAAGACCTTAGGCACGGTCGAATCGGTGAAAGCGGTTTCGGATATCTTTGCGCCGGTTTCCGGGACCGTGACCGAAGTGAATGAAGCTCTCAATACTTCGCCCGAGCAGGTGAACAAAGACGCTCACGGAGCGTGGATGGTCAAACTGAAGCTGAAGGACCCGAGCGAGGCGAGCCGGTTGCTGTCAGCCGCCGATTACGAGAAGTACGTCGCCGCCGAGGGCGGGCACTGACCATCAACGGAGAGTCCCGCGGGGACGGCACAAAGCAGGTCCCTCGACTCGCCCGCCGCGGCGACCTCGCTCGGGATGACAATTCTGATAAGTCGATGACAGTCTGATGTATCGCAATTAATTTGCCGGCCAAAATTTCTATGCAGTTGGCACTCTTCATTCATTATTTATTCGCCCAGGAAAGCTACAGGTACCCATGCGCTATCTTCCTAAGTCTGAATCCGATCGCGAGGTCATGCTGCGCCAGATCGGCGTCAAGTCCATCGACGATCTGTTTGCCGCCATTCCACCCGAGTATCGTCTGAAAGGCGATCTAAAGATTCCTCGCGCCTACGCGGAAAGCGAAATCGTGGAGTTCTTCCGCGATTGCGCTACCGGGAGCGCGCAAGGTTACGCCACGTTCCTTGGCGCGGGCGCGTACTCACACTACCGTCCGGTGGTCATCGACTCACTGGTTTCGCGCGGCGAGTTCTTCACCGCCTATACGCCCTATCAGCCCGAGATCGCCCAGGGGACGCTGCAATCCATCTTTGAATTTCAGTCGATGATTTGCGAGCTGACCGGCATGGACGTGGCCAACGCCTCCATGTACGACGGCTCGACCGGCGCCGCCGAGGCGCTGATGATGGCTGCGCGCCTGACCGGCCGGCACAAATCGGTGGTCGCCACCAGCGTGCATCCCGAGTATCGCGAGGTCATCGCTACTTACGCGCGCTATCAGGGTATGCCGATCTCGACCGTCGCTTACGGGAAGAATGGACGGGTTGACCTGGACGCCCTCGAGAAAGGCATCGACAACGAAACCGCCGGCGTGTTGATCCAGTCGCCAAACTTCTTCGGCACTATCGAAGATGTTGCGGCGATCGCCGACCTCGTGCACAAGAAGGGAGCACTGCTGATTGTCTCCATCGCGGAAGCGGTTTCGCTGGGCATCGTCAAGCCTCCGGTTGAAGCCGATATCGTGAGTATGGAAGCGCAGTCGTTCGGCGTGCCACTGGGATTCGGCGGCCCTTACTGCGGGGTGATGGCCACGAAAGACAAGTTTGTGCGCCAGATGCCGGGGCGGCTGGTCGGCCAGACCTTGGACCGCAACGGCAAGCGCGGGTTCGTGCTGACGCTCTCGACGCGCGAGCAGCACATCCGCCGCGAGAAGGCGACCTCGAACATCTGCACCAACCAGGCGCTGGTTGCGCTGATGTGCAGCATCTTCATGACCGTCTATGGCCGCGAGGGACTGAAGGACTTGGCCAAGCAAAACCTCGCCAAGGCGCATTATGCCGCAGGCGAGTTCAAGAAGGCCGGGGCAACCCTGCTGTTCGACGGCGCGCCGCGATTCAACGAGTTTGTCATCCTGACGAAAACTGATCCTTACGCTATCAACGACAAGCTGCTGGGACAGCGAATTATCGGGGGCTTCCCGCTGAAGAAGTTTTATCCCGACTTGGGGAACGCCTCGCTGTGGTGCTGTACGGAGACCACGGCCAAGGCATCGATCGACGCGGCTGCGAAGGAGGTGGCGCTGTGAATAAGAAGATCCGCAAGGCTACCACCCACATCAGCCAGAACGAAGTGCTGCTGTTCGAACGGTCGTCGGCAGGCAAGAAGGCGTATGAGTTGCCGCCGCTCGATGTGCCCGAGGTCGATCCCGCAACGTTGCTGGGCGCGCAGGCGCGCCAGGACCTGGGCCACATGCCCGAGGTGAGCGAGGTCGAGATCATCCGCCACTTCACCCGCCTATCCACGTGGAACTATGCCGTGGACCATGGCATGTATCCGCTGGGCTCCTGCACTATGAAGTACAACCCGCGGGTGAACGAGGTGGTGGCGCGATTGACCGGGTTGGCCGAGGCGCATCCCTATCAGCCGGAGCGCATTTCACAGGGCGCGCTGCGCATCCTGAAGATGCTGAGCGAGCAGCTTATCGAAATCACCGGCATGGATGCGATCACGTTGCAACCTGCAGCCGGGGCGCACGGCGAGCTGACCGGAATTCTGCTGGTGCGCGCGTATCTGGAATCGCTGGGCAATCCGCGCAAAAAGGTCCTGATCCCCGATTCGGCGCACGGCACCAATCCGGCGACGGCAGCGATGGCAGGCTATGCGGTCGAGAACCTCAAGTCGAATGCCGCCGGCATGGTGGACATCGCCTCGCTGGTGGCCCAGGTGAACGAAGACGTAGCCGCGCTGATGCTGACCAACCCCAACACTCTGGGCGTGTTCGAGCAGGAGATTCACAAGATTGCGGAAGTGCTGCACGCCAAGGGCGCGCTGCTGTACATGGACGGCGCCAACATGAACGCGCTGGTCGGCAAGACGCGTCCCGGCGACTTCGGCGTCGACGTGATGCACCTGAACCTGCACAAGACCTTCTCGACGCCGCACGGCGGAGGCGGACCGGGTTCAGGCCCGGTGGCGTGCAAGAAGATTCTCGAACCCTTTTTGCCTTCTCCGGTGGTTGTCACCAAGCCGGATGGCACGTTGGGTTTCGACTACAACCGGCCCAAGTCCCTCGGACGCGTGCGCATGTTCTACGGCAACTTCGGGATGCACATCCGCGCGCTGGCGTACATCATGGCCAACGGTCCCGACGGCTTGCGGCAGACGACCGAAGACGCGGTGCTCAACGCCAACTACATCCGCAAGGGGCTGGAAGGCGCTTACGATCTGCCGTACAAGACCCCGACCATGCACGAGGTGGTGTTCAGCGACCACATCCAGTCGCAAAAGGGGATTAAGACCGGGGACATCGCCAAGCGGCTGATTGACTACGGCTTCCATCCCTACACCGTCAGCTTCCCGCTGGTCGTGCACGGAGCAATCATGATCGAGCCGACGGAGAGTGAGTCGAAAGAATCGTGCGATATGTTCGTTGAAGCGATGAAGGACATCGCCGAGGAGGTCGAGGAGCATCCGGAGTTTGTCCTCGAAGCTCCCCACAACACCCGCATCTCGCGTCTGGATGAGACCATGGCGGCGCGCAAGCCGATCCTGCGCTGGAAGCCGCAGAGCGAGGCGGCAGGGAAGTAGCTCTTTCACCACAGAGGCACAGAGACACAGAGTTGTGGAAACAAGAATTCCCCCCCATGTTCTCTGTGCTGCCGTGTTGAAAACAAATATCTCCAACAAGCCATCGGGACAGGCTGCGCTTAACTCACAAAAATCTTGTACAGCATCAGGTAGATCACCACCCCGGTTACCGAGACGTACATCCAGATGGCGAAGGTGTATGGCGCGATGGCTTTGTGCCGCGCGAAATTGCCCTTCAGCGCGCGCGCAAGAGTGACGAGGATGAACGGCACAACCACCACGGCCAGGATGGTGTGCGAGATCAGGATGGTGAAGTATAACGGCCGCGACGGCCCTTGACCCTGGAAATGGCTGATGCCGGCCCGCAGTACGAGATGATAGTAAAGGTACGAGATGAGAAACAGCGTGGAGGTGACGAACGCCGCGATCATCATCCGCTTGTGGGCTTGGCGGCGGCCGCGCTTGATGAAATAGAGCCCCGAGCCAATCAAAACGGCGCTGCTGCCGTTCAAGACAGCATTGAGGGCCGGATAGAAGGTCAGGCTTACTTGCATCAGGCTACAGGCTTGGTGGTGCGGCGGTTGGCCACCAGGAACGAGAAGGCGAACATGACTAAGGTGAATAGGGCCAGCACTGCAAAGTTGGCGGCGAGTGAAAGACCAGTCGAGGCCGATCCGGGAAAGAGCAGCGAGCGCAATGCCTCGGTGCCGTAGGTCAACGGGTTGATGCGCATCAGCAGACGAATCCAGATGGACGCGCCGGAGAGCGGAAACAACGATCCCGATAGCAGCCACAGCGGAATGAGAAACAGGTTGATGACGGCGTGAAACCCAGCGGTTGAATCCATGGGCCACGCGATGATGAAGCCCAGCGCGGTCAGCGAAAACGCCACCAGGAAGATGGCCAGCACGGTCAGTCCAAAACTGGCGAGCGTGAAATGCACGCCCAGCGCGGGAGCGAAGACCAGGAAGATGAGGCCTTGCGCGGTCGCCAGGGTTGCGCCGCCAAGCACCTTGCCCAGCACGATGACGGAGCGGCTTACCGGCGCCACCAGCACGGAGAGCAGGAAGCCTTCCTTGCGGTCCTCAATCACCGACATCATGGTGAAGATGGCGGTGAAGAGCACGATCATGATGAGAGCGCCGGGAAAGAAATAGTCGAGATAATGTTGGCCACCGGCCGCTCCGTTGGAGCGAAACGAGGTGCCGAAGCCCGAGCCAATCACAAGCCAGAAGAGCAGCGGCGAAGCGATGACGCCCACCACACGCGCGCGTTGGCGGTAGAAGCGCACGATTTCGCGCCACCACAGCGAAAACGATGGCAGCAGCAAGCCGGCGTTGCTGCTGGACGTGGTCGCGGGAAGGGCGGTAGTTTGGGTAGTTGCCATGAACGGGTTTCAGGGCCTGCAAGAAAATCAAACGTGACGTTCAATCACAGTCAGGCGATCTGCAGGAAACCCTATTCTAACAGGAGTATTTTGCAATCTTCTCTATGCTACGATGACTGGCAACTAAGCGCATGAGTGCCCCAGTCGCAGCAGTGAACTTGACCACGGCAGATACCTCGACGTCGGGTACTCCTCGACTCGACCGGCGCTTGTTCCTGATTGTCGCCGCCATAGCCCTCATGTATGCGTTCTTAGCCGGCCTGCGCACGGTTTCCGATTTCGACCTGGGCTGGCAGTTGGCGACGGGACGCTGGATTGTCCAACATCACCACATCTCTTCGACGGATGTTTTCTCCTACACCGCGCAAGGACAGCCCTGGATTTATCCGGTCGGCTCCGGGCTGGTGCTGTATGCCGCTTATCTGCTCGGCGGCTATGACTTGATCTCGTGGCTTGGCGCTCTGGCATGTGTTGCCACAGTCGCGTTGCTGTTGCGGCGAGGTTCCGCGGTCAGCGCCGGAATAGCCATCCTTGCGGTGCCGATCATCGCCTGGCGCACCACGCCGCGCGCCGACATGTTTACCGTCGTGTTGTTCGCAGCGTTTCTGTCTTTGCTTTGGGAGAACTATCAAACTGGCCAGGCGCGCCTGTGGTTGTTGCCTCTGCTGATGGTGGCGTGGGTCAATCTGCACTTCGGTTTTGCCGCAGGCCTGGCTCTGATACTCGCCTATGTGGGTGTCGAGCTGTCGGAAACAATTTTCGGTGAAGTCCGCCGGCGCGCCGCCCTGCAGCGACTTCGGCGCGCATGGGGATGGCTGGCAGCGACGGCACTGGTAACGCTGGCAAATCCTTGGGGCTGGGGGATGTATCGGGCGCTGATGCGGCAACAGCGCGCGGCCGGGCAACAGCAGCTGAATATCGGCGAATGGAGCAGTGTGCCTGTGACTTGGACCGCCTTCAGCACTGCGCTTTCGTTGAGACAGACCCAAGGCGCGATCTATCTGCTGTTGGCTATCGCGGTCATTGCTGCTGGGCTGGCTTTGCGGAGGCGTCAGTTGGGGGCGGCAATCCTGCTGCTCGTGGCAACCTATCCGCCGGTCCATCACGTTCGCATGGGAGCCGTATTTGCCTGCGTGGTGGTCGTTGTCGGCGGGCCTGTTCTGGCTGCGGCGATCGTCGAATTTGGCGGGAAAATTAGGCTGGCGCCGATGCGTCCCATCATCGCATGGGCCGCGGTTTGCTTGCTGGCGGCGCTTGCTTTGCTGCGCTCTTTCGACCTGGTCACCAACCGTCACTATGTTCGAGTTGTGGATGAATCGACATTCGGCGCCGGGTTGGGCTGGTGGTTTCCGGAACGCGCGGCAGAGTTCATCGAGCGCGAGAATCTGCCCGGAGAAATTTTTAACACCTACGACGAAGGCAGCTATCTCACCTGGAAGCTCGGCCCAGAGCGGCGCGACTATATCGACGGCCGCGACACCCTCTTCGGAATCCCACGGATGCATCAAGCCGGCCAGTTGCTCCAGTTGTCGCCGGATTCCGAGACTTGGCGGCAGGAAGCAGACCGTTACAACATCAACACCATCATTCTTCCGCTGGCGCGCTTTGACGGCGTCCAGTTGGTGCAGCTCAAGGGCTTTTGCCACAGTCGCGACTGGCGTCCCGTTTATCTGGACGAAGTCTCCGCAGTCTTCGTGCGTCGTAAGCCCGAGACGGAAAGTCTGATTCAGCGCTTTCCCGTGGACTGCGCAACCGCGACTCTGCCGGTCGCTCCTCTCGATTATTCTGCCGCCGGTTCCTTCAATCAGTGGGCCAACGCCGCCAGCCTCCTGGCCGCTCTTGACCGCACTTCCGAGGCGCTCCTGGCAACCGACAGCGCACTTCAGGCTTTTCCCGACAGCCCCTTCGTGCACTGGCTTCGCGGCCATCTTCTCTACGCCATGGGGAACCCCTCCGAGGCCGAACAGGAATACCTTGCGGCTATCTCTCTGGAACCCAGCGAGGTTGCCTGGACCGCACTGGCCAACTTGTACCAGCGAGAAGGGCGAATCCCCGAAACCATTCATGCCTGGCAACAAGCCGGCCAACTGTCGTCCCGGCCTGACTTGGCGCAGATCAAGCTGGCGCAATTTTATTTGCATATCCAGCAGCCGAAGCTGACCTTGCAGGCTCTCGACAAGGCGGTCCGCAGCGCTCCCGCTGACGCCGTTGCGGCAACCGGAGAAGGCTGCTTGCGATTCAATGTAGCGCAGGGTCGCGCGGCCGCCTGGACGGTCCTCGGCGACCTCACGCAGGCCACTTCCTTCCAGGAGGAGGCGATCCAGCTTGCGCCGGAATCTGCCGATGCCTGGTCGCATCTGGCGAAACTGTACCAGCGGCAAGGACAGTTTGAAAACCAGTATCGGGCTGAAGAGCGCGCTGCAAAACTTGCGAAACCTCCCGGTCAATGATGGCGAACAAACCATTCTGAGTACGACGGCTATTTCGCGTCGGCTTTGCCGCTGCCGTCGTTTTCCTCAGTCCAGAAGCGGTGGCCGGTGCGGCGGATGAACACGTCTTCCAGGCTCGGCTTGTGCACCGAGACGCCTTCGATCTCGCCCGGAAATGCCTCGACCACATCGGTAACGAAGCGATGTCCAGCCTCGATCTCCAGCCGCACCCGATGATCGAGCACCGTGGGATGTAATCCGAAGCGCTGCGCGATGCGTTGCGCCAGCGAATCGGGCTGCTCCGACTCCAGCAGTATGACGTCGCCGCCGATCTCGCTCTTCAATTCGGCGGGCGTGCCCAACGCGACCACGCTGCCGTTGGCGTAAATCGCCAGCCGATCGCAGCCCTCGGCTTCTTCCATGAGATGAGTGGTGACCAGCACGGTCACGCGTTCTTCGTCGCGCAGAATGTGCAGGTACTGCCACAAATCGCGGCGCGCGCCCGGATCGAGTCCGGTGGTGGGCTCGTCGAGCAGCAACACCGAAGGATGGTGCAGCAGTCCCTTGGCCAGTTCCAGCCGCCGCTGCATGCCGCCGGAGAAGGTCTCCGCTTTTTCTTTGGCGCGGTCGCCGAGCCCAACCCGCTCCAGCATTTCGCGGACGCGCTTCTTGAGCGCCGCGCCGCGCAAGCCGTAAACATGGCCGATCAGCATCAGGTTCTCTTCCGCCGACAGCTTGATGTCGATGCTCTTCTCCTGGAAGACGACGCCAATCGAGCGGCGCACCAGGGCAGGCTCGCGCGCCACATCGTGGCCCATGATCAGGGCGCGTCCGCCCGAGGGCACCATCAGGGTCGAGAGAATGCGGAAGGTCGTGGTCTTGCCGCTGCCGTTGGGGCCGAGCAGCCCGAAAATCTCGGCGGCGCGCACGTCGAAGGAAACGCCGGCCAGCGCGGTCCGATCTCCATACTGGTGGCGGAGTTCCTGGAGTTGGATCACCGCCGCCGCAGTATCGCCAGCGTTGGTCACGGCCGGATGATCGATAGTTTCAGAAGTTGCCATGTGGGAAGCCCATGTGGGAAGCCAACGACGATTGTATTACGCCGCGGAGGACCGGGCGAACGGCGGCCCCAAGCCGCTCTTGATGGGTGCCCGTTCTTATCATCCCGAGCGAGCGCAGCGAGTCGAGGGACCTGCTTTTCTCCGTGCTTCTTTTGGCTAGGGCGGAGATTTTCGTACCGACCCTCATGCACTCTCCTCATTCTTGTTCGCACTGACCCTCACGCTCTCCGGCGTTTTCTTCGCAACCTTCTCGCACGATGCCGCTTCCGCGTCCATCAGCCTCAGGTTCGCCGCGGCTCCGTGCAAAGCCGACAGAATCATCCGCGCCCGCCACTCCTCAATCCGCTGCTGCGACACGCCATAGATGAACTGCATGAACCCAATCTGCACCGCAGCCGCGTCCTCCAGATATGGAAATTCGAACGCGTCATTAGGGTCATTCTCTTTGCGGCCCGGATTGGCCAGGAAGACGAACAGGTTGTTCTTGGGTACGGTCTTGCGCACCTTCGCGTGGTAATAGCAAAACCTCTGATCGCGTAAGGCGAGCATGCCGCAGCGCGTCCCGCTTGGCCTGATGTGCTCGCAGATTGCCAGCGAGCTCCCAGCCTCGTCGCCCATCGGAAGACTTGGCGTTTCCTCTTGACCGCTGGCCGGACTCTCCAGCGTGACATCTTCAATAGCTGTGAGACCCATAAGTACTACCCCCTCCCCCTCCAGTAAAGTATTTAGTATGAATACTTTGCCTGCAAAGTATTGATTGTATTAGAGTTACCATCATCCGTAAGTTCCCTGTTTTGAATACTTTGAGCGGACCCAGGCAAAGTATTGATTCCCATTGACTTGCACCCAAAGTACTGCGGAATAAGGGCTTGCATGATTCATTCCCCCCGACCAGGCGCGGGTGCCCCACCCTTGTCGCCTTGTTTTGGCGACAGGGTAGGTACTGATAACTGGCTACTGGCTACTGACAACTGTTGACCGGCTACTGGCAACTGTCCCTCCATAGACACAAAGGGGCAGGAGCGGCGGGCGCGGCGGTTCCTGCCCTACAAGCAAAGTATGGGTCTGCTCGACAATGCGGTCAAGTTACGAAAGTAGCAATTGGCGCTCCTATTTTGCGCCCGCTCCCGGAATGGGAATCAGGGGCTAGTGGATGATTTGTAAGGGTACGAGCCGGGCGAAGCGTCAGTGCGGGAAAGCTGTTGGTTGGACACCCTGAGCTTATCGAGCAGCAAGTTGGTCAGTCTATTAGGGGCATGAAAACAATACCAATTGTGTTGAATGCAATGCCGTTCTGCTTGCCTAATCAGCGAAGGGGTGTCTACGTATCCGACTATGCGGCACTAGGTAAGTTCTTTGAGGGCTATTTTTCCATCAAACAACAGCTGACCCGACCGGAAAAAGACTTAACGGTCGAACATATCATCTATAAGTTCTGGAAGGAAGAGTCACCGCTACCGGAAGACCTCGTTCGTAATTTGGCTGCGCCAATACATCTTAGGTCCGAATGGGCGCAATGGTATCTGAAACCGATGGAAATTAAGCTCTCCGAGAGTATGGTTATTAAGCTTGACGCTCTGCGTAGAGAAGAGCCTTCTTTCGAGGGCGCACTCAGCGCAATGGGGAATGACGACCAAAAGATCGAACTGATAAAAGCAACGATGGATGCACTTTGGAAGTCCCAATCACCGTAAACCATTTGCCGGGTGCCCCATCCTAGCACTTCCCCATTAAGTTGGGGTGCCCCGTTCTAGCCTTCGTTTGGCTAGGGCGGGGCAAATTCCAAAACAGAAGTCTGTGCCGTCCCCGGGGGACTCGACTCTCTTCTTCACGCCCACCCACCGTTCAACCACCCCAACTCGCGCAACAACGGCGCGAGTTGGGGACCCCGGTGAAACGGTGGGCTATCATCTTTCGCGCCCGAGGCGCTCGTGAAGCAGTGGTTTTAGTGGTCAACGGATAGCGAACAGCGCGATTGTGCCGCTATAGGGGGCCTTCGACTCGTCGCTACGGTCCTCGCTCAGGATGACAGCGCAAACCTGCTGACGGCTGAATGCTGAGTGCTGAATGCTGAGTGCTGAGTGCTGAATGCTGAATGCTGAATGCTGAATGCTGACCGCTCCCCCCTACGCGCGATTGAGCATCATCAGCGCGAACAGCAGCGGAAGATAAATCACCGACGCTTGCAGCACGTGTCGGGCGCGCGCCTTCGACGCGGGAGCGGCGGGCGTGAGCTTCATCGTCCACATGCGCAGGCTGAACCACAACATGCCGCCGCCGAGCAGCAGCGCGCCGGCGAAGTAGGTCCATCCCGCCATTCCCATCAGGGTGGGCGCGAGCGATACCGGCACAAGCGCGAGGGCGTACATCATGATGGCCAAGGCGGTGGAGCGGCCATCACTCTCCACGACCGGCAACATGCGGATACGCGCGTTCTCGTAGTCCTCGCGGTAAAGCCACGCGATGGAATGAAAATGCGGGAACTGCCAGAAAAACAGGATCGCGAACAGGACGAAGGCTTCCGGGTCGAGGCGGCCGCGAATCGCGGTCCAGCCCAGCACGGGAGGCATGGCGCCGGGAAACGCGCCGAGAAACGTGCAGATGGGGTGCACGCGCTTCATCGGCGTGTACACCGTCAGATAGCTGATCGAGGTGAGCGCCGTCAGCACCGCGGTGAGCCAGTTGGTGGTCGCCCACAGATAGAGCACGCCACCGATGGTCATACCGAAGGCGACCACGGACGCGTGCATCAGGCCCATGCTGCCGGTGACCAGCGGGCGCCCGGAGGTGCGGCGCATCAGCGCGTCGAGGTCGCGCTCGACCACTTCGTTGATGGCGGCGGTGCCTCCGCTGACCAGGCCGATGCCGATCAGCGCATGCAGCAGCGTCCACGAAAGCGACGACGCGCCC
This sequence comes from Acidobacteriaceae bacterium, assembly GCA_003152695.1. Lineage (GTDB taxonomy): Bacteria > Acidobacteriota > Terriglobia > Terriglobales > Acidobacteriaceae > Bog-257. The sequence goes on from PMAT01000036.1 coordinate 77,653, forward strand.
GACTTGGCGGCCGCAAAATATGCGCCAGCCCAGGCGGTCATCACGATGAGAGTGGTGATCCGCGCTTTGATCAGGACGGAATAGTCGCGGGCGAGCGCGGCAAATCCTTCGCGTGGAATAGCCAGCGGCTGGGTGGCGCTGCTCATGCCGGGATCGCCTTTCGCGGCGCGGTGTGGAGCGCCGCTTCCTCAGCGTGGACGTTGATCATGCGCCGGGTTTGGATCGCCAGCACCACGCAGGTGGCCAATACCAGCGCGCCGCCAGCCACATGCGACACCGTGGTGATCACAATGCCGGTGAGAGGTTGCGGAGGATCGATGCGCCATTGCAGCCGCGTCAGATACGATGCGAAGCCGAGGCCGAGTTGGACCATCAACAGCGCCAGCAGCAATTGTGCAGGCTTGCGCAAGTGCGGGACATTGCCGTACCGCGTCAGCAGGCGAACGATCATCCAGCAGAGCACGGCCGTGACGACGCACGCGCCGACAAGGTGCGGCAACAGCTTAATGCCGGAATGGCGGAAGGCGGCGCCGAGAATCAATTGCACCCACACGCAGGCCGCCGCCAACGCCGCGAGAGTCGGTGTGCCGGGCGCGAGATCGCGCTCGGGAATCGGCGGTTCGTCCTGCAGCCAGCTCCGGCTGGTGAACAAAGCCATCGCAATCACGATGCAGAAGATCATCTGCGCGAGCGTGGCATGCGCAGTAGAAATGGTCCATGGCAGCAGATCCAGCACCGTAAGGCCGCCGAGAATTCCCTGGCCGACGACCGCCGCCAGCGCCGTCCAGCCGAGGATGCGTATCCATCGGCGCTTTTCCACGCGCTGCGTCCAAACCGCCATCACGATGATCGCCAGGCCGGTGAGCTCCGCGATCATGCGGTGCGTGTGCTCGTACTGCACTCCGCCGACCATGGGAGGAATCTTGTAGAGCGAACCGAAGGAGGTAGGCCAATCCGGGACGGACAAGCCGGCATCGTGGCTGGTGACGAGCGCACCCGCGACGATCAACAGAAAAGTGGCGCACGCGAGGAATATGGCGAAACGGTGGTGCGCCGGATTGTAAGTAATCAGACCAGGTCGCGACGTCAGAACTAGCTCCTGTCAAACGTTGCGTCCACGCAAAGTGACGGGTCACTGGTGGAGCGGATGTTCATGTCGAGTTCAGTAGGAGGTGCGGCTCAAAGCTGCGGCGAACGCCCAATCCTCATGTGGCGCTCGTGGCAACATTGTACCAAAATGAGGCGCATCGTATCGTTGTGGTGATGCCGTTATTTGTTTTTCTGAGGATGGAGCCACATGAGAACGAGGACGTTACGCGAGTTCTGCAACGACACTGCCACGCTGATTCGCTCGGGAAAGCCGATTTTGGTCACCCATCGAGGTCGGATTGCCGGGATATTCTGGCCGACGCCAGAAGCGACTGTTCCCCCGGCTTTGAGACGTGGATTGTTCGGGCTGCTCAGTTCGGAGATCGCACGACAGGTTAAGAAGCGCGGTCTCAAAGAAGACGAGATCGTGGCCGACTTCGATAGTCGGCGATAGCTGGAGGTCTCGACTGCGGAGAACACACCTACGTCTGCACTTCCTGCAACTCCGCTTGGGGCGGCGGAATGGTGTGCAGCGCTTCGATCATGGCGTCGGCGAACTCGCTGGTTCCGGCGGTGCCGCCCACGTCGCGGGTAAGGTGCTGCTTCTCGGTATACACCTTCTCCAGCGCCAGGCGAATGTGGTTGGCGGCGTTCTCTTCACCCAGGTGGCGCAACATCAGAATGCCCGACCGCAGCACGGCCGTCGGATTGGCGATGTCTTTGCCGGCGATGTCGGGCGCGGAGCCATGCACCGCTTCGAAGATGGCGCAGTGGTGTCCGAAGTTCGCGCCGGGCACCAAGCCGAGTCCGCCGACGAACGCTGCGCACAGATCCGAGATGATGTCGCCGTAAAGATTTTCCAGCAGCAACATATCGTACTGGTAGGGATTCATGACCAGCTGCATGCAGGTGTTGTCCACGATGTGTTCGCCGTAGGTGATCTCGGGATACTCCTTCGAGATGTTGCGCGAACAGCGGATGAACAGGCCGTCCGACAACTTCATGATGTTGGCCTTGTGGATGGCGTGGATCTTCTTGCGATGCATGCGCCGCGCGTACTCGAAGGCAAACCGGGAGATGCGCGTGGAAGCCTTCTCAGTGATGATCTTCAGGCTCTCCACCACGCCTGGCACGACTTCGTGCTCGATGCCGGAGTAAAGCCCCTCGGTGTTTTCGCGAACAATGACCAGATCGACGCCGGGATAGCGAGTTGCCACCGCGGGCAGATTGCGGATGGGCCGGAAGTTGGCGAACAGCTCAAATTGCTTGCGCAACGCCACGTTGATGCTGGAAAAGCCGCCGCCGATGGGCGTTGTCACCGGGCCTTTCAGGCCGACATGGGTGCGCTCGATGGACTCCGTGAGTTCTTTGGGGATGTACTCCTGGTACTTTTCGAAGGCTTCAGCGCCGGCCGCGAAGCTTTCCCACTCGAACTTGACGCCGGTGGCTTCCAGGATCCGGACGCTCGCATTCACCACCTCGGGACCGATGCCATCGCCGGGTATTAACGTGACTTTATATGACATTCGTTGCCATCTGACTGCCGGAATCAGTCTCCGGACTTGGCTTTGGCGGCCGTGTTGTCCTTGGTGTCGAGCAGTTCCTTCAGCTCCGCCATGAACTCGCGCACATCTTTGAAATCGAGATAAACCGAGGCGAAGCGCACGTAGGCGACCTTATCAAGGCGCTTCAGGCGGTTCATGATCAGCTCGCCGACCTCGCTGGTCTTGCGCTCGCGATCGGGCGAGTCCACCACGAAGCCCTCGGCGTCATTGACAATCTGCTCCAATTTACTCATGGAGACAGGCCGCTTCTCGCAGGCCCGCAGCAGTCCATTCAAAACTTTCTGGCGCTCAAACTTTTCACGCCGCCCGTCTTTCTTGACCACCATGTAGGGAATCTCGTCGACCCGTTCATAGGTGGTGAAGCGCTTCTCGCACTTCAAGCATTCGCGGCGGCGGCGGATGGATTCGCCTTCCTTGCTTTCGCGCGAATCCACCACTTTGTCGTTTTCAAAGCCGCAGAATGGACACTTCATGGATTAGAAAAGGTGCGGGCAGACAGCCTGCACCTTGATTGTAACAGTGAGAACCGGAACGGCCGGCTAGGTGATCCAGCCGCCGCCCACAACCACGTCGCCGTCATAGAACACCACGGCCTGACCGGGAGTGATGGCGCGCTGTGGTTCGTCAAACGTCGCCAACACCTCGTCGTCGCCGCTCTTCTCAAGCAGCGCGTCCGCGGCTTCATGGCGATGACGAATCTTGGCCTGCACGCGCATGGGCCCGTGCAGATCGTCAATCGCGATCCAGTTCACTGCCTTGGCGCGCAACGTTCGTGAGAATAACTCGTCGCCACTGCCCACCACGACCTCATGCTTATCTCCGCGGATTTCCAACACGTACAGCGGCGAGCCCGTGGCCACGCCGAGTCCCTTGCGTTGCCCCACGGTGAAGTTGTGGATGCCCTGGTGAGCGCCGACCACCTCGCCGCTGGTGGTGACCAGTTCGCCTGCGGTATCGGGAAACTCTTCGCCCTGCTCCGCAAGATAAGCGTCGAGGAACTTCTTGTAGTCGCCGCCCGGAATGAAGCATATTTCCTGCGAGTCAGGCTTTTCGAACAGCCGAAGTCCGGCACGCCTGGCCTCCTCGCGGACCTCGGGCTTGCGCATCTCGCCCAGCGGAAACAGGGTGCGGCTCAACTGCTCCTGCGTCAGGCCAAAGAGGAAATAGGTCTGGTCCTTTGCGCGGTCGGCAGGGCGCTTCAACACCCAGCGTCCGCTGCGCTCGTCGAACTCGTTGCGCGCGTAATGTCCCGTGGCCAGCAGGTCCGCGCCGATCTGGCGCGCAGTGATCAGTAGCTGATCAAACTTCAGATGGTTATTGCACAGGCTGCACGGGACGGGCGTGCGCCCGGAAAGATACTCCGAGACGAACGGGCGCACCACGTCTTCCTCAAAGCGCTGCTCCTGATTGACGACGTAGTACGGAATGCCGAGCGTCTCGGCCACGCGGCGGGCATCGTAAACGTCATCGATGGAACAGCAGCGCCCCTGCACCGACTCCGGGATGCCCTCGTGCCCGGCCAGGCGGCGCTGGTTCCACAACTGCAGCGTGAGCCCGACGACCGTGTGGCCCTGCTCGCACAGCAATGCAGCGACGGCGGAGGAGTCCACTCCTCCGGACATGGCTACGGCGATGGTGTGGTGCTCATTGGTCACACTGTTTCCTTAATTCACCATCCCAACAACTTGTCATCCCGAGCGAGGACTCTAGTCCGAGTCGAGGGATCTGCGGTTCAGCCTGCAAATCGCACGCGCTTTAGCGAAAAGCGAAAGGCGAAGAGCGAAAAGCGATTCTAGCTGAGCGCCGACGGCTGAGGGCTGATGGCTTTCTTCCACACTGGGCTGATTTCCCTCAGCCGCGCAACAACTTCCGGCACCAGCGACAGCGCGAATTCCACATCGGCTGCGGTGTTCTGCTTGCCCAGGCTGAAGCGAATGCTGGCGCGGGCGCGGTCCGGCGAGAGTCCCATCGCCGTCAAAACGTGCGAAGGTTCGATTGCGCCTGACGAACACGCCGCCCCGGTCGAAACCGACAACCCTTTGAGATCGAGCGCAATCACCATGGCCTCGCCTTCGATGCAATCGAAGTAAATGTTGGTCGTGTTAGGCACGCGTGGCGCGTCGCCACTGTTCACGCCGATCTGCTCGACACTCTCGACGATCCCACGCTCCAGGCGGTCGCGCAGCCCGGCCATGCGCTCGACGCTGCCGTCCGCAAATCCTTCGCGAGCAATCCCCACCGCTTTGCCCAGTCCGACGATGCCCGCCAGGTTCTCCGTTCCCGCCCGGCGCGAACGCTCGTGGCGCCCGCCATACATCATCGGTTGCAGCAACGTTCCCCTGCGCACGAACAACGCTCCCGCGCCTTGCGGGCCGTGCATCTTATGGCCGGTGATGGTCAGCAGATCGCAGCCGATCTCCTTGACGTCGAGCGGCACTTTGCCGGCAGCCTGCACGGCGTCGGTGTGGAAGTAAACATCAGCTTCGCTGGCGATCTTGCCAATCTCGCTCACCGGTTGCAGCACACCGGTTTCGTTGTTCGCCAGAATAATGCTGATGAGCTTGGTCCCCGGACGCAACGCCCGCCGCACATCATCGGGATCGACCAGCACCCGTCCGTCCACCGGCAAGTAGGTCACGGCGCAACCCATCTCTTCAAGTCGCTTGCAGGCGTTGAGGACCGCGTGATGCTCCACGCTCGACGTGATTAGGTGATCGCCCGGCTTCATCAGGCCAAACAGCGCCAGGTTGTCGCCCTCGGTGCCGCCGCTGGTGAAGACGATCTCCGCCGGGCGGCAGTTCAGCAACTCCGCAACCTGCTCGCGCGCGTGCTCCACCGCAGAGCGCGCCTGCTGTCCCTGCTGATGAATGGACGACGCGTTGCCGAACTTCTCAAAGAAGTAGGGACGCATGGCCTCAAACACTTCAGGAAGAAGCGGAGTAGTGGCGTTGTTATCGAGGTAGACCCGCTGCATAGTCGCTTTTCGCTGTTCGCTCTTCGCTATTCGCGAATCATAGGTATGAGGCGAACAGGCTTGTTGCCTATTCTAGCTTCTTATTGGATTCAAACGGAGGATGGGCGATTCGGGAGTACCGGCATACGTTTTTCGCGCTGCGCAGGTTCCGGCAGGCGAATGGCGAAAAGCGAAAAGCGGCTCCTACCGCTCCCCCATCGGCACGTATTTGTTCGGATAGAGCGGGCCCTGATACTCGGCGCGCGGGCGAATCAAGCGATTGTCATTGAGTTGCTCGATCACGTGCGCCGTCCAGCCCGCCACGCGCGACACGGCAAACACCGGCGTGAACAAATCAATGTCGATGCCCAGCGTGTGATAGGTGGAAGCAGAGTAGAAGTCAACGTTGGCGTTGAGCTTGCGATCCTCGACAATAAACTCCTCGATTTTGCGCGAGATTTCGAACCACTTGGTGTTGCCGCTGGATTCTCCGAGATCGCGCGACATCGTCCGCAGATGGGTGGCCCGCGGATCTTCCGTGTGATACACGCGATGCCCAAATCCAGGCACCTTCTTCTTCTGCGCCAGCATTCCTTTCACGTAATCGACCGGGTCCGCCCCCGACGCGTCCACCGCTTCGAGGATACGGAAGACCGCCTCGTTGGCGCCGCCGTGCAGCGGACCTTTGAGCGCTCCAATAGCAGCGGTGACAGCTGAGTGCATGTCGCTGAGGGTTGCTGCCACCACGCGCGCCGCGAAGGTCGAGGCATTCAGCTCATGATCAGCGTGCAGGACAAGCGCGATGTCGAAGGCCCGCTCTGCCGTTGCGCTCGGAATCTCGCCATTTAGCATGTAGAGAAAATTGCCGGCATGGGACAGCGAACGGTCGGGCTCGATCAGCGGCTTGCCTTTGCGGATGCGATCGTAGGCGGCAACCACGTAGGCGAGTTGTGCCGTCAATCGAATCGCCTTGCGCACGTTCGCTTCGTGATCGTTCACCTTTTCTTCGGGATCGTAAAACGACAGGGCCGACACCATGGTGCGCAGAACGTCCATGGGCAGCGCGTGTTTGGGAGCCTGCCGCAACAGGCTGATGATGGAGGCATCCAGTTTGCGCTCGCGTGCCAGGCCCAGCTTCAACTCCTGCAACTGGGCGCGGTTGGGCAGGTGTCCAAACCAGAGCAGATAGCAGACTTCTTCAAAGTTCGACTGATCGGCCAGTTCGTGGATGTCGATGCCGCGATAGGCAAGGACGCCGCGATCGCCATCGATGAAACAAATGCTGGAGTTGGCAGCGGTGATGCCTTCCAGGCCCTTGCCGCTGTGCGCCGTCGTGGACATGAATACCTCTTGCGGCTTCCTGCGCCGCCGTGAAAAACACAAAGGTGGACTGCGCGGTTGACAGGGAGAAAAGCCGCGCTAAAGTGCTTATCTTTTTATACTCCGGGGCTTCTGGAATCGTCCATCATGCCGCCATCGGTTCGAATGGCAGCCGATCAGTTTCTGTCACATGCGCCTGCGGCCCAACCGTGGATTGCAGTATATTCGTCCCGCCACTGCTTACCTTGAGACCGGTCCCACGTCCAAGGGCAGCGTCATATCCGTGGCGCCGAATTGCCATGTCTGCAAGGCCCGATTCTCCTGGCAGGGTCCGCCATCGTAAAAGGAGGGTTGTTCCATGTACAAGCTTCGTTTGGTGCTGTTGCTCGCGGTCCTGATGTTGGCCGCGGGCCTTTGCAATGCGCAGTCCACATTGGTCGATTTACCACGTCAAAGCCAACATGCAATCGTGATGCAGCGCGTTGGCGTAACCGACATCACCATCAACTACCATCGCCCCCTGGTGAATGGACGCAAGATCTTCGGCGGCCTGATTCCTTACGGAGAGGTGTGGCGGGCCGGCGCCAATGAGAATACGACCATCACCTTTCCCGACGCGGTCACGGTCGAAGGCCAGCCTCTGGCGGCGGGGACCTATGGCCTGCACATGATTCCCACCGCCGACCAGTGGACCGTCATCTTCTCGAAGATGCACACCGCGTGGGGAAGCTTTAGTTACAACCAGGCGGAGGACGCTTTGCGAGTTACGGTCAAGCCCGAGGCGGCCGAGTTTCATGACGCCCTGGCCTACGACTTCGACCAGCTCAAGCCCGATTCGGCCGTGGTGACCATGCGCTGGGACAAAGTCGCGGTCCCGTTCAAGATCGCAGTCAATGTCAACGAGGTGGTCGAAGCGAGCCTGCAAAAGCAGATGCGCGGATTGGTGCAGTATACCTGGGACGCATGGAATGACGCCGCCACCTACCTGGTCGACAACAAGATGGACCTGAATGGAGCGCTGACCTACGAGGACAAATCGATCCAGAATGAGGAGCGCTTCGAGAACCTGATGGAGAAGGCCACGATACTGGATGCGCTGGGCCGTAAAGATGAAGCCACCACCGCGCGCAACAAAGCTCTGGGAATCGGCAATGCGCAGCAGTTGTACGGCTATGGCCGGCAACTGCAACGCGAGAAGCGAGCGGACGAAGCGTTTGCGCTTTATCTCTCGACCGCGAAGAAGTATCCGGATTATTGGCTTTCGCATGCCGGTTTGGCGCGGGTTTACAGCAGCAAGGGTGATTTCGACAATGCCACCAAGCAAATGGAGATGTGCCTTACGGGCGCGCCCGATGCGGCCAAGACCGGCGTGCAGGGCTTAATCAAGCGGCTGCAGGCGAAGCAAGACATCAATCAGTGAGCTTGGACTATTGCATCGCCGCGACGGTGCGCGGTGTGGTTGTCGCACTATAGAGTGACAGCAGTGGGCTGGATCGAGGCCTGGCCCACTGCCTGTTTGTTTCCCGCTTCCTCGGGAGTTATAGTTAAGGGTTTGCTTGTCTCATCCGGAGTTCCCCATACCGGACAATACCTCACGCGGGTCTCGCGTTCGGAGTCATCATGATTAAACGTTTTGTTCTGCTGCTGTGCGTCCTCACGCTCGGCCTGGGCAGCTTCGCCTTTGCCGACGAAGGTATGTGGTTGTTTAACGCTTTCCCCAAGGACAAAGTCCAGGCCAAGTACGGCTTTGCCCCCGACCAAGCCTGGCTTGACCATGTGCGGCTTTCTTCCGCTCGCGCTCCCAACGGCTCGTCTTCTTTTGTGTCCGCCGACGGACTGATCTTCACCAATCATCACATCGCGCAAGAGTGCATCCACGATCTTTCCACCAACGGCAAGGACTACATGAAGAATGGGTTTTACGCGCCGACCAGGGCGGAAGAGCCGAAGTGTCCGGGCGTGGAATTCATCGTACTGGAAGACATGCAGGACGTTACTACCCAGGTGAATGCCGCGGTCAAGCCCGGCATGTCAACCGCCGATGCCGGCAAGGCGCAGCGCGAAGAAATGTCGTCGCTGGAGAAGGACTGTTCAACCGAAGGTATACGCTGCGATGTGGTCACCCTGTATTCGGGCGCCATGTACCAGCTCTACAAGTACAAGAAGTACGACGATATTCGGCTGGTCTTTGCCCCCGAATTCGATATGGCGTTCTTCGGCGGCGATCCTGACAACTTCGAATATCCCCGCTACGATCTGGACATTTCGTTCTTCCGCGCCTATGAAAACGGAGAGCCGGCCAAGATCCACGATTACCTGAAGTGGTCGCCGGTGGGCGTGAAGGAAGGTGACCTGGTTTTTGTTTCCGGACATCCTGGCCGCACTGGCCGTTTGCTGACAACAGACCAGCTCGGCTTCCTGCGCGATTACCAATACCCTATGCAGCTCAACTCCTACAAGCGCCGCATCGCCATGCTGGAGAAATTCAGTGCAGCGTCGGACGAGAATTCCCGCGAAGCCGAGAGCGACTTTTTCGGTCTGCAGAACTCCTTTAAGGCCGTCACCGGCTATGAAGGCGGATTGCAGGATAAAGATCTGATTGGCAAGAAGGCGGCCGGTGAGAAGGCGCTGCGTAACTTTGTCAATTCCGATCCCAAGCTCAAAGCTGAGTTCGGCGACCCTTGGGCTGAAATTGCCAAGGCGGTCGAGGTTCAGAAGCAGATTTACAAGCCCTTGAGCTACCTGGACAGCCTGGGTGGTTTTCGTGGCGATCTCGCCCGCTATGCCCGCGATATCGTGAGGGCGGCCGAGCAAAAGCAGAAGCCCAGCAACCAGCGGATCCGCGGTTTTCAGGACTCGGCGTTACCCACACTGGAGCAGCGATTGTTCTCCACTGCCCCCACTTACAAAGCGCTGGAGCAGGCGTTGCTGGCCGAGAGTCTGGCCGAAATGCAGGACGTTCTGGGCGCCGACAATGCAGACGTGAAGAAAGCCCTGGCTGGTAAGACTCCGGAGGAGCGCGCCAAGGAGTTGATTGACGGGACCAAGCTCGACGACGTGGCGGTTCGCAAGCAACTCTACGAAGGCGGAGAAGCTGCGGTGCAAGCCAGCAACGATCCCTTGATCGCACTCATGCGCCAAATCGAGCCGGACGCGGTTGCCATCCACCAGCGCGATGAAGATGAAGTGCAATCGGTCCTGCGCCGTGATGGCGGGTACATCGGCAAGGCCCTGTTCGCCAAGGAAGGGTTCAAGGTCCCTCCCGACGCGACCTTCACGCTGCGTCTCAGTTACGGTCCCGTGGAAGGCTACAAGCTAAACGGCAAAAACGTGCCGTGGTTTACGACCATGGGTGGAGCCTACAAACATGCCGCTGAGCACGGCAGCAAGCCGCCCTACCAGCTTCCGGAAAGCTGGCTGAAGGCCAAGTCGTCGATCGACCTCAACACGCCGTTCAATACGGTTTCCACACCCGATATTATCGGCGGCAACTCCGGCAGTCCGGTCATCAATAAGAACGCCGAAGTGGTGGGAATCATCTTCGATGGCAACATTGAATCACTGCCGTGGGCCTTCGAGTACAGCGACAAGGTGGCGCGTTCGGTCGAAGTGGATTCGCGGGCGATCCTCGAGTCGCTCCGTAAGATCTATCACGCCGACGCTTTGGCCAACGAGATTACCGGCGCCGAAGCTGCGCCCACGAAGCCAAATCCGCAGAACAAGTTGCGCAAGCCAGTCAGCAAGCAGCAGTAACCTGGCGCATAAGGAGCAGGAAGGGCGCGGCCACGGTCGCGCCCCCGCGCGAATCCGGCGAGAAATTCCGGTTAGAGCTTGCGTATTGGGCCGGGATAACGGGCTACGACCAGATCGAGGGTTAGCAGCGTGATTCCCTCAACGGTCGCCTGCGCCACCAGTAAACGATCGAACGGGTCCTTGTGAATCGCTGGTAGGTCCTCCACGGCGACCACGTGGTCGCTCATAATGGGCAATTCGCCATAACCGTTGTCCAATAACCCGCGGCGCAGAAGTCGTGCATCGACTTGAAAATCCTTTCGGCCCAATCCCCGCTTGATGGCAATCTCCCACAAGCTGGCGACGCTGAAAAGCGGCTCATTGTCCGCATCATTGATCAATCGGCGCGCGCTTGCCGAGAGCCGTGCAGGCTCGCCGGCCGCCCAGAGCAGAACATGGGTATCCAACAGCAGCTTCATGCGCCACCAGTGAATAGCCGCTCGATCTCGCGCCGGTTCATCCGGTCGAAGTCCTTCGGGACGGTAATCTGCCCCGTCATAAACCCGAGTCGGCACACTTGACGGCCTGTAGGGGCGCTCAACGCCGTAACTTTGACGATAGGCTTGCCCGCCTTGGCGATAATGAAGGATTCGCCTCGGCTCGCCTCATCGACGAGTTTTGAAAGCTGAGTTTTAGCTTCGTGAATGTTGACCTGCTTCATAGCTGTTGAACTAGACTAAGTTAGTCTAGTCCATCTTCACACCAGCCGCAACCCGTGCGGCCAAGTCGCGCCTTTCCTGCAGTGACATCCCCGCCTCGTTTCCCACGTGGAGCAATTCCAGGGTGGCTTGTAGCCTGGGTAGTGCGGGCCTGAACCCGGGTTATTCATCAGCCCACGTTAGTTGTTTGGGTGTCATCCCGAGCGACGAGGTCGCCGCGGCGACCGAGGAGTCGAGGGACCCCTATGGCCGCCAACAATCTCGGACTTGCTGCTGGGCCACGCGGCTACGTTGTGATTCTTGCAGCTATAGAGGTCCTTCGACTCCCCCTCACTGCGTTCGGGGTCGCTCAGGATGACAGACAGAAAAGCAAGTCCCTCGACTCGGGCCGCGCCGGGCGGATACAACATCGTGGAACCGCTCTAGATGCACCGCTTCCAATCCTGCGACCATGCCTTCTCCGCGACATCCAATGTGTTAGCCTTCTACGTGGGTAGAGTGTGCTGGATGGGCCTGTCCAGGCCCGTCGAACCAAAGTCCAAGCAGGTCCCTTTCAAGGAACACAGCGTTGATCAACAAGCTTATCGCCAAGGTTTTCGGCACCAGCAACGAACGGGAAATCAAGCGGATTATGCCGGTGGTAGAGCGCATCAATGCGCTTGAGCCCGAGACGAAGCAGCTCAGCGATGAGCAGCTCAAGGCCAAGACAGAAGAGTTCCGCCAGCGCATCCGCGAGCGCGTGGATGCAGTCGAGGACCCCGACGAGAAGGAACGTGAGCTGAAGCTGGTGCTGGACGAGGTCCTTCCCGAGGCGTTTGCAGTGGCGCGCGAAGCCGGTTGGCGGGTGCTGAAGATGCGCCACTTCGACGTGCAGCTCGTCGGCGGCGTGGTGCTGCATCAGGGCAAGATCGCCGAAATGAAGACTGGCGAAGGGAAAACGCTGGTTGCCACCCTGCCGGTTTACCTGAATGCGCTTTCCGGGCGCGGCGTCCACGTGGTCACGGTCAACGACTACCTGGCCAAGCGCGACTCGGAGTGGATGGGCAAGCTCTACACCTTCCTCGGCCTGACGGTCGGCGTCATCGTTCACGATCTCGACGATCGCGAGCGGCGCGAAGCCTATGGCGCCGACGTTACCTACGGCACCAACAACGAGTTCGGTTTCGACTACCTGCGCGACAACATGAAGTTTGACCTCACCGACTGCGTGCAGCGCGGGCACAACTACTCCATCGTTGACGAAGTGGATTCGATCCTGATCGACGAAGCGCGCACCCCGCTCATCATCAGCGGCCAGAGCGAGGAGTCCACTGACAAGTATTACCGCGTGAACCGCATCATTCCTCAACTGGAGCTGGGCGAGGAGATCGAAAAGGGCCTCGGCGAAGACAAAGTCCTTACCGGCGATTTCGTGGTGGACGAAAAGCACCGCACCATCACGGTTACCGACGTGGGCTGGGAAAAGGTGGAGCGCCTGCTGGGCATCGGAAACATCGCCGATCCCGAGAACTGGGACCTGAAGCACCACGTGGATACCGCAATTAAGGCGCACGCGCTCTATCGCCGCGATGTCGAGTACGTGGTCAAAGATGGGGAAGTGCTCATCGTGGATGAGTTCACCGGCCGCCTTATGCCCGGCCGCCGCTGGTCCGATGGATTGCACCAGGCGGTGGAAGCCAAGGAAGGCGTGAAGATCGAGCGCGAAAACCAGACGCTCGCCACCGTCACCTTCCAGAATTACTTCCGCATGTACAAGAAGCTGGCCGGCATGACCGGTACGGCCGAAACGGAAGCGCCTGAGTTCGACAAGATTTACAGACTCGAAGTGGTGGTCATTCCGACCAACAAGGTCTTGGTGCGCATCGAAAACTCCGATGTCGTGTATCGCACCGAGAAGGAAAAGTTTTTCGCTTCGGCCGATGAGATACAGAGGCTCGCCGAAATCGGGCAGCCCATCCTGGTGGGCACGACTTCGGTGGAAAAGTCGGAGCGCCTGTCGGATTTGCTGAAGAAGAAGGGCATCAAGCACGTGGTGCTGAATGCCAAGTACCACGAGAAGGAAGCCGAGATCGTTGCCCAGGCAGGCCGCAAGGGTGCAATTACTATTTCTACCAACATGGCCGGCCGCGGCACCGACATTCTGCTGGGCGGCAATTCCGAGTTCATGGCCAAGCAGGAGTGCATCAAGAAGGGACTGGCGCAGCCGCTCAAGGTGGTGGCGGGCGAAGTTACGGCCAAGCCCGACGATCCGAACCTGTCCTACTTTTATTACGGCGGCAACGAGTATCAGGTCCCCACGGCGCAGTGGAACGAGGCCAACGCTCGCCATAAAGAAGTCACCGACGCCGAGCATGATGAAGTTGTCTCGCTGGGCGGGCTGTTTATCTTTGGCACCGAACGCCACGAGGCGCGCCGTATCGACAATCAGCTGCGTGGCCGCGCTGGCCGCCAGGGCGACCCCGGCGCATCGCGTTTCTACCTGTCGCTGGAAGATGACCTGATGCGCATCTTCGCCAAGGAGTGGGTGTCGAACCTGCTGCAGCGGCTGGGCATGGAAGAGGGCGTGCCCATCGAATCCAGGCTGATCACGCGCCGCATTGAGGCCGCGCAGAAGGCGGTTGAGGGCCAGAACTTCGAAGCCCGTAAGCATCTGCTCGAATACGACGATGTGATGAATAAGCAGCGCCAGGCGGTTTACGGATTGCGCCGGCAACTGCTGGAAGGCATCGATCAAAAAGAGCTCATCCTCGAAGATTACGTTCGCGAGATTCTTGGCGGACTGCTCGACAAGTACGCGGCGAAGGAAAGCCACGCCGAAGATTGGGACTTCAAGAGTCTGAAGAACCAGGTCTTCACCCGCTTTGGAGTGGACATCGCGGCCGAGGGCATCCAGGCCGAAACGCTAAACCGGCAGGAACTCGGCGACACCATCTTCGACAAGCTGAAAGAGCGTTATGACGCCAAGGAGACGCTGATCGGTCCCGATGCCATGCGCCATCACGAGCGCATCATCATGTTGAGCGTGATCGACCAGCAGTGGAAAGACCACTTGCTCAGCATGGACCACCTGCGCGAAGGCATTGGTTTGCGCGGCTATGGTCAGCACGATCCGCTGGTGGAATACAAGCGCGAGTCGTTCGACATGTTCGAAGCCATGATGGAGCGCTTCGAAGAGGAGACGGTCCGCTATCTGTACCTGATGCAGGTGATTGAAGCGCCGTCTCAACCGATTCCGCAGCACGCGATTTCCGCGGGAGATTTCGACAGCAACGACCAGGCGGTGGCAGCGTTCAGCACCGGCCCCAGACGCAATCGCGCGACCACCTCGATGGACGACATGGAAGAAGCCTTTCAGCGCCGCAAGCGCCGCGAGTTGGAACAGGCGCGCATGGCGGGCGCAGGCGAAGCCGGGACCGTGCAGCAGGTGATTCGCGGAGACAAGGTCGGCCGCAACGATCCTTGTCCGTGTGGCAGCGGGAAAAAATATAAGAAGTGTTGCGGGGCGTAGCAGCCACAAATCCCGCCTTTCGCTTTTCGCCTTTCGCTCTTTGCTGAACACCTTCGGCTGTCGCGTTGAGCGACCGCCACCTCGAGCCGACGAGTCGCAGCCTCTTACAAACCTCCTTTTCTGTGCCTCCGCATTTTTCCGCTTTTGGTTTCCCACAACGGTAGTATGGCTATTATTGCTTTGCGTTCCAGCCGGGACTCTGTTATTGTTCGCCCGAAATAGAGGCCTTTAGGAGTGCCCGCGCCGGGCTTGTGTCTTGGCTTGCGCAGGAAAAGGCTCACCGGTTCGACAACTCAGGAGGTCGTTATGGCATTTTGTGCGTCCTGCGGTACTCAAATGGCAGACAATGCAGCGTTCTGTCCCAACTGCGGGAAGGCCGCGGGTCAGGCCAGCGCTGCGGGCGCGTCTCCGGCTGCTCCGGCACCGGTACCATCCGCCGGTTACACCGCTCCTCCTGCTTCGGCAGCGGCGCCAATTGAGGAGAATATTGCCGGCATGCTGGCTTACTTCACCATCATCCCCGCGATCATATTTCTGCTGGTTGAGCCTTACAATCGCAATCGCTTCGTCCGCTTCCACTCGTTCCAGTGCTTGTTTACAGCCGCCGCGTTGATTGTGCTGCACATTTGCTTGTCGTTCCTCAGCTACGCTCTGCCGCTGATCATGTTTCCCATCTGGGGGCTGCTGGGACTCGCTGAGTTTGCGCTATGGATACTGCTGGTAATCAAGGCATATCAGCACCAGATGTTCAAGTTGCCCATCGTGGGAGACTTGGCCGAGAAGCAGGCCAACGCATAAAGGTCTGTGCCCGGAACCTGGGCGGGTGCGCACATGGAGTGGGCACCCGCGGTGAATCCAGAACAGGGAACGAGAGCGAGCGCTGCCAGCGTGGCAGGAAGAAACGAGAAGGATGCTCGGCCGGACCGTCTTTCGATCGTCTGTCACGTGACGAATGGCCTTGCCCAACTCCTCCATCTCAGGACATTTCGGTTCGGCGACCTCTGTTATACTGAGTCCGATTCATCGATCCACCTTCAGAACCCAGGCTGCGTGAAGGGTACTCTTTAGGGCAGCTTGCTTCGGCGAGTACGAGACTGCACGGTGCAGTCGCACAAGTTCTGATTCTGCTTGGTAAACCCACTTCGGGCGCGTAGCTCAATTGGCAGAGCAACTGACTCTTAATCAGTAGGTTGAAGGTTCGATTCCTTCCGCGCTCACCATCTCACTGCCTGCAGCCGTAACATCTGCTGGCTGTTTCTCGCCTGCGGCGGGTTGGATTTGGCCGAAGGTATGGTTTTCATCCCCTTGGCGATCAGGCGGCCTTCCGAACCGTCTCCTCCGCCGGTCTTTCCTGCTCGGTTGCGCCAGTCTTCAATTCAAGAACAGGGTAAATGCGGTTGCAGTCCACGCAATAAATCTCTCCATGGCTTGCATCCGAGGTCCTGTCGCTACCGCAGGCGGGACAGATCGGTATCACTAGGTCTGCGCTCATGATTTGCACCTTTCTCTTAAGAGCAGTTCACAGGCCAGCATTCCGGAAGTGGGCAGATCAACGACGTGGGCAGATTAATATTGATGATGACAGTCGCCAGGTAAAAGGTTGCAATTCAATTTTTCTTAGTGCGCGTGGTGTCCAGATGGCTATTTGTCAAAGGGTGGTTATTTGCCCGGCATGCAACCTCAATCGTGAACTGCAAAGCGCACAATCGAAGTCGGCCCGCGCAATTACCCTGAGCTTGCGCACCCGCCGTTCCGGCATTGCCAATCGGGTATACTGCCTCGCAGAAAACAAAACAGGAAATTGAATATCGGGAGGAATGAATCCATGCCAGACAAGCCATCCATGCATCCATTTTCGTACAAGAATCGCGTGCCCAGAATCGCGTGCTTCAACAACTCAAAGACCGACATGGGCGTGGAGTTCGATGCCCTCATCGCCGCCATGCAGAAATTCGTGGACGAGCACTTTGCCCCGGTCTGGGGAACGCCCGCCGAACTGGTGAAGTCCACCGGCTTCCTCAAGGGGGCGTGGGCCATGGCGTTTCTAGACAGTACGAAAGACGGCGACCTGGAGGGCTATCACGACGTGACTCCCGAGGGACTGCCGATGTCGAAAGTGTTCGTCAAGAACATACTGAAGCAGAAGGACCAGGTGAGCGTCGCCGCCTCGCACGAGTTGGCCGAAATGCTGGTCGATCCCGCCGCAAACCTCTACTCCACCGGGCCCAAGAAGAACCGCCTGTATGACTACGAAGTGGCCGACCCGGTGGAGGAGCTGTTCTTCAAGGTCGACGGAATCGCCATGACCGACTTCGTGTATCCCTCGTACTTCGAGACCTTCCACAAGAAGGGATCGACCCGTTTCGACCACATGGAGGTGCTGGATAAGCCGTTCGATTTGCACGAAGGCGGCTACCAGAGCTATTGGACCCACGGCAAAGAGGAGACCGCGTGGGGTTCGAAGGCCAAGAAGGTCCGCTTCCAGCAAGAAGATCGTCGCGGGCATCGCAGCACCTTCCGCCATAAGCGAAAGAGAAAGGTGTCGAAGGTGGCAAAAGCGCACGCGGCCGCCGCTAGATAATTAGGTCTGAGCGAAGGGTGATCAGACTATCGGCCCCACACTACGTCATCCGGCGAGGTCTTCTCAAATAACCGTTCCAAGGCTTGCGTAGTTGGCAACCGGAAATTGAGAGTGAATATGCGGCCGTGTGGCGGGCAACTTCCGGATTGCCGACGACTCGGGAGTTGTGGCACGGTGGCTCGAACCGAAATGCTGAGTGTCGCCCCTTCCACGGATCGGCAAGAAGCCTCCAAATCTCCCTTTTGTCTTCCCAACGCAATTCGGTGCGATATGCTTTTGGGGGGTCAGCCTGAGAGATGAGCGAGAACGGCGAAAGCCCGAGCGGACGTTGGTGGAGGACCCCGCTTTTATCTCTCGCCGCCAGACTGCAAGAGCGTGAAGACCAGGTGTTCCTGGTGCTGGCGCTGGTCATCGGCGCATTGACCGGATTGGCGGTGGTCGCTTTCATCCTGCTGACGGAACGAGAGGGGATGCGGTTGTATCCCGTGGGCGGCGCCCGGTGGCGACGCTTACTGCTCCCGGTCGGAGGCTCGCTAGGCATCGGCTACCTGCTGTACCGCTATTTTCCCAACGCACGAGGCAGCGGCGTGCCTCAAACCAAGGCGGCCCTATTCGCCCGCGGTGGCCGCATCACGATGCGCACCGTGATCGGAAAGTTCTTTTGCACATCGGCAACCCTGGCCAGCGGAATCCCGCTGGGGCGCGAGGGGCCTTCGGTGCAAGTGGGTGCGGGCATTGCGTCCGTGTTGGGACGGCGCTTGGGACTGCGCCCCGAAAAAGTTAAGGCGCTTCTGCCGGTGGGCGCGGCCGCCGCCATTGCGGCCGCGTTTAATACGCCGCTGGCGGCAGTGCTGTTTGCGCTGGAGGAGATCATGGGCGACCTCCACGCATCGGTGCTGGGCTCGGTGGTGTTGGCCTCCGCTACCTCATGGCTGGTACTCCGCCTTGTGCCTGGCAACCATCCTCTGTTCAGAGTGCCGCAGTATCAACTGGTGCATCCGCTGGAATTTTCCATCTACGCGTTGCTGGGCGTGGCGGGCGGCCTGGTTTCCGTGGCCTTCACCAAACTCCTGCTGGGCATGCGGGAGCGCTTCCTGCGCTTCCCCCAAAACACGGTCTGGTTCCAACCCGTGGCGGGCGGCCTGTTAGTCGGCTTGATGGGATGGTTTGTGCCGCAGGTCTTGGGCGTGGGCTATGGGTACGTCGGCGATGTTTTGAATGGACGGATGGCACTCAACCTGATGGTTCTGTTGGTGGTCCTGAAGCTTTTCGCCGTGACCACAAGTTATGCATCGGGCAATGCGGGAGGTATTTTCGGCCCCGCCCTGTTCATCGGCGCCATGTTGGGCGGTGCGGTGGGCACGGTGGCGCATCATTTGTTGCCCGCCTACACCGCGACGCCAGGCGCCTACGCGCTGGTCGGGATGGGCGCGGTCTTCGCGGGCATCGTCCGCGCTCCCATGACTTCCGTGGTGATGATCTTCGAGATGACCCAGGACTATGCGGTCATCGTCCCGCTGATGATTGCGAATCTGGTGAGCCTTTTCATCTCCTCACGATTGCAACGCCAGCCCATCTACGACGCCCTGGCGGTGCAGGATGGCATACACCTCCCTACGGCGGAGACGCGCCACCGCCACGGTCAGCGCCAGGTAACTCGAATCATGCACCCTGCAACTGAGTTGCTGCCCAGCGAGATCACGGTCCAGGAAGCCCTGGAACGGGTCCGTGCAAGTGAGTTCCGAACCTGGCTGGTGACTGATCCACGAGGTGTGGTCGGCGTTATCAACCGCTCGACGCTCGAACGAGAGGTGGCGGCAGGTGCTGACAAGCCGCTGGGTGAGCTTGTGGATGGGCTGCTTTTTCCTCACGTCCATCCCGACCAGGGGCCCGATTTAGCGCTCGAGCGCATGGGCGCAAACCACATCGACGTCGTTCCGGTAGTGAGCCGTGCTGATATCCACAAGCTGGAAGGCATCGTCACCCTGCGCGATGTCTTGGAGTCATACGGTGTCAGCCCGCCCGATCGGGCGTAGACTTACCGGCGGATTTTTCCCGTATCACGGACAAACAGGAGGAACCGAATACCTCTTGTTTGCCCACGATATGGGAACAATCCAGAGAGGCGTCGATCATCGGTTGCGAAGATCGCTTCTCCGTGTGGCCGGACGAACAGTCGAATATCTATTTGCTTTCAGGGCCGGGAGCGCCGCAGTTATTGTAGCTTCGCGTATTCCGCTTTGGCGTCCTTCAAGATGGGAACATCGGGATCGGCGTCTTTCCAGAGCGTGAGGAAGTCCTTATATGCGGAACGGGCCCTGGCCGTATCACCCTGAGCGGCGTAAGCGCGAGCCAAGCCGAGGCGGGCCAGGACTCCCCATTGAAAGTTCACCACCGCTCCCCGGTAATCGATGAACTTCTGGAATTCCGCTGCCGCGGCATGGCCGTCGTGCAGCATGAGATAGGCTTCTCCCCGTAAATAAACCGGGCATAGGAATACAACCACTTGCGTGGGTTGGCCGAGTTCGATGCCGCTCGCCACGCGCAATACTTCGATGGCCCGGTTCGGATCTTTGCGCTGCAAGGCGATGGCCGCCTGGATGGTGGGCAGCCAATACCTCTGGACCAGCGTGTCGAGCGGGAATGTTTTGTCGAGATCGGCCGCCAGCTTCTCCGCCCCTGCGGTATCGCCAGCGCGCGCCAGGGCCGCTGCCGACATTGCCTTTACGTCGCGGTTTGGAGCCAGCTTCACCGCCGCCGTGGCCTCGGCAAGGGCCTGATTGCGGTTGCCGGACTCCACCTCGCGCAGCGCCGCCGCTGCCTGATACATTGCGGCAGCCTCTTTAGCGTCGTCGTGCTGGGCTGACTCCATCGCTTGCACGGTGACCTCGCGCGCCTTTTTCAATTTGCCGTACCAGGCTTCTGTGTCCGCTTGATAGGCCAGCACCAACTCTTCGGCGCCCGGCTTACCCATGGCAGCGGCGAGCAGTTGCGCCATCTGCGCCGCATCGCCCTTGAGGAAAGCCAACTGGTAGCGATTGGTCAGCAGGAATTCGCCCTCCAGTTTGCGCTCCTCGGCTTGCTTGTACACTTTCTCCGCCTGGTCCAACTGGTTTAGGTTCGCGTAGTCATTGCCGAGGTTGAGATAGTTGTTCTCATCATTCGGCTCCAGGCGGAGCGCCCCGCTGGCTTCCTGCAATGCCTTTTCCCAGTTTCCCAGGAGGCCGTAAATATCGCCCAGGTTGGTGTAAGGTAAATAGTCCCGCGGGTAGGTTTGCTGCCACAGCTCGTAGGCCTGCGCCGCCTTCTCCAACTCGCCGGTGGTGTAGGTGTAGTAGATGGCCTCGATGGCGAGCCGCTCGCGCTCGCTCACCTTCTCCCGCAGCTCGTAAGCCTTGCGCGAATTCTCCGCCGCCCGGCCCAACTCGTTGAGATTGCCGTACACCACGGACATGGATCGGTAGGCCACGGCAAAATTCGGGTCCAATTCCACCGCGCGTTTGTAGAAGGGCAAAGCCGGAACGTCCCCTTTTGCGGCCTGCATCTTCCTTCCCAGGCTATAGGCTTTCAGGGCCTCCAGCGAGGGCGTGGTCGCTTCCTCCACCGGGGTGGCATACTTCTGCACCGAGCTGAGCGACTCGCCCAGTTTGGCGCGCAAGATGACCGCCGCATTGTCCAGCGCCTTGAGCACCGCTTCCTTGCCCGCCGCCTGCTCCTGCGCCTCGGCCAATACGTCTCCGGTGTTGCAGTCCGCCGCCTTCAGGCCGATCACGTATTGGCTGCCCAGCGCAGCGATGGAGCCTGTCAGGATGGCCCGGCTGCCCCTACGCTGGCAAACTTCGCGCGCCAGCTCTGGCGTCAAACGGTCACCTGCGGGGCGGCCCATCAGCCGCAAAGTCTCGTTCACCTTGCGCTCAGAAACCAGGGCGAGAAAGGGCGATTGCTCAAGCTGCACCGCAAGTCCCTGCTTCAGCGTGTCGTCAAAAACGCTGTCGCCGGTGGTGTTGGTGAAATCGGAGAGGACAATGGTGTCGTTGCCGGTCAGCGGCTTGGCTTGATGCCCGCGATAGTAAAGCCCGCCCGCGACCAGCGCCGCGCTCAGCAGGACCAGAAACGCAATCCTCCAGAGCTTGCTGCCTGAAGCAGCAACAGTTTGTGGCGCGGCCACCGCGCTCGAACTCGCCGCAGAACTGACTCCGCTCTCGATGTCCCGCTTGGCCCTCTGCAAGTCGGCGCGCATTTCCGCAGCGTGCTGGTAACGCAGATTGCGGTCCTTCTCCAGGGCTTTGTTGATGATTCGTTCCAGCTCAGGCGATATGTCGGGATTCAACCGCACTGGCGAAGTGGGCGCGCCGTCCAGAATCGCCTTGGAGATGACTCCCGAACTTTCGCCGCGAAACGGCATGAGGCCGGTGGCCATTTCGTACAACACCACCCCAAACGAGAACAGGTCGGAACGGGCATCGAGATCTTTGGCTCGTACCTGCTCGGGCGACATATAAGCCACCGTGCCGACCGCAGAACCGGGACTGGTCGGGTGCAGTTCAGTGCGCGTCTCTGCCATCGCCTCGGTTGCTGAAATCTTGCTCGACGAACCGGCTTTGGCCACGATCTTGGCCAGTCCGAAATCGAGAATCTTGGCGTGGCCGCGCCCGGTCACAAAAATGTTGGCGGGCTTGATGTCGCGATGGACGATCCCCTCCGCATGCGCGGCGTCCAACGCGTCCGCAATCTCAATGGCCAGGCTAAGCAGAACATCGGTCTCGATGGGTTTGGCGGCGATGCGATGCTTCAGCGTCATGCCGTCCAGAAATTCCATGACGATGAAGGGCTTACCGTCCTGCTCATCGATTTCATAGATGGTGCAGATATTGGGATGGTTCAGGGCAGAAGCCGCCTGCGCCTCGCGCTCGAAGCGGGCCAAGGCTTGGGGATCTTTGGCGATTTCATCCGGCAAGAACTTCAGGGCGACAAACCGGTGCAGGGAAATGTCCTCGGCCTTATAGACCACACCCATCCCTCCGCCGCCGACTTTCTCGATAATGCGGTAATGGGATACGATCTGGTCAATCATTACGAGGTGGCTGAACCTTGGGGTGACATCATCTTAAGGACGCAGCATCTGCCCGTCAACCAGGAACAGGGTTGGCGACCGCGCCCTTGATGCTGTTGACAGCCGCTGAACCGGCGGCCCGTTTTGCCCGCCCCGATCTTGCCGAAGCTCCTGAGGTTGAACAGAGTGCAATCCCGCTCTTAAACTGAAGATATGCACGTGCATGCCAGCGACGCAAGAAGTAGGACCACCTCGCGTGTGTTGCGGATTTCGCTGGTCGTCACGCTGGCCTACATCGTGCTGCTGGTCGTGGCCGGGCTGCGCGCCCATAGCCTGGCGCTGCTCTCGGAGGCCGGACACAACCTCTCCGACTTCGTCGCCTTGCTGATGTCGTGGGGCGCAGTCTATTTGCAAGGCAGGCCGCCCAGCGCGCGTAAGACCTTCGGCTACAACCGCGCAGGCGTGCTGGTCGCGTTCGTCAACGGCCTGTCGCTGGTACTGGTTGCCTTCTACATCCTCTACGAAGCCTTCCGCCGTTTGCAATCTCCGGTGGATGTGCACGCCGGCATCATGATCTGGGTGGCAGCCGCGGGCGTCGTCATGAACGGCGCGATTGCGCTGCTGCTGATGCGCGGCCATCGCGACATCAACCTGCGCAGCGCGCTGCTGCACGAGATTGGCGACACCTTGTCCACGGCCGCGGTAATCGCCGGCGGCATCATGATCGCCCTGACCGGCGAGCGCTGGATCGACCCCGCACTTTCCGTGGGCATTGGCGTCATGATCCTCTGGTCTTCCAGCGGGATCATCCGCGAGAGCCTCAACATCCTGCTGGAAGGCACGCCCAGCGGCATGGAGTTGCAGCGCATTGAGGAGATCATTCGCACCATTCCGGGGGTGAACGATGTGCACGATCTGCACGTGTGGAGCATCGGCAGCGACACCCATTCGCTCTCCTGCCACGTGGCCATCGCCGACATGCCCGCGTCGGAGAGCGAGGGCATTCTGCGCCTGATACGCGAGCAAATGGGCAAACGCTTCCACATCCATCACACCACCATCCAGTTCGAGCTGGCGGTCTGCGAGGTGGCCGACGGCTGCGTCATCCCCATCAGCCCGGCCCACGAGCATGGCCACTCGCATTGAAGCGGAAGCGGAGAAACTGTTTGTCGATTCATCAATGTCGGCTGGCCTGTGCGATTTTCGCTGCGATTCTGGCCTGCACACTGGGCTGTAGCCAGAACGCGACCGCGCCGGAACACCAACCGCAAGTTACGCCTTCGCCTGCTACCGGCGAGACAGGCCCGTGGCACATGGACTTGAAGGTTTCTCCCGACCATCCGCGGATGTTCAAGCCGATAACCTTCACGCTGCATATCACCGATGACCATGCGCAGCCGGTCAACGACGCTGAGGTAAATGGCGCGCTTACGATGAAGGAGATGAATATGGGCACAACCCAGGTAAAGTTCGTGCCCAAGGGCAACGGCGACTACGAGGCTGCGATGAAGAGCATGGATATGTCTGGCCCGTGGAACCTCGCCGTGGACGCCTCGCAAGGCCCGGTCCACGCGAAGAAGAGCTTTGAGTTCACGGTGTACGACTGAACATCCTCGTGAATCGTCACTCCCGTACCACCTGATTGACATCTTCCGCCAGCCTGCTTACTCTAAACTAACGCTATTGTGCGTCTTACCCCTTTTAAGGAACATCCAATCACCATGCAGTCTTTGCGTCAGCGTTTACGTTTTTTAGCAGCCGTCCAACTGTTGCCGGCTTTGGAGAGCGGTGAGGAAACCCTGGTCGGCGGGCAAGCCGTGCTGGAGGGCGTCATGATGCGCTCGCCCCATGCCTGGGGCATCTGCATCCGCAGGCCCGATGGCACGCTGGCGACGCACTCGGAGCCGCTCGAACGCCTCTCGGACCAGCACAAATGGATGGGCTGGCCAGTGGTCCGCGGCGTCATGACGCTGGGCCAGGCGATGGCGCTGGGCTTCCGCGCTCTGCGCTACTCGGCCAACGTCGCCATGGGCGAGCTGAGCGCCGAAGACGAGAAGAAGACCGAGGTGCCGGGCTGGGCCCTGGCCCTTAACGTCGTGGTGTCGCTGGGGTTCTTCATCTTCATGTACAAGTTTGTGCCGCTGCTGGCGGCCACCAAGCTGAAGAATGTGTATCCGGCTTTCGGCAATCGAATCGCGTTTAACGTGGTGGACGGCGTCATCCGCATCGCACTTTTTCTGCTCTTCATCTGGGGCATCTCGCGCTGGCCCGACATTCGCCGGGTGTTTCAGTATCACGGCGCCGAGCATAAAACGGTCTTCGCCTTCGAGGCGCATGACCCGCTGACCGTCCAGAACGCGCAGTCCTATTCGACGTTTCATCCTCGCTGCGGCACCAGCTTCCTGATGACCGTGATGCTGATCGCGATGGTCATTTACATGTTGGTCCCTGCCACAACCTTTTGGGCGCGCTTCGCCTTCCGCATCGCGCTGTTGCCGGTCATCGCGGGGCTGTCGTACGAGTTGATCCGCTTCGCCGCGAAACATGGCTCGTCGCTGTTCGCGGTGCTGACCAAGCCCGGACTGTGGTTGCAACGCATCACCACGCAGCCTCCCGCGGATGACCAGGTCGAGACCGCCATCGCCGCCTTGAACGAGGCCATGGAGCTGGAGAAACAGCGCGGCGGCGAACTGGTGATTGCCTAGCGGCGCCCGCCGCGACGAAATGCATTCCCCATTTTCCCCTTGCGTAGAGCGGCCTTCCGAGGCTGCTGAAAAAAATGACGTTCGGGTAGTGCGGACCTTCAGGTCCGCGTCCAAGCTGCTTGTTTTATGAGGCGGAGCCGGCTTCAGCCGACGACAGGCTTGCTCTTCTGGAGTTTTGCAGCAGCTTCTTTGGTCGCGGCTATCGTCCACCGAACCCGAGTTCCGTACAATGTGAAGAGATCCCATGTTTGAACGTCTTGACCAAACCGAACTGAAGTACGAAGAGCTCAACAAAGCTCTGTCTTCGCCGGATATCGTCTCCGACTCGGCGCGTTTCCAGAAGACCGCCAAGGCCCACAGCGAGTTGGCGCCCATCGTGGAGACGTATCGCGAGTACAAGGACCTGACACGCGGCATCCAGGAGAGCAAGGCCATGCTGGCCGACGAGAGCGATCCCGAAATGCGCGCCTACGCGCAGGATGAGCTGACCCAACTCGAGGCGCGAGTTCTCCAGGTGGAAGCCGATCTCAAGCTGCTGCTGCTGCCCAAGGACCCGAACGACGAGAAGAACGTGGTGCTGGAAATCCGCGCCGGCACCGGCGGCGACGAGGCCACGCTGTTTGCGGCTGAGATCTTCCGCATGTACACGCGCTACGCCGAAAGCCAGCGTTGGAAGGTGGAAGTGCTTTCGACGTCGGAATCAACCGTCGGCGGGCTGAAGGAAGTGATCGCCATCATTGAAGGCCAGGGTGTGTACTCGCGCATGAAGTATGAGAGCGGCGTGCATCGCGTGCAGCGGGTCCCGCAGACCGAGACTCAGGGCCGCGTACACACTTCTGCGGTGACCGTCGCAGTGCTGCCCGAAGCCGAAGACGTGGACATCAAGATTGAAGCTAAGGACATTCGCATTGACACCTTCTGCTCCTCCGGGCCGGGCGGTCAATCGGTGAATACGACGTACTCTGCGGTTCGCATTACGCACCTGCCAACCAACACGGTCGTAAGTTGCCAGGACGAGAAGTCGCAGATCAAGAATCGCGAGAAGGGAATGCGCGTACTGCGCGCCCGCTTGTACGAGATGGAGCAGCAGAAGCAGCAGGACGCCCTGGCCAAAGAGCGCAAGGCGATGGTGGGCAGCGGCGATCGCAGCGAGAAGATCCGCACCTACAACTTCGCCCAGGACCGTGTTACCGACCATCGCATCGGTTTCACCGCGCACCAGTTGAAGGAGTTCATGGACGGCCGCATCCAGCCCATGATCGACGCGCTGATCACCCACTTCCAGGCCGAGAAGATGAAGCAAGAGATGGAGGTCACGGCCTGACCCCGTGCAACTGAAACTAGCGCTCGCGTCTGCGGTCGAACGTCTCGATGCTGCTGACGTTGGCTCTCCGCGCATGAACGCCGAGGTGCTGCTCATGTTCGTCCTCGGCGCCGATCGCGCCTACCTGTACGCGCATCCCGAGCGCGAACTCACCCCGCAGGAAGCCGCGCGATATGAAGAAGTGCTCGCCCAGCGCGCTACCGGCATGCCATCGCAGTACATCACCGGACACCAGGAATTCTGGGGCTTGGATTTCGTGGTCTCGCCCGCAGTGCTGATTCCGCGCCCCGAGACCGAGCATCTGGTCGAAGTTGTGCTGGAGCTGGCGCGCGGAATCCAGCGTCCCAAGCTGGTGGATGTGGGGACCGGTTCGGGATGCGTCGCGCTGACACTCGCGCACGAGTTGCCCGACGCCGAAGTCTATGCCGTCGACCTCTCGCCCGAAGCACTGGAAATCGCGCGCGCCAATGCCGCCCGGCTGCAGCTCGATAAGCGAGTGCAGTTCCTGCAATGCAATGTCCTCGAGCCGGTATTCGATAACGACGTCACTGTCATCCCGAGCGAAGACTTCAGCCCGAGTCGAGGGATCTGCTGTTCGGAATTTCGCGACTTCGATTTTGTGGTCAGCAATCCGCCATATGTCGCTTTCAGCGAAGCCGATAAGGTGCAGAGATCGGTGCAGGAGTTCGAGCCGACCATGGCCGTCTTCGCCGGTTTGCACCGGACTGATGTGATTTGCCCGCTGATTGAGCAGGCGCACGCCGCCCTGAAACCTGGCGGCTGGTTGGCGCTGGAGATCGGCTACTCCATGCGCGATACGGTCGTGAATTTGTTGAGTCCCACAATGTGGGATGACATCCGCATTATGCCCGACCTGCAAGGCATTCCGCGAGTGGTGGCGGCGAAGAAGCAGTAGGGTTACTTCGCCCAATCAACGAACATGAGACCGGGTATTCGGGAGAATTCAGAGACGTTGTTCGTTACTAAGGTTAACCCGTGACGGAGGCACTGACCGCCGATGAGCGTGTCATAGGCGCCGATTCGGGTTCCACGTGCTTCGAGGTCGGTCCTAATTTCGCCGGAGAGCCGGGCATCGTCTTCGTCAAAATGAAGGACCTCGACTCCCCAGACAAGAAATGCCTGCAACTGCTGCACGTTTTCCTGGACCCGAGAGCCCTTGAATACTCCGTACCAAAGTTCGTGAAGCACAACGGACGAGATCAGCAAGGTTGAGCCCCGCCGAATCACTTTTTCGGCCTCGATCCGGACAGAATCCGGCTTTCGACGCAGAATAGCTACGCAGGCACTCGTGTCGAGGAAGTAGTTCATTCGAAGATTTTGCGTTTAGGGGCCTTCGGCTGATTCCGCCAATCTCCCTCGAAGGCATCGGCGGCAAGATGCCGGTCCATTTCCGCAAACCATTCGTCAACGTTGGTGATGACGGGCTCTAGAACAACCGTGTCGCCAACTTTTCGAACGCGCACGCGGTCGCCTTTGAACCGCATCTCCTGAGGCAGACGAACCGCCTGGCTGTTTCCGTTGCGAAATAACTTGGCGATTTTCGTCACAGACCTGCCTCCAGCGGCAGTATATATTATTAGTATAGACTATGACAAAACGGAAAACCGGAGCCCGTGAAGACTATCGGCGGTTGCGACAGTGTGTCCCTAAACGCTGGTCTCGATTTCGCGCGATCGCTTCGCCGTGCCAAACTCAAAACCAGTTCTCACCCCTTTAATGAAAGCCAGTTTTCGCCTGCTCTTCTGCCACCCAAAGGCCATCCCGATCAGGAATCCCCCAGCTATCGCAATAGACAACCGCTTGCGATCCGCAAACGCAATAAAGCGAGTTTCCGCCGAAGTGATCTCTAGCACACCCTGGGGAGTAGCGATGATGCCGCCTCCGCCGCCTCCGCCGCTCTTCCCGCTTGCCGTCTTAGACCCGGATGAGTTGTCGTGAGAGATTCCGCCGCCACCCGCCCCCAAACCATAGCGAATGCGGGCTACCGGGATCACCGTCTTATCGCCGACCGTAATGGGATCGCCAAAGACACTTTTCACGCTTGCACTGGTTTGGAACCGGTCACCCAGCGTACGCAGGATTTCTACAGGACCATTCACAAGTCACCGCCTCGTTTTGCGCTACTACGTTTGGATGCCCGCCTAGTGCCGGAAGTGTCTAACTCCGGTGAACACCATTGCCAGCCCCAGCCGGTTGGCCGCGTCAATCACTTCCTTATCCCGCACTGAGCCGCCGGGCTGAATAATGGCAGTCGCGCCCGCCTTGGCAATCTCTTCGGCGCCGTCGGGGAACGGGAAGAACGCGTCGGACGCGGCCACCGATCCCTTGGTCCCGAGCGCCGACTTCATGGCGCCGATCTTTGCCGAGTCCACGCGGCTCATCTGCCCCGCGCCGACGCCGGTGGTCTGGCCGTTGCGCGCATAGAGGATCGCGTTGGATTTAACGTGCTTGCAGACCTTCCAGGCGAACAGCAGGTCGCGCATCTCCTGCTCCGTGGGTTTCCGTTCGCTGACCACTTTGAGGTCCGCTTCGTTCAACGGGCGGACGTCGTTGTCCTGCAACAGGACGCCACCGGAGACGTTCTTGAGCACCCACTTCTGCTCCATCGGAACCACTTCAACCAGACGGAGATTTTTCTTCGCGGCAAAGATCTCGCGCGCCGCAGGATCGAATCTTTCCGCAGCAATTGCCTCCACAAACAGCTTGGCCATCTCCGTTGATGTCTCGCGATCGACCGGCCGGTTCACGCCAATCACGCCTCCGAACGCAGACACCGGATCGCACTCCAGCGCGCGCTTGTACGCCTCCGCCAGCGTGGCTCCCACGGCGGTCCCGCAGGGATTGGTGTGCTTGATGATGGCGCACACCGGCTCCTCGAATTCCTGCGCCAGGTCCCAGGCTGCCTGCAAGTCAACAATGTTGTTGTAGCTGAGTTCCTTGCCCTGCAACGGCTTGCCATTGGCAATGCCCTTGCCCGAACCGTCGGAGTACAGCGCCGCCTTCTGATGCGGGTTTTCGCCATAGCGCAAATCGAAGGCCTTGTGAAAGGTGAGTCGCAGAGTTTCGGGAAAACCGGCGCTGCCGGCGAGATCAAACTTTCCGCCGTCGCTCTCGGGCGCGCCAATGCTCTCAAGCGTCGAGGCGATCGCAGAGTCGTAGGCCGCCGTAGTGGCAAATGCTTTTTGAGCCAGTCGCCACTTCGTTTGCAGAGACAACTCGCCGCCAGATGACCCCATCTCTTTCGCAATCGCTTCATAGTCAGCCGGAGAGGTCACGATGGCGACATCCTGAAAATTCTTGGCTGCCGACCGCACCATCGACGGGCCGCCGATGTCGATGTTTTCGATAACGTCCTCGAACTCGACACCCGGTTTGGCGGCGGTTTTCTCGAACGCGTAGAGATTCACCACCACCATGTCGATGGGTTGAATGCCGTGCTGCTTCACCGCGGCGAGATGCTTTTCATTCTTGCGGACGTGCAGGATGCCGCCGTGCACCTTGGGATGAAGCGTCTTGACCCGTCCATCCAGCATTTCCGGAAAGCCGGTGAGTTCCGAGATGTCCTTCACCGCGATACCGGAATCGCGCAGCAGCTTGGCCGTGCCCCCGGTTGAAATCAGTTCCACGTGGAGTGCTGAAAGTTCGTGCGCAAACTCGACCAATCCGGTCTTGTCGGTCACGCTCAGAATTGCTCGTTGAATTTTCGCCATGAATGCCTCTTGGTGTGGTCCGCCGAAAATCGCCGCGGCGACAACGCGATTTAGGAATGAAATTGATGCCTTACGAGGTTGTGGCCACCATCCGCCGCCAATTCCAGAGGAAGGGTTCGAACTCCAACAGAAAGCGAAACGGGGCACCCGCCACCGCTCTGATTTCTGTGGCGGATTGGTCCACTCATCCAGGCATGGCTACTTGCCGGCTCCAGCCGCCATCTTCTTGACCATCGCGATCACCAGTTTGCGATCGCTGTCGTTCAAGTTGGGTGAGTAGCGGCGAATTTGCGTCAGGAACCTTACCTCATCCTCCGCCAACTGGGGTGCGTTCTTGTGGCCGTTCTCACCGGAGCCGCCACTGAAGAATTGCGCCAGCGGGATTTCCATTGCCGTCGCAATTTTGGCCAGGGTATCCAGCGAAGGAATGGTGTGGCCGTTCTCGACCCGCGACAGGTAGCAGCGCAACAACCCGGTGCGCTTTTCGATGTCGCCCTGAGACATACTCTTCTGCAGCCGGAAATTGCGGATGGTTTCGCCGATGTTCATGAGGGGTTCACGTCCTGGAAGGAAGCAGCCATGGTATTAACTGCATAGTAATCAGGGTACAGGCCGCTGGCAAGTGAAATCTTACCGAGTGGCACGATTACGGAGCGACGCGGCTATCCACAGGGCCGTAATCGGTTACTGTGGAGCTAAGGTGAATATTCTCGTCGCCGAATGGGTCGCTATTCCCAGTAATTGCTTCTACAATCTCGCTCACGGCACGTCCCGAGAAATTGTTTCAGCCACGGTTCATCCCATCAGGATGCCGCCGTTGATCTTCAACACCTCGCCGGTAATGTAGCCGGCCTCTTCCGAGGCCAGGAATTTCACCGCGTGCGCGACATCGAGATCGGTTCCACCATGTCCCAACGGAATGTTCCTCCGGATGTTCTCTTTCAATTCGGGGGAAAGTGCG
Source organism: Acidobacteriaceae bacterium (assembly GCA_003152695.1). GTDB lineage: Bacteria > Acidobacteriota > Terriglobia > Terriglobales > Acidobacteriaceae > Bog-257. The sequence goes on from PMAT01000036.1 coordinate 108,894, forward strand.
GCAGTCATGGCAGTCTCGATGAACCCCGGTGCAACTGCGTTGACGGTGATGTTGCGCGAACCCACCTCGCGCGCCACCGCCATGGTCAAGCCAATCAATCCCGCCTTCGAGGAGGAATAGTTGGCCTGTCCTACCTGGCCGATTTGGCCGAAGATGCTGGTGATGTTGATGATTCGCCCCCAGCGCTGCTTCAGCATGGAGCCGATTACCGCCTGAATCAGCAGGAACGGGGCGGTAAGGTTGGTGTTGATGACGTCGTCCCAGTCGGCGCGCTTCATGCGCATGATCAATTGATCGCGCGTGACCCCGGCATTGTTTACCAGGATGTCGATCTTGCCGAAGCGCGCGAGGGCCGCCTTCACTCCGGCCTTGATCTCTTCTTCCTGGATGACGTCCATCTTAAAGACCGCAGCCTCGCCGCCCTTGTCGCCGATCTCTTTGGCCAGTTGCTCCAGCTTCTCCTGATTACGCGCGCACAGCGCGACCTTGGCGCCCGCCTCTGCCAGGACCAGCGCGCAGGCGCGTCCGATCCCTTGCGACGCACCGGTAACCAGCGCGACCCGGCCTTCCACTCCTGCCATGAAGCCTCCCCTGTTGAAGCAAGGAGGATTATAACCACCACCGCTGAACGCCAGAGAAATTCGCTCAGGCGGAAGGCCGGGAGAAGTGCAGGAATCCGACTGTAGGGCAGTCAGATCGTCAGTCCATTACAGCAGCCGTTCTGGCGCCCAGAACAGAACCTTCAGCTCGCGCGAAAAATGGACAAGCGCCGGCTGCGGGGGAAGCTGGATGCCGGCTGGTAGGGCCATGGTGTTCTGCTCCACTTCAAACGCAGCTTGCTGCAAGTCCCATGGCAGATGGTGAATCTCGCCCCGGTAGAGCCGTTTGCGGCTGAACGCATAAAGGCAATAACGCTCGGCGAGGAAGTGCTCGATCGATCCCGGCCGCGCGTGGAAGCTGTCTGACGCGGGTCCGTAGGAGCAGCGCAGCTCCGCTGGCTTGGGTCCGTGCTGCCGCTTGGAAACGTACTCGAGCCTCGGGCCGCCTCGCCCTTTAACCTTCATGGAAGCCTGCCAGTATGGCAGACGGTAGAACATGCGTGCCCCCCAGACCGCCGACAAATTGCTGGCGTCCAGGCTGAAAAAATAAATGCCCGGCTTGCCGTCGTAGGTGACATAGGTTCGCACGTTGATTTCGGAAAAATGTGAGAGCCACGGCAGGGACGGAACTCCCGGTGGGCGCAGATGGTTGATCCAGAACGGCGTGACGGTGACCCACGCGCGTTGCTTGTAGGTGTCGAGGGTCAGCACATCTGGGACCAGCCGACGGAGCGCTTCCGGCGCCACCGGGTAATGCAGAAAAAGCAAGTCGTTCCAGCGCTGGGTCATGATCCACGGCGCCATGGGCGCGGGCCAGGGGCGATGCGCGGTGGCAAACAGAATGGAATCGGCGCCCACCCACTGCGTCCGGCTCTCGTCCTGTCCGGAGCGGCGGTTGGGGGTCGACGAAGGAGTGTTTGTCGGTATGGCCTCGCCGTCAATCATCGGGCGATCCGGATTTTTCTGCAATTCCCACAAGTACCCGGTTGCCCATGAATTCCATACCGCATATCATTCACGGCAATGTCATCAAGCTCCAAACCCAACGATAGCACGGAGGCTCCGGCGCGCCACGGGCCCAGCACTGACGTCTATGCCGTGCACGGGGCCGACCCGGAAGTGCTCGCTTACGGCATGGCAAAATATTCGCGCTCGGCACTTTCGATGCGCGAATCGCTGGCCGAGTTGAATGAGCAAAAAGCCGAGAAGTTTCTCAACACCTTCTATTTTCAGTACGGACATCGCAGCATCGCGGATTTGGCGCACCTGGCTTTTGCCGTCGAGCGATTGTCGATTCTTGCTGCGACGATAGCGGTGGACGAGCCTCGCTGGGATGGCCAGGAACGCTCCACTCGCTATCAGGATTTCCAGAAGAGCGGATACTTTGTTCCCGACTTTGCGGAAGATGCCGGGGCGTGTGCCCTCTACCGCGAGACCGTGGACCTGCTCTTCGCCGAGTATCGGCATTTCTCCGAGGACATGTTCGGCTACCTGCGGGAGCGCACACCCAAGCCTGACGATATGAAGCAGGAGGCTTACGAGCGCACTCTGCACGCCCGCGCTTTCGACCTTTCGCGTTACCTGCTGCCGCTGGCGACCAACACTTCGCTGGGCCAGATCGTCAGCGCACGCACTCTGGAGACGCAGGTGTCGCGATTGTTGTCGGACACGCACGCCGAGGTCCGGCGGCTGGGCGAGCTGCTAAAGCAAGCTGCGCGCGATGCGTCTTACAACGTCAGCCACGCCGGCGCGCGTGAGCTGGTGCAGGAGATTCAGCGCGAGTGTCCGGCGGTTGCCGAGCGCACCGGTAAATTCCTTCTGCGCGAGGTCCGGGTGGCGCCGACTTTGATGAAGTATGCCGAGCCCAGCCCCTACGGGATCGAAACTCGTCGCGAGTTGACCGCTGCGGCGGCGGAATTGCTCGCAGCGATTGCCATTCAGCCCGCTCCTCTGGTCGATCTGCTGGACGCCGATCCGCTGGAGGTCGAGCTTGCGACGACGCTGCTCTACCAGTATTCGCATCATCCGTATCGGCAGATTCGCGAAGTGGTAGAAGCTCTTCCGGAAGCGCAACGCCGCGAGGTGATCGATCTCGGTCTGCGCCATCGCGGCCGCCATGACGAGGTTTCGCGGGCTTACTGTGCCGGCCAGCAATTTCGCTTCGACATCCTGATGGACATCGGCGGCTTCCGCGACATGCATCGCCACCGCCGCTGCGTGCAAATCGTGCAGGGCTACACGGCTGCCCACGGCTATGACGCGCCACCAGAGATCGGCTCGGCGGGACTGACTGCCCGCTACGATTCCGTGATGGCGCGCGCGCGTGCTGCCGTTGCTGAACTTGCGGCGCGCGCTTCGGAGGACGCGGAGGAGCAGTCGCAATATGTGATCCCGCTGGCTTTTCGCAAGCGCACGTTGTTCAAGATGGACTTGTCAGAGGCGATCTACATCAGCGAACTGCGCACCGGCGCAGCCGGCCACTTCTCGTATCGCAACGTGGCTTATGCGATGTACGAGGCGGTAGCGAAGCGTTATCCCGCACTGGCGAAATACTTCCGCGTGACTGACGTCCGCGAACCGGTGGATTTGCTGAAACGGTAATACCTCGTCGCGATATTCCCGCAACAAAGCCCGGCCCGCAGCGCGAAGAGGCGCTCAACCAGATTACTTCCGTGTAGCCCGTGATCCAGAGTAATCCACCGATTGTGTGAGCATCCGCGCAGGTCGTTTCCGCCATGCCGACTTGTCGGGACTAATCTCCGCCAGCGGAAGTGACTTCTCGGAGCCAGGATGCCGTTGATCACGGGGCAGTAGTAAACCGGGTTTTCCTTTGTCCAACCTGCTGTGGAAGAGAAGAGGTAAGATTCTGGTTATGCGATTACCGGCTAGGCACGGGGACCATTCTGGCTCGCACAGTATTCGCGGTATGACAACCTGCGGCTGCAATGTCGATGCACGCAGCTGCTCAATTTATGAGTGGATGCTCACCCGGATTGCGCGTCGTGGGTTTGCCACAGGCCAACTCTCGCTAGTCTTGCTGATCCTGGTTGGTGTATCTGCCAAAATACCGGCCAAGGCGGCGGAGATGCCCGGGGGAGGGCCGCCGGGAGGAACCGTGGAAGCCCTCCTTTCTGACCCGAAAGATTCCGCCACCATCTATGCCGCAACGGATTGGAGCGGGATCTTCAAAACCACGAACGGCGGCAAAACCTGGACTACTACCAACAGCGGGATTAAGGACTTGGCGGTCTATTCGCTGGCGATCACGTCGTCCGGCAATACGACGATCTATGCCGGGACGCGTGGTGGTGTGTTCAAGAGCGGGGATGGAGGGAGCACCTGGATCGATTCGAGCTACGGTCTCCCGAAAGGCACTGTCGCCTCGATGATCACTATGCTTGTAATCGACCTTGCGGATCCCCAGACGCTGTACGCAGGCACATTTGACAGGATCTTCAAGACGACTAACGGGGCAAAGACCTGGACACGTATTGCTTTGCACCCTCGCATCACGCAAACCTCGAGTTATAGCTCTCTCGCTGTCGACCCATCCCATCCGACCACGATCTATGTCGCAGCGGGGGATAGGGGACTGCTAAAGAGTGCGGACGGGGGAAGGGCATGGAAGGTCATTACTATTGGCGAACATGTCGAACGTGTTCTCGTCGATCCCTTCGACTCGGCCTTCCTGTACATCTCGACTGGCAGCGAAATTCTCAAAAGCGTTGATGCCGGGAAGCATTGGCGTGGCTCGAAGTCACTCCCTCAGACATACATTCTGACCATGGTCGCCGACTCCGAACATCCCGGGCAAATCTATGCCGGAAACATGGAAGGGAAGATTCTGAGGAGCACTGACCGGTGCGAAACATGGAGGGAACTGGCTGCCCCCATGCCCAGCGAAGTACATACGCTGCTCGTCGATCCAGTTCACGGCGATATTCTCTATGCCGGCACAAGCGGCGGAATCGCCAAGAGCACTGATGGGGGGACAAGCTGGAGGCCATCAAACTCTGGCCTGACAAACGCCAACATCTCGGCAATTGCAGTTGCTCCATCCCAGTCTGCCACGCTCTATGTGGGAAGTTATGGGGGCGGAATGGCGAAGAGCTCCGATGGGGGCAAGAGCTGGAGCCCAATCAATGCAGGCTTCATGAGCAGCTTCGCTTGGGACATAGCCATCGATCCCTTCGATCCCGCTAGAGTGTACGTGGGAACTGACAGGGGAGTTTTCAAGAGCTCCAACGGCGGCACGACATGGTCTGAGGCGAACCGAGGACTGCCCCAATTAGCGGTCTGCAGCCTGCTGATCGATCCATCCAATACGGCTGTGCTCTACGCCACAGCCTCCTCCGATGGCAGGGCGTTCAAGAGCGCAAACGCCGGCGACAGCTGGGAGGAGATTCCCTTCGGATTCCCACGACTTGGTGGCTGCGGCCTTGTAATGAATCCGGCGGACGCCTCGGTCCTGTATGCCACATCTACCGTAGGGAACCTCAAAACCACTGACGGGGGAAAAAGCTGGCAAAAGGACAGCGCCGGCAGTACTACCTTCGCGCGGCTCTGGCGTGACTCCACAAGTCTCGCAGTCGATCCTTCCATTCCCGCAACGGTCTACGCCGCGTCGTCTGCGGGCGTGTTCAAGAGCGCGGACCGTGGACAAAACTGGACTGTGCTTAGCACAGCTCATCCCACGAAGGGGCTTGTGCGCCTGCTACTCGATCCCTCCAACCCCAGTGTCATTTACGCCGAGGCGGAGCTCGATGGACTCTACAAGAGCACTATTGAGCTTTGCATAATATA
>PMAT01000084.1 GCA_003152695.1 Acidobacteriaceae bacterium
TATATTATGCAAAGCTCAATAATTTGCCCGAGCCGTTCATGTATAAATACCTAGTTTGGAAGGTAAATTGCCTTGCGAAATCCAACACACCGGAATCGTCAACTGGCACGGCAGCCCTCCCGGCCTGTGCCTAAGTGCGAAGTTCCGCCCGCGCTTGAAGACTAGTCTTGGGGTCTGGCCGTCAGTAGAATATCGAAACATGACGGCCATTGTTTCGACGTATGTACCAGGAATGGGTTTTGTTGTCGGGGCAGACGGCTTGCGCACAGACGCGAAAACGGGGGCTGTTGTTACTGACAAGGCGAAAAAGATTTTCTCGATAGAGAGTGATGGCGTGCATCTCGCCTACGCTTGGGTGGGGGGCGTTTCCTTGTTCAGCGGGAGCGGACAAGAATTTAGTTTTTTGGAAGAGTCTGCGACTATCGGAAACTCGCTGGCGATAAACAAGCCCGAATCAATAGAGGAATACGTGCATCAGTTCGCTGCCAAAATGTATGACAAATTGCAGACAATCAGGCTACCGGACGGACGGTTGTCCAATAACCGCGATGCGCTGCCGCACAAAGAAATTGCGCATGTTTTATTAGTCGGCTATTACAACGGAAAACCGTACCGAGGGGGAGTGAGCTTTTCGCAGAAGAACTTACTACTTCAACCGCCGTTCATGGACGAGATCATAGAATCGCCGGACAATTTTGCCGTATTTAGCGGGTCAGACACGGTTCTTCAGAAGTTTCAACCCATGGCGGCTCCCGAAACCCTACAAGAAGCTGCTGAGTTGATACGAAACTATATTCAAGCCTGCGTTGATAACCGAAGCAATTACGCCGACTGCGCGACAATCGGGGGTCGGGTTCACGTAGCAACCGTCACGCCCAAGCGGTTTGCGTGGGTTGCGCCCCCCGTCTAAGAATCAGTTGCAACGCATTCTAAACCGATGAACTTGGCCTGTTGTCGTGGTGTGCTCGTACACGCCTATAGCTGTAATGCCTTCGTACTCGGTGGTTACTAAGAGAGCCTGTGCGCCGTCTAGAGGACATTTAGTCCAAGCGGGGCATGATGCTGCCCACGCGACTGCGGTCAAGGCTGAGGCTAAAGTAAGGATGGATATAAACGTGATGACAACGCGCTTCATAAGTTCCCTCCGTTCTTGCTCGCCAGCAGGATTCTACTCTCAGAATACTTCCCTTGTAAGTGATTAGTGTTGATTTTTCTTGGCTGGTGTTTGAGCGTTCGCTGCTATTTGCACGGCCTTATCCAGAATTGTGCTGGCGGCAAAATCCTGTTCTTCGGGATGATCGGCAAGATACTTGAGGAACGTATCAATCAACGGCTTCATGCCCTCCAACCTTGCCGGAACGGGGTGGTAGTGAGAGCCGAATACGTGCTCTAGCTCTCCGTCGTTCACGCCTTGGATGTAGAATTTGCATCTGATGGCTCCGGCAAGTTGATCCGTGGATACGTTGACAGGTTTGTCGTCATTAGGAAACGGTTTGCCGTCCGGTAATACCGTTAAGAAAGTTCGACAGTCCTCTGCTAAGTCTTTGGCGGAAAGAAAAACGGGTCTGTCATTCTTTTTCCAATCACTAGACGTTTTCTGTGCTAATGCGGATGCGCCGAGAAGCACAACAAGCCCAAGGAGAATTTTATTTTTCATGGTCGGACAACCGTGCGAATCAATGCAGTTTCCGCACTTATAAGTTTGAGCCGGACAGAGCAGCGTGGCCTTTGCTGCCTTTTCAGCAGTAAGTTGCACAGCAGGTACGAGGCGCTGTGCTTCTCTTATCCCTAGTCCGGCTCAAAGATTCTACTCTCAGAAGGTCATCCGTGTAAGTGATTTAGATCAGGCTTTCCAAGCCCCAGACGTGGTCTGTAATCCCTGCCGCTATCGCGGGCGTTACGCGCAGAGATGAATGAATCCGACAGAAGTTGTAGTGCGCGAAATGCAGAGCGCAAGCCGCTTTCAGGTTTGTCAGCTTCTTGCTGAAAGCGTTTGTCAGTCGCGTGAATCTCCGCATCTGCATACGCATCGTAAGGTTCTGCCGTTCGATGTGTGATGTACAGATGTGGGCAGGATCGGGATCGCCAGAGCGCACCTTGGATATAACCTCGACGATTGGCGATGGGGAGTATCTCTCGTTGCCGTGTTGCCCGTATTCACCGTACAGCTTTACAAGTTGCGCGAAGTCAACCTCGGAGCCAAACGCATCCTCGACTTGACGCTGATAGAACACAAAGCCGTCAGTAGTGATTTGGATGCGGTTTGCAACCCGCTCCGCTAGATCACTTATGAAGTACCACGTTGTTTCCTCGGTGCGTTTGCCGACCGTGAAAACGGGCACGAGTTTGGTTTCCGCGTCCATCGCTACGAACACCCATTGATCGCCAGTTTCGGGGTTGTCGTCGCGGACGTGCTTTTGTTTCTTGCCGACATACGTCCAGATTTCATCGCACTGGACGAAACCGCAACGTAGATTTGTCATGCTGCCGTCCAGCAGATCGTTGCAACGGTCGCCAGTGTCAACCAACAGACGACAGATTGTGTCCCGATGTGCTCCGGTGATTCGCTCAGTGCTGCGAACGCTGTTTCCTTCTAGGAGTGCTGCGAGTACCGCTGTTTTCTTTTCTGTGCTCAAGCTGTTCATAATGTCCTCCAAGTGAAAATAAAACCGAGGTCGTTTTAGCGAACTGGTGGAGGACGGGCGGCTGTGAGTGCGTCAACGAGTATGTTCATGCAACTGACTATACGTGAGCCGTTCACGTATGTCAAGCACTATTTTATGGTATTTGAGAAATGGCTCAGGGCGCGCTAAAGCTGGAAGATTTTAGAGTCTGCATCGTTCCCGCAAAGGGTGGGATGCCGCGTATTTCAATGTCGAAATTTATGCCTGAAAGATCGTCTGACCCAGCGAACAAATTGTTCTACTCTCACATTCTGGGTTTTCGCATATTGCCAACTCGCTTTGCCAGCTTATTTCCCGAAGCCTATCGTGCAAGCCTGAGGGCGGAGCGTTATCTTGAATTTCGATTTTCCCGAGGGGGACGAATCTTTTGCACTCTGGACAGATGGTGCCGAAGATTCTCATTTTTAGCATTTAGAACCGCCTTTCGTTGGGGTTTAATCCGGTCTTGACTTACCTGAGCCGCTCTAGTATATACTGAGCGCATGAAAAAGAACAGTATGCCGCCTGAGTTTCGGGAATACCTTGCCAAGCTGGGACGGAAGGGCGGGAAGAAGGGCGGCCCTGCAAGGGCTGCGGCCATGACAGCGGAGCAACGGAGCGAATCGGCGCGAAAGGCTGTGGCGGCGAGATGGGCTAAGAGAAAGGTGTCTGAACGAGTAAAGTAGCCAGGTATGGCTCTTGGCTCTCCATTTTCTGAATAGACGCCGCAATGTCGCTTGCCGCTACTTCGTGAACACCGCTCGCGTCTGACGTTATAACGTCTATCGGTTCGCCGCAATAGTCAACGTACTGTGTGGCTTTTTTGATGAGGTACGCCGCGAGCGCCTCGCCCTCTCTGATCGGCATCTCCGGCGAGTAGAGATGGTCTTCCAAGTACCGTACCAGCGAAGTGTCTCCGCAACCGACGACACAGACGCCGCTCTCGGCTTGGCGAAGAGACGCCCCGTCAAAGACAAGCATTTTGCTCGATTCAAAAAGAGCGTTCACCGCCACTAGCAGGTAGAGATTTCCGTCGAGATATCGCTCTTTCCATCCCATGCTTACTAAAACGTTTTCGATTGTTTCTCGTACGAGTTCAGTGGTCAGATCGTCTATTTGCTCCAATCGGGCAAAGACCTTTTGTTGCATCTCCTCGAATATGCCGGGTTTACCCGCGAACACAAGAGCGAGTTCGACGAATCCGTGATTGAACGTGACAAACTTTTTCGCGTGGTATTTGAACGCCCCCGCTTTCGTGAATTGACGATCTGCGGCAAACACGATTCCATCCTTGCAATGGAACCCCACAGCGATTGTCATAGCTTTCGGCCCTTTCGGTTGGGGGAGAGTGTACCGAGACATTTTAACCGGGGCAACGGTTGAGGAGTTCATCTAAGTTTTCCACAGCTTTCTTGGCTTCCTGAGCCGTTTACGAATATTTTTCAAATTAGGACACTACCCGTTCGCCGGAGTGTCTTAGTTTCAGATTAGGACTCTACCCGTTGGCGGGAGCCCGCCTTTTCAGGATTTGCCCGGTTTTCAGCCTGCCTGACATATGCTGTTCACATAGAGAGGTGACATCTGCGCCGTTTTGCACCCGAGGTCCTGCCTCGTCTGCATCGGCAACCTATTGCCCATTCGTGCCCGGTTCTACTCACCGATTATGAAAGCGCTTTCGGGCGTATGACTGGGAGGATCAGGTGGAAGGAATTGTTGCTGGAGGATTGAATTGATATAGTGCGGAAACGAGCCCTAACGCGCGCGTGTGCCAGAACTGCTGACGCCCCGCCAGCCGACGGCTACTGTGTTGGTTCTAAGTCCGAGGTCCGAGCATGAGACTGTTTGTTGTTGCATTACTTGTTTACGCCTGCACTGCTACCCTTTCCGCCCAGAGCAACGGCGATAGCCTCGAGGCACGGCGCGCCCAGTTGCGCGATGCCTTGCAGGCTGAATGGGAGCATGCGCTTCGCACCTATCCTGAATTGGCGACCTATGTGGGTGACACCCGCTACAACGACCGCCTGGGCGACTATTCATCCCAAGCGATTGCCAAACAGGTGGAGTATGCAAAACAACAACTCAAAGTCTTCGAGGCGATCGACACCTCGGGATTCCCCGAAGAGGAGGTGCTCAATCGGCAACTCATGGTGCGCGACCTGCGTCAGGCCGTGGAGGGCGCGAAGTTCAATCACTGGGAGATGCCGGTTGACCAGATGAATGGCGTGCACCTGAACTACGCTTCCATGCCCCGGCAGATGCCGTTCAAGACGGTGCAAGATTATGAGAACTATATTGCCCGGCTGCACCAACTGCCACGGGTGTTCGATCAGGTGACCGCCAACATGAAGCTCGGCTTGCGCGACCATCTGATGCCGCCCAAGTTTCTGCTGGAGAAGGTGGCGGTCCAGGCGCAAGAGATAGCCGACGCCAAGGAAGAGAAGAACCCCTTCAACCAGCCGGTACTGAAATTTCCTGAGGGGATTCCAGCAGCCGAGCAGCAACGCTTGCGCGACGCGGTGATGAAGACGGTCAAGAGCGAAGTAAATCCCGCCTACGCGAAGTTTGCCGCCTTTGTGAAGAACGACTATGCCCCTAAAGGCCGGACGGAAATGGGGGTCTGGTCACTGCCCGACGGCGACGCACGATATCAGTTCGATGTCCGGCGCATGACCACCACCGAACTTCTGCCTGAGCAGATTCACCAGATGGGGTTGAAGCAGGTGGACGACATCGAGACGCAGATGCTGGTCATAGCGAAGCAGCAGGGTTTCGCCGATTTGAAGAGCTTCAACGAACATATCCGCCAGGACCCCAAGCTGCACGGAACCTCGAGTCAGCAAATTTTCGATCTGTATCAGCACTACACCGACCAGATGTACAGCAAGCTGCCGCAATTGTTTGGCCGGCTGCCGAAGAACAAGCTGGTGGTGGTTCCCATGGAAGCGTACCGGGCGCCCAATGAAGTTCCGGCCGACTACTCGCCGGGGACCGGCAACGGCGTACGTCCTGGGCGGATTAACGTTAACGAGTACGATCCCGAGCATCGCCTGCTGCTCAATGTCGAGGCCATCGCCTATCACGAGGGTGTTCCCGGACACCATCTGCAGTTTTCCATTGCGCAGGAGTTGACCGGCATTCCGCCCTTCCGCAAGTACGGAAACTATAACGCCTACTCCGAAGGGTGGGCGTTTTACTCGGAGCGCCTGGGCAAAGACGTCGGTTTCTACCAGGATCCGTATAGCGAATACGGCCGGCTGGAAAACGAAATGTGGCGCTCGATTCGGCTGGTGGTCGACACCGGAGTCCATTACAAGCACTGGAGCCGCCAGCAGATGGTGGACTTCTTCCGCGAGCATACCGCCATGGATGAGCCCAACATTCAGACCGAAGTGGATCGCTACATCGCGTGGCCGGGCCAGGCACTGGCTTACAAGCTAGGCCAGATGGAGATCCTCGAACTTCGCGAGCAGGCGAAGAAGGACCTCGGCCCGAAGTACGACATCCGCAGCTTTCATGATGAAGTGCTCGATGCCGGCCCTTTGCCGCTCGACGTTCTGCACGCGCGGGTCACCAAGTGGATCGCCGATCAAAAGGCAGGAAGCGTTGCCAGGCACTAGAAGCCATCTCATAAATCGGTTCGTATCAGGGCACAGCTCCCCCAGACAACCAAATCCGCTTGACACTATTCATATATGGAGATAAAGTGCTACAGAACTGGAGGATATTGTTGTGGCGACGCAAACGATTGCGAGTGACTTAGGTCTGGATCTGAGAAAGCTCCCTGATCTGACTGATCCCGGCACGCGCAAGCGACTGAGTCCGGCAGCCATCCAAGCAGTTCTCAAGATCGCGGACAAATGGGGACTGAAGAGCGACGATGCTATGCGTCTCTTGGGAGGGATTTCCAACGGCAGATATTTCGAGCTAAAGAAAAGGCGGAAGGGTGTTTTGACACAGGATGAACTTACACGAATTTCTCTACTGATCGGAATCTTCAAAGCTCTCAATATTTTGTTCAGTGAACGACTTGCGAACCAGTGGGTATCGCGACCCAACAGCAACCCAATGTTTAAGAACCAACCGCCTCTTGTATTTCTAGTCCAAGGTGGAATGCCTGGCATGTTGGCCGTCCGTCGATTGCTGGATAGCCGTCGTGGTGGAAGATAAGCCTTGCCAGGCACCGTTCCAGTTGATCAAAGAGATACGCGTCGACTGATTCCCGCGCAATACGCGGAGGGCGGGGCCTCTGTGCTGACCCGGCTCACGGATGACAGGGACCTTCTGGACGGAATCTTTGAACTCGACAACGCCACAAATGATCGCCTTTTGGCAGAATCTGGACTGCTGCCGGGAATCGATGCAAGGGAACTGGTCTTTGGAATTCCTTCGTATCGAATCATCAATGCAGCCTTCTGCCACCCGGCGCCGGACGGCTCCCGCTTCAATTCGGCCGATCGGGGCGCATGGTATGCAGCCCTTGAATTGGAGACCTCACAAGCCGAAGTTGCTTACCACAAGCAGCTCTGGCTGCAAGAGACAGGTTGGAACGAAGAAGAACGCGCGGATTACGTCGATTACCGAGCGGATTTCCGTGCTGAATTCCACGACATCCGAGGAATGAAGGAGTATGCAGATTGTCTCTCTCCGAGCAGCTACGCTACCTCGCAGGCACTTGCAGCCCAGCTCCTAGAATCCGGCTCCGCGGGAATTATTTATCCCAGCGTCCGCCGCTCTGGCGGAACGTGCATCGCGTGTTTTCGACCGGTTTTGGTGACCAACGTTCAAAAAGGTGAGAGATTCACGTTCGTCTTCGCTGATTCTCGTACTCCGCCAACGATTCGGAGATGTTAGCAAGACCAAGTGGAGAAAGGAGGTTGTTCTAAGTTGTTGATTTTTTGGTGGACCTGGCCGGGATCGAACCGGCGACCTCTTCCATGCCATGGAAGCGCGCTCCCAGCTGCGCCACAGGCCCACACTTGCGAGAAGACAGATGCCCGGAAAGCGGGCGTCTCAAGTATTTTCTACCACCCGCATGGCTTAGTCAAACTCCCTGATTGCACACTCACGATCGAGCACTCAGGTGCGGTTTGACTGACTCGTCAGCGGTCAGTGCAACGAATCAACTTTGGTGAAATGATTGGTCGGGGCGACTGGATTTGAACCAGCGACCCCCTGCGCCCAAGGCAGGTGCGCTACCAGGCTGCGCTACGCCCCGACTGTTTTGCTTCCCTGATTCTAAACCACTTCCAACAACGGAACCACGGAGCGATGCCCCTTCTCGATGCAAACTCCGCTAAAACTGTGCCAAAACCCCATCAGTTGACCCTGGCTGTGTCAAAACTGATGTTCTGTTCGTTTGCCTGCCGATTCAGCTTGAATAAAGCTCCGCGCTTCATCTGCAGCTTCATCTGAGAATACTTCTTGAAGACCTTGGCGTCTCCCTGCCTCAATAGCTGCGTGACCCATTCGTCCGCAACGCCGCCAGCACTCAGCCGAGTCGCGTAGGTGGATCGCAGATCGTAGATGCGGAAATACGGAATACCAGCCCGCCGTTCATGCCAGCAACCCCGGTCCATCCCAATGCCTTCATTAGCGATAAACGGAAGCTCAGAGGTGCCGGTAATTCGAGTTCTGAACGGCAACGTTCAACCGCTTGCTGGCGCCATCGATCCGGCGATTCTACCGTGCCGCATAGAGGCAATGAAAGGAGATTAGACTTGACCTCAAGATTCCGAATGTTATGAATACTAAGGATCTTCGCTCTCAGCCTACCCCGCCGCCTAGGGGATTCAGACCGCTGCGCATGCTTGGACTCGTGATCATGTGGTTGGTTCTCGCCTTGCTCACTCTCTGGGCAGTAGCAGCCCTCTACGTTGATTTTCGGATAGCAGCGTTGCGCATTCCGTTGACCGTGATCTATGTTCTCGCGATTATCGCGATCCTGGTCAAGGTCAAACGACGGCCCTGGGCTGCCGCTCTCTGTCTTGCCGGCTTCTGCGTCGTGCTGACGTGGTGGCTCAGCCTGAAGCCGTCGAACGACGGCGATTGGCAGGCCGACACTAGCCGGACCGCCTGGGCCGAGATCAATGGTGATCGAGTTACCATCCACAACCTGCGCAACTGTGACTATCACACCGAAACCGAATACTCGGATTGCTGGAGCGACCGGACCGTTTATCTATCGCAACTCCGTTACGCGGACCTTTTCTTCACCACCTGGGGGTCAAAGTATATCGGTCACCCGATTGTCAGCTTCCAATTCGGGGACAACGACCATATCGCGTTCTCGATCGAGGCACGCTACAAAGCTGGCCAATCGTACTCGGCGATCCTTGGATTCTTTCGGCAGTATGACCTGATCTTCATCACCGCCGACGAGCGCGACGTCATTCGATTGCGTACCAACTACCGTAAGGATGAGCAAGTGTTCCTGTATCGCACCACCGTGTCGCCGGAAAGGGCGCGAGAGATATTCCTCATCTATGCCGATTACCTGAACCAGTTGAGAGATCAACCGGAGTGGTATAACGCACTGACCCGAAACTGCACGACGACCCTCGACAGCAAAATCGTCGCAGACGTCAAGAATCCCCAGCCCTGGAACTACCAGCTCCTGCTGAACGGCACACTGGACGAACTCCTCTACAACCGTGGGCGCCTGGTCACCGGTGGACTCTCGTTTCCAGAATTAAAGCAGCGTGAGCACATCAATGCAGCCGCCAGAGCGGCGAACCAGTCTCCTGATTTCTCCACGCTCATTCGCGTCGGGCGAGCAGGATTCTGAAGACGAAACTTGCGCCGTGGCATTTCCTCTAAAACAGCCGCCCCACGCGGAAGAAGAACTTCCGGTGTCCGGTATCGCCATACGCGTAGGCTGCTTCTACTGGCCCGAAGATCGTATTGACTACGATTCCCGCCGCACCATCGGTCGGGAAACCCGATGCCTTGTTCACCATTGTGTGGGGCGGCCCATAAACCTGGGCAGCCTCATAGACGCCCAGGAAATAGATGCCGCTACCCAGTAAAGGCGGCAGCTTCGCCAGTTGCCGTATATATCCCGCCTGGAAGAGGAAGTACTTATCCATCAGCAGTTCATTGACGCCATACGCCACCAGGCGTTGCGAGCCTCCCAAAGAAAACTGCGGCAAGCCGGTTGCGTAGTCGAATGTTGTCCCGCCGTATCCGCTCAGAAAAACCGAGGAGGGTTCGTTCAGCCGGAAATAATTCTGGGAGACGATCTCGGCCGAAGGATAGGGCCTGGGCGCTTCCGGACTGGCGTTCGTCCACTGAAAATTGGCCTGGAGGTTTTGTCCCGCGCGCGGAATCACGGCATTGTCCAGGCGATCCAGCTTGTATTGGATTCTGGCGTCGCCAAAGGTGCCAGAAACGGATGGGAGTTCATTCGGATTTCCAGTCTGTCTTGCGAAGCGTTCCCACCCGCCTTCATAGCCAACACGCAGTTCTCCCGTGGTTCCGAACTGATAGCCCACATCGAGACCCCCGCCTCCGGTGTTGCGCCGATAGGTGGAAAGTAGTTTATTGTTGTCGTAAATGTAAAATGGACTGCTATCGATCAGTCCCCGGGGGGCGACGAACCATTGGGTCAGCGGAGTGAAGGGATGGTAATACTCCGACCTCAGACCATACTCAGAGAACAGGGTGACGTCATTGCGCCACTCCGAGCGGAAGCCGCCGACGTCGAGGAACGTAACTCTGGCGCCGAGGTTGAAGGTAACGTTCTTCAAGCTGGATCCGTCGATAAGG
Source organism: Acidobacteriaceae bacterium (assembly GCA_003152695.1). Taxonomy (GTDB): domain Bacteria; phylum Acidobacteriota; class Terriglobia; order Terriglobales; family Acidobacteriaceae; genus Bog-257. The sequence continues at coordinate 10,428 of PMAT01000084.1, forward strand.
ATGAGCGGCCGGACGATCGGCGGCCCGTAGGTATTTTCCTCGGTCTTCACCAAGAGTCCCTGCTGGCCGTTGCGCTCTACCATTTGGTAGCTGAGCACCGAAAATCGCCCAAACCCCTTCAGGTGCATGATGTCCTGATCGAGTTGGTCGAAGTCGAGAGGCTTGCCCACCACGCCAGCCATTTGCTCTTCCACCCGGCGCGAAAGATTTCCATTCACCCCGTCGACCGCGATAAACGTGGGAACGGGATTGGTGCGGCGTCGGGCCGCGCGATCAGCCAAGTATTGGTTCCAGGTGGCATCATCCACCGCCAGCGTCATCAAGACCTTGGACTTTGCCGCGGCTGCATCGTATCCGGCTTTGATGATCGCGTCAGCGTCGTCAAAACTTAACGCGCTCCATTTCTGCACCGGTACTGAGACGAGTATGTCCGCCTTTTCCATACTTAGCAGTTCGTTGGCGGAGATCATGACCGCGATCGAATCGCCGAGGACCGAGAACGAGGAAAGACTTGCATTGGGAAGCACCGGCGCCTCCGCCAGGTGAATCGCCAGTGTCAGATCGGCTCCCATCTCTTTCGCTACCTCGACGGGAATGTTCTGCAGCAAGCCACCGTCGGCGTAGATGGCATCCTTGGTCCGCACGGGCGTAAAGATTCCTGGCAGAGACATGGTGGACCGCAGAGCCAGGGACAAGGACCCGCTGCGGAAAACCTTGGGCTTGCCGCTGACCAGGTCGGTGGCTACGCATGCGAACGGAGTTGGGAGATCGTTGAAGCTCTTGATCTCCGAGTAAGGAAGGGCGATCTTATCGAGAACCAGCGAGACTTGTTGGCCGGAGTTGAAGCCCTCGGGAAACTGCAGGCCTTTGCGCAACCCAAATTCCAGGTTGTTGGGATAGTCGCGGGCGTCTTCCTTGCGCCGAAACGAGAGGGCGTCGAAGGGCGTCTGCCCCGCCATGACCTGGTCCCAGGGGATTTCGTTCACGATCTGGCGCATCTCAGCGGCATTGTGTCCGGTGGCATAGACCCCGCCAACCAGGCCGCCCATGCTGGTGCCGGCGATATAGTCAAACGGAATGTGGTGTTCCTCCAGCCAGGTAATGACACCCACGTGGGCAAGTCCCAGCGCCCCACCGCCTTGGAGCACCAGGCCTACGGTAGAACGCTTTGACTTGGGTGACTGCTCTTGTGCGGCTGCAAATGCGACGGAAAGGATGAGAACGATGCTGGTGAACAACAATCTAAGATGCCGGTACATATTGATTCTCCAATAATCTGAAAAGATCAATGACAGGACCCGTCGCCCTGAGACGCATTTCGGTTCTCCCTTAACCCCTTGTCAGCCAGCCAGCGCGAGAAATAATTATTTGGACAACGACTGGGAAAGGCTTTCGAGGTTCTGCGGAACCACGTGAATAAAACCGCGGCGCGGGCTGTCGATATCCGATATCAGAAGGAACGCGAGAGCGACCACCAGCGGCAAAACAACAAGCAGGCCGGATTTTGCTCCAGCGCCGTGTGCTCCATAGCCGACCAATAGGTTGCAACAGACGGCGATCGCCATCATCAAAGTCCATGCCGAACGAGGGATGCGGTTCCACCATGCCGCCTGGGTATATCCCTGCGAGTTCAACACATCGTTCATGCCGGCAACGGCGAGTGCGATCACAGGGCTCGGATGCGCCACGGCTGGGGACTGTACCGCCGACCACATCTCTCTCTGCAGTTGCGCGGTGTCGGCATCAATCTGCTGCAACTCTTGCTCGCTGCGGGTTCGGTAGAACCTGAGACGCAACTCGAGATACTTCCCAAGCTGGGTACGCACTCCTGCCGCATCCGCCGCCGGCAGCAGTCCTGCCCGGACATATTCCGTGCCAATCGCATTGGCCTCTGCTTCCTCGTAATTCTTGCGTAGATCGTAGCGGGTGATCGCCATGGAGAAACTGAACCCAATGATGAGGCCGAGCAGGGTCAGAGTAGCGGCCTCCACAACGTTGAAATCTTCCCGCTCCCCCTGGTTCAGCGGCCGCCGTCTCCGCAACCATGTCCCGACTTGCGCCGCGACCCACAGCACCAGCAACGAGACCAGAAAGAAAATGCGTGGATAGCTCAACATGCGTTCTGCTCCTTCCTTGTTCCCGGCTCAGCCAAAGAAACAGGCCCTTTGCCGGCGTGCTCCGCCAGGACGCCGCCTCCGCCTCGGCCACCCTTTTCCCCATCTCCGCTTGATCGCGTCAAGGCTGAAGCTCGCGCCCCGCTGCATCCGGGTAATCGAGGAAGGTTTGGATTTCCTTGCCTATTATCTGCTGGACAAACACGAAGTACCAGAATTCGTACTTGAACCAATCGAAGTATTGTTGCGCGCCGTCTTTCGTCCCTCCCAGAGTCAGCCTTCGAACACTTGCGCCCAAATCCATACTTCTTCTTTTCGGCCGGTCCCGGTCAGTTCCCGCCGGGAGAATCTTACTTCGTCTGCCAGTTCACTACGACTACGGATGATGGGGAACTGTCACTTTCGCCAGGGCGGGCGTCGAGAGCTGCGCTTACGAGAAAGAATGATCTGACTCTATCTGCGCGATCTCCCGTGACGCAGCCCCAAATCTCCCTGGACGACGCTAAGAAGGAAGGCTGTGGTTAGACCAAACAGCAGCCATCCATTCAACGCCTCCAGCGCTCCCAGGAGTTGCCAGTGGTCTTCCAGAAGCAGATTCGTGTGCCCGTAGCTGGTGATCGCGTTCAGCGAATAGAGTATCGCGGACCTCTTGTCAGGGAGAGCGCCGAGAAGCCGGTAGGCGGCAGCCCAGATACCTGCCTCCATCGCGTGTAGAAAAGTGGCCAACCAGGTCGTGCAACCTATCACAAGGAGGAAAATAGCCGTGGGGTAACGGTGATGGATAGTGCGGCTGGAAACGCGAGCAAGTGCGTGGATCATGAGTCCGAGGCCCAGGACATGGAGGAGCACGGTCAGCACGATTAACGGCAAACCCCATGCCCAGTTGGCACGCCAAGTGGTAGGGTTGACCACGACGAGGGTGAAAACTCCTTGCGCAATTCTCATCGAGACCATCATCCGTCGTTTACTCGGCTCACGAGACGAATTGTCCCAAATCGTTATGCAGAGCTGGCAGTCGTCTTGGCCCCATCACGTTGGAAGTGTCGCAGCCAATTCGCGACCACTCAAGGCTGGATTGTAACTCTACCTCGGCGTGAAACTCGACACAAAGGTACGCCCCTGCATCGCTCCAAGAATTGCTGGGACCAGGTCGGTAGAGAGGCAGGTTTTGGTAACGTAGCCGACCGCTCCGGCAGAAAACGCCGCAGCAACAAAGTCATGATCTTCATGGATCGTCAGAAATACGACCTTGGTACGGCAATGCGCCTTCTGGAGCTGTCTTGCGGCCTGCAGTCCATCTAGAACCGGCATTGAGATATCGATCACAAGCACGTCTGGATTGAGCGTGAGGACCGCCTCCACGGCTTGGCTGCCATTTGCCACCACGCCGACAACTTCATACTCCTCGGCCAATAGCCGGCGAACTCTTGCGAGCAATGCCTGATGATCATCGGCGAGCACGACCCGAATCTTGGCCAGTGGGACTCGGTCATTGATTTCGACTAACAAGTCACGGATGCCTCAAATTGCGCTTGTTCTCTTATTGCGGATCTTTGACTACTGTCACTTGCGACAGTGAGCGGTTGATGCAGAGGCTTGTACAGCCGTCATGAACTGCGGGGCTCCAAAAGCGTTCGTTTGTCCTTCACCTCGGCCATTTCTGAGCAACAGTTTCGATGCTTATATGGGACGTGAACGCGAGAGCATGCCGAGGGTTGGAACCGTCTTGATCTTGCTTCCCGTCGCTTGGCAATCCCAGACCGAATTTGACACTCCCGAAACGGTTACTTCTCCCGGCGCACGTTGGCCAGCCGCAACGGCTTTTGGCCGTAGTGCTCGATCTCCAATTCACCCTTCTTGTTGAACTTGACCTTGCAAGCTGCGGACAGCAAGCCTGAGCCATTGCCGTCCTTATCCAGGTTGAGAATAACGATCCCGATAGGGTAGTCCCGCGACCGGCTGCTGTTGGAAAGATCGCCAAAGGAGATGGGGCGATTGGTTGCCATCGTGATGCGTACACCGCCATTCTTATCCGGATGCACACGGGCGATGCGGAAGCCGCTGCCCACAGAGCCCGTGGGAGCGACACGGCCTACGTCCTGAGCCTTCTCCAGAGCACTTACCAGCCCGTCCTGGCCCTTGCTCTTAAGGGTGGCCGTGTATTCCTGGATGTCCTGGTCGCTGGTCAAACCGGTGAGATATATCGTGACACCAACGCTCTTACCGGCGGCGGCACCGGCCTGGCCGATGGCGGTTGCTGAGAATTGTGCCGGCAACGCTACTTGGGCGGCAGCGCTGGACATGATGCTTACGGAGAACAAGACTGGGACGGCCAACAGCCAAACTCGAGTCATGAGCGATCGCAATTTCATCTTCTTCACCTCGTCCTTAGAATTGTTTGGACAACCATTCGCCTAACATCTGATCTACCAAAGCTGTATCTGGACTGAGCGCGCTCTGCACTTCGCTGTGGCGGGACTGCGGGTCCTACGGTTTGCCCACAGGACACTGCTTGAACATCTTCACAACGGCATCTTGAACCTGGCTCTCCAGCTTCTCGGGCTTGGTGCTAAGGTTCTGTTGCGCCATGCCACGCCACACAAGTTTCTTGGCGTTGGCATCGATTAGATCGACAACCAATTCTCCCTTGTGGACAGTTACTGTCGTGTTACCCCAGGTGCCTGCCAGAGCCGGCCCGGAGAAGCTCGGGTCAAAGGGTGGAATGCCTCCGGTCGCATTGTACAGCGGATCGTTGGAGTAGAACGTGGAATCCTGGTCGATGGATCCATACACCTGAATGATCAGGTCTGGATTGCTGGCAACTTTCTTGAGGCCTTTCTGCGTAAGTTGGTCTTCGATGGCGCCGACGACATCGGCCGCCAGCATGGGGTGTGCCACCGCGCCATGTGGCACCCAGGCGAACGTCTTAAACTTGGAAAAATCGGCGTTCGGATCGTACTTGTTGACGTGAATCTTTTGCCCCAGCGCGCTGAGCGAAACAATCAAGACGAGCGCCAGCGCCTGCAATGGGCGCTCCAAAAACAACACAGCCTTCTCGATAGCCATGTACCTCTCCCCTCGACCAAAGCGGCCGGCCTTCGGCTTACGGCAGAATGACCAATTCGGGCTTGCTCCCGCCGCTCATCCCGTAGGTCGCCCCGGAATAAAATGCGCCAGCATCGTACTTATAGCAGCCAGGGATCTTGGCCTTGACGGTGACTTGCTTGCTCCCCCCTCCCATGATGGGATCGTCCGGAGTGAAGAGAGAGTCGGTTCCGAAGGAAACCATGAACCCAGTGTTCTTGTTCGAGGTCATCCATATGACTGTCGTGCCGGCCTTAACGCAGAAGAACTGATTGTTCTTAGCGTTCGGAATTCCCGGTTTGACATTGGACGAACTGCCTCTGGCTGACGCGCAAAACGAGTACTTCAGCCAGACGCACGACCGCGACGCGGTCAAACAGTACGCCCAGAAATTCATCAGTGACCCCGGCAAGCAAAATGGGCTCTACTGGAAGGTCGCCGAAGGCGAAACCGAGAGCCCCATCGGCCCACTAGTGGCTTACGCAACGGCACAGGGGTACGGCGGCCAGCAGGATACTCCGCAGCCTTTCCATGGCTACCTCTATCGCCTCTTGACGGGTCGGGTAAATTCCAAAGGCCAGACGAAGAGGTTCCTCGTTGATGGCAAGATGACGGGCGGCTTCGCCGTTGTCGCCTATCCCGCGGAGTACCGCAACTCCGGGGTAATGACCTTTGTCATCGACGATAAGGGGATCATGTACGAGAAGGACTTGGGTGAGACGACTGCCGGTGTGGCGAATTCGCTGAGGGCATTCAATCCCAAGGGTTGGAGAATCGTCACAGAGGATCAGGGCGGTAACAGCAGCAACTGAGTCTGCTTTATCGCGTAGGAAGACACTGCAATTGGATTGATCTTTGTCTAAGACACTCAGGACCAAAGGGATATTGGCAACGTACAGTAACGTAGCGTAGGTGAAATGAAAGGGAATCACAAAGCCCGCAGGAGTTGCCAGAGTTTTGACCGGTTGCGACGTGTCATTACTCCGAGAATCCCTGCGGGCGACCTCATATCGAGGGTCGATGCTAGTGTTTACAAACCGCAGGTTGCTGTCTGTGACGGCAGTCACCTACCAGCAAAGACACGTCTTCGTCCATCTGCCCCTATGGATTTTTCATGCTTCAAGATGAACCTGTCGGCCCCTGGGCCCGACGTATCGCAACCAAGCCGGACCGAGCAGGCGCGAGCGGCAGAGCGCTGCAGCGGAGTGGCCGCTATAATGTAACCTCACATGCTTGGCCTTCTCTACGCCGCGGTTGCGTACGTCCGCTGCCCGGTCGGGATCTTCGTGGAAGAACTGCGCCGCGAGTTGCATCCAGCGCACACCCATGCCGACGCCCACCTCACGGTGCTGCCTCCGCGGCCCCTGCGCGGCACCGGACCGCAAGCCTTGGACGTGTTCCGCGAGGTCTGCCAAACCGTGGCGCCCTTCGAAATCACCATGGGGGACGTGGAGAGCTTTGTCCCTATTACGCCCACCGTCTTCCTGCGCGTGGCGCGCGGCGCCTATCGCATGCGCGAACTGCACGACCGCCTCAACCAGGGCGCGCTGGCCTACGAAGAACCCTGGCCCTACATGCCGCATCTCACCATCGTGAAGACCGATACCGTGGAGGAGGCCCAGAAGCTGGAAGTCATCGCGCGTCAGCGTTGGCAGGCCAACAGTGACACGCGCGCGATCCGGATCGGTTCACTCACTTTCGTCAAAGGCAATGGGGAACGCTGGCTTGATTTAGAGACCGTACGGTTGAGCGGCGTACCCTCAATATTTCCCGGTCAGCGATGATTCAAGGCGACGGGATACCCATCTGCTTTCCGAGATTGAACTGAGCGGAGCGAAACGCGACAAGCGCCCTTTCCAGATTCGCGGCGGCGTTCATCAGCCACCCGGAGGTAAGCGTGCCCTGCTCCAGTTGCTGCGAGATGGCTTTGGCGCCTTTGCCGACGGCGGCGTTCGATTTGGTCAGCTTCTTGGTCAGATTCTTCAATCCGGCTTCCTGTGAATCCGACAGCGACTGCCGAAAGGCTCGATTTTCCTTCTGTGCTTCCTCGACGGAACTCTGTAGCTCATTCGCCTTGTGGCTTAGAGCCACTGAATCGCTTGCGTTCGAGCCCAGGTTCTGAACGTCGTGTGCCTGCTGCCGCGCCGCTTCCGTGCTCGTGATCATCAAGCGAAACTGTCCAGCCTGTTCCACGCTGGCTTGCACCGCAACGGCATGCTTGAAGGTCGCCGTGTCGGGATCTTCGGGCGGCGCAGTGGTCCCGCCGCCGCTACCGGTGGAGGCGCCGTGCCGGCCTCCGTGTTGTGCCAGAACGGCGAGCGGAAACAGCAAGAACATCAGGGCGATGACAGGTCGACAGTGGCGCATCACAGGTTTTCTCTCGTGCCAGATTGTAACGCGCTCCGGTCGGCTGTCTCGTCTTCCTCACTAGTGCGGGGGCGGCGCAGCTTCTCCTGGCGGCTGATTCTGGCCCGGTCCGCTGCGGTCGCGGCCCTGGCGGTTCATCATCTGCTCGTACTTTTGCTGCTGCTCGGCATTCAAGATCGGCTTGATCTGCTCCGAGGTGCCCTGCCGAATCTGCATCATCTTGCTCATGCGGTCCTGCTGTGACAGGGAGGAGTCCTCGTGCAGGCTCTGCATCTGCTTGTTTTCGTTCTCCAGGAGGGGCTTGATCAGTTGCTGCTGGGCCTCGGTGAGGTTTAGCTGCCTGGTCATGTGCTGCAGCCGCTGCTCGGCTGTCATGTGCTGCCCCGGGCCGTGACCATACGGGCCGCCGCCCTCTTGCGGCCCCATCTGCGCGTAAAGCAGAGTACTGCCGGCCAGCACCGCGAGGACCGCGACCGCGTGCATCAGTTTCATTTTCATCGTCATTGTCCAACGCTCCTCGACACTCGTTGCATGATCAACGCCGCCAGGTAGGCCGTGGCCGCGGTAAATGGCGCGTTCGACGTCACCATCGCCAGCCAGAGACTTCCGAGTTTTCGCAACATCCGCGCCACGGCACTGCCTTGCAGATCGAGTGTCAATTTACCTGCGAGTATTTGAACTACAAGTGCTGAAACCCGATTCGCACGGATAAGTTCCCATCTTCACGCGTTGCAAAACAAATGGAACTCGCCGGCTCGGAGGCCGGAATAGGTTTTAATCGGTGGTTGTAGGGCCGGACAGAATCATCCGCGGAAAGAAGTGCAGGTTGCGGGTATCTGCTGTGCCAGAAACGACCCAATAAAAAAGGCGCCATGCTCGCTAGAGCGTGGCGCCTTTTGCAGGGTTGAGTTTAGGGGGCCTGGAAAACGACATAGTTTGACGACACGATGCCATTGGCGATGACTTCGGTTTTGTAGGAACCCGTCGGCAGTCCCGCCGGTCGATCGAACATCGTCGTTATCAGCCCGGTGATGGGGTTGATGGAATGCGTGCTTTCGTCGTGGGTGATGCCGTAGTACACCTGTGAAGTGCTGTAGGAGGTGAGGCGAACCAGCGGATAGTTCGTACGGCCCTGATAGTCATCTCCGTAAGCGTTGTTCTCGGTCAGACCGTTAAAGTAATAACCCCCCAGAACGTTGTTCAGAGGCAGCATAGGTAAGTTGGTATGTGCGCTAACGATGAAAGGCTGCTTCACGCCGGCGGCGAAGCCAGGGACAGGCGTGTAGATCTCAACCGTTCCGCTGAGGTCGGTGAACATGATCTGACCCGTGGGAAGAATCATCAGATGTCCCACGAAGGACGAATCACTGGGGCAATTCGCCGGATTGGCGGTGTTGGTAAGGGTGGTGGGATGAAGCGGATCGTATTCGACAAACTGGCAACCTGACTGGAATAGCCCAGGGCTAAGCATCGCCAACACTTTGCCGTTCGGCTCCAGTGCGGCAGGACCGTCCGCCTGGTCCAGACCGCCCGAGGGAACCGGACCGTTCGACCACAGGTTCGTTGAAACGTCGTAGACATTCGTCGCCACCACATTCCCACCGAACTGGATTACCTTGTTGTTGTACATCAGCACTGCGGCGCCTAATTCTTCGTCGGCCGGATTATAAAGTCGGCCGACGGTGTTAGGTCCGCACCTCCATGCGCCGGTGCCCTGATTATAAAGTTCGGAGCCCGTGCTGGTACTGCAATTGGGGTCAGACTTCGCATCCACGGTCAGCACTTCGTCGGTGGTCAGCAGCGTAAACCCGGATTCATCGTTGCTGGGCTGTTTCACCGAACCTGTCACCGTCCAAGAATTCGGACCATTGAAAATCGCGTTCTGGGGGGTGCAGCAGTTGGCTTGCATGTATTTGCCGTTGGCCAGAACCGTGCTCTCTGCATCGCCAATGGTCCCCCACCCGCTGGGTGGACTATTCGCCGTCCAAGTGAAGGTGCTACCGGAGACGGTTCCGATCGCCCCAAGGGTGGTCCAATCCGCAGTGCCAAAGTTGTACTCTCCACCCTCGATGACGACGGTTTTGCCATCGTTAAGCACTTGCGAACCGAAATAAAAAGGGGCGTAGTTGGAAGGCAACTGTCCGCCGGAAGTCCACGTGCCACTCAGGTAGCTGCCGGTGGTGGAGGGCGTCAGTATCCACCAGTCGCGGGCGTTCCCCGACTGCTCTTCGTGGACAAGGATTCTGCCATCCCTGAGTTGAAGCATGGGGCCGAGGGTGACGCCAGGTGGTTGATTGGTCAGTGGCGCCCATGAGCCTGTTTGTGAGCTGGCGATGCCTGCCCCAAGCGCAAGCACAACCGTGGCCATCGCAAAAATCTTCAAGAACTTCATTTATCTCTCCTCTACTGGTCCATTGCGCGAACGGGGGAGGAGCATTCCGAAGGTGGCGCACCCATCCCGAACTGGGCAATGGGCCGCGATGGTACTACAAAAATCCAACTTCGTCTATCAGAAATTTGTGGGGTTTATCAATGCATTACCGGCCGCGAGATACTATCGCGGGTAGTTTGCGTTTTCTCAGGCGCGCGCAGGAATAAAGGCCTTACGCATGGGAGGGACCCATGCTGGTCCAGATCTATTGTGGGGACGGAAGCGGCGCTCCGCCTGCAGACGAGGGTGTCGCGCTCGACGGGGCAGGTCCCGTGCCGGATGGCAGGCTCGCGCCTGCCGGTGGCGACGAGAAATTGCGTTTGAGGGGAGGAACGCCGCGAGTGACGCTGAATAGTCGCGCGCCCTGAAACTTGCCCTTGGCATCGAACTCCCACCAATAATTGGCAAAGCCGCTGCGGGTGCAGGCCCGGCAACCATCGATGAGCGGATAGCTGAACAGGAAGCGCTGCCCACCGGGCTGGGCGCCGGGCCAAACCCGCGCGAAGCGGATCTGGGCCGCGCCTCCGGAGCGGTCGCCGGGCCAGACATCAAGCTGGGGCAGGGTCTTCTTCCACTGCAGAAAAAGCGGATCGTGTTGCAGCGCCGTCTTGTCGAGCTGCTGCATGTCGTCGGGGTCGAGGAATTTGGGATCGCCGTTCAGGAACAACAGGCCATCGTTATCATTGGCGCGCAGGGGATAAACCACCCAAGCCAAACCGATAGGACCAAACTCTCTATACCCCTCCAGAATCCCAACTTGCCCATTGCTCTGGTGGAGCTCGCGCGTGAACTTCAGCGCCTCCTGCGGCGCTCCAGCTTTTGCCATCTGGTTGATGAAACATTCGGCGAAGACGGCCGGGGGCGGAGCCTTGTCGCAGGCGGTATATGCAGCCGTCAGGAAGTCCGCAGCGGGCTGCCAAATTGCAGATGATCCGAATTCCCCGCTGGACGGCGCACTCCTGGCAACACCGGCGCTCGAAGTACTGCTCGGCGACGTAGTTTGCGCCAGCGACACCCCGCCCAACACGAGCGCCGCGACTATTACCAGACAGTCATTTCTCACGTTCTGATCCTCGCCGGCTGTGAGTTTGTTCTAGGTGGCTAGTATACGTGGGCCGAAAAAGGCCTGCATCTTCAATTTTTCCGGTTGGACAACCACTGGGGCAATAGAGGCGGGACAACTAGGGACCTCGCGTTGAGATAACCGCTTGGGGTATTTGGGGTGGGTGGTGGGATTCGAACCCACGACAGCCGGAGCCACAGTCCGGAGTTCTACCACTGAACTACACCCACCGTATCCAAAAATTATAACATTCAGCAACCCCACACTTTACGGGGAGTTAGGCGGGCATGTGTTGAAGGGGTGCACCTTCAGGTGCGCCGTATAAAACGTTTAATTTTGCCATCACGAGCCGACTTTAGTCGGCGAGAGGTCTGCTTTCCCGTCACTCTCAGCAGCCGGTTCCGGGCTTCAGTTCTCTGAACAGCCGCCCATCATGCAGCAGTTGTTTTGTCCACAACTTGAAGGCGCCGCTGCTGCGCTGCTCTTGGTGCTGGCGGAAAACGTCGAGAGCTGGGGTTCGAGTTTGCGGGTGTGGCAGCTAGGGCACTCGGCTTTCTGCTCACCGAAGAGAATGGCCTCGAACTTATGTCCGCACTGTTCGCAGCGGTATTCGAAAATCGGCATTGCAACTCCAATCAATTTCACGGAAAGGTTAATCAGCACAAGCGCAGACTTGCACCCACCTGCACAGTCAGGAATGATACAACCATTATAGATGCAGCAGCGTGATCCCACCTCGCAGGAACCAGGACCGAAGGAGCCTTCGCTTGCGAACCATGCAGCCTTCCCTTCCCTTGCGACAACCGGCGGACGCGATTTCTTCGGCGAGCCGTTCCAGCCGCGGCGCGCCCTTCGCGGTGGCCACGCCCAGACCATCGCCGGTAATTTTCTTCCTCGCCGCAACCAATTGCCTCCGGCAGAAGAGCGATTGTTCCACGTGGAACCTCAGGTGCAGGTGCTATGTCACTGCCATTGGCAGCCGAGCCGCAGCAGCGCCGTGACGCTGGTCATCGTGCACGGACTCGAAGGCTCCAGCGAATCCGGATATGTGATTGGCACCGGCAGCAAAGCCTGGTGCGCCGGCATGAACGTGGTCCGCATGAATATGCGCAACTGCGGCAACACCGAGTCGCTGGGGCCGACGCTTTACAACTCCAGCATGTCTGACGATGTGGGAGTTGTGGCGGAGGCGTTGATTGCTGAGGAGCGCTTGCCGAAGCTGGCGCTGGCGGGCTTCTCCATGGGCGGCAACCTGGTCCTGAAGCTTCTCGGCGAGTGGGGCGAGAACGCGCCACCGCAGGTTATCGCGGGTATTGGCGTGTCTCCCTCGATGGACCTGGCGGCTTCGGCCGACGCGCTGCACGATCGCGCCAACCGTATTTACGAACTGAAATTTCTCTGGGGCCTGCGCCGGCGAATGCAGCGCAAGGCGGCCTTGTATCCCGGCGTTTACGATCTGCGTTATTTGCGCGGGCTGCGCAGCTTGCGTGACTTCGACGACCAGATCACGGCGCGTTACTGCGGCTTTCTCGACGCTCAGGATTACTACACACGCGCGGCGGCTTCCAATGTGCTCGACCGCATCACGGTCCCGACGCTGATCGTGCACGCTGCCGACGATCCGTTCATTCGCATCCTGCCCGCAACCCAGGAGAAGCTGCTGCACAATCCGCATATCACGTACTTCGAAACCGAGCACGGCGGACACTGCGCCTTCCTCGCGGAAGCCAACGGCTACGACGGTCGCTGGGCCGAGCGCCAGGCCATTGCCTTTCTGCAGCGCATCGAGCGCGGCGAGGCGGTTCTGCCTGCCAATCCGCGGCCTGATTTGCGATAATGAGTTGGCGAGTCGCCGCTCGCACAAACGATGCGGCCGCCAGTGGGCCCGTAGCTCAATCGGATAGAGCATCAGCCTTCTAAGCTGAGGGTTGCTGGTTCGATTCCAGCCGGGCCTACCACTTCCTCCATCGAGACCAGAAGGGTCGCCATGGCGAGGGTGGCGATTGCAATTCGCTCGCGCCGCATGTGGGCCCGTAGCTCAATTGGATAGAGCATCAGCCTTCGAAGCTGAGGGTTGCTGGTTCGATTCCAGCCGGGCCCACCACTTACATCGCCGAGAGCCCTAATCGTGCTACCGGTGGTCACTGCCTGTTCCGGTAGATAAAATGAACGAATGCCACGTGAATTAAAGATTGTACTTGCCGATGCCAAACTGATTACCTCGCTCTTTGGCGCAGGCAAAGTCGACGAAGGGGACTCGCTTGAACTCCCCGGTATCGGCATCCTCACCTTGAGGAGCGTTCAACCTCGTAGAACTGAGTTTCATCCGAGCGGCTTGGGGTCTGTCACGCTGCCGCCCGCCATATGTGTAGTTCTCAGTTTGGCGAAAGACGTTTCTGTAGGACTTGTTTCAGCTTGGCTATATGACAGGCTGAGGAGGGGCAAGCAGGAGCCCATCCTCATTGATGGTAGGACAGTCGAACGCAGCGAGGATGGCATCACAAGGGCGGTGGAGCGGAAGGCTCCGAAGAAAGCCAGACGCAGCGCCAAGGCAAAAAAGATTAGACGAACCCAGTAAACATCAGCTTCTAACCGGCCCAACTCGCGGGAAATCTCCGGATTTTGCTGAAAGCATTTGAGCGCCAGCAGTGTGCGCGATTACTGGGATGATGCGGCGCGTATACGGGCATTGAACTTGCCGTATGCATCGACCCTTCTCATAATCTCCCCTCTGTCAAGAAGACCTGTTTTGAAGCACCATGAGAAACATTCCTGCAGGAGGTTACAGCCGTCTTTCGCGGTGATCTGTCCCGTTACCACTCGCGAGCGAATTTCCGTGTAAAAAGAGTAAATCGGACGAATGCCACCTCTCCACTTAATTCTGTAAACGGCTTCGCGATGGTTCGTGTAGTAGAACTCGAACGTATCGGCCATATCCGCGCTGAAGCATTTCTGTAAGACGACCTCTTCCTTGGTCTCTACATCCATGCAGAACATTTCATATATATTCGCCAGCTCTGACAAAATTCCTTGCTCGGCCCGCTTTGCAGCAAAATATCGTTGCACCGAAAACTTCATCGGTTCGAGTAAGATTCCGCTCGCTATTCCGGTTACCACTCCGAGCAGCGCCGATATCAGGATTTTGAGCCAGTCAGCCATGCGCGCCATTGTCCGGTAGAGCTGCTGAGGAGTCAAGAGAACGCCGACAGGGCCTCAGTTTTCGAATGGCTCCGAAGAATACCACTTGCTCGACGCTACGGCGTTGGCTGGACTGTGACTTGCGGCGTGCGGCAATCGCGAAGTCGCGACGGGCATTGGCGATACTGCAAATCTTTGGTCAGGCACACTTCCACGGCCACCAATTCCGAGCTACTGCACGACACGCGAAAGTCGCCCGCCGGCACGTGGTTGGCGACGGCAAACTTCTGCTCGATGTCAGCCGGACTGGCCTGGATGGCTTGTGCTGGCGCGCGATACTCAGGCGGGATTTGTACCTGCCGAAACGCCTTCTCGATGGCGGCAAAATAATCCTGCGCCCCGAGGCCGCTGCACGTTCCATGCGCGGCCCATTCATGCTGAATGAGTCCGCGGGCCGGCATGATCGCCAGCATGTGCTCGACCGTCGGCTGCGCTACGGGTTGCGCGGGCGCGCAATCCTGCGGGTGCGGACCGTTGTCGTTCTCCGGCCACAAACCATGCACGACGAAACCGAGGCGCCGCTGGGGATCGCACTCGCTCGACGGTGCATCGCCGGCGTGGGTGGCGCAGAACTCCGGCGCCCAGGACAGCGTGAGCAGATAGTAGTCGAAGCTGCCCGGCGCGTTGTCGCCCGCGGGAGTGTGACATGCAGTGGAGGTCAGCAGGCAGCCGACCAGCAGAAGTGCGATGACGAGTGTCGGCCTGCGAAGCATGGTGCTGGAATGGTAGCGCAGCCAGACAGGCGGCAGAAAAATGGTGTGCGAAACTCCAGGGGTGAAATTCTTGGTGGGAGCCCCCGCATTTATGCGGGGGAAGGTGCGCTTCAGCACTCCGCAAAGAGTTCGGCTCGGATCACGCGCTTTAGCGCCGGGTTCGAAAACGCCAGGGCCAAAGCCCGTTCCAAAATCGACTCTTTGTCCGCTGGACTGAAGTCCAGCCCCCCCTGCTGAAGCAGGGGGCTCCCACCAAAAGCCCCTCCGACTTTTCCGTAGCCTGCTAAAGAGCCGCCCGCACGAGCGATAGACCAATCCTGCAGCTCCCCTAGTACTCAATCCCGCGCTGCGCCTCGATGCCTTTGCTGTAGGCGTGCTTCACTTCTTTCATCTCGGTCACCGTGTCGGCGATCTCGATGATGTCCGGGTGCGCATTCCTGCCGGTGAGGATGACGTGTACCATCTCGGGCTTTTTCTTCAGCGTCGCGACCACCTTCGCCGGGTCGAGCATCTTGTAGGTGATGGCGTAGTTGATCTCATCCAGCACCACCAGGTCCCACGCGCCGGAAAGTATTTCCTTCTCTGCCTCAGCCCACGCCTCTTCGACCAGGCGGATGTCTTCCGGATCGGTTTCGGCGCCGCCGACCTTCACAAAGCCGCGGCCCATCTGCTTCATGATGAAGTTATCGCCGAAGGCCTTCACCGCGTCCAGTTCGCCGTAGTGCCACGAGCCCTTGAGGAATTGCAGCATGAGCACGCGCATGCCATTGCCGACGGCGCGCAAAGCCGTCCCCATGGCGGCTGTGGTCTTGCCCTTGCCCGGGCCGGTGTTCACGATGATCAGTCCTCGACGCACATCTGCCATTGCAGTACCTCTCCAGAATTTGCGAGACGCGCTTCAAGTCGAGCGGCTGTCCCCTGAACATCCTAAACCAGACACGTCAGTGCCCTGGCTCTACAAAGGTTTTCCCCGCATCACCCTTTCGTCTTTCTGAGCTTTTCGTCATGCAATTCGTGATGGAAAGTTACACCGAGGAGGAACGTTACCACCAAGACACAGTAAACGATTATTACGATATACGTCATCGCGTCACCTCCGAAACCTGTCAGTGGAGGCAGGTGACTATCTTCACGATAGGACTTGCGATGCAGGTTGTCAGTGATGTCCGGCAGAGGGGCAAGTGACAAAGGAACAGATGAGGGAATGCGATGATTACCCGAAGAAGGCGATGATTATCGCGACTGCGGCGACAGCGACGCGACCGGCGCCTGCGCTAACGCATTCGCCGCTTCCATGCCGGAGCGAATGCAGTCGGGTACGCCGATGCCATGATAGGCGTTGCCGGCCAGCGTCAGCCCGGGAATTCCCGCCACATGCTTCTCGATGCGCTGCACGCGCGCGATGTGTCCCGGCTCGTACTGCGCCATGGCGCCGCGCCAGCGGTACACGCGGGAGAAGATCGGGCGGGCGTCCAGCTTCAAAATATCCCTGAGTTCGCGATGCACCGTCTCCAGGATCTCGTCATCGCTGAGACCGAGCACGGCTTCATCGCGCGCGCCCCCCAGGAAGCAACGCAGGATGCCTTTGTCCTCGGGCGCGCGATGCGGAAACTTATTGTGGACGAAAGTGCAGGCCAGCATGCGTGTGCCTTCGCTGCGCGGCACCAAGAAACCGAAGCCCGGCGGCAGACCCGCCAGCTGCTGCTTGTAGTAACCCAGGGTGACGGTGATGGACGAGCTGTACGTGATGTCCAGAAGGTTCCGGGCAAGGCCGCGGTCCACGCCGTCCAGCAAAGTCCCGGCAACATTGGCGGGAGTAGCGATGAGCACGGCATCAAAGCGTTCCTCGCCATTCATCTCGACCGCCACGCGCCAGGAGGAATCCTCGGGATAGACCCGGAGGATGTGCGTGCGCAGGCGGATGGATTCGGGATCCAGGCGGGCGGCGATGGCCTCCACCATCTGCTGCATACCATCCTGCAAGGAAGTAAACAGCGGAGCGGGAGGATGTTTGCGCGTGGCCATCATTTTCTTGTGCGCCGCCAACATGGCCCGGCTGAGGCTGCCATACTTCTCTTCCATCTCGACGAAACGCGGCAACACCGCGCGCGCGCTGAGTTTTGCGGCATCTCCGCCATAAACGCCCGAAAGTAGCGGATCGGCGAGGCGGTCCACCACCTCCGCCCCGAAGTGTCGTTCCACCAGTTGCGCAACCGTTTCGTCGCTTTGCATGGGCCGCGGCGGATGCAGAAGTTCGCGTGCCATGCGCAGCTTGGTGCTCCACGAGAACAAGGGCGAGAGCGCGGTCGCCACCAGTTGGGTGGGCACCATAAACATGAGTCCGTCGGGCATCACCACCAGCCGGCCATTCACCACGATGTAGGTTTTGCGCTGGGCGTCGTTGGAGCCGATCAGTTGATCGGCGATGCCGAGTTCCTTGCACAGCGACTGTGCCCACGGCTTTTCGGTGAGGAAGGAATCCGGCCCGGCTTCCACCAGGCAGCCCTCCACGTGATCGGAATACATGGACCCGCCGAGCCGTTGGCCGCTTTCAAAGAGGGTGTATTCCAAATCGGCGCCGGCGGCGCGCGCCTTCTGCAGATAAAACGCGGCGCTTAGTCCGGAAATGCCTCCACCGACAATGGCAATGCGCTTCATAGAGTTTTCTTCATCGAGTGTTGAGGCTGCGCTGCGCCCTGCACATCGGCGCGGCTGAGGCGGCTGCGCACCAGATCGGCGACGGCCCGCACGAATAGCGGCGAATCGTTCAACGATTCGGCCCGGTACAACTTCATGCCGCGTTCGCCGGCGAATTGCCGGAACAGAATATCAACGTCGAACAGCACCTCCACATGATCGCAGACGAAGCCGATGGGCTGCACGAACACGCCCGTCTGGCCCGCCTCCCGCAAACTCACGATGGTCTCTTCCACAGTCGGGTCGAGCCATTCGCCGCCCGACATTCCCTGGCTCTGAAATGCGAAGCGCCACGCGCCAATTTCGGGCGCCTGCGCAGCCACCAGCGCCGCGGTCTCGCGAGTCTGCTTCTCGTAGGGATCGCCTTCGGCAACGGTACGCGTGGGAACGCTGTGCGCCGTGAACAACACCGGCAACTGCGATCCGTGCTCAACGCAAGCTTTCGTCCAGCCGGCCCGCAGCTTTTCGGCAAAAGCCGCAATCAGCAACGGATGATCGTGCCACTCCTCGACAAAATCGATGGCGAATGGCGGCTTGTTCCCGAACAGCACCTGCTTGTAAAGTCCAACACTGGTACGCGAATTGTGGGGAGCGAGACAGATGGCGACCACGCTCGTGATGCCGTCGGCAGCCATCTGCTGCAACGTGTCCGCGATAAACGGGTGCCAGTTGCGCATGCCAACGTAAACCGGAAGGCCCAACTCGCGCGCCACGCCGTCGGCCTGCTGGCGGGTAATTCTGGTCAGCGGCGAGCTGCCAATCAACGAGTAGCGATGCTGCACCTCGCGCACCACCGCCTCCGGCATGGGCCGGCCGCGCGAGATGTTCTGCAGGAACTCGGGAATGTCCTCCACCCGGTCTGGACTGCCGTGAGCGATGAGCAGCACCGCTTGTTGGCTCATTCGCTCCTCGAGGGGCTGGCCGCCGTCAAGCTGAACTCGTGCACAAATTGCGCCAGGTCCTTCACGTTGGCAACCGGCGTCTGCGGCAAAATGCCGTGGCCGAGATTGAAGATGTGCCCGGGCCGTCCGTCGGCCAGGCGGAGAATGTGTTCGGCGCGCCGCTTCAGCTCCGGCCACGACGCAAACAGCAGCACGGGATCGAGGTTGCCCTGCACGGCGCGGGTATGTCCCACGGTGCGCCAGCCTTCGTCGAGGGGAATGCGCCAATCCAGGCCGATGATCTCCGCCCCGGTTTCGGCCATCGACGGCAGCAGGGTGGCGCTGTCGGTGCCGAAATAGATGATCGGCACATGAGTTTCTTTCTGCAATCGCCGAATAAGTTGCGTGGTCGGCAGCATGGCGTAGCGGCGATAATCATCCACGCTCAGGCAGCCGACCCAACTGTCGAAGATCTGCAGCACGTCGGCGCCCGCGCGCACCTGCGCCGCGGCGTACTCCACCAGCACGTCCGTCAGCTTGGTCACCAACTCGTCCCAAACCTCGGGCGTGTTGTACATCAGCTTCTTGACTTCCAGATAATGCCGCGACCCGCCGCCCTCGACCATGTAGCTGGCCAGAGTAAACGGCGCGCCGCAGAAGCCGATGACCGGCAGCTTGTCTCCGAAGTGCTTAACCACCAGCGCCACCGCATCGGCGACGTATCCCAGGTCGGCAGCGCGATCCGTGCGCAGGAGTTTCACGCCTTCCGCAGTGCGGAGAGGCTGCTCGATCACCGGCCCTTCGCCGGCGGAAAAATGGAACGGCAAGCCCATGACCTCGAGGGGCAGCAGCAGATCGGCGAAGATGATGGCGGCGTCCACCTTGAGGAACTCGGCGGCGGTAATGGTGACTTCGGCGGCCAACTCCGGCTTTTTGCAGATTTCGACCAGCGAATGGTGCTTGCGGATGTCGCGGTATTGCTGCATGTAGCGGCCCGCCTGGCGCATGAACCATACGGGAGTGGTCTTGACCGGAAGCCGTTGACAGGCGCGCACGAACAGGGATTCGGGGGCAGACATAAACCACTATCGTAGCATTGTGCGGCGCGGCGTTCCGACGAGGAGCACAAAACCGCGGGGTAACACCAAGCTGAATTTGTCAGCGTCGATGTGATACAAGGTTAGTCTTGCCATGCCCTCACGAAGACAGTTCCTAACCAACGCCGCGATTTTGAGTGCCGCTGCGGTGCCCGGCCTTGCGCAGCGGCACACTCCCGAGCCCATCAAGGGCAAGCTGCCGCCCTCGCTGGCTGCACTGCAATCGCGCGCCGCCGAAGCCAAGCCCATCACTGCGGACGAGCGCCGCCAGCGCCTGGAGCGGGCCCGCCAGTTGATGCAGCAGAACAAGCTCGATGCCATCTTCCTCTTCGGCGGCACCTCGCTCGTGTATTTCACCGGCATTGATTGGTGGAACAGCGAGCGCCTGCTGGCCCTGGTGCTGCCGCAGAGAGGCACAGCATTTTTCGTTTGTCCGGCATTCGAGGAAGATCGGGCGCGCGAGCAGATCGCCAAAGGCCCGCTCGCCAGCGACACCGACGTCCTGACCTGGCAGGAAGACGAGAGCCCTTATGAGCGTGTCGCGCAAGGGTTGCGCGCGCGCGGCATCGCCGCCGGCAACCTGGGGATCGAAGAGCGCGTGGCTTACGTTTTCAGCGCGGGCGTGGCACAGGCTGCGCCGCAATTGACGCTCGCCAGCGCCACTCCGGTGACGGCCGGCTGCCGCATGATCAAGAGCGAGCACGAACTGGCGCTCATGCGGCTGGCCAATCAGGTCACCTTGGCGGCGTACAAGGCCGCCTATCAGGCCTTGCGACCCGGCATGACGCAGGACGATTTTGCTGCGCTGGTGGCGACCGCCCATTCCCGCCTCGGCTTCAAAGGCGAAGCCAGTGTGCAGGTAGGCGAGTATTCGGCGCTGCCGCACGGCTCGGCCACGCCGCAAGTGGTACGCGAAGGCACGATTTTGCTGATCGACGGCGGTTGCAGCGTGGAAGGGTATGCGTCCGACATCAGCCGCACCTTTGTTCTGGGCAAGCCCGCCGGTCCGTCCGCCGACAAAATGCGCCGCGTTTTCGATATCGTTCACCAGGCGCAGGCGGAAGCGCTGGCAGCGGCCAAGCCCGGGGTGGAAGCGCAGTCGGTGGACGCGGCCGCGCGCCAGGTGATCAACAGCGCCGGCTTCGGTCCAAACTACGCGCACTTCACCCATCGCCTCGGTCATGGGATCGGGATGGATGGCCATGAGTGGCCCTACCTGGTGCGCGGCGACACGCTCGCCCTTGCGCCCAGCATGTGCTTCAGCGATGAACCTGGCATCTACCTCCGCAGCGAGTTTGGCGTTCGTCTGGAAGATGACATGCACATCACCGCCGACGGCGCCCAACTGTTCACGCCGCAAAGCCCGTCGCTGGAGCATCCCTTCGGGTGAAAGTGGCTAGTGGCTAGTGGTTGGATCAAGTGGTGCGCTTGGGACAGTCCAGGGGAAAATCAATGCAACCAGTTGCATATTAACTACATGACAACCAAGGCTAAGTGACTGAAAAAAATGGACAAAGCAGTCCACTAGTGTGGCAGTTGAGATGCTACGAATGTTGTGAAGTTTGCACGAAATGACGTTCCGCCACCCCGGAGGGATGTGTTGTTCCAGCCGTTTTGGAAAGCTCCTTTCGGCTTCCCGGATCGTTTACAGGCTCCCAAGCTCCAAGATCTAAGAAAGAGGTAAGGAGGCCACGTTGACAAGACTCTCCCGCTATGTGCTCCCTGCGGTGCTGCTTCTGGTAGCGTTGGTAGCGCTGCCAGCTGGCGCCGGAACCGTCATCAACACTAATCCAGGCTGGAACGGCAGCGATACGATCTCCAGTTTTGGCTATCCCAACACTTCCACCTACGGCGAAGCCATTACCACCCCTGCGGGCGGGACCAACGTGTCCAGCTTCAGCTTCTGGATGAACGAAGCCGTAGGCTTCCAGTTCCAGGCGTTCATTGCCCCTTGGGACAACAACAATTACCTGGTCCCCGGCGGTTTGGCTGGCGCCAGTTACATTAGTCCAGTGCAAACCGTGACCAGCTCGGGTCTGGTTGAGTACACCATCAGCGGCGTGAATCTTCCCGTAACCCCAGGCACGATCTACATGTTTGGGCTGACGATAGATAACGTTTACAACAACGACTCGCAGTTTGCCGCTGGCTCTGTGGGCGGCGACATCTTCTCTAATGGCAACAGCACCTACTACTTCGGATGGAACAATGATTCCGGCAACGGTAGTCTGCTGGGCTCAAACTGGAACAACGAGGGTTGTGCCAACAACGGTGGATCCTGCGGGCAGCTGGCGTTTAACGTAACCTACAACGGGGCTGCAACCACTCCTGAGCCGGGCAGTTTGATACTGCTGGGCACGGGCGTGCTGGGTTTGGCTGGAGTGATCCGGCGCAAGCTGAAAGTCTAACTTCCTTCATCGGAATGGGTGGGACAACCACCCATTCCGTGTAACCTCAACTCGCCTTGCCCTTCCCACCTTAGGATGACGGCCGGCTCCTCCTCACCGGTTTGCTTGTCACTTCACTTCGCAATCCTGTCCTACCAAGAACTCGATCTTCGCTGAGCTGATTGCATTTTAGCCTGGGCCTCGCTGGGTGCCGCACCAAGCTGCTTTGGCTTACTAGGTGCGCAGTTCCCTGGAACTCCGCATTGTGTCCGCCGTCACCGACTGGCGTGGCGCGCTTTTCCTACACTGGCCTTGACGACCCATGTCCAACTCCGCGCCAGCTTCGGTGAACCCCTGGATCGTGACCATCGCCGTGATGCTGGCGACGTTCATGGAGATCCTCGACACCACGGTGGTCAACGTCTCCATTCCCCACATGGCGGGGAACCTGGGCGCCACCGTCGAAGAGGGTACGTGGGTGGTGACCTCGTACCTGGTGTCGAATGCCATCATTCTGCCCATGGCCGGATGGCTGGCCAACCGCTTCGGGCGCCGCCGCATTCTGCTGACCTGTGTCGGCGGCTTCACTCTCACTTCCCTGCTCTGCGGCATGGCGACCAGCCTGGACTGGCTGATCTTCTTCCGTGTGCTGCAAGGGCTGACTGGTGGCGGATTGCAGCCGCTGGCGCAGGCCGTCCTGCTGGAGACTTTCCCTCCCAAGAAGCACGGCACGGCGATGGCGGCGTTCGGACTGGGCATCATCCTCGCGCCCATCCTCGGACCCACCCTCGGCGGCTGGATCACCGACAACTACACCTGGCGCTGGATCTTCTATCTCAACTTGCCGGTGGGTGTGTTCTCCATGCTGATGATCAGCGCCTTCGTGCGCGACCCGCACTACATCGGCAAACACAAGACCGGCGGCGTTGACCTGTGGGGCATCGGCTTCCTGGCGCTGGGCTTCGGCATGTTGCAGGTGGTGCTCGATACCGGCCAGCGCAAAGATTGGTTCGGCAGCAATCAGATTCGCGTGTGGACGGCGCTCTGCGTCTTCGGACTGGTCGCCATGGTGATCCGCGAGCTGACGGCGCGCCATCCGATCGTGGACCTGCGCGTTCTGAAGGACGTCACCTTCAGCGCCGGTACCTTCCTGATGACGATGCTCGGGTTCGTGCTATACGCCAGTCTCATGCTGCTGCCGATCTTCCTGCAAACGCTGCTCGGCTATCCCGCGTTGCAGGCCGGGTTGGCGCTGTCACCCCGTGGACTGGGGTCGCTGATCATGATGCCGATCACCGGGGTGCTCACCAACCGGTACGATCCCCGCAAGCTGCTCGGCATCGGACTGCTGGTGGGCGCCTGGACCATGTTCAGCCTCTCGCACCTGAATCTGAATGCCGGCTACTGGGACATCTTCTGGCCGCAGGTGATCCAGGGAGGCGCTATGGCGTTTCTGTTCATCCCGCTCATGGCGACCAGCATGTCGGGCATTGCCAAAGAGAACATGGGCAACGCCACCAGCATCTACAACCTGATGCGCAACATCGGTGGCAGCTTTGGCATCGCCACCATGACCACCTTCCTGGCCCGCCGCAATCAGGTGCACCAGGACCAACTGGTCAGCCATGTCTCGGCGTACGACCCGCGCATGCGCACCGTGCTGCGCGGGCTGCAGAGCTTTTTCCAGCTTCACGGATTCAACTCGGTGGACGCGAGCAAGAAGGCGCTGGCCGCGGTCTATGGCATGGTGCAGCAGCAAGCCGCCATGCTCTCGTTTGTCGAGGCGTTCTGGATTATGGGCATAATCTTCCTTGGCATGTTGCCGCTCCTGTTTCTGCTGCGCAATGCCCGCTCGTTGCACCCGCATACGCGGAAGGCGGCTGCACCGGTGGGACAACCGCAATCGGTTGCGGCAACCGTCGAGCCCGAGGAGGAGTTGGCGGGTGTGGGGCACTGAGAAGACCTTTATCCCTCTACAATCAACCCATGATTGCAGGCCCTGACGTGAGTGGCACTTCGTATCGCGGACGGCTGGCGCCCTCGCCTACCGGACTGCTGCACATCGGCCATGCCTGCACGTTCTGGACAGCCTCCCGGCGTACGCTTGAACGCGGTGGAACTCTGATCTTCCGCAACGAAGATCTCGACCCGCAACGCTCCAAGCTGGAATTTGCGCGGGCGATGATGGAAGACCTGAAGTGGCTGGGCATCCGCTGGCAGGAGGGCCCCGACGTCGGCGGACCGTTCGCGCCGTACGAACAAAGGCAGCGGCGCGACCTCTACCTGGCGACGTGGCGCAAGTTGCGCGATCGCGGATTCATCTATCCCTGCAATTGCTCGCGCAAAGATCTGGCCTTATCGGCGGCGGCGCCAAATGAAAACGATGATGAGCCGCTATATCCCGGACGCTGCCGGGAAAAGGTTGTTGAGGCCAGCCGGCACGAAGTGCCCGCAGGCGTGAACTGGCGATTCCGTGTGCCGAACGGCGAGACGCTGACCTTCGACGATCTGCGGCAGGGACCGCAGCGATTCTTGGCGGGTAAGGACTTCGGCGACTTCGTGATCTGGCGGCGCGACGACGTGCCCGCCTATCAACTGGCGGTGGTGGCCGACGATGCTGCCATGGCGATTACCGAAGTCGTGCGCGGCGCCGACCTGCTGAAGTCCACGGCGCGGCAGTTGCTGCTGCTGCGCGCGCTCGGCCTGCCGGTTCCCGCCTACTACCATTGCGATCTGCTGCGCGACGAAGCGGGCCTTCGACTGGCCAAGCGGCACGACGCCCTCAGCCTGCGCAGGTTGCGCCAGCAAGGTCATACACCCCAGCAGATATTGGACAGCTGCACGCCGCGGTGATGGCAATCTCCATTCGGGTGTGACCTCATAGATGTGCATCTCGCTCGTCTGGCTTCGGCCTCCGGTCGTGGGGTGACGATCGAACTTTCGGGAGTTGGCGAGCGGCGAAAAATACCGCAGCGAAGTTTAGTCGATCCGGCAATAGCAGTAAAGGAATTGCTGTGTGGTTCCAAACGGCGTGTGGTGCACTTCCTTGGAACTCTCAATCAGGCGGAAGCGCGCGCCAAACTCGCGGTGAAGCGATTCGGCGTCATAACGCATGACTTCGAGCCCGCTACATTTGGTAGGACCTTCAGGGCCAAACGTGCTGACAATGATGTGACCGCCCGGCTTGACACTGCGCGCGACCTGCCGGACGTAAGCTGTCCGTTGCTCGCGATCCGTAAGAAAATGGAATACGGCGCGATCATGCCAGAGGTCGTATGCGCCCAGCTCCAGCTCGATTTTGGTGATATCGGCAACCAGCCAACGCACCTGCTCCGCGGCCGCCCCCAAGCGGCCCTTGGTGAGGTCGATGGCGCTCTGCGAGACATCCAGGACAGTGACGTTCTTGTATCCGCGAAGCAGCAGATCGTCAACCAGTGTGGATTCCCCTCCGCCAACGTCAATGATGGAGGCTGAACGAGCATCCACTGCCCGCTCGATCAGCGCCAGGGATGTCTCCAGATGGGCACGGTACCAGCTGACCGCGTCGGGGGCCTTCGTCGTGTAAACCTTGTCCCAATGTGTCTTTGTATCCACGGATGCATGCTATGCCCAACAGCTTACCGCCAGCAGCTTATCTTGGCTAAGACAGCCGCCGTATCTCGTTAGGAGAATGGATACGTCTCACAGCCGACGAACAGTCACCCACGAACTGGGCCACTATTTCGGAATGGATGAGAAACAATCGAAGGATGTCTGCACTCCCTGCGGCTCTCGGATTTCCTGAATAGGCGAGGTGACAATCGGTGTCTGGTACTCCGGATGACAAAACTCCAGGTGCATACCGCGACCGACGAAGCGCCGTTTCAGCATGGAGCCTCCCCAGGTCGAACCCGCAATGGCCACCCGGATTGGTTTTGGGCAGTACTGGGGATGTCCAGAGATAAGCGCGTGGTTGTCGCTCAGAAGAACGACCTGGTAACAGTGGTGCTGGGTTTGAATCTCCAGCACCGTCGCGGGGGGCAGGTCATTGAGGAACACGCCCCCTTCAATTTCCGATTGCACAATATTGCGATTCACTTCATCGCTGAGGTTGGGATGGGAGCGGAATAAATGCGGACAGGTCGCCACGCGAAGCCTCACCCTTACTCCTTTGAGTGTAGCACCGTTGCCCGCGAGGGTTACCTGCGTGGCGGAACGGAAACTTGGCCAAAATCTGTTCATCCCCACAAAAAAGATCCGCCGCCCGGAAGGCTTGCGGATCTCTGCTTGTTACTGCAAGTTTGGTTGGTTGACTGACGGCCTAGCGGCGGCGGCGCAGCTGCGAAAACACGCCGAGCAAACCGGTCGCCATCAGGGCAAGCGTGCCTGGCTCGGGAGTCGTCGCTACTCCTCCTGACAGATAAAACGCGTGCTCCTGACCATTGTCGTTCCAGCTGCCGTAGCAGGCGCTCGTCAGATCGCACTCCCGTCCAGTCGGCGTTCCGTTCGGGTCGGTGGTCTCCCAGTAGAACTCTGAGCGACTATCGAAGCTGACAGGGCCGTTGTGCAGGGCGAGGTGATAGGTTCCCGGAGCGAGAGACAGCGGGTTGATATTCCACGAGTCTTCGTACTCGCAGCCGAAGAACAGGCAATTTCCCGTGGCTACGCGGGTGACATCCAGATTGCCGGTCCCGAGAATATCGTTAAAGTTCGGATTCCCGCCGCTATCGCCGACAATCCACCACGTGATCGATCCGGCGTACCCCCCCGAATCGACATCCCAAAAGTGAATGTCGGAAATAGTCTGGCCGGAAGTCAGGGTGAAATCCTCCGTCTGGACCCACTCCGTCATCTCGTTGCCGTTCTGTTGATTGGGACCGCCGTTGTTGTAGATGATGTTGTCCGCGTGCGCGAACGCGACCATTAGCAGTAACGTGAGCGCAGCGAAAGCAATTTTGACTTTGAACATCGTTTCCTCCTGACCAAGCTTGAGGCCCGTAATTCGGAAGATGTTTTACTGTGGCACCAGTCCGATCGAGATTGAAGTTGGACTAAGCCAATCTCTAAAATGCAGGTTTGGGGCCAATCACAGTAGATACAAGCCATTGATTACAAAATGGTTAACGACACTAGCCTGGGATTTATCCAGAACCTGCCGCAAGAACTTGCATTTAGCTGGGCAATCTCTTGGACTACTCTGCAGGCCCCATAACCGGAGATCTCCGCAGCAAAGTTGCGCTGAGAAGCAGACGGCTCCGATCTGCGGAAGGTCCCAATGCCCTGGCGGCTTAGCGATGCCGTGGTGGCGCAGGAACTCTCATTAGCGTTCGGGCAGATCCGTTTTCCATCAACCCGAGGTGCGATCTTCGCCTGGACAGGATAGGCCTCGACGAACCCTAAAGTGGTGGCATGTGGTTACTTTCGTAAGTACCATCCAACTCTTTGTCACTGACTCTCTCTTCCGGAGCAGCGAAAATTGCCTTGAGTTTCATCTTCGTCTAATACGAGGGAGGATCAGTTGAGGCCGCCAGCAGCTTAAGTGTGGCAGGATGGCCCTGGCCTGCAAGGTATTTGTTTGGCACGACCGTATCGCGGTAGCAATCCTCGGAACCGCCTTGTGTGGCGTGCGCCGCATCGCGATACGGAGTGCGGGTCGCTCTCTTAAACGGACAGAGCGGCCCCACGATAAATGTGCCAAGAGCCACGCCCCGGCAGTCGTTCCAGACCGCTTTCGATTCCCACACCGGCGCCGACTGACAAAAGCTTGTGACCCTTCAGGTTGACGTCGGCATCTCGCGAAAGCTGGGCCACTTCGTCTCGTTTTGCAGTGTGCTCTCGATAACCTTTGGCTTATGGGTATTGGCCGGGCGGGTGTTTCATCTCCAGGCATTGAAAAACATTTTGCCTGTACAGGTCGTGGTAGAGGCGAATGGCGCCATTTGTTTTGTTTTGATAGGGCTTAGTTTGTGGGCCCAAAGAAAGGAACAGCCCACTGTTTCTTCCTGGAAGCTGGCCGCGAAGGTTGCAGCCGCCATTGCCTACGTGGTGGGCCTCCTTTCGCTGCTAGAGTTCGTTTTCGGGTGGGACCTCGGCATCGATCAGCTGCTGTTCACCGCTGGGTCGGAGAACCTTCTAGGAAGCGTGCGGCCGGGTCTAATGCCACCCATTGCCGCTTTCGGATTCCTCTGCCTTGGGTGTGCGCTACTGCTGCTGGATGCCAGGAAGAGTTTTGGCCGTTGGTGGGGACGCTTGTTGCCTTGTGCGGTGGCGATTACTACGATGTTCAGCCTCCTGGACCTCGTTCTGAATCCGACTACTACTCACACGTACATCTCCCCAATTACTTCTTCCGCTCTGTTTCTGCTTTCATTCGCGGTGATGTTTGCCCATCCCGAGTCGGGTTTGGGGGTACTAGTCGCCAGCGAAAACGTCGGCGGGACGTTGACGCGCCGGTTGTTCCCGGCCGTGATCGTCGTTCCTCTCGTACTCGCCTGGCTGCACTGGAAGGGACGGGCTAGCGGCCTTTATTCGGATTGGGCCGGCTTGGCCCTCATGACCGTATGCACCATCATACTGTTGGCAGGCCTCACGGTGTGGACAGGTTTCCTGGCGGAACGCCGCGACTGGGCGCGCCGCCAGAAGGAAGAAATCATCGCCAGTTTGGCGTCCATCTTTCCCTCTTTCAACGACGCCATCATCGCGGTAGCCCTCGACGGTGTAGTCACGAGTTGGAACTCCGGGGCGGCGGCGATTTACGGCTACTCGGTGCAAGAAATGACTGGGAAATCCATTTCTATTACGGTCCCGCCGGACCGTCGCGAAGAGTTTGCAGCGAACATGCAGAGAATCAAGGAGGGTCAGCATGTTCCACGGTTCGAAACGACGCAGATCCGAAAGGATGGGAAGATCATCGACATCGTTGCTTCAATCAGTCCGGTGAGGAACCGTGCAGGAAGGATTGTAGGAGCATCCACCAGTGCCCGCGATGTCTCGGAGCGCAAGCGACCCGAAAACGAACTGCGTTTGAGCCGCGAGCGGCTTGCCCTGGCCCTGAAAGCGGGGCGGTCCGGTACGTTTGACTGGGACATTCGCAACAATGTGAATGTCTGGTCATCCGGAACCGAAGAGTTGTACGGGCTTGCTCCGGGAACGTTCGGTGGCACTTATGAGGACTGGGAGTCGCTTATATTACGCAAAGATCTGGAACGTGCAAGAACAGCAATCCAAGGGTCCTTAAAAACGGGCGAGTTTGCCTCGGAATGGCGGATTCGGCGGCGCGACAACGGTGAGATCCGCTGGGTGAATGCCCGGGCGAAAGTGTTTTTCGATGATGCCGGACGGCCCAATCGCATGGTGGGTATCAAGGTGGACATCACCGAGCGCAAGCGGGACGAAGAGAAGTTAAGGAAAGCTTCCCTCTATGCTCGCAGCCTGATCGAAGCCAGCCTGGACCCACTGGTGACGATCAGTCGCGACGGCACAATCACCGACGTCAATGCGGCGACGACAAAAATTACCGGCGTTTCTCGCGACCGGCTGATTGGAAGCGACTTCTCCAATTACTTTACCGAGCCGGAAAAGGCCCAGCAGGTCTACCGGCGGGTGTTCGCCGAGGGCGTGGTGCACGACTACCCGCTGGCTATGCGCAGCACCACCGGCGTGGTCACCGACGTTCTATACAACGCTTCGGTGTTCCGCAATGAAGCCGGCCAGGTGGAAGGCGTGTTCGCAGCAGCGCGCGATGTGACCGCGCGCAAGCAGGCAGAAAAAGAACTGGCATGGCGGGCCGAGGAACTGGCCCGCTCCAATGCCGACCTGCAACAGTTCGCCTACGTGGCCTCGCATGACCTGCAGGAACCCTTGCGCATGGTGGCCAGCTACACCCAACTTTTGGGGAAGCGCTATCGCGGTAAACTCGACGCCGATGCGGACGATTTCATCGCGTTTGCGGTGGACGGCGCCCATCGCATGCAGGTGCTGATCAACGATCTGCTCGCCTACTCCCGAGTGGGCAGCCGCGGCAAAGAGTTCGGTTCGACAAACAGCGAGAGCGTGCTGGAGGCAGCGCAGGTCAACTTAATGGCGGCGATCGAAGAGGCGCACGCGGTCATAAGCCACGATCCTTTGCCCACGATCCCGGTGGACGCGACGGAGTTGAGCCAGGTTTTCCAGAACCTGATCGGAAATGCCCTGAAATTTCACGGCCCGGAACCGCCCCGCATTCACGTGTCTGTCCAACAGGAAGCCGGCGAGTGGCGCTTTTCCGTGCGCGATAACGGCATTGGAATCGAACCCCACGATGCCGACCGGATTTTTGTAATCTTTCAGCGCCTGCATGCTGGCCCGGAGTACCCGGGTACGGGCATCGGTCTAGCAATCACTAAGAAGATTGTGGAGCGGCATGGAGGCCGGATCTGGGTGGTGTCGGAGCCCGGAAAGGGATCCACGTTTACGTTCACAATCCCAATGGCAGAGGTGAGTCATGGTGGCTATCGGAGAGTGCGTGCAAGTTCAGCCAGCTGAAATTCTGGTGGTGGAAGACAACCCCGGAGACGTCAGGCTGATGCGGGAGGCGTTGCGGGAGTCGAAAATCATTAACCAGTTGCGCGCCGTTTCCGACGGCCAAGAGGCGCTGGCCTTTCTGCGCAAACAAGGCAGGTACGCCCATGCAATACGGCCCGATCTGATTTTGCTGGATCTTAACCTACCGGGGAAGGATGGTCGCGAGGTCCTCTCGGAAATCAAAGCGGATCCAGATTTGCGACGAATCCCAGTGGTGATCGTTACCAGTTCCAAAGCAGACGAAGACATCCTGAGATCATACAACCATCACGCCAATTGCTATATCACCAAGCCGCTGGACTTGGAAAAATTTGTTGCGGTGGTACAGGCGATCCAGAATTTCTGGATCAGCATTGTAAAGCTTCCTCCCAAATAGGGCACCGAAGGGAGGGTTTATGCCGACGAACGTTCTACTGATCGAAGATAATCCGGGCGATGCCCGGCTTATTGCAGAGATGCTGAAGGAAGCTGATGGCGATGGGTTCACGGTGGAGTGCGCCGCGCGCTTGTCGGTTGGCCTGGAGAAGCTAAGGTCGAACCCTGCCGATGTTGTGCTTCTGGATCTCTCTCTTCCCGACAGTCGCGGACTAGAGACCTTTGTCCGCTTTCAGTCGAAGTTCCCCCAGCTTCCCGCGGTGATATTGACCGGCCTGAACGATGAGGAAACCGCAGTGCAGGCCGCCCACGCGGGAGCGCAAGACTACTTCGTAAAGGGGACCATCGCTGGGCCGGCTTTGGGGCGGTCGCTGAAGTATGCGATCGAACGGAAAAAGGCGCAAGAGACCATTCGACTGCAGGCTGCGGCGTTGCAGGCGGCGGCCAACTCCATCGTGATTACCGACAACAACGGCACGATACTGTGGTTCAACCAGGCATTTTCGCAGCTCACCGGGTACGCTCCGGAAGAAGTCCTGGGCAACAATCTCCGGCTGTTGAAGTCGGGCGAACACGAGCGCGCGTTTTATGCCGATCTGTGGGCAACCATCACGTCCGGGAATACCTGGCACGGGGAGATCATCAATCGGCGCAAAAATGGAACGGAGTACACCGAGGAGATGACCATCACGCCCGTGCGCATCGGCGGCGGCGAGATCACCCATTACGTGGCGATCAAGCAGGATGTCACTTTGCGCAAGATTGCCGACGATAGGTTGCGGCAAGCCGAGGAGAAGTATCGCTCGATTTTTGAAGATGCCGTCATTGGAATCTTCCAGAGCACTCCCGACGGCCGTTTCCTGAGTGTCAATCGCGCCTTCGCGCGGATGCTGGGCTACGATTCTCCCGAACAGATGATGGTGGAAGTTTTGAACATAGGAGGTCAGCTATTTGTCGATGCCGGCGCGCACCAGGAATTGTCGCGTTTGCTGGAAAATAGCAGCGAATTGCACAATTTCGATTTCGAAATCTATGACAGAGATGGCAAGAAGAAATGGATATCGGCGAACGTGCGTGCCGTAGTGGACGCTGCCGGGAAAGTCATACGTCACGAAGGCGCGGTCGAAGACATCACCGAACGCAAAGAGGCGGAAGCCATCCAAGAGGAATTGCGAAGGATCGTGGCCAGCATTCCAGGAACTATTTTTGCGTTTCTCATGCGGCCGGACGGCTCCAGCGCCATACCCTTCGCCAGCTCCGGGCTGCACGATATTTTTGCTCTCGCTCCCGACGATGTAATTGATGACGCCGGCCCGGTGTTGGCGACCATTCATCCCGACGATCTCCCCCACTTTAAGGCGACCGTTGCGGATTCGTTCCGCTCGTTGACGCCCTGGCACGACGAGTTTCGTGTGAAGCACCCGAAACGGGGACTGCTCTGGGTCAAAGTAGATGCCTCGCCGGAACGGGAGCCGGATGGCAGCGTCTTTTGGCATGGATTTCTGATCGATAATACCGAGCGCAAGCAGCTGGAATCTCAACTTCTGCAGGCGCAGAAAATGGAGGCGGTTGGCCGCTTGGCGGGCGGGGTCTCCCACGACTTCAACAACATCATGGGCATTGTGATCGGCTACAGCGATCTGATCGCCGAGGCCATGCCGCCTGCGGATGTGAACCTGCGCCGGATCATAAAGATCAAGGACGCCGCCCAGCGGGCCACCGCGTTGATTCGTCAGTTGCTGGCCTTTAGCCGCTTGCAGGTATTCGCCCCAAATCTCATGGACCTGAATGTGAGCATTAGTCATCTCGCCGAAATGCTGCCGCGTCTGCTGGGGGAGGACATCCGACTCATGCTATCGCTGGATCCGGAGCTGTGGACGGTGAAGGCTGATCCCTCGCAGATTGACCAAGTCCTCATGAACCTCTCCGTCAATGCCCGCGACGCCATGCCGCACGGTGGCAAGCTGGTGATTGAGACGCACAATGTCGAACTTGACGAGTCTTGTGCCAGCGCGCATCCGGGTGTGCCACCCGGTCCCTTCGCCGTGATCTGCGTTTCTGACACCGGCACCGGCATTAGCTCGGAAGTGATGCCGCGCATCTTCGATCCATTTTTTACGACCAAGGAGATGGGAAAAGGAACCGGCCTGGGTCTGTCCACGGTTTACGGGATTGTCAGACAAAGCGGAGGTTTCATAGCAGTCGACACCAAAGTACCGGGCGGTACGACCTTCAAAATATACCTGCCGAGCCAGAGTGGACTGGCCCATGTGACCCCTCCCAAGAAAGTGAATACGCAACCCAGGACGGTGGCCTCGAAAACGATTCTGCTGGCCGAGGACGACTCTGCCTTGCGGGAGATTGTAAGTATCCAGTTGGAAGAATTGGGTTACACCGTGCTCGCGGCCAGCAACGGTCGGGAAGCCATCCGCATGGCCGAAAAACAAGAAGGGCCAATCGATCTGCTGCTTACCGATGTGGTGATGCCCGGCATGAGCGGCCGCCAACTGGCCGATAGGCTCAAGCAGAAAATCCCGGTGCTGAAGGTGCTGTTTGTTTCCGGCTACAGCGGTGACATGATCTTGCGGGACGGCACCCTGGAGCCCGGAGCTTACTTTGCCAATAAGCCCCTCACGAAAACCGCCCTGGATGAGAAGTTGCACAGCATCTTCAGGGCCTAAGAAGAAAGCTGGCTAACCCCTGGCTTTCTGCCCAAAGGGGAATTCCCCAAAGATCGGGAGAATTCTCGGCGAGAGAGATTCCAATGAAGGAACTAGAACACGTGAAGCAAGCTGGATCGCGCGAATCGCAAGTGACGGTGCTGGCGATCGACGACGAGTCCGACTTCCTGGAGTTTGTCGGGGAGGCCATATCTTCTGAAAGCGTGGATTTTATTTCGACCACGAACCCGGAAGAGGCGCTGGCCATCGTCCACAAGCGGCATCCCCCGGTCATCCTGCTGGATTTGAATATGCCTACGGCCCCGGGGATGGACGTTCTAGAGCGTATTCTCGGGATCGATCCCAATATCGATGTCGTGATGCTGACCGCAGACTACTCCACCGAATCAGCGGTGCGGGCCATTCAACAGGGAGCGTGCGATTACCTGGTGAAGCCCATCGGGGTCGAGCGTTTGCGGGAACGCGTCGGCTTGTTACTGGAAGAAGCGCGGCGCCGCGAGCATCGCCACCGACTGGAGGAGGACGTCTACCAGTCCCTCCAGTTTGAGGGCATGGTAGGACAAAGTCCGATCATGCAGGAAGTCTTCGTCGCCATACGCCGCATCGCGCCGCATTTTCGGACGGTGTTGATTGGCGGCGCCACCGGAACCGGCAAGGAGTTGGTGGCCCGCGCCCTGCACCGGCTGAGTCCCGTGGCTGGCAAGCCCTTGGTGGTTTGCAACTGTGCCGCGATCACGGAAACGCTGCTGGAGAGTGAGTTGTTCGGGTCCGTCCGGGGAGCCTTCACGGGAGCCAGCCAGGACCGCATTGGTTTGATAGAAGCCGCGCATGGCGGGGTGTTGTTTATGGATGAAATCGGCGAGATGTCGCAGGCCATGCAGGCGAAACTGTTGCGCGTGTTTCAGAACCAAGAGGTGCGGCAGGTCGGAGCCACGGCTTCTCGCAAGGTAGACGTCCGCGTGATCGCCTCAACCCACCGCGACCTGCGCAAAATGGTGTCGCAGGGACAATTTCGTGAGGATTTGTATTACCGGCTTTCCATGATCGAAATCAAGCTGCCGTCGCTGGCAGAACGCAAAGAAGACCTGCACCTGCTGGAGCAGGACATTCTTCGCCGTTGTGCGACGGAATTGCAGAAGCCGGTCGCCGCCCTCACCCGCCGGGCGCAGACCGTGCTGTCACGCCATTCCTGGCCGGGAAATATTCGGGAACTCGAAAACGTTCTGGGACGCGCCTGCATGATGGCAACGACCAACACCATAGACGTCCGCGATCTTCCCGATTCCGTGAAGATCATAGTTGCCGGCAACGGGGACGAGGTGTTGGTGCCGTTGGCGGATGTGCAGAGAAGGCACATTGAGCGCGTGCTGCAGAGCGTGGATGGCAACAAGGCGCGCGCCGGAGAGATCCTTCAGATCAGCCGCTCCAGTCTCTATCGAATCCTGCAGGAGTCCAGCGACTCCCCCCGGAATACCTTATTGGACTCTTAAAGCTTGGAGTGTCAGTGTTAAGGCCGACCGGCGACCCGGCGACTTCAAGCTTGTCTCCCGAGTTGTGCCTCGATTTATTAGGACCAGCATGCGCGGGCCGCATCCGCTGCAACGTCCTGCGCCGGACTATAATTGGGCGTACCGATGGCCGTAGTCCAAGGCACGATTCTCGGGCAGTATGAAATTCTCTCGCCCCTGGGCGTGGGCGGAATGGGCGAGGTGTATCGCGCGCGTGACACCCGGCTGGAACGAGAGGTCGCGATCAAGGTCCTGCCCGAGTCCGTCACCTCCGACGCCGGCCGCTTGTACCGCTTCGAAGTTGAAGCGCGAGCCGCAGCGGCTTTGAACCATCCCAACATTCTTGCGGTGTACCAGATGGCGACGCACGAGGGTGTGTCGTACCTTGTGTCGGAACTATTGGAGGGCGAAACGCTGCGCGACCGGCTCCGGCGCGGGCCGATACCGCTGCGCAAGGCCATCGACTACGGCGTGCAGATCGCGGACGGTTTGGCGGCAGCGCACGAAAGAGGCATCGTCCATCGCGACCTGAAACCGGAGAACCTGTTCCTCAACAAGGATGGACGGGCCAAGATTCTCGACTTCGGCCTGGCCAAGCTCGTCCCTGCTCCCGTTGCATCTCCCGACGGTCGAACCGTTACGCTCCCGGAGGAAACCGAACCTGGCGTGGTGGTGGGAACCGTGGGCTATATGTCTCCTGAGCAGGTGCGCGGAGGGAATGCCGACCACCGCTCTGACATCTTTGCGTTCGGCACAATTCTCTACGAGATGGTCACGGGGAAACGGGCGTTTCGCAAACCAACTTCGCCGGAAACCATGGTCGCGATTTTGAACGAAGACCCACCGCCGATCTCGCAGCTTGCGCCCGACACGCCTGCGGGGGTGCAGAAAGTCGTGCAACGCTGCCTCGAGAAGGATCCGGAGCAGAGGTTCTACTCGGCCCACGATTTGGCTTTCGCGCTGGAAGCACTATCGGATTGGGCCATCTCGCCACGCCCTTTTGGTCGTGCGCAGCAGAGCACGAAGCCCAATCGCATGCGGTTTGCAACCGCCGGGGTCTCGCTGGTGCTTATGCTCGGCGCTGCGGTATTAGCTTATTTGTGGATACGGCCCGAACCAGTGCCCAAGGTGTCCAATTACGTCCAGCTTACGCATGACGGCAAGCATAAATGGTTGGCCGGAACGGACGGTTCGAGGCTTTACCTGAGTTATGGTGCATACGCTTCCCGCAGTATTGCCGAAATTTCGATCTCGGGTGGGAATCTCAGCAGGATCCCGACGCTTTCTCCCAATATGGAGGTTGCTGACGTTTCACCGGACGGGGCGGAACTTCTCGTGGTGGATGCGCAGGGCAATCCTGACACGGGGCCGCTCTGGAGTCTGCCTGTTCTGGGTGGTTCCCCGCGCCGATTGGGCGACATTGTGGGAATTGACGGCACGTGGTCGCCCGACGGCAAGATGCTGGCTTACTGTAAAGGGAACGAATTGTTCCTGGCGAAGGCGGACGGCACCGAATCCCGTAAGTTGGTCACGATGAAGGACTCTGACCTTATCTATCATGCCTCCTGGTCGCCCGACGGGAGGCATTTGCGATTCGATGTGCAGAACCCTGCGGACGGCTCGCGCTTTCTTTGGGAGACTACGGTGGACGGTACAGACTTGCATCGCTTGCTTCCCGGTTGGAACAAACCGCCTGATTCGGACTGCTGCGGCAGATGGACGGCCGACGGGAAGTACTTCGTCTTCGTGTCGCGCGGACAAATTTGGGCCCTGCCGCGAAAGGGTAGTTTGCTTCACTCCGGACCCCAGCCCATTCCACTGACTTCCAGTCCTCTGTGGTTGACCTCCCCACTTCCCAGCAGAGACGGCAAGAAGCTCTTCGTAGTCGGCCGGACGTTCTCGGGCGAGTTGACGCGCTTCGACGTGAAATCGGGCCAGTTCGCGCCCGTTCTCGGGGGCATTTCAGCCGAATATGTTGCCTTCTCGCGGGATGGCCATTGGGTGGCTTACGTTTCCTATCCCGGAGGCACCCTGTGGCGCAGCAAAGCGGACGGGAGCGAGCGACTGCAACTGACCTATCCGCCCAACTATGCCATGCTGCCTCGCTGGTCGCCGGACGGCAAGAAGATCGTGTACTTTGAAAACATTGCCGACAAGCCTTCCAGAATCTACGAGGTTTCACCCGAGGGAGGAATTCCCCGGCAGCTGATGCCGGACGATCCACAACCGCAATGGGACCCGAACTGGTCGCCGGACGGGAGCAAGATCGTCTTCGGTGGCGCACCGTACAATGCTGCATCGGCTGTCCGCATCCTCGACTTGGCGAGCGGCAAAGTCTCCACGCTGCCCGGATCGCAGGGCCTCTTCCAGCCCCGCTGGTCCCCTGACGGAAGATACATTCCCGCGGTATCGTCTGACTCGAAGACCCTTTGGCTGTTCGATTTCCAGACCCAGAAATGGACTGAGGTCGCCGAGGGCACGTTGGGTTGGCTGAATTGGTCGAAGGACGGCCAGTACCTGCAGATTCTCGATAGCAGCGGAACGGGTGCCGTTCTCAGGATTCGGCTCAGCGACCGAACGATAGAACGCGTGGTAGACCTGAAAAACTTCTCCTACACGGGCCACTTATGGACTGGGCTGGCTATCGCGCCCGACGATTCGCCGTTGCTGCTCCGCGACGTCGGAGACCAGGGCGTCTACGCCCTCGACTGGGAAGCGCCGTAAACGGCGCGGTTCCATTTGAGAGGATGGGTTTCACCCACGGGCACCCTTTCCCGCTGCTGCCATCCGTGCAGCTTCTTGCAGTGCTTTCGGTCTCCCGGTCTTCGCGCAGGTTGTTTCTCAGTGTGAGCGGGTCCCTGGGTGCATGACTCGGGATGAATTCGGAATTGACTTCGGTCGACGTTAGGCCTCCGACGGCCCCGCAAAATCCTTTGCATGCGAAGACAATCGGCGCTATAGTGCCATCGTCCGCCAGATTGAGTCCCGTCTAGCGGCGAGCGAGGTAGAACGTATGGCCTTTGACGTGAAAGAATTGATGATTGACATTACTAAGGCTCAGGAAGGGCAGCTACTCTGCCACCCCAGCGTAATCACCCCCACCGTGGGTTGCGGATACTACAGCTGTCACCCTACGATGTTCGTTTGCCACCCCAGTGTGCGAACGACAACGTTGTTGCTGTGCAGGTTTGGCACCTACACATGTTTTGGCGGATCGATTCTGACCTGCGGTGGAACGATTTATTGCGCTGGTACAGAAGAGCCGACGATCCTTTTCCAAGGCATTGACCATGAAACCCTGAAAGCGGTCAAGGCCCAGCTGCATGAAGCTCTGAAAGAAGTGGACGAGCACGAAAAGCGTTTAGCCGAGACCGCTAAGCAGCCGGGAAAGGAAAAATAGAGGCTCGCAAAAGCGGCCTCCGCACAGTGATGACGTTGCGGCATGGCTGACGGCGTGAACCATTGCACCTCGCTGAGCGGAAGCGACTGTTCAGGTACTCTCCGCTCAGTGTTTTGTTGTTCAGTCTATTCAAGACAATCCGCCATGAAAAAGGGTTCGTCCGATAACGTCCTGGAATCGGTTTTCGCCGCGAATCCCAAGTATGAATTAGTATTGTTCGACCGCCTTCCCGCCGAGCAGCGCGAGATGCTGAAGGATCTCCTGAAAGATCCCAATTTCTACGGTGTTCTTCGCCCGCTTGAGAAGTCCGGCCTGGGGGTGAAATCGGTTTCGCGAGACACCGCCCTGCTTTATTTGACACTCCAGCAACCGGGTCGGCTCCCCGCGTACGTGCGAGCGACCCTCGGAGACCGGTGCAATCAAGAGATCACGCGGCTTGTTCTGGACGGCGTGCTGGCCCTCGAACGGGAGGGCAAGTTTCTCTCCGGGTCCGAGGCCGCCGCGCTGATTTGCGCCGCCAAGGAGGAATCGACCGCCACCTCCACGGTCGAAGGATTCCTGGAGCGCCTTTCCT
This sequence comes from Acidobacteriaceae bacterium, assembly GCA_003152695.1. Taxonomy (GTDB): domain Bacteria; phylum Acidobacteriota; class Terriglobia; order Terriglobales; family Acidobacteriaceae; genus Bog-257. Next base: position 49,539 of record PMAT01000084.1, read on the forward strand.
TGGACGCTCTTCGCTACGGCCAGAGTTTGCGCCTGACTGATCCCATGGTGCTTTCGTCCCGTCTCTACGGGTACAATCGCACCCCGCTCTCCCCTTTTTGGAGCCGAATTCTTCCCAACGCTGACACCGTCGCCGATTATCTGGGCATCCGGGAAGGCAGTTCCCGGGCATTGCTTGACCGCGAGTGGTCGAGGGTACGCAATCCCGCCGCTAACGACGGCTGGCTTGCCTGGCAGTCACGCCGTCTTGGCACCAGGGCTGCTTTCGGCGACCGTGCAACGATCCAATGCAAACTGTATATAAGTCCGAAAACCGATAACTTGCCCCAGGTCTTTCCCTTGATTCTTGCTGCGCTGAGCCGGACTCGGGTGCAACACTTCAAGGTCGGGAAGGATGCCCCAGGGTTGCTGCGCCCGGACAAGATGGTGGCCTACTTCGGCAGCTACAACGACTTGATGGATGCTGCAGAACAATTGAAAAAGGAGCTGGGGGACTGCCCGGCACAGGGCGTCCCGTTTACGGCGGAACTGGCCGGTGATGGCTTGCTTTCGTGGGGTGTCGATCCGCCTGCCGAGGAGCAGGCGCTGCCCTGGATAGGGCGAGAGAGTTGGCGGCTGTGGGTGACCAACCGTCTCGCTGTAGCCTTGATCGCAGCCAGTACGGATAACACCGCAAATCTAGAGCCATGGCAATTCGCCCTGCAACGACTCCAGTTCGAGGGTGTCAATACACGCTCCTGGACCCCCGCCGGCACTGAACGGAAGCCTAGTCTTGGCGAGGAGAATTAGCGTTTCATGAGCATCACCGATCCGTGGGTTCTGCCCAAGGGCATCGTCATCACCCCAGTCGAAGACTTACCAGCTAAACTGCGCCAGCAGGTGGACGCGCGCGACGGCGACTTCGCAATTTCACGGCCGCAATCTCGCACGCCATCCCGTATCCTCGACCCGCAATCCGCGGCCTTGCTTAAAGAGTTCGAAACTCCGAAGACGATTGGTCAAGCCATCGCCCACTACAGCCGTGCGGTGAGTAGCGACCCTGAGCAGACGCTGGAAGAGGCGTTTACCATGCTGACTCAGCTGATTGGCTGGCGGCTGCTGGTCCCGCCGAATTCAGAAGAAGCCGAGGAGATTCAGGCGTCGTTCCAGCCTGGCGTCACGGCAGTGGACTGTGAAGTACTGCAATGCCTACAGGCCCTTGAAGACAGCGAAATCTATCAAGTCCGCCGGCCTAAAGGCACCATTGCCGCCCTCAAGATACTGCGACCGGGCTCCAATGCCGAAGGCTACCGGATGCTCGAGCGTGAGGGCGCAATCCTCAGGCACCTGGCTGGCACGGTTAGCCCCGTGCTCCTGGATGCCGGGGTCTGGGAAAGCCGCCCGTACCTTCTCCTTGAGTGGTGTGAGGGCGTTGATGCTGGTACCGCCGCTGCTCAACTGCATCAGGGTCGCAGCGTGGAGTGCCAAGAGAAGCTCTTCAGTCTGTGTTGCCAGATCCTCCGTACGTACTCGCGACTGCACGACCAGGGAGTAATTCACTCCGATATCCATCCCCGAAACATCATGGTAGACGACGACTATCGGGTCAAACTTGTAGATTTCGGTCTTGCCCGGCAGGAGAACACAAACCAGAAGTTCGGTGAGCCTCCACGAGGAGGTGTCGGGTTTTTCTTTGAGCCGGAATACGCGGCGGCGGTCAGCCAGGGCCAACCGCCTCCCTGTGCCAGCCAGCTCGGAGAACAATATGCCTTGGCCGCGTTGCTCTATTCCTTCCTCGCTGGCAATGAGTATGTGGACTTCTCCCTGACCAAAGACGAGATGATGCGTCAAATTCTGGAGGTGTCGCCCGTGCCCTTCGCGCAACGGAGCGTGGCGTCCTGGCCTGAAGTAGAGAGTGTCCTGGCCAAGGCACTCAGTAAGGATCCGTCCGCACGCTTCGCCTCGGTCGCAGAGTTTGCCGACGCTCTCAGCGCGGTGGAGGTGCCCGCTGCAGGTTGGTTCCTGGGCACTGTCGCCGCCGATCCAACAGCCTTGGTTGGCGTGCTGGCCCGCGTCATGGCGCGGGTCGGATTCTCAGGAAATCTCGTGCATTCGGGTTTAAGTACTGCTCCGAAGGCTTCCCTGACTTACGGCGCCGCCGGCATAGCCTATGCGCTATATCGCATCGCCTGTGGACGCCAGGACGCCGCGCTGCTTGCGCTCGCCGATGTGTGGTGTCGCCGGGCCGTGTCTGACCCCGATAACGGCGACAGTTACTACAACCCGGAAATCGAGATCACTCCGGAAATCGTCGGATCGATTTCGCCCTATCACACCTTGAGCGGCATTCATGCGGTGCAGGCGCTGGTCAGTCACGCGATGTGCGACGTCAGCTCACAAGCTGCTGGGATCGAGGGCTTCATGGCGATGTCGCAGCAGCCCTGCGACAACCTCGACCTGGCCTTGGGCCGCTCCGGCACCCTGCTGATCACTTCGCTGCTGCTCGACACCCTGGCGGCCGGCGACTTGCTGAAGCCCGATCGCCTGGTAGAGTTCGGCAACCACACGATGAATTCGGTGTGGCGGGAAATCGAAAAACAGCCGCCCGTCCGCGAAGGCACTCTGATCACCTATCTCGGGATTGCGCACGGCTGGGCCGGCATCCTGTACGCTGCGCTTAACTGGCATAGGTCGTCCGGCGCGGAGTTGCCGCGCCATTTCGCGGAACGTCTGCAACAGCTATCGGATTGCGCCGAACCGTCGGGCCGGGGCGTCCGTTGGCCCTGGTTCCTTCCCCAGGGCAGGCGGGATGGCCCTGCCAGCTACATGTCGGGGTGGTGTAACGGCAGCGCTGGGTACATCTTCTTATGGACGGCGGCGTACGACGTGCTCCATGACGACGCATATCTGCGGCTTGCGGAAAGGGCCGCCTGGCACGTGTGGGAATCCACCGCGCCGATCAGCAACCTGTGTTGCGGTCTGGCTGGACAGGCCTACGGTCTGTTGAACTTCTACAAGCACACCGGAGAGAGCATATGGTTAGACCGCGCCCGTGAGTTGTCTTTTCGGGCTGCTGCCTGGGACACGGATAGTTACGCGGCGATGAAACTTACCCCAGAAAGCCTCTACAAAGGAGAGATGGGAGTTGCAGTACTAGCCGCTGAACAGTCCACTCCCGAAGCTGCCTGCATGCCATTCTTCGAGCCTGAGGGTTGGATGGGAAGACGGCGTACCCTATCAGGATGCTGAAAAGGCACTCCCAATGCATCGCGCGGACTTGTTACGAAAGCAGCATGCTAGGCATCGATCATCAGCAAAAACCGCTGGATTTTGGTGCTGCTACACACGGGGCACTGCTTGGGGTCTGCCATAAGATCAACGTCGCACAGAGGCAGAGAGCTGGCCTGTGATGGCTAAATAGAAAAGGCTGTGACTTTGGTTATGCTCTAGCCGCCGACTCCTGCGAGGGAGCCACCGGCGTGGACGCATGTACCGTCACAGCCCTTGGTGCGATCACCGCTTTCGCGGTTCCAAGCCCCGGCTGACACCTCGCAGCGCAGTCGGTTTTTTCGGGCCTGGCGGTTCCTCCGGGTCGCCCCTCGGAACCGATCACCCAGCTTACTTCGGACTGGCTACTATTATGTTTGCCTGTCCTTTTCTGCCGTCGACATGTGTGATCCTACAGCAGGACGAGAAATTGTCAACGCCCGAGGTTGGTGCAAGTGCCACTTATTTTTGTGTGCGAATCGTTTCATCTAAGCTATAGAACCAGAATGGATTGTCGAGCATGGCGTGAAATGTCCACGGTCAATTCACATCTTTTTCACCGAACCGTAGCACGCAGCGAATCCGCAAATCGTGAAGCATCTCGTCTGCACCGCTTGTGTGACGCGGTGAGTCGCCGGCGAGGGCGTTTGACATGAAGAGCGAGCAACTGTTGACGCAACGCAAGACTTTCGAGGATCAGATCCTCGCGGGCGCAAAAGGCACCGCGAAGCCAGCCGAGGACGTGCCGGAGCCATACGATCATGCTAGGAATCTCACCGGAACGTTGCCAATCGAGCTTGGTGCCAAGTCATTGATATTGCGGGTGTACGATGTTTTGATGAATGACAGTTGCAAAAGTAGGCCCTCAACAGGGCAATTGCGGCAATGCTAGTACAGAATGCATACCGATTCGGGAACGCTCCAGATGAAAATCATTTCACAACGTCGCGAGCACGTGAGATGGGTACTACAATGGTGCCGTTGTTGCGGTCAAAACGGAAATCCTGGACCAACTCGAATGCAACTATCACGCAATCGCAGATCGCTGTCGGTGACGGAGGGCACGGGTTAGCGGAAGGGGCAGTTTTGAATTGCTTGCGGTCTCGTTTTGGCGATAGTCTGGCCTAACATGAGCGAAAACGAGGCAAAGGTCGTGCGAGAGCAACTGGCTCGGCGTGGATCAGACAATCCACATTCGTTCAAGCCAATTGCTGGCTTTCGTACCTGTAGGATTTGCGGTCTTCCTAGAGGCCACAAAGTTCATGACGTAAAGGATTCCGCCAACATGGCGCCGCATTCCACGCAAGAGCAGGGCGCCACAGGACGCTCGGATGCTTCATCCGACCTCACGCGGGAAAAGCCCTGGCCACCGTACCCGCAGGCCAGGTCGACGTTTGGGCAAATCCGCCGCTGTCCACGGTGTCGCAAATTAAACACAGGAACCGACTTGTCCTGCTACTGGTGTGGAACGGAGCTGCCCGCAGATACTCCAGCGCCAGCGAATATTGAGCCTCCGTCCTTTGCTGGGTACACCAAAACTGGCGGGATCCGGCGGAAGTCGCGCCTACCGGTGCTGGGGATCCTGGTGGTCGTTCTACTCGTGGCGGGTGCTGGCACTGGGGTGTGGATGCTGCGTTCCTCATTGCCAAGCAAGCCCGCAACGGCGCCTTCGTCCGTCGTTGTAACGATCTCTCCAGCGAGCGCCCAGGTGGTAGCGGGAAAGGCCTTCGACTTCTCTGCTACCGTCAGCGGCACGGACGATACCCAAGTGATTTGGACGGTGCAGGAGGGCGACGCCGGCGGCCGCGTTGTGACTCGCGGAGCCAAAGCCGAAGGCGGCACGCTATCGTCGAGGGCCGTCTACATCGCGCCGCGTACGCCAGGAACCTATCATCTGCTGGCGACCAGCAAAGCCGAGCCGCGAAAATCGGCGTCAGCCGAGGCTACTGTGACCAAGCGATGAGCGATTAGCGACTATCCGAAATGGCCGGTCTCCTTTTCAAACCGAGCAGCGATGTCGCGGCATGCGTAATTTAGGCCGGCAGCTGCCGCCACCCTGATCCCATCCGCAGCCGCCATTGTTCCCAGCAGAAGACAAAGGACGCCCAACAGAGTTCGTTGGAACAATCGCCGGAAAAGGCCGCTACATAGGTCTTGCCAAAGACGGCCAACCCAATAACTTCGCCATTTTTAGCGCGAAAAAGAACAGTTTTCGAACAGAGATACGCCTCGTCTCTTCACTAGAGATTGACCAATAATTGGAGGCAGCGGGTATTGACCGTTACACCCGTCGCTAATAGGAGTTGCCGATGAGGTCCACATCCTTTAGGTCAAAAGCAGCCCTCTTCCTCCTGAACACCCTCTCGAGAGATGCGCACAAGACCATCCAATTTATCTCGTAACTCTTTTCTCTTGCAGCCCTGAATACCCGGGCGTCGACTTGGAGCACCAGACTGTGTCTCAATCCCACACACTATCCCCGGAAGAAGCAGTTCTCCTCAGCAGGACCTGTCGCAGCGTCCGACTCTGCATTCTAAGCTATTGATAACAAAGCGTATAAACCTTGCTTCGTTCCGGGGGTCAAGTGGACATTCACGTGCTGTTGGCATTAGCAGAAGTCCTGCGAACGCAGCTTTAAAGGAATGGAGTTTTCTCCCATGGAAGCGACGGATTGGCTGGACGAAGTTGTACAGCAGACGAAGGGAAAATATCAGGCACAGCGTGCGCTGGAAGAAGAATTGATTCAAGAAGAGGCGCTGAAACGCAAACTGGGTACTCAATATTGCCGAGAGCTTTTCACCTGGCTGGAAACCATAGAGGTGAAATTTAATCATAGATTTGGCGCTCAGGTGCTTACGGCAAGTGTGGTCGGAAGTGAGGGCGACCGCAGCGTTCAAGTTCTGGCCCGGCCTATACGCGCCGACGAGAGAATTGCGGAACTGCGCTACGAGGAAGACATCAACTGCCTGGCATTGAGCATGGGTTCCGGTGCGACTGCTGCTACACAAATAATCAAGATGGTCCGCCCTGCGGACGGAGGGATACTGGCTGAGATCGACGCGGAGCGTTATACGCCGGAGCAGTTAGGCCAGAAGATCATCAACGATCTCTTGGGCATAGGCCCTATGCGCCTGGTATCGCAGCCGCGGTCCCCAGAGCCACCCGGTTTTCATGTGCCGTGTGACGATATCGGAATGTGTGATCGGACCGTAGTCGCTGGCGGAAACAACGGGGGCTGTGCCGGCGCCGTTGCCTGATGTACAGACAAGCGCCCTTGAGCGCGTGCTATAGAGCGTGGATGGGAACAAAGCGCGCGCCGCCAAGATCCTATCGATCAGCCACGCCCGTCTCCATCGAATCCTGCAGGAGTCCAGCGCCTCTGCCCAGAATGCCTAAGCAGATCCTAGCTTAATAAGCTGTCTTCATCCTGAACGCCCTTCGAGAGATAAGCACAAGACCATCCAATTTATCTTGCCACTCTATTATCTTGCAGCCTTGAATTCCCGAGCAGCGCTGGGAGAACAAGCCTGTGTCTCAATCCCACACAATATCCCTGGAAGAAGCAGTTCTGCTCAGCGGGGGCCTGTCGCCGTTTCCAACCCTACGTTCTAAACTGTTGATAGCAAACCGCCCGACCTTTCCTTCTCCTGGGCTTCTTTGGACACTCACATGCTCTACCTATTCGTGTGCGATGCGATTTATGGTCGCGCATAGCCATAAAAGGAAAGGATGCCATGTCCAGCCTGCCGAATCAAGCCGCAGTTACCGCCGCCCCTATTAATCTGAGGCCGGGAAGTAGTCGCGCGAACATTTTGATTGCTGATGGGGACGAAGACTATCGGCAACTGTATTCCGATTTACTTCGGTTTGAGGGATTTCAGACATTCTGTGCCAAGGACGCCGCCCAAGCCCTGGCCGTAGTGCAACAGGAACGCATTGACATAGCTTTGGTTGATGTGATGATACCGAAGACGAACGGCATGACTTTATGCCGGGAATTGAGGGCCAATCCAGAGACCCGACTGGTTCCCATACTGCTGCTCACGGGGTGGGAGCCCGACCAGGACCATCTGATGGGTATCGAGAGCGGCGCCGACGCCGATGCGCACTTGAAAAAGCCCATCGACAACATGGAATTGATTACACGGGTGCGCGCCTTGCTCGACAAGAAGCTCTTTACCGATGACCTCGCCGATACGGAGAAGATGTTGCTTACTTTCGCGGAGATCGTGGAAGCCAAGAATCCCTACACGGCCGGACATGGTTACCGAGTGAGCCGGACCGCTGTAGCCTTGGCGGTCCGCATGGGCTTGTCTTTGGAAGAACGGGAATGGGTCCGTCGCGGGGCCTTATTGCACGACATCGGCAAAGTGGGAGTCCCGGAGGAGATCCTGGCGAAGCTGGGGCCGCTGACCAGCGAAGAAAAGATGGTCCTCAACTCGCATACCTATTTGGGGGAACGCATCTGCGCCCCCTTGGCCTCATTCCGTCCTCTGCTGCAAATCATTCGCAACCATCACGAGCGCCTGGACGGGAGCGGATATCCAGACGGACTGCGCGGTAATCAGATCTCGCTTTTGACCCGCGTGGTGTCACTGGCCGATGTGTACGACGCTCTGACAACCCGGCAGCCCTATCGCGGCAGCTTTTCCCACACGCAAGCCCTCCATCAGATCCGCCGTGAGGCGGAGCAAGGCTGGTGGGACCTGAGAGTTCTCGATGCGCTGGGAAAAGTCGTTGGCATTCAGTGTGTTCCGGGACGCGCGTGACACGCCCAGCGAAGGCGCCGAGCGCATCTGCCCAGAGACCTGCGCATAGAGGTAAATCAAGATGACCGCCCCACTTTGAGGGGGATTCTATCTGGCAGCAAGTAGGGAAAATGTGGTTCGCGTAAAGGAGGTTCCTGACAAAATGGCAAAAGCGAATGATTCCGGCCAAACGCTCGTAGAGTTTGCGATCTCATTGTCGATTTTCTTGCTGCTCGTACTAGGAGTCATAGACTTTGGATATCTGTACTCTACGAAGGTAACCCTCCAGAACGCAGTGCGGCAAGGGGGACGGTATGCTATTACCGGGGAATGCATAACCGGCAGTGACGGTTCGTGCTCCCAAACAAGATACAACTCAATTCAGCAAACCGTCGAAAATGCCTCGCTCGGCCTGCTGAACAGCACCCAGATCAGCATAACTTGTCTGGACGAGGGCGGAGGATGCCCCAACGGAGCTGGTGGGCCGGGTGACATCGTAATCATCACCGTAACCTACCCATATCATTTCATGACCGGGCCGATCGGGAAGCTCTTTCCGGGCAAGTCATACACGTTAAACATAAGTTCGACTTTTACCAATGAAATCTTTCCACCCAGCCAAAGTTAGGGGGCGTATGAAGACAAGGATAAATAGGGAGGAGTCGGGTCAGGCGTTAGTAGAATTATCGTTCGCGTTCCTCGTTCTGTGTGTCTTCGTCTTTGGGATCATTGACTTCGGCCGAGCCATCTATGACGTTGAGGTAATGAATAACCTCGTTGGAGAGGGTTCCAGCATGGCTTCGCGTGGAGTCAGTCTTGCGACAGCTGCGCAAACAGTGGCTAACGACGCGGGATCGGACATCAACCTAAGCACCAAGGGATGCGTCATTGTTACCTCGGTTAACATCAACTCAGGTTCTTTCCAAGTCACAGGCCAAGCTTCTCAGGGTGGGATCGCGTGCACCAGTAAAGTCGGCTGCCTCAGCGGACAAGGAAGCTGTGGGAATTCGAGTGCTACTCTCCCTGCAGCGGCAGTTACAGCACTGTCAGCGGAACCCACGGGGTCTTCCCTTTACGTGACCGAAATCTTCTACTCTTACAGCACCATCACGCCCATATCGGCGCTGTCTGGAACGAGCATGCCATCTCAGTTGTACAGCGTGGCTTATTACTAAGAAAGGGTATGCAAATGCGCAATGCTAATATTGTAAAGAGCGACCGGGGACAAATCGTTATTGTGCTCGCGCTGGTTCTGCCCGTCCTCTTACTGATGGCAGGGTTGGCCCTTGATGTGGGAATTCTTTATGCCACCAAGGCCAAGCTATCGACGTCTGTGGATGCTGCATGCCTCACGGCCATGAAAAACTTGAGCGATAACTCGCCGCAAGCGCAGGCGACTGCTGGGCAACTGGGCACCGGCATCTTTAACGCCAATTTCGGAGCTAATCCGCCTACGCCAAGCGTCACATTCCCAACCGATGCCCACGGCGCGCAGCAGGTCCAGGTAACGGCCACCGCTTACGTGCAAACTTTTTTCATGCGCTATCTCCCGCAATGGGCAAGCGTACCGGTGAGCGCCACCGCGGTGGCAACCCGGGGCAAGCTGGTCATGTCCATCGTGCTGGACCGATCGGGCTCCATGTGCGGTGGAACTGAGCATTGCGATTCCGGCGTGACCGGGGATAATGGCGGAGAGGCACTAAAAGCCGCCGTTCCACTCTTCCTCGCTAACTTCGATAATTCGTCCACCGGCGACGAAATTGCGATGAGTAGCTTCGCTTCCAATGCGACAGTGGACTCTACAATCAATTACAGCTTCAAGACGCCGATCACCACTGCCGTCAGCGCCCTGAGTTTCACCGGCGGCACATTCGGCACGGGAGCAGGGCCCGCACCATCCGAAAGCAATACTTCTATAGGGCCGCCGCTCTCGCTCGCCCAAGCACAAAACGGCAGCATTACCCCACTACCGGGGCAGAACATAGTCAGGGTTATCGTGTATTTCACGGATGGCTTGATGAACACCGTTCAGGACAATTTTCATTGCGGGGGTAAGACCAGTTCGACTTTAACGCTGATCAACTATGGAGGGCATGACTCAGGGTCGCAGGTTGACTTCTTCGATCCTACCAGTGCAACAACTGACTGGGGCAATTACACCAGCGGAACAGGCTTCCCGTACACCGCTGGAGGCGCCATTTGCAAGGACAGCAACGGAAACATCGTAACCAAGTTTCCCTCTCAGCAATCAGGAACACAGGTGACATTTTCACAGTCCGCTGTCACCGCTGAAGCCAAGTATCGTGCCATTCAAACTGCCATTGCTTTGCGCACCGCAACCCCTGCCACCTTTATCTTTGCTATCGGGTTGGGCACGGGCGTAACCACCACCACGCAAGCTTTCCTGGCACAACTTGCAAATGACCCCTCCTATACAGCAACCTATATCAAAGGCCAGCCATCAGGGTTGTTTTTTTACATACCAAGCTGTACGGGTAGCGCTCTCACAACTTGCAAAGCTCAACTAAACACGGCCTTCCAAACCATTGCGGCCAAGGTTCTTTTGCGGCTAACGTAATAAGATTCCCATCGGCGGTCCACTCTTCAAAAGGGGGCAAGACGCTTTCGTCCCGGCCAGACCAGCATACAAGTCAACTCCAATGCCGCCGACGCGGTGACCCCCGGCAGCTTGACGTTGATTGACCTCAGTCGCGCTGGGCCCACAAGACCGGCGGCGGTTTTGCTGTCTTGGCGGGGTTTCCACCAAACCGAGCAGCGTCAATACCGGGTCGACCTGCGGTTGGGACTATCCCATTCCTCCCATCAACGACCCCTACATGTCGGTTAGTGCGCCAGCTCAGCCCGCCACAAACGGCAGTTTATCAACGGTTGGATACGGGCAGGATGGATGCCCGGACATCAATGGTTGCTGTGAATTCATTCAAGTCGGGAAAGTATCGACCACCGCAATGAATCCAAGGTTTTCCGGCGCTAGATAAGGGCTGAGCAATCCCTAAAGACTTGCGCGTCAACTCGCCGTAGAATGTCTGTTTATGAATTACGTGCCGATTAACGGTCTGCGGATGCTGGCCGTGGAAAGCGGCATACTCTTCGCCGCATTCGTTATCGCATATATCAGCTTGCGTTTTCTGCATCCGGCAATGGACCGGCCAAGGTGGCTGGCGTGGATACTCAGCAGCAATCTGCGCTCAGTGCTGTTGGTGATGGCCGTCGCGCTGGCCGGTCGGGCGCTGCTGCTGCCGGTCGTCGGTATTCCCTCGCCTCGCATCAACGACGAATACAGCTATTTGCTGATGGCAGACACCTTCTCCCATCACCGGCTCACCAATCCAACCCCGCCCGCATGGCAGCATTTCGAGACCTTCCATGTGAACATGACGCCTACCTATCACTCCAAGTATCCCATCGCCCAGGGGCTCGCGTTGGCGTTCGGGCAGATCGTTTTCCATCAGCCCTGGATCGGCATATACCTGACTACGGCTTTGCTCTGCGGCGCAATCTGCTGGTGCCTGCAAGCCTTCCTGCCTCCGGGATGGGCCCTGCTCGGCGGCTTGCTGGCGGTGGTCCGCATCGCGCTTTTGTCCTACTGGATGAATTCCTACTGGGGGGGGGCCATGGCCGCGCTCGGCGGCGCGCTGGCTCTCGGCGCTGTTGTCCGGCTATTTCAGCCGGGGCTCACAAACCGGCGGCGGTCTGCGGTTGCATGCGTTTTTGCAGTCTCCCTGCTCATCCTCGCTACCTCGCGCCCCTATGAAGGGCTGGCCTTCTCTCTCCCCCTGCTGGTGTACTTCGGCTACAAAGGGACGCGAGCCACGATCCGCCGGGAAGTGTGGTTTCGCTCAACGGTGCTGCCTGTCTTGGCTATCGGGTTGGCTGGCATGGCCCTCGTGGGATATTACAATCAGCGTACAACCAGTAATCCGCTCCTGCTGCCTCACCTCCTGAATGAGCGCACCTATTCCCCTCTTCCATTGTTCCTGTGGCAACGGGCAAAACCCGCTCTGACATTCCACGACCCGGTATTCGCAAAGTTCTTTAAAGTCACCGAAGAGGAGTTTGGATATGAGAAAACGAAATCCATTTCCGGACTCATCAGCGTGGAAAGGTCGCGATTTCTGTCGGATTGGTTTTTCTACGTGGGGCCGGCATTATCGTTCCCGGTGTTGCTCGGGTTTCTCGCAAGCGTGAGGCAACTGCGCATGTGGATCGCGGGCTCTGCTGCACTTGCAATGGCCCTTGCGCTTGCGCTGTGTATCTATACCATGCCGCACTATGCTGCGCCGACAACCGTCGTCGTTTACCTCTTCGCAGTGGAAGGGCTGCGGTATCTGTGGCAACAGCGGCACGCTGGAGAGCGGGCCTTCGTTCTGGCCGTATGCCTGACGGTCGTGGTTAGCTCGCTAACCAGGCAAACCGGCAGCACCGCGATGAATGCCGTCTTCACCTTCCGCGACGCTCGCAAATGGGTGGCCCAGCAACTAGAGACCCAGCCGGGAAAACAGTTGGTCCTGGTGTCGTACGACTTGCAACGGCACTATCCAGGAAACGAACTGGTGCACAATGGAGCGGATTTCAACTCGGAAAAAATTCTGTGGGCCCGATCCAAGGGAGAGGACAATGACCGGGAGTTGTGCCAAGCGTATTCGGACAGGACTTTCTGGAGCGTGAACACCGACGACGTGAATGTCTCGCTGACTCCTCTCGACCTCTGCAAACACCGGTAGCTAAGGCGCTTCCGCCTGCGGTTGCGCGTTCCCAGATCTGGCGATTCATGCGGCGCGCCCAAACCGCCGCCGGCTTAAGGCCAACCTTTCTTTCGCGGTTTCCATCACAATTACAGGTTTGCCGTCTGCATGGCGGTAAAGTTTGCGCCGCAGAGTGCCGAAGTGAATTATTGGTGGGCACTGCCCAAGGGGCGCTCACCGCAAAAACAGATCGGACAATTTATGAATCTAAATTCCAGCAACGCAAATCCCATCAACCTAAGTCCCATGAACCTAAGTCGAAAAATCACCCCGTTCCTGGTTCTTTGCCTCCTGCAAGCTGGCGACTGGCTCTCGACGCGGGCGGCCCTGGCGTCTCCCGGCGCGGTGGAATTCAATCCGCTGGTGCGAGCTATGGGCGTAGGACACGCCAAATTGATATTCGTCATCGCAGCCATTCCTCTGGTCTGGTACACGAAGAAGCCGTGGCACCTGTGGGCGCTGTGCGGATTTTACGCTGTCGTCGTCGCTTCCAATGCCCTGTTATCGGTCATCCATGCCTGAGTATTGGCGCAGCAAACAAACTGAAGCACCCCAGCATCCCAGGCTACCCACGCCAATTTCCAACTGCCGTTCCGTCCAGCCCAGGCGTTGAACTTCACGAAAGCTCGTCCATTCACTGTAGGGGGTTCTTGTTTCAGATAGGGGTGGCAACACCATGTGGGCTTACGCTGTTTTGTTTTACCACTGAACTACGCGCAGCAGATTGCTGTAGTCATCCGTCCACAGCGGAAAATGTGAGCTTGGTGTGATGCGGGTCATGTGTTCGACGCCCGGAACCGGACCGTCCCGGTTGAGTGCCGCGGTTATGACCCACGCGCTACGATATGCACCCTCAGAAGTTCCCGGGGCTGACTGTGCCAGATAGGCTGACATGTTTGATTCCGCGGCTAGCCTCGCAATTACGGGACGGAGGTCAAGTGCGTCGTTGCTTACGTGAAACGCCAAGATCCCGTTTGGTTTGCTGAGGTGCCGCAGATATAACTGGAATGCTTCCTCAGTTAGCAAGTGGACCGGAATCGCATCTCCGCTGAATGCATCTATCACGAGCACGTCAAAGTCTTGAATCTCGTTACGGTTGAGTTCTTGCTCCAGCGAAATACGGGCGTCTCCGGGAACAACTTCCACTTGTGCCCGACTATCTGAAAGGAAGGTGAACAATCTCTGCGGGCCGGAGTAAGCGATTCGAATAACTTCAGGATTGATCTCATAGAACCGCATGTGATCTCCTGGGATTCCGTAGGCTGCGACCGTGCCAACGCCCAATCCCACAACTCCAACGCGAAGGGCCCTTCCGGTTGCTCTTCCCGAGTAATTTGCAAGAACCAACCCAATGCCGCTCTGGGGTGTGTAGTAGCTCGTTGGCACTCTTTTCTTCTTCTCTTCAGAAAATTGAAATCCGTGAGTGACTCTGCCATGAAGAAGCGTAAGCCGGGGAGAGCCACCAAGGTCGTCAGAAGTCACAGTCAATGCCCCGTAAAAGTTCCGCGCAATCCTCACTGCATCACGCCCTGAAACGAAGGGAGGATATGCCAAAACTCCGGCCAACAGAAGTGCGGTGAAACAGACGCTGAACACTGCCGCTCGCCTCTGTTGCCGGACAGAAGCTATGCCGGAAGAGCTCCCAAAGAGTATGAAGACAACCAGAGCAGCCACTCCCAGGGAAGAAAGCAGCATCGGAAACGGCTTCCAATCATGGGCGCCCAGGCCTGGTGCCACGAAGACCACAAGAATGGAGAATGCCAATAGCAAGGGTTTCGGCGCATAAATCCAGGACCGGATATCACGCAAGAGAACGACGCAGAACAATATGCAGCCCAGCCACACGCTCAGATGGAATTCCCAGAATCCTTTGAAAATGATAGGCGCAATGATACTGACGAAAACGCCTCCAACGGCGCCGCCTGCAGCCACAAAAAGATAAAACGATGTCAGATACTCTTTTGAGGGCTTCAACTGTACCAGTTCGCCGTGGCACACCATGCACGATGCGAATAGTGCGAACGAATAGATGAGGATCTGCCAACCCACGCCAATAGCCGGTTTGTAGAGCGCAAAGCACACGAGAAGAGTGGCCAACCCAAGACCCATGGACCACACAGTTCGCGAATATCCCTTCTCCGATGAGAAGCACACCACAAAGGACAATAAGTACAATGATAGCGGCAGCACCCAAAGCAGTGGGACGACGGCCACATCCTGACAGATCCGATTGGTCGTCGCTAGCAGACTAAGCGATCCGGTTGCAGCAAGAAGCAGCCAGATGACCTTGCGACCCCAATTGGGAGCGGCGACCTGTTGCGGCGCGTCCAGAAGCTGCAATTCGCGCGGCCCGGTCTTGTCTTCTCTGGCGGCGCTCCACGCTGTAGCTATACAGCCAACACCAAACAGTAGGAATCCAAATCCCCAGACTTGTGCCTGGATCCTCAGAGAAAGCAGCGGCTCAACAATCGTAGGATAAGAAAGTAGAGCGATGAGGGAGCCCGCGTTTGAAAGTGCATAAAGACGATAGGGCACGTCGCTGCAAGAGCGGCCGTACCAGGCCTGTAGCAGGGGACCGGTTGTGGATACCAAGAAATATGGCAAGGCGACACTAGCGAACAACAGGGCGATGATGCGGAGCAAAGGATGGTCGCTACCGATTGGTTTCCAACTTGGATCCGGCAGAAGCGGCGAGCCCCACGTAGATAGGCGGAATGCAAGGACAGCAATCGCAATCACTATCAGCAGCGAATGAACGATAGCCTGGGTGCGAGGGCTTAACCAGCCATCGATGAGGTAAGCGTAGGAGTAGCCGAGCAAGAGGAACACTTGGAAAAACAACATACAAGTCGTAAAAACAGCAGGTGTGCCACCGAACCAAGGAAGAATGTATTTTGCTATTACCAACTGCACCTGAAACAACAGAAACGCACTGCAAAACACGGTAAAGCCAAAGAGCGCCAGCATCGCGACTCGCGACGGAACTACAGGAGTTTTGAGTGTCTCGGCCCGGTAAGCGTGGCGCGGCAATTCTGAGTTCACTCCGCCGCTCCTGTGCAATTAGTCGCAAGGACGCGGGTTCTCTCCTGGCAACCTCGTCCAAGCGCCGTCATTGCAACGCAAGCGATTTTTGCCCCAGGGTTGCGCCCACTTTGCGCTCGCCGGCATCCACCTGCACTTTGCGCTGCCACGTTCCGAAGTCCTTCTTATGCAGGCTGATGGTGTGTTGACCAGGTTCGACCACGAGGGAATACGGCGTTACTCCGACGTACGCGCCATCTACGAATATGTCAGCGCCCGCCGGGCTCGACCAAAGATCCAAGACTGCGTCTCCTTCTGAATCTTTATCTTTGGCAGCAGGTTCTGAACGTCTGGCAGAAGGTTCTGGATGTTTGGGAGCCGGTGCTGAATTCTTGGCAGCCGCTGCTGGCGGGGTGGGCGCAGACGGAAATGCCAGGTCGAGCGACTTTCGGTCCAGATAGGCGGTGATTCTACGATTGCCGGGGTTCACCTGCACGGTGCGCTGCCAAGTCGCGAAGTCTGGCTTGTGCAACGTGATCGTATGTTCACCCGGTGGAACAACGAGGGAATGCGGCGTTTTCCCGATGGACATACCGTCCAGGGATATATCAGCCCCCGCCGGACTCGACCAGATCTCCAACGGCATCGGTGGCGGCGGTGGTGGTGGCTCTTTGCGCGGCAGACCTGCCGGCGGTGGGCTGGGCGGAAGGGCCATGGCAGTCTGCACGGCGGGACTATCCACATCGCAGTTGACGTAGTAAACGGAGAGAGGCGTTGCCTTCGGCATCAGTCTCGTTGGCAACACTACATCGCCTTGGATGGCAGCGAGGACATACTCCACAAGTTTCTCTCGGGAAGGAAACCCAGCCAGACTGTAATGGGACACTACCCGGCCTTGCTGATTGTAGGCGCGTGCATACAGCGACTTGGGCTTGTCGTCGCGCTGCAGATCCAGCGTGGCGGTTGTCTTGGGGGGCGGCACGCCGGCATAAGCGTAGCTCCAAGTTCCTCCGTAACTGCTGGCCTTGGTGACGTTCCCGGCCTCAGGCGCCGTACTCGTGTAGGTGTGGGCCGAAGGGGTAAGCCCTTCGAACATCGCTTCCGAGGTCGAAAAAATCACCACGTAGTTATTCGTGCTCGAGGACGGTATTTGAGAAAAGCAGAGGTTTTTATAGTCCTGCTTATTTAACTTTTTGTCGATCCATTTCGCGGCGAACTTGGGGATGGCGGGAACCGGCTGTCCACCTTCAGCGACCGCGAAGGAGACGTTCTTGGTGCATACGTCAGGAGCGGGAGCCGGCGTCTGCGCCCAGACGCCGACGGCTGCCGCGAGCAAGCAAATCAGTACGGCGGAAACTTTCATGGTGAAGCTGGAATTATAGCTGAAAAAACACGGCCCGAATGCCCCCAAAATGAAGGGGTACCCCTCGGCTGCACTTACGTGCACGACTGTTCATCTGGAACCTTTCGGGTAGAAGTATTATTGCACTTACAGGGATAAACAAGCAAGAAATATTAGCCGACAAGTGATAGGCAGAATTGGCCGTAAAGTGCTCCATCGGATTCCGGTCAATGCACCCCTTTCGTGTCGCATTTTTCGCTGTGTCCCAGTGAACCATTGTTTGCCAGGAAGCGGGCCACGCGCGGCCCCTTTCCACTCGCCAGGTGGAGGGCGGACGCCTGCACGGGCCAGAGCCCAAAACTGCAATTAAGCATTCTCCCCCAGAAGCGACAATTCCGATGCCAAGAACAAGCTAGCCTAAACGTGGTGTGATATAATAGCCATAAAATGCCTAATAACACACCGCCTTGAATAGCTCTTTGGTGTCGCATTTCCCGGCTATAAAGGGCCATAGATTTCATGGAAAAAACATACTAACCTCTTCGTGTTATAAGTATAGCTATAGATTTAGGGGGAGAACGTCCACCAGGTTGGAGAAAATGGTGCGCTTTATTTTAGCCGTTGCCGTTGTGCTCTTAGCCGTTGGGGTTTTGCTGGTGGGCTACAACATAATTGTTATTGGAACAGGCTTTGCCAGCGGTTTCTTCCTTCTTGGTCGCTATTGGCGGGATTTTATTTCTGAGCCGGGCATTACGCAGATCGTTCAATGGATGGCTATCATCGTAGCCGCGCTTATGCTCGCGTGGCGCGCTGGTGTTATGCGCGAACCCGGGCGCTAATAGCTATGGGCTGCGGCGATTAATCTGGTTTTATAGATTCCCAGCTCCGCGTAAGTGGTATTTACTGGGCCCCGATTCGGCTTAATATTGCGCATTTGGCTTGCTTCCAGGACGGTCCGGCAATTGCCGTTGCGTCCTCAGCAAGGTTTGATAAATCGCTGGAATCATAAAGAGCATTCGCGTACGCGGAGGTACCACTGTGACGGATCTGCTTCCAACGCAGAAACAGAGTTTGAAGCGCTTCGGAAGGGCCGATGAAGGGCAAGCTCTGGTGCTGACCGCTTTGGCGCTGATTGTCCTGATGCTGATGGCTGGCCTGGGTGTCGATGTCGGGTACCTACGCTACCAGAAGCAGCAGATGCAGAAGGCGGCCGACGCCGGCGCCATCGCCGGGGCCTCCGCGCTGATCTACAGCGGATCAGCTGTACAAGTTATTAACGCCGCGCAGAACGATACCTCTGCCAATGGGTTTACCAACGGGCAGAGCGGCGTGACCGTTACGGTCAACACTCCTCCTCAGACTGCGGGCGATCCGTTTCAGGGTCACGAAGGCTATGTGGAAGTGATTGTTGCCCAGACCCGGCCGACTTTCTTCATGCGGGTCGGCGGCGTCGATACGGTGAACGTTCGCGGCCGGGCGGTGGCTTCCGCAGTAGCGCCCGGGTCGGGGTGTATCTATGCCTTAGCCCCCAGTGGCTCAAATACGTTTGATGCGCAGGGGAACATCGACATCTCGTCTGCATGTGGCATTTACATTGATTCTAGTGACTCAGCGGCGTTGAACACAACGGGAGGCGCTGGTAGGTTATATTCCTCCTATATTGGCATCGTTGGCCTCTGCGATGACGGAAGCTGCGCCTCATGGGTTGTTAGTCAGAACTCCTCAGGACAACTGCCGGTGACTGGCATGGCCCCATTCACTGATCCGTTGTCCAATGTGTGCTCCACAACCCGCAGCTGTCCAGAGCTAAAGCCGGTGACGCCATGCATTAATTGGGACGGCAAGTCGCCGGTTAATCCAGGCACCTATTGTGGGATCTCGATCTCCGGCAGCGGCACGTACAACTTCAAGCCAGGCGTTTATATTCTGCTGGGTGGCGGCCTGAACGCCAGTGGTTCGGCCTCATTAAACGGCACCGGAGTGACCTTTTACAATACCTACGACGGAATGCACCCGTACGGCGGTGTCTCGATCGGAGGCGCCGTCACGACGAATTTCTCCGCTCCCACGAGTGGCGATCTCGAGGGAATGCTCTTCTTTCAAAACCGTTCCGTACCCGTCGGCTCTCAATCGAGCACCTTCGGTGGTAGTAGCGCGCAGGTTTACACAGGGGCACTCTATTTTCCGACCACCGCTGTCGAATATAAGGGGACTCCCTCTTTATCGACTCTTTCCATGATTCTGGTTGGGTACACATTAGAATTCAGGGGAAATGCCACGATCCAGCAGTACACTTTCTTCCCCGGCGGTGGAGGGCCAATTACTACTGCGGTCCTGGCCGAGTGAGTGCAAGGGGTATCTAGGGACGTTAAAGGGTCGCCGACCCATGCCGGGGTCCTGACCGAGTGAGTGAAACAGGTGAATCCGATGGAACATGGGACAGCACAGAGACACAAGAAAGAGGTGGGCCGTCTGCCTTTGCAGACTGTGCAGCAACCCAAGACCGCTGAGTCTGGGCAGACCTTGGTGGAGTTTGCCTTGATGCTACCGTTCATGCTGCTGCTCTTGCTGGGAATCGTAGAAATTGGGCGGGCGACTTTTATTACCATTACGGTGAGCAACGCGGCTACCGCAGGCGCCCAGTATGGTTCTCAAAACTCTGCCACTGCGTCGGATTTTGTCGGCATGCAAAAGGCAGCCCTATGCGATGCTAATGGCGACGTCGCCGGCGTTTGCACGGCAGGTATTCTTACTCAAACGCCGGGTGCGACGAATTTCTGTGAATGCGATACCGGATCGGGAACTTCCTGCTTGACCAGCGCCGGCAACAACGCGCCGGCTTGCTCGGGATTTGTCTGCGGCGGTACAGTCGTCGAGTGCGTCCACGTTACTACTTACGCAAACTTCAGCCCATTGTTTCACTATCCGGGGTTGCCCGCGACGTATTCTGCCCACGGGGACTCGGTCCAGAGGGTGCGGAAGTAGCAGATCAAGCGTTAGGGGTTGCTAGCGGCAACGGCTATATGCCTCTTGCAAAGGAGTGATGATAGTGCGAAGCGTCAGACAAAGAAAAGGAGAGGCCGGTAGTGCGCTGGTAGAGTTCGCACTCGCAACCGTGCTGATCCTTACCGTCCTGTTCGGAATCGTAGAGATGGGCCGGGCGCTTTACTGCTTTGATTGGGTATCGGATGCGGCACGACGAGGCTCGCGCTACGCGATGGTGAGAGGGCAAACGTCCTGCAATGGCTCGCCGCATTTGACGGACTGTGAAGCCGCTCCAGGTACCCCTTCAACTCCCGGTACAATTGCCTATTATGTCGTGGGTAATGGGTTCGGAATTGATAGGAATGCGGTCATCTTGACCGCCACCTGCTGGCCGAACACCCACCCCTCCCCAGCGCCTTGTCCCACTGGCACAACCGTCATAGTCACGGTGAGGTATCCGTTTGAATTCATCTTACCCTTCCTGCCCCACCAGCCATGGAACATGACGAGTAGTTCGGCGAGGGTAGTCGCACAGTAGAGCACGGCTGCAATAGAACGTGCTGAGAATTTCAGGCTGGAGATTGCGACTCTCAAAACACGGCTTACCGGCATCCGCACATTAACGGCCCCCGCTCGCCACACTTCCGCATACCCTCCAAAGATCGGCTCTCTGCCCGGGAACGGGTTTTTCCAAGTCTTTCCCTCAGCATTGAGGTGAGCAAAGTGTGAGCGGCTCTGATATGGCACGATTGTGCCCGTAACGGCGGAGCAAAGGCCAATGGCACGGGGGTGACGTTTTACAACACTGTCAATGTTGGCGATGCTCCGGCATACGGCGCTATTTCAATCACCGGCGGAAGCCACACATCACTTTCTGCCCCCACCAGCGGCCCGCTCGAGGGCATACTGTTTTTTCAAGCCCGCAATCTCCCGGCACAGTACGTCTATACGGTTAACGACACCATCTCGGGCAACAGTAGCACGAATTTCGTGGGAGCGCTCTACTTTCCGCTGACGAAACAGTTGAACTACACGGGAGGGAGCTTAGCAACTGCTTACACAGTCATTGTAGCCTACGACCTTACTATCACGGGCAACAGCATGGTCAATGACGACTATTCAACCATCGGCGGAATCTCGCCGATCCATAGTGCGGTGCTGGTCCAGTAAGTGGAACTGCTGGCTGGGAGTAGCTTCAAATCTAGCCGACGGCGCTCATCCGGCGACACCCCGTTGGCACAACTGAGGACGAGTTCCAATACTGCTTAAGATGCCTTGGGTGGATCTTTCCCGGTGGAGGCCCGCCGATCCATAGTGCGGCCCTGGCCGAATGAGTGGATGAGGTGGATCAAATGGAACGGACAGAAATGAGACAAACGAAAGGGGCGTGCTGTCTGCCTTTGCAGACGGCACGGCAGCCCAAGACCGCCGAGTCTGGACAGACCCTGATGGAGTTTGCGTTGCTGCTGCCGTTCATGATGTTGCTGTTGCTTGGAATCGCAGAACTCGGGCGGGCGGCGTTTATCTCCATCACTGTAAGCAGGGCGGCGACGGCGGGCGCCGCGTATGGTGCCCAAAACTCTGCCACGGCGTCACAGACTGGACCTGGTACTCCCCTCGCGATGAACATGCCAGAAGCAGCCTTCTGCGACGCCAATGGCGACAACGGTCGCACTTGCGCCAGCGGCATTCTCACGCAAGCACCCGTTGCGCAGAATGGTTGCACTTGCGATACCGGAACTGGGACATCCTGCCATCCCTTTCCCGGCCCGAATAACTGCTCGTACTATTCCTGCGCTGGCCAGATTGTTGAGTGCGTCAGAGTTACTACCCACGCAGACTTTAGTCCGTTGTTTCACTATCCGGGACTGCCTACCACGTTTCAGGCCAACGGGACTTCAATCATGCGGGTGCGGCGTTAGATCGAGCGCTATGAGATCAATCCGCCATCAACGACGCTGGGCATCTTGGTGCGGCTGTTCGTCGATGTTTATAAGCTTGGTGAAGGAGTTATGATGATGCAAAGCGTCAGACAGAAAAACGGAGAGGCGGGTAGTGCACTCGTAGAGTTCGCACTCGCAACTATAGTAATGCTCGTCGTACTGTTCGGAATCATAGACATGGGCCGGGCAGCTTTTGCCTATGATTGGGTGTCGAATACGGCGCGAACGGCCACGCGCTACGCGATGGTGAGAGGAACCTCCTGCTCGACCCTGTTGAGCGGTTGTAATGTAGGGCCCCCGCAGGGAGGCTATGAAACTGACGTTCGGGCCTATGTCAATAGTCAGGCGATCGGAATCGATACAAGTAAGGTCACCGTCACTGCCAACTGCGAGCCATGCACGGAACCTTCCTGTCCCCTACCTTGCGCTCCTAGCAATCAGGTCGTTGTCCACGTGAAATATGTGTTTCATGAACAGCGAATCGGCAATGACCGTCTCACAGTAGCGCGCCGCGGCCATCGAACGTGCTGAGAATTTCGGGAGCGAGATTGCGCCTGTCTAACGACGGCTGGCCGGTATCTGCGCATTACATTCTGCCCCACTGGACACCCCTGGCAGAGCGGCAAAGAAAAATGGGGCAACGCAAGCGCTATGCCAACATTTCGTCGATTATTTTCTGACCTAACTGTTCCGCCGTATAATAGTCCTCGCCCATGGCCGCGA
Organism: Acidobacteriaceae bacterium; assembly: GCA_003152695.1. GTDB lineage: Bacteria > Acidobacteriota > Terriglobia > Terriglobales > Acidobacteriaceae > Bog-257. The sequence goes on from PMAT01000084.1 coordinate 72,312, forward strand.
GTACGGCTCCGTCAGCCGTGAGAATCAACCGGATAGCTTGTGCAGCAGCGGGCGCACCGGAATCCATATTCAACCCCAGGGAACTGGTTCTTTCCTGGTAGTTCAGCTCAGCCATGCTCTCTTGGGCGCGTGTAGGTCGAGCTAGTATCTTAAGGTTACGGCTGCCATTACCTCCCACCACGCTCACGGCCAGCACATGACTGCCAAAGCTATTATTAAATTTCACCTCGATGTTTTGGAACCAACCAAAAAGTTCTTGGCAAAATTGGCTGCCCAGCCTGCGTTTCAGCGCCTCTTCATGAGCCAACCGTTCTTCCCGAGCCCGCTGGACCTGATACTTCTTCTTCGTCCTCTGTACGGCCTTGTCGAGCCAATCGGTCATTTCGAGAAGACTCCTGGTGGAACTCCCAAGACAAATAGGGTGAACCGTCGCTTGCGTTCAAGCTGCGAACCGAGTCGGAAGAGACTAATGCGGGTTTCAAGGCTGGCGTTCCGCGATGGGGTGGAGTATCTGACGTTTCCCCTCGCGGTTGCTCAATTGGAAGCTGGCATACTACTACTGCTCGTTCTTAACACCAATTCCCGGAGGGCAATCGTTCAATTGTCATTTCGGAAGGGGTCGATCCATTCACTCCGTCAACGATAATTGGTCCCCGACCACAGTTGAGGTTTCAGCGATAACACCCGCAGGCAGTTCCAGAACACAACGCGCCTTCCAATGAATCCCGGTCATGCGAAAGGGGACCATCGCAGGGCATAAATGGATCACTTGCCAGTTGCGGTCCACGAAAACAACATCGATCGCGAACCGCATGGCTACCGTATGTATCGCTTGCGATGGAATGATGAGCAGACCCGTACCGGGTTCGAGTCCGCGTTTGCCCAATAATCCCACCAGCCGGCGCAGACTCGTCCCAGCGACCGTAATCTGCTCGCCAAGCACGGTGTTCCTGGTCGTATTCAGAACTGCGACCGCCTCCGCTTCCATACTACTTTCTCGGAGTCATGCGCTTTCCCGCGCTCATACGTTTCCGTCTGGCCACTATGACCGCCAGTATAATCAAGGCAAGCACTCCCGCCACAACCCGAATCATCATCACGTTATCCATATCGTATCGCCTCTCAGTTGTTATCAGCCAAAACTTTCGAACATCTTCATCATGGTAAGTATGGCCGGTCCAAGCACCACCACAAAAAGTGCAGGGAAAATGAAGATGGCCAAGGGAAAGATCAGTTTTATGGTGGTCTTAGCCGCCTGCTCTTCCGCCAGCATCATGCGCTTGGTCCGCAAGCCGTCGGCAAACGTTGAGAGCGCGCGAGCAATCGGCGTTCCCAGCCGCTCGGTTTGTACCAGCATGGCGACGAACTGGCGAATGGTATCGAGATCCACCCGATCGGCCATGCTCCGCCAGGCATCAAGGCGCGGTTTGCCGGCGCGCTGCTCGCGGCCAATTATGATAAGTTCTTCACTCAGTGCCGGGTGGATAAGCTCTATTTCGCTGGCGATTCTGATCACAGCCTGGTCTATGCCCAAGCCTGCTTCCATACATATCACCAGCAGATCCAGTGCGTCGGGTAGGGCCTTGCCAATTTTTTCCTTGCGCTTGGCGATTGCATAAAACAGCCACAGGTCGGGTACAAAGAACCCCGCCACAGCGAAAAAAATAGCGTAAATGAGGAAGTTCTGCATTCCGCCAAAGGTGGCGAGCATTACCCCGACGATGGGAGCCAGCAGCTTTACACTCAGAAAGGTATCGGCGTCTTCGGGTTTGCGATAGCCGGCAACGCTCAGACGGAATGACAACTCTTCATCATTCGATCGCAGCCAATCGCGGAAAGGCGCTAGCGGGCGCGTAACCAGCGCAAGCATATCTTGCATCTGATAGTCAGAAGGGGGGGGGGCTGTGGCATCGTAGCCAGCACGAGACCGCGACTGCAATGCCGCAAGCCGACTCTCCGTCGCCGAAGTCTTTCCGGAGAACAGCAGAAGAAGCAGCGCGCTTGCCGCAAACAGTGCAAGGGCCGCGAAAATCGCAATCAATATTGACGTCATATCAGTACTTGATCTTAATGATCCGCCGTATAAAGTAGGCCCCCAGCGCCATGCTTACCAAGGTTCCATAAACCATGATCCGGCCAGTGTCGGTCTCGAACAACGGGGCGGTGTAGCCGGGCCTAATAAGATTCAAAAGAACGAAGGCGATGAACGGCAGCGCGAGGAGTATACCCCCGGTCATGCGGCCTTGTGCGGTATACACTTTCACTTTTTGCTGCAGATGGATCCGTGCTCGCAGCAGGGCTGCGGTCTTGTCCAGCAACTCAGCAAGATTTCCTCCGGTTTCCCTTTGCAGGAGAATCGCAGAGATAAGAAACTGCAGGTCCTGTAAGGGAAATCTCCGGAAAAGGTTTAGCATCGCTTCGCGAAATGGCAACCCGAAATTCATTTCATCGGCGCAACGGCGAAATTCCGGCCCCAGTGGATCGGAAATTTCCTCGGCGACTGTGACCATGGCCATCGGCAGCGACTGTCCGGCACGAAGCGAGCGAGCGATCAAGTCGACCGCCTCGGGAAGCAGCAAATTAAACCGCCGGAAGCGGACCGAACGCCTATACCGCAACCAAGCCAGGGGAGCCAAACCCAGCAACAGCCCTGGAATCCATCCCGCAAAACCCGCAGGTATCCAATAGTGGCCGACGATCGAACCTACTAACATCAGGCATGCAGAAAAGAAGAAGAAGCGGCCAACCGTCCATGACACCTTGGCCTGCTCCAGCAATAAATGCAGCTGCAGTGCGGCCTTCGTATCGCGCAGGAAGCGATCGACCCATTCAATGCGGCTGAAGGTGACCTGCCTTACGATCTCCGCCTCGGGTCCATCCCCCGTGGGGTGGCGATCCAACCTGCTAAGCCGCTGCTGGATTCGTTTGTCGGCTTCGGAAGGCTCGGTGAAATAAGCCAGCGTAGCGAACACGAACACCAGAACAATCAGGAAGACGGTGATCATGGACATAAGTCGCTCCGCCTATACCTCAAACGAGTGTTCAAAGACGCTGGCCGGGAGGATGATCCCAGCTTTCTTCAGCCGATCGGCGAACTTGGGAGACACACCGGTCGCCCTAAATCTTCCCATCACCCGTCCGCTGACGTCGATGCCCAGCTTTTCGAAGATAAAGATGTCTTGCATGGCCACCACGTCGCCGGTCATGCCGGTAATTTCCGTGACGTAGGTGATGCGACGCGTACCGTCGCTCATGCGAGCGATCTGCACCACCAGGGCGATCGCCGATGCGATCTGCTGCCGCATGGCTTTCTCCGGGAGATTAAGGTTGGACATCAAGGCCATGGTTTCCAAGCGGGCCACGGCATCACGGGGAGTGTTGGCGTGAATCGTGGTCAGCGATCCATCATGCCCGGTGTTCATCGCCTGCAACATGTCGAGAGCTTCCTCGCCACGCACTTCGCCAACGATTATCCGGTCCGGCCGCATACGCAAGGCGTTGATGACCAGTTCGCGCTGACGCACCGCTCCTTTCCCCTCCACGTTAGGGGGACGGCATTCCAGGCGAACCACGTGTTCCTGTTGCAGTTGCAGTTCGGCAGAATCTTCTATGGTGACGATGCGTTCGGATTCGCTAATGTACCCGCTCAACACGTTCAACAGCGTCGTCTTTCCGGCGCCGGTGCCGCCGGAAACGACGATGTTGAGTTTGGCTCGGACGGCGGCCTTCAAGGCCTCAAAAATCGGAGCAGTGACGGTACGATTGGCCAGTATCTGCTCGGCCCCAATGGGGATTTTGCCGAACCGGCGAATCGAGAGAATCGGGCCGTCGACCGCCAGCGGGGGAATGATGACATTGACGCGCGAGCCATCGGCCAAGCGCGCATCGCACATGGGCGAGGATTCGTCTACGCGCCTGCCAACCTGGGACACGATCTTATCGATAATGTGGCTAAGGTGGGCGTCATCCTTAAAAACCACATTGGTCTTCTCCAGGCGTCCGGCGCGCTCGACATATACTTTTCTGTACGTGTTCACCAGGATGTCGTTGATCGTGACATCCTGAAGCAAGGGCTCAAGCGGCCCTAGGCCGAAGACTTCGTGCAACACCTCACGCGAGAGGCGGTCCCTCTCACTGGTACTAAGAGGGGTTTCCAACTCCACGATGAGGTCTTGAATCACTTGCTGTACTTGCGCGCGGGCCCGTACATCCTCGAGCGACGTGAGTTTCTCCAAGTCGATCTTGCCGAGCAACTCGCGATGCAGTGTAGTTTTCAGTTCCTGGTACGCTTTGGCGGAAACACCAATGCTGCGCGGCCCACTCCAGGTGCCACTGCCAACGCGCATATCAGGGCCAAAGGTCTTTGTGGTGTTAGCCATTGAACTCCTTAAGTCTTAGATCCAAAGAGACTGAACAATCCACGCGACTCCTTGTCTGCTTTTTCCACACCCGGCTCATTCGCCATGAGCCGATCCGCCCAAGTATCGAAGGCCGCTGCCAGTTCCGACTTGCGATCGAGATCGATGGGGGTGCCCGCATTGATGGCGTTCACCACCAGGTCGTAATCGTTGGGTATTTTCACAGCAATCTGCCGATGCAGCGAGGATTCGATCTCCCGTTCACTCAGCGAATTCTTTCTGGAATAGCGGTTCAGCACGATATCGATACTGTCATCCGGATAGTGCAAGCTGGTCAGGTACTGGATCGAGCGAATGGCGTTATGGATGGCCGGCAGTTCGGGAGTGATAATGATGGACAGCCGATCCGATTGCCGGATGACCGCACAGGTGTCCTCGCTCAACCCAGGGGGACAATCGACGAGGACAAACTGATAGCTCTCCGCCAGAAACGCCAGCGTATGTTCGATGGCGTCCGAGGGAGTATTGGAAAACGCATGGATCGCTTCCGGGGAATCCAACACGTGCAATCCGCTGGGGTGCTGCAGCAAGAAGCCCTGCAGCAGGTCAGCATCCAGCCGATCCATGTTGTGGACCAGTTCATAAAAGCTGTATTGATGCCGGCCCATGCCCAGGCACAGGGCGAGATCGCCGAGCGCGGGATGTTGGTCCACCAGCAAGCACTTCTGATGCTGCCGTTGCGCCAGATTGAGCGCCAGATGCAATGCCAGGGAGGTAGTTCCCGCTCCTCCTTTGGCCCCCATCAGAGTGACCACATGACCTTTTTGTCCCGGCATCCGGCCCTGCTGCCGGGCCTCTATATGCGACAGGGCATCCGCTACCTGTTTCGCCTGGAACGGCTTTACCAGATACTCCGAACACCCGGCGCGCATGGCGGCGATGATCTGGTCAGAATGAGGGTCGCTGGAAGCGGCAAAAATGCTTACGCTGCTATCGCAGCCGTCGCGAATCCGCTGGCTGGTGCGAGCGCTTTCCTCGCCCTCGTCAAAATTGATCACGCAGACGCGATGCTGAAACTCCTCCAGCAGCCGCATCACTTCGCGCGGGGTCACATGCCGATCGACGTTGTCCACCACGTGGGCTCCCGGCGTTTGGGCAACCAAAGTCTCCAGGGTTTCCCGCGAGACCGGATCCAGATTTATGCCGAGGATGCCGATACGCCGCTCGGAGCTGCGCGAGCCTCTTATCGTTGCCTTGGAGTCAGCCATAGTTACTTGGTTCCTGGATTCTTAATAGTAGGATCCGGCAGCCCTTTATCGAACCCGCCTTTGTCAAGATATTGAACCGGCGGATTGACCTGCGGCTCCGAAGGCGGCAGCTGCCCCCTTACTGGATCCACAATGGTGGGCGTGACCAGTACCAGCAGTTCGGTGTTGGAGCGATTCGTACTTCTCGACCTGAAAAGCTGTCCCAGGATGGGGATGTCCCCGATCCCCGGAACCTTGCTGAGCAGGATGGTAGTGCGGTCGTCCAGCAGACCCGCGATGCCAAAGCTCTGGCCATCTTTGAGCTCGACCTCGGTTTCAGCACGCCGGGTGGAGATGGATGGCAGAATGAATCCCGCAATCGTCACCGTGTTCGAGTAGTCGAGCGAGCTCACTTCGGGAGCAACTTTGAGCCGAATCACGCCGTCGTCCCCAATGGTCCCGGTAAACTCCAGCTTCACCCCATAGGGTCTGAACTGGATGGTAATGATCGGAACCGTGCCGGCGGCACCACCCTGCACCACCGGGTAGGGAAACTCACCACCCGCCAGAAAATGTGCCGGCATCCCACTGTAAGCCATCAAGTTGGGTTCAGCCAGGATTTGCAATATGTTTTTCTGCTGGAGCAGTTTGACCGTAGCGCCGAGGTTAATGTCGGGACGGAAGATGAAAATATTCAAAAGATCCGACAGGCTAAATTGTGATATACCGGCAGTTTGCCCGGAGCCCGTCTGCTGTAGAGCAAGCGGGCCAAATTGCTGCGTGCCTAGGGTGCCAATCGTGTTGGTTGCGCCAGTGCTGAAGAGATTGAAGCCGAAAGCGCTCAGCTTGCTGCGGTCTGCTTCGGCGAAGCGCACCTTCAGCATCACCTGTTTCTGGTGCGGCGGCGGCGCGATCAGCAAGCCATTGACCACTTCCTTGCCAAAGTTGCCAGCCATTTTCAGGATTTGATCCGCAACCACCGTGGTGGGCACGGTCCCGACCAGCATTATCTTTTCTCCCTCCGATCGCACATCTACGCCATTGTTCGGAAAGGACTGGTCCAGGGTATTACGCAACTGAGTTACATCCAAATCGGCGTACACATCCAAGTTGCGGTTCTGTCCCGCCTCATCCCACAGCATTAGACTGCTGCCGCCAGGCGCCTTGGCCGTAACTACCAGTTCCCGAGGCGACGTCAGTACCGATTCGATGGCCGCGGGATTGCCCGTAAGCACGCGCTTGATTCGAGTCGGCGTGCGGATCAACAGCGAATGACCCACCATGATATGGACACTCTCCGGCCCGGGCTCGCCTGCTGATGCTGGAGCGGCCTGGGGCGGCGGGGCTGAGGCCGGAGCCTGCGCCATGCTGGGCGCGAACGTCGCGGGCGGCTGCGGGCTTGTCGCCGGAGCCTGCTCCATGCTGGGCGCGGGCGGCTGTTGGCTAGTCGCCGGAGCCTGCTCCGCAGCTGGCGCTTGCTCAGCCGACGGCTGTTGGGCTGCGGCTACCAATGTAGCGAGGCAAAGTGCCGTACCTGTTAGCAGTACGATGGCCATGCTTTGCCACAAACGCTTTTCCTGGTTCGGTCTTTTCTGTCCCACGAGATGCTCCGTTCTGGTGCCTCTCAAAACTTGACTACACCCTTCTTTGTACCATCGTATTGTTCAACCGTATATACATTCGGCGGCGGTTTGGGGGCCGCCGCTTTCTTGGCCACAAGTGGGGCCGGTTTGGCGAGACCTTGCAGGTCCCTCATGTCCACGGTGCGGGTCACCGGCTGGGCCTGATCGGAAGCATTCCGGAGAACGAACTGTACCGTCCCCTGGTTGCTGGCCAGTAAAAGCTTTTCCGCATCTTCCGGCGCCAGTAACACCGTCACCACCTTCACATTTTGCGGCTTGCCCTGCGGATCCGGTTGCAGCTTCTCGCCGGTGCTCAAAACCTCGACGTTCTGTAAAACGGTCGTGGTCACCGTGTTGTTGGTGCCCTCCGGGTGGAAGCTCACCAGCACATCCACGTGCGACCCGGGAAACAAAAATCCGGAGACATTGTTCAGCTCATTGGTGACCACAGCAACCGCACGCATACCATCCGGAATCTTCGCCGTGAGGCCGACGGTGGCTCCTGGAGCTGCCAACAACGCGTCACGGATGGGTTCCTTCAGGGCGATGGGATACATCACAACCCTACCGGTCACTTCTTCCGGCTTGTGGAAGGCCCCATCCAAGGGAGCGTTGCTCGGCCAGTCCATCAGCGTCAGGTCGCCAGCCGCCAACGGGGTTCCGGTGTCCAGCGGCTTGGCCGCGGCCACCACCTTGATGAGCGCTCCGCCACCATACTGCTGCTTAATGCGCTTGTATAGAAAATACGTTACCAGAACTGAAACCATCAACGCTATCAACAGAGCGAGACCTAAGCGACCAGTTTTCGTAACTCACCTCCACCACATCAACAGCAACGCATACAGCGTTCCCGCCGCTATAGCCAATCCGTACGGCATGCGTAACGCCGTAGGATTGTCCAGATTCAATTCGGGATGGGCCTGCAAGCCGGCCCAAGCATGAAACCGTAGCACTGAGGCAACGTTCCTGACGGTTGCCCACATCTGGCCGCGGTAAACCGCATAACCGATGGCCATCACTCCACCGCAAATGGCGGTTGCCAGCAGCACGACCACGGCATGCCCGGGACCCACCAGCGACCCGACCGCCGCCATTAACTTCACGTCACCCGCGCCCATGGCCCGCACCGCGTAAAACAGAAACATCACTCCGCCGGCCAGCAGCAATCCCGCGACTGCGCTGCCCAAGCCATTCAATCCAAACCGCCCGCCGCGCAGCAGTACGCCACGCAGCACCAGCCCCAGAACGATCCCAGGGTAGGTGAGTCGGTTCGGGATGCGACGCTGTCGCACATCAAAAACGGCGGCGATGATGGCCAGTGCCAGAGCGATAAGGAGAAGAGCGACATCTCGATGTTCATGGCCCATCATCGAAAAGCCAAACAACGAAAAAAGCCAAAACATGAAAGCCAACAACGAAAGTCAAAAATGGAAGCAAGCTACGAGGCTCACGATCCGCTCGTAGCCACACGCCCGGCCAGGCGCGTTCCCTGGGTCTTGCGTGCAGACGGCGCCAGTTGTTCCGGCCCCCCCTGCCTGCATAGCCTGCTTCCAACAGGCAAAATGGTTGTTAACTGAGCTGGGACGCGATCTTGCTGAATTCGTTGTTAATCGCTTTGCCCAAGGTACCCATAATGACGACGGCGGACAGGGCAATCAAAAGCCCGATCAGCGCGTACTCGATCAGGTCCTGGCCCGACTCTTCCTTGTGCAGATTCTTCAACATGTTGATCATTTTGTGATCTCCTTTTTACGATTCGGTCTGCTACCCTGCCCCAGCGAGTCAAGAGTTTCCCCGAACCGCGAGGGCTTCGGACAGAGCGGCGCAACCGCAATGCAGGGTAGCAAGGACAATGTAGCAGCGAGAGCGCCAGGGAGCAAGGGAAAAATTATAAGAATCTAACCATCGTAATCCCGTTTTGGTGTCTGAGTTGGGTACTTAGTGAAGAAGTAACCTGTCAGCCGCAGCGGGACGGGTTGGGCGTGGCTGTCAGCGACAATTTCCCAAACTCGTAATCTCTTGTAGCACGTTTGCGCCAGAGAGTGTGGCACGGAAGAATCAGCGTCAGCCAACCTGGGAGGAATCCTCCCCATTCACCACAGAAATTGCGCTCTGTTGCCTAGTTGCAGAAAAGATCGCACAAAGTTGGATGGGTGTGCTGACAACAGCACCATCTTCGTGGGGGGAAGCAGGCTACGAGGCTCACGATCCGCTCGCAGCCACACGCTCGGCCAAGCGCGTTCCCTGGGTCTTGCGTGCAGACGGCGCCAACTGATCTGGCCCCCCTGCCTGCATAGCCTGCTTCCAACAGGCAAAATGGGGTTGTTAACTGAGCTGAGACGCGATCTTGCTGAACTCGTTGTTAATCGCTTGGCCCAGGGTGCCCATGATGACGACGGCGGACAGGGCAATCAAAAGCCCGATCAGCGCGTACTCGATCAGGTCCTGGCCCGACTCTTCCTTGTGCAGATTCTTCAACATGTTGATCATTTTGTGATCTCCTCTTTTACGATTCGGTCTGCTACCCTGCCCCAGCGAGTCAAGAGTTTCCCCGAACCGGGAGGGCTTCGGACAAAGCGGCGCAACCGCAATGTGGGGTAGCCGCGGCAGCATAGCATATAAAGAGGCGTTTAGGCGAGAAAAAAATACGAAAATTTTAACTAAGGTAATCGCTCCAAACGATTCTATCGCGTTACTTACTTAAGACGTAACCCGTCGGCCGCAGAAGGGTCTGTTGGAAATCCTGCTGTCCGCGAGCTTTTTTCCAACCGTATCAAGAACTGATTGAGTGAAACTAAGTTGATCACGTTTGGTTGTTGCAGTGGCAATCACTATGTCTTCTGCGCTATAAATACCATTAGCTCGGCTCGCCTAGGTCACAATAATGGCAGATTCGCTGGTTGAAACCACGGCTCCGGCTACTACATCTGCGGCCCCGCCAATCGGGAAAGCACTCGACATGCAGCGCCGCAACTTCTTCCCCTTCCCCGTCCTGTGGTTTTCCCTCGTTGCACTAGAGATCTCGGTGCTCGCAGACCCGCGCATTGCGGAGGCCGATATCTGGTTTCACTTGCGCAACGCGCAGGAATTGCTCTCCAGGCACTCCTTCTTGCGTGCAGATTTTTACACCTTCACCACCGCGGGGGCGCCGCTACTGAATCACGAGTGGCTTTCCGAACTGCCGTACTACTTTGCTTTCCAGGCCGCGGGTCTGCGTGGTTTGCTAGCGGTGTATCTGGTGCTTTTGTGGCTGATCTTCGCTGGGGTGTATTACCTGGCGCTGCGGCGGGGCGCGAATGCCGGCGACGCTGCCCTGGTCACCATGGCCGGAGTCGCACTCGGGTGCTATTCGTTTGGACCACGAATGCTCCATTTTGGCTGGCTATGCCTGATCGTACTACTCCTGTTGCTGGAACGATTTCAGCAAACCGGCAAGGGCCTTTGGGTGCTGCCGCCTCTGTTTGGTCTGTGGATCAACTTGCACGGCTCCTGGGTATTCGGATTTGTCGTAATGGGGGCATATATCGTTTCCGGCCTGGTGGAAGGCCAGTGGAACAATGTAGTGGCCGAGCGCTGGACGCCGGTCCAACTCAGAAAACTTCTGCTAGCCTTCGCTGCCTCTGCGGTCGCGCTGTTGGCCAACCCCTACGGCTATAAGCTGGTATGGTACCCATTTGACGTCTACGCGTCTTATGACCAAAGGGCGATCCTCGACAGCGTGATCGAATGGCAATCGGTGAACTTCCACACCGGATGGGGCAAGCTGGTATTGTTCATGATCTTCGCCTTGCTCGGGACCGCGTGGTTCTCCCGCAAGCCTTGGAAGCTCTGTGACATCTTGCTAGCCACATTTGCGGTGTGGGCTTCGCTAAACCACCTGCGCTTTTTGCTGTTTGCTGCCATCATTCTGGTGCCGATTCTCGCCCCACGCCTGCGATTGTTTGGGCCTTACGATGCAAAGAAGGACAAGCCTTGGCTGAACCTGGCGATCACCGCAGCGATCGTTGCCATAATCGTGGGATCGTATCCGAGCGCCGCACAACTGCAGAACAATATAGACAGCCAGTTCCCCCGCGATGCCCTACGTTTTATACAACAGAGGCAGCTCACTGGCCGCCTGTTTAACTGGTACGACTTTGGCGGATATATCGAGTTTTATGCGCCCGCGATAAAAACTTTTGCCGATGGCCGAGCCGATATTTTCATGTATGACGGCGTCCTCAACGATTACATCAACATCAACACAATCGAGAGGCCTTTTGAGTTGCTGGACAAGTACAAGATTGACTACGTACTGTTTCCGGTGAACAAGCCCCTTACCTATGTGCTGGATCACAGCCCGGCATGGCACATGATTTATGAAGACAAAGTGGCGAAGCTTTATGAGAGAGTGCCTGCCGCGACGGCAACTTTGCGTGGCTCACTATGACGACGGGAACCTCGGCCGAAAATGCTGGTTCAGCTACCACGTTTGCCATACTGTCACAGGCGGTACGCCACCGCAACTTGTTTCCCTTTCCCATTCTGTGGTTTTCCCTCGTCGCACTGGAAGTTTCGTTACTGGCAGGCGTCCGAATTGCGGATCAGGATATCTGGTTCCACCTACGCAATGCGCAGGAGCTTCTCACCAGGCACTCCTTCTTGCGTGCAGACTTTTACACCTTCACCACCGCGGGGGCGCCGCTGGTGAACTACGAATGGCTCTCGGAACTGCCGTACTACTTGGCTTTTCAGGCCGCGGGCCTGCGTGGCTTGGTAGCCGTGCAGCTGGTGCTTTTGTGGTTGATCTTCGCCGGGGTGTATTACCTGGCGCTGCGGCGGGGCGCGAATGCCGGCGACGCGGCCCTGGTCACCATGGCTGGAGTCGCACTCGGGTGTTATTCTTTCGGGCCACGGATGCTCCATTTTGGCTGGCTATGCCTGATGGTCCTGTTCCTCGTGCTGGAACGATTTCAGCAAACCGGCAAGGGCCTTTGGGTGCTACCGCCGCTGTTCACTCTATGGATCAACCTGCACGGTTCCTGGGTCTTCGGCTTTGTCGTAATGGGCATATACGTCGTCTCCAGCCTGGTGGAAGGCCAGTGGAACAATGTAGTGGCCGAGCGCTGGACGCCGGTCCAACTCAGAAAACTTCTGCTAATCTTCGCCGCCTCTGTGGGTTCGCTCTTTGTCAATCCTTACGGCTACAAACTGGTGTGGTATCCGTTCGATCTTTTGTTCCGTCAGAAGGTGTACCTCGATAGCATGGGCGAGTGGGTGTCCGTGAACTTCCACACCGGATGGGGCAAGCTGGCATTGTTCATGATCTTCGCCTTGCTCGGGACCGCGTGGTTCTCCCGCAAGCCCTGGAAGCTCTGCGACATCTTGCTAGCCACATTTGCGGTGTGGGCTTCGCTAAACCATCTGCGCTTTTTGCTGTTTGCTGCCATCATTCTGGTGCCGATTCTCGCCCCACGTCTGCGATTGTTTCCCCCTTACGACGCGGAGAAGGACAAACCCTGGCTGAACCTGGCGATCACCGCAGCGGTCGTTGCCATAATCGTGGGATCGTATCCGAGCGCCGCACAACTGCAGAACAATATAGACAGCCAGTTCCCCCGCGATGCCCTGCATTTTATACAACAGAGGCAGCTCACTGGCCGCCTGTTTAACTGGTACGACTTTGGCGGATATGTCGAGTTTTATGCGCCCGCGATAAAGACCTTCGCCGACGGCCGCACCGATATTTTTGCTTACAACGGGGTTCTAAACGACTACATCAAGATCAATGCAATCGAGAGCTCCTTTGAGTTGCTCGATAAATACAAAATTGACTACGTGCTGTTCCCCGTCGACACGCGGCTCACCTATGTGCTGGCTCACAGCCCGGAATGGCACACGATTTATGAAGACAAAGTGGTGAAGCTTTTCGAGAGAGCACCTGTGGCGGCACCTTTAAAAACACAGTTGAACTAAGGTTAGACCTAACCGCCGGTTTCCGGAGGCAAATGCGATCAGTTCCATCCGAAATCACAAGTCAATACAATTCCGATACGGCAGACGGGTTGGATAAACTGAAACCGCGTTCGTCCGTAAGTTTCCTGCTGATCGCTATTCTGCTGATCGCCCTGTTGCTTCGCGTCGCCGTGGCCACGCACTTTCCCAGCTTTGAGTGGGGAGACGAGATTTTTAACTCGCTCGAACCTGCGCATCATCTCGCCTACGGTTACGGAGTCGTCGTTTGGGAGTGGAGACTAGGAATCCGCTCTTGGGTGTTTCCTGCGTTCCTGGCGGGTGTAATGCGACTAACGGACTGGACGGGGCCCGGCTCCTTTGGATACTTAAGGGCCATCCGCGTCATCCTGTCCCTGCTTTCTCTTACGACCGTCTGGTTTGGCTATGTCTGGGGCAGGCGAGCAAGCGGAAAGGCCGCCGCAGTCATTGCAGCCGTAACCTGTGCCATTTGGTACGAGATTGTGTATTTTGCGCCCAAAGCGCTCAACGAAGTCGTGGCATGCCACCTCCTCCTGCCTGGCCTATACCTCGGTATGTACGGAGAAGTACTCCCGGAAAAGAAGCGTTTGTTCCTCGCAGGCTTGTTCCTGGGCGCGGCGGTATCAATTCGCATGCAATTAGCTCCCGCTGTAGCTTTTGCCGCCATCTATTTTTGTCACAAGAGGTGGGCGAGCAGAGGTCCGTTTCTGATTTCGGGTCTTCTCGTGCCTGTGGCTATTTTCGGCTTGGTGGACGCAGCTACCTGGTCATATCCCTTCCAGTCATACTTCCTCTATTTCAAAGTTGTTGTTCTCGAAGGACGCGGCTTACTTTTCGGTACTTCGCCGTGGTATTGGTATCTTTGGATGCTGGCAGTTCATTTCTTTCCGCTTTTTCTGTTAGCGTTGGTGGGAGTTCGCCGGAGTCCCTTCTTAGGTTGGGTGGCATTCATTATTCTCGCCTCCCATTCGCTCATTGCTCATAAAGAATATCGATTTATTTATCCGATGATGCCCATTGTGATTACCCTTGCCGCGCTCGGCTTTGTAGAATTTGCAGAGGACTTCAAAGCCTGGGGAAATTCGAATCTGTCTCCGAAAATGATAGGAGCCGCGGGCCTGATCTTCTGTATTTGCGCTTCCGGATTCGTCGCTTGGAAATCTCCTCGTTGGAACCCCAAGGCCCTGATCGTCATGGACCGGCTCAGCATAGATTCGTCCGTTTGCGGGGTCGGACTTTACGAGGTTCAATGGATACGCACCGGGGGCTATTCTCATTTACACGAGAACGTCCCGATTATTCTCGTCCAGCAGAAATCGGAACTTGAAGCACAAATTCCGGGTTTCAACATCCTTCTTACTCATGGGATATTTACCGATCAGAAAGCGCGTTTTAAGTCCGAAGGATGCTGGAACGAGGTTTGTCTGTACCGAAGGCCTGGTCCCTGCATCGCTTCCTCCCAATATAATGAAGTGAATAAAGTGCTCCGGGAAACCGGGCATTAGAAGGAACCTGTGCCGATAAGTACAAAATTGACTACGTGCTGTTTCCGTCGACAAGCCGCTATTTGCTTGATCACAACGCGGGATGGCGCACGATTTCATAAAGACAGAGTGGTGAAGCTTTACCAGAGAGTGCCTGTGGCTACAGCAGTTTTAAAAGTACAGTAACTAAGCTTAAACCTAACCGTCGGATTTCAGGAGCAATGAGAATCAAGACCGCAAACAGCTGGGGACTTCTTCCAAATGTAGTCGTCTGTGGAAAGGCCACCCTGCTGGCCCTGGCTCTTGCCTCACTAGCGTGGTTCGCGTTCTTTGCTGGAGCCCTTTTGCTTAAATATCCGCCGGTATGGTCGGATGAAGCGCTCTTCGCAAACCCGGCGATAAACCTCTTGCACCATGGAAGGATGTCAACGGATCTGCTGGACGGGACGCTGCCGGGCATCGGGCAGCACACTTATTGGACGCCGCCGCTGTACTTCCTTTATATAGCTTCCGTCTTTCGGTTTACCGGACCCGGCCTTGTGCCGCTAAGGCTCGCCTCCACGGCGGCAGCCTTAGCAGTCCTGATATTGACATACTTATTGGCCGTCCGCTCGGGCCTGGGGCGCTGGCTGAGCCTGTTCCCCGTTTCCCTGGTCGCGATTGATACAGTGTTTCTTAGGGGCGCGCTCATTGGTCGCATGGACATGCTCACACTGGTCTTCATTCTGCTATCTTTGTGGCTGGCCACGAAATCCCTTACACCGTGGAATTCCTTTCTAACGGGAATTGTCTGCGCTCTGGCAGCACTCACTCATCCGGTCGGGGCTGTGGCCCCAGTTTCAGTGGTGGTTTGGCGCCTGCTATCACGGGAGAGGCGGTCGCTGCGGTCCTTAGTACCGTTGCTCGTCGGCATTCTGCTACCCTTCCTGCCTTGGCTATGCTATATCCTCCTGGATCCACGGAGCTTCATAGCGCAGTTTGGGGGACAACTAGCCAGAAAATCAGCGGGCCGCGCATCCATGTATTTTCTCGCAGGCTCTTTCTTCCAATTGATCGCCCAGTACGCATTTGAAAATGGACGTGTAACCGACGTTGTTTGGGTGACGCCCCTTTTGTTCGCCGGAATGGCAGGGCTCCGCGATACTGAGCTCACCTTACGCCCTAACGATTGCCCTGCACGACGCTCCCTGCTCCTGCTCTATGGTTGCCAAGCCCTGACCATCGCGGTTATTTTGTGGAACTCTGAATTCTGGTACACCATTTATATCATTCCGATAACCGCAATTGGCCTTTGCCATTTACTGAACAACGGCCGCTCTCTTGCGTCCCTTGGGTGGGCACGGATTGTTCTTACGTCGGCGGTTCTCCTGTGGATCGGTGGCTTTCTCTATAGCAATTTGCAGCACGCGACGAGGTTAAACCACCTTCAGAATGTGGTTTACAGGTCCGAGACTGACTACACTGACTGGTCTTCTGAAATCAGCAGCAAGATCCCACCGGGGTCAAAGCTTTTACTATCCATAATCCCCGACCCATACTTTGGCCTGATGGGTCGTTCTGACCTCACCATCCGCGAATTTCTGCCAGAGAATGTTCCCATCAACCATGACACCCACTGGCGCTACATGTCACAGGCGGACTACGTCATTGTTGGCGTTCGTTTCGGGTTGCCCAATGACGCGGTGAAAGAATTTCTGCGATCAAACTGCACGCTGATCGATACGGTCGGAAGGACTGGTGAGGGCTATTTTGCCCGTATCTACCGGGTCAACAAGCCAAGTTTCATTTCTCACTAGGAAGCCCCTGGACAACCACAGACTGGACCCGGCAAAAAAGGAAATAGTGCTCTTGATTCCCGTCCACTAACGTCCCGCAGATGGCCAGAGTTGACTTCCGCAAGTGGGCCAAAATTAGCTACCAACGTGTGCGAAGAAGGAAGTATTCATCGACTGGCCGGTTGTCTCTTAAGACGGGTAAGAAGGAAGTATTCATTAACCGGCCGGTCGTCTTTCAAGGCGGGTGCGTCCGGAGCTTGCGCGATTATCTGGTCGAGAGACACCTCACGGTTGAGGACGAGCGCGAGCTGGCGCTCCGGGCTCTGTTCGGGTCCCCACTCCATCATGTCTGTAATTGCTGAGGCAGGCATTCGCCTCACTAGCTGTTGGGCGGTGAAGCTCGGTATGGGGCGGGTGCAGGCTAGAAAGTGATAACCCCATCCCTCCACGGACGGGAAGACACGCACATAAGGGAAAGACTCCTTTAAGGCGCGGGCGACCGAGGCACCTACGAACCCATCAGCTCGAGGCAGCCATTGCTGAAGAATACCCCCAGGCCGCAGCCGCTGCCTCACAATTGCATAGAACTCTTCGGAATAGAGCAGACTGGAGCCCGCAGCTTCCACCGGAGGTGGTGGGTCGATGGTAATTACATCGTATTGCCGGGGCGTGCGTTCGAGATAGCGCCGCCCATCATCGATGACTACGTGGGACAACGAGGAGCGCAGCAACGCGGGACCATCCGCGTGGTAATAGCCGAAAAGACGCGGGACGTTGGGCACCAGTTCCACTGCTGTCGCAGATATTCCCCAGGATAGCAGTGAACGGTAGGTTGTTCCCATACCGAAGCACACCACCAAAGCGTCTTGCGGCGGATGATCAAGAAATGCCAAAGGCAGGTGCGCCATCATCTTGGTGATTGGAGTCAAATTCGTAATTCCCACCCCATTGACCAAAAGGAGCCTATCCTTTCCCTCGCCTGTGGCAACGATGGTCGCGGTATTGTCGCGAAGGACCTCACGGTGGACGAACTGGTCTTCAAAGGATTTACCAGTGAAAACCAATGTCACTGCCAGAAGTACAATTGCATAATTACCTATGCGTTGCCACCTTGGCGCCGCATTTACAAGTTCAGACGTGGACGACCACTGCGGGTACATGCCAATGACAAGCCATGGGAGTGCCAGCAGAAATAACGCCCAGCGTTCGCTTATTAGGGGTAACAATACGAATCCTGACAATAGAGGACCGAGGATGCAACCTATTATGTTAATCGCATAAGCGCGTCCGGCGCGGTCAGGGTCGCCCTCGGACCAGCGGTCCACGAGCATGGGAGTTACGAATCCCAAAATTCCAGAAAACGGCATGATCCCTATAGCTAGCCGCAACAAGCCAATTAAATCTAATTCCGGGTTCGCGGCAAGCAACGGCAAGAGTGCAAATAGTCCAAGCAGGGCCCAGACCACCACGGCTTCCTTCTCATGCCTGCGGCCCCAGAGCCGGTAGATTCTTGATCCCAGGAATGTGGCGGCCAAATACAACCCCAGAATCGATGCAAAGGAATACACCAAAGTACCCACATATGGCGTGAACTGGCGTATCCAGACCACTTCCATGCCCATGCTGGTGAATCCGGTAGCGAACAGCAGCAGCAGCGGCTTTTTGCTTCGCAACAACCAGCGCGGCGATCTAGTGACACTCGACTCTTGCGCAAACCGGACGGTCGCTTCCGTGGCCGGCGGCCGGAGTGTCAATGCCATGGCAGACAATGCAATGAAAACATTGCAGAGCGCCCCGATCTTCAGCGTTCCGTGGAAGCCAACCAGTTCGATCAAGAGCAAGGGCAGGGTTGCGCCCGCCACTGCTCCCAGCACATTCGACAGGTAGAGAAAACTAAAGGAGCGCGGTGATTCCTGGCTGAAGTCATTTCTAATAGCCAGCATGGCCACGGGAATGGTCGCCCCCATCAAGGCGCACCAGGGGACCAATGTGAGCGCGACCCATATTCCGGAGACCAGATAATAGGCTAAAGAAGAGGCGAGGCCGGTGCGCTCCAGCAGGCTCCTTCCCCACAGCAATTCGTGGGGCACGAGGAGCGCGGAAAAACCAATCAACAGTTCGGTCAGCGCATAGAACCTTAGAGCCGGAATGCTGAGTCTGTCTGCATATCTGTGGATCAGGCGGCCGCTTCCCCACGAACCCAATCCCAGGCCAGCCATGAACATCGAAAGCACGATCGAGACCAGTGCGCTGGTGACCCCAAACTGGGCCATCGCCAGCCTTAGCCAGATAATCTCGTAAAGAATGCTGCAAAACCCCGAGATGAAAAAGAAAATGAAAAACCAACCCACGCAAAATCCCCCGCTCCGAAAGCAACCTGGTTGACAGATGGAACACGAACTTCGGTTATAGCTCCCAACGACTCCATAAACTCATGGAGGGCAGGCCAATACGCCAAGCCTGGCACGCGTCCGCAAAACCCAGTGCGTAGCCTCTTGCGGCGCGATCCTAGATTCTATTCCCCCCTCACGATTTGGAACAACAAACGTAAATGGATGTCGCCAATCAACCAAGTTCTCCCGGGGCGAGCACTGGGAGAATAATGGCTATGTCAAGGGGCGTGGTTGGTAGAGGAACCAGTAGCAGCTTGGCGGCGCGAGTCATAAGCTGGGCTGGGCAATTATATTAGACGGGTACTGGCGACTGTGATACGGTCGAAAAAACAAGCGTGTTGAAAGGGACAAACCGTGCCCCACACGGCAAATGCAACCTCCGAGACAGCCACGCCGGCCGCCAGAACTTCGTGGACAGGTTTGACGGCTAACGTCTTCTCTTTCCCCGTCATGTGCATGTTCTTGCTGGTAGCAGCGATCTTTTGGTTTTCTGCGCGAGCCATTGGCGAGCCAGACATCTGGTGGCATCTGTGCAACGCCGCCCATCTTTTGCAATACCACTCGTTCCCCTACTTGGACACTTACTCGTTCACGGCAGCGGGGTCGCCGTGGCTCGATTTCGAGTGGCTGTCGGAGGTCCCATTTTTCCTGGGGTTCAAGACCATGGGACTGCAAGGCCTTCTGGCGGTATATTTCACGGTGCTGGTGCTGATTTATACCGGGGTGTATTACAGGGCATGCCGGGCTGGCGCCGGCTGCAAGGACGCTACTGTCGCCACTTTACTAGCCGTTCTTCTTGGAAAAGTGTCCTTCGGGCCTCGCCCGCTGTGGTTTGGCTGGCTGTGCATGGTGGGACTGTTGCTCGTGCTGGACTATTTCCAGCGCACTGGCAAGGGTCTCTGGCTGCTGCCACCGCTGTTTGCCCTGTGGATCAATCTGCACGGTTCCTGGATCTTTGGCATGGTCGTGCTGGTGATAAGCATCGCGTCCGGTCTGGTGGCGGGGGACTGGGGCCTGGTGGTGGCGCGGCGGTGGACTCCCGGGGAGCTGAAGAAGCTTCTGCTTGTGTTGGCCGCTTCCCTGGCTGCGCTCTTTGTCAACCCCTTTGGCTACAAGCTGGTGCTCTATCCATTTGACCTTCTTTTCCGCCAGGGGAACGCAGTGCACGCCGTCGGGGAGTGGCATTCTGTGGACTTTGGCAAAGGGACTGGCAAGCTGGCGCTGATCGTGATTTTCGCCTGGCTGGCGGTCGCTTTCTTCTCCCGGCGCAGGTGGAAGCTGGACGAGTTGCTACTGATGGCGTTCGCCCTTTGGGCCGCGCTGTCGCATGTGCGGTTCTTGCCCTTCATAGGCCTGATCGGGGCGCCGATACTTGCGCCAAGTCTGAAGCTGTTCCCCCCGTACCAGCGGGAAATTGATAAACCGTGGATCAACGCCGTCATCATGGCAGCTATGGTTGGGTCGGTGATCTTCTACTTTCCGTCGGCGGCAAAGCTACAGCAGAACGTGGACGATACATACCCCACCGCTGCGCTGCAGTTTATGCAGCGGCAGCACCTCAGCGGAAGAATCTTCAACAACGATGGGTGGGGTGGATACATGGAATGGACTGCGCCGGAGTTGAAGACTTTTATCGACTCGCGGGCCGACATTTTCGCGTACAACGGAACTTTGGACGACTATATCAAAGTTGTGTTAATCCAAACGCCATTTGAAATTCTGGACAAGTATAAGATCGACTATGTCCTCTTAGAGCCGCAGCAGCCACTGGGGTACCTTCTCGAGCAGTCTCCGGGGTGGCGTCCGATTTACACCGATAAGGTTGCGGTACTATTTGAGCGCAGTGCCGCAGAACCAGCAATGAAGTAGGTTCACAGCGACGCTTTTGCAGTTTGAGGTTGTAAAGATTCCCGTGCCAACCACGTCCGAATCACCGCTAAACACACCTATGCCGGCAGTTCGCGCCTCCTGGACCAGTTGGGCGGCCGATGTCTTCTCTTTCCCGGTTATGTGCATGTTCCTGGTCATCGGGGTGATCTTTATAACTTCTGCACGACAGATTTCAGAACCCGACATCTGGTGGCATCTGCGCAATGCCGCCTATCTTCTGCAACACCACTCATTCCCCAGCGTTGACACTTACTCGTTTGGGGCGGCAGGGTCCCCCTGGCTGAGCCATGAATGGCTGTCGGAAATACCGTTTTACTTGGGCTTCAAGGCCATGGGCTTGCAAGGCCTTCTGGCGGTATATTTCGCGGTGCTGGTGCTGATTTACGTCGGCGTGTATTACCGGTCATGCCGTGCTGGCGCCGATTGCAAGGACGCCACCCTCGCCACTTTGCTGGCTATTTTTCTTGGAGTCGTCTCCATCGGGCCCCGCATGCTGCTGTTCGGCTGGCTCTGCATGGTTGGACTGCTGCTGATACTGGACCGCTTTCAGCAGACACGAAAGGGGCTTTGGCTCCTGCCGCCATTGTTTGCCCTCTGGATCAACCTGCACGGCTCCTGGATCTTTGGCGTGGTCGTGCTGGCGCTGACAATCGCTGCCGGCTTGGTCCAGGGTCAATGGGGCCTAGTTGTCGCGCGGCGCTGGACCTCCGGAGAGTTGAAAAAACTACTCCTAGTGGTGGCGACCTCCCTGGCCGCTCTATTTGTGAATCCCTTCGGCTACAAGTTGGTGCTGTACCCATTTGACCTTCTTTTCCGCCAAGGGAGCAATACGAAGTACATCGACGAGTGGCAGCCTGTGGACTTTAGCAATAGCAACGGCAAGCTGGCGCTGATCGTGATCTTGGGCTTATTGGCCGCCGCTCTGTTCTCCCGCCATCGCTGGAGAGTGGATGAGGTATTGCTGACGGCGTTTGCTCTGTGGGCCTCCCTATTGCATGTGCGGTTCTTGTTCTTCGGGGGCCTGATCCTGGCGCCGATACTGGCGCCGCGTCTGCACCTGTTTCCGCCCTATGATCGGGAAATTGATAAACCGTGGCTCAACGCCGCCATTATGGCTGCGGTAGTGGGCGCGCTGATCTTCTTCTTTCCGTCAACGGCACAGCTACAGCAGAAAGTGGATGAAGAATATCCCACGGCCGCGCTGGAGTTTATGCAACGTCAGCACCTGAATGGAAGGATCTTCAATCAATATGGGTGGGGCGGGTACATGGAGTGGAATGCGTCCGAGTTGAGGCCTTTTATTGACGGCCGCGCGGATATATTCGTGTACAACGGAACGTTCGACGACTATTTCAAAGCTGTGTCGATCCAAACGCCGTTTGAAGTTCTGGACAAGTACAGAATCGACTACGTCCTCTTAGTACCGAGGCGGCCTCTAACGTACCTTCTTGAGCATTCTCCGGCATGGCGTACCATTTACACCGATAAAGTTGCCGTACTGTTGGAACGCACGCCGGCGAGCACGGGTGCCAGCATCTCCGAAAGGTAGACGTCATTTTGACGTCGCCGCTCGCAATCGTGTTAACGAATACATTCCATGATTAGGTGAGTGTAAGGAAGACGCAACAAGTCTTTGCGCAGGTTCGGAGTAACCTGCCGAAAGCAGCTGCGCGCCAGTTCCAAGTATCGCGATTGATTGCGTACGAACTGACCGCGATCATGCGAAAGCAGGTAACGCTCCAGGGCGGACTGATCTGGAGTGTAGCAAATGTCATGCGAAATCAGACGGCCACCCGGCCTCACCGCCTCAAAGCCGAGGCGGAAGAGGTCGAGAGCTTCAGAGTCGTCGAGATGGTGCACCAGCCCCACTGCGAGCGCGACGTCAAACGTGCCAAACTGCTCAACCTTCAAATGGCTGACCCGGCCGCAGATGAACTCGCCACGATCGCCATATCGCCGCCGAGCTGAAGCGATGTAGGACTCGTTGGCATCGACGCCGAGGTATTTGCATTTGGGCAAAAACGGCAGCATGTTGCCGGATCCGCAGCCGATGTCGAGAATTCGATCGGTATCCTTGGGCCGAATGTATTCCCGTACCAGCACGCTCCTCGCATGGTTTGCACCGATAAGGACGTCGAACAACTCGTAAAAGAAAGGCTTATCGAGGATTGGTCGAATGGCTTCGATCATAACTTTTGTCAATCCCAATTGCTTCTGATTGGTGGCCCCAGCCAGCCGACTCCGTTCATTTCGGAGGTAGATCATCTTGGCGTCGCGCGAAAAACCTCACCGGCTTGGCGCCTCTTTGCAACGTCAACTCATGAACGAGGACATAATTTTGATCGATAAATTTCCGAAGCTGGGCATCCGACTCGTAGCCGTCATTTTCCGTCCATGGGAACCACAAGAACGCTCCCTTGGCAACGGTGTCGATGAAGAGGTCGGGTGGGTTCGCCTGCATATCGGACACAAAGCGCATCTGAAAATACTGCTGCAACGGGCCCGGGTCGATCGCACGCTCCGTGATGGTGTCAAGGGTTGCTGGCGGAATGCCAGTGAGCACATACACGCCCGGCGACCATCCCCATACCGCCAAACTTTGGATCCGCCGCTTCTCTTGTATGTCGGCTACCACAGAAGCTATTTTGTCGGTGCCGGAGTCCGGTAAGTCCCAATGCATAGGTCCGATATAGCCAAGGAGCACTTCCCGCAGACGGGCAGTTTTCGGATCCCGTTGCATAGGAGAGGCGGCCTGCTGTACGACCTTGACCTTCTCAATGTAGCGGAGTGTATATGCCATATACAGTGCCATCGTTGCAACGAGCAGAAATACGGGACTCAGGAGAGCAAGTGCGATGCCTGCTTTTGAGCTTTCGATGTGTCGGCGTTGCATCAACGCGTTCGCACCGGACACTGCCAGTATTGCCGCCAGATAGGTCATGGGCGGGATGAAAAAGATTGCGTGATGAAAAAAGAAGTTGTTGGATCTGCATGCCGTAAACAGAGCTGCGCCCGCGTAAACCACTAGTCCGCCATACGCCCATTGGTTTCGTTTGGGAAAATACTTAAACTTGCCGCCAGGCGATGCATAATCGAGTAGTGCGAGGCCAAGCAGAGCAACCAGCAATAGCTGGTGAACAGGCGTAGTCAGGATGAGTCGAAACAGGTTCTGCAGAGTTGTGGCCAAGCTCAGCGCGCCTACAAAAGCAAGCGGTGCGCGGATGTACGAATACCAAAAGTCCCTCATCGCCCCAGATGCAGCCACTATGGCCAGGATCCCGCATGTGGTCGAGACGCCGCCGGAAACGAATGCACCAACTTCCTTCAGTCGTCGTAGTCGGGTTATGAAGCAGGGTCTGGCTCTGAAAATTGCTGTCAGATAAAGCAACCCAACGGCGCCGGTAATGGGCACAGCCTGCAATTTCGCCCATGGTGCAGCGCCCAATGCCAAGCCGCCCAGAAACAACCACAGTAGCTGCACGCCCTGCCTGCTTACCGAGGCCTCATCATCCAGCCAGACTAGGAACACGTAGAACCCAAGCATCAAGAGCAGTGTGGACAACCATTCGGTGGAATATTGAAGGTAATCCGTCCGGGTAGAAAGGCCATAAAGAAGCACCATCAAAAGGCCACCTACGGCTGCAGTCATTTCCGATCCAAGCCGCCGTAGCGTAAGGTATGCCACGAGCACTTGCAGGCACACCAGCAGACTGGCCACGAGGTGCGCCAGGACGTACCCCGCTTTGAACCCCATCAGCAAAAAAATCGACAGTAAATAGGAGTTCAGCGGCCCACAGCTCTCAATTCCTACCCAAGGCCGTGGATCGACCAGGAATTTCATGGCCTCGCTGAGCAACTGGCTCTCGTCCACATTGAACTCGTGCGGGACCAGAGC
Organism: Acidobacteriaceae bacterium; assembly: GCA_003152695.1. Classification (GTDB taxonomy): domain Bacteria; phylum Acidobacteriota; class Terriglobia; order Terriglobales; family Acidobacteriaceae; genus Bog-257. The sequence continues at coordinate 96,949 of PMAT01000084.1, forward strand.
ACTCGGCAGGCGGAGAAGGAAGACACAAGCAAGGAGCAGCCCTACCACAATCGCAGGAGGTAGAAGGCGGAGTTTCGAAAGCCGCTCCAGCACGTTTTGGCGCGGAGAGCTTGTACGGATCGTCGAGGAACTGGACATGGGAAGCATGAACGTCGGCTCTCACTCGTCAAGACACAGCTTAGTCATAGGCGCGACACTGCCACAACTGGCTGCACAGTAAACTGCCCGATGTTAACCTGTGTAGGACGCGTAGTCCAACAGTTGCAGAGGATTATAGCGAGTAACCATTTTCTCAGGTGTCCATAATGGATCTTCGCCAAATCGCCCCAAATCTCGAGCTTACTCAAGATGGCTGGTGGACTTCGCATACGCTGTCCGATGTAGCATACCCGGACGAAGGAAACGCTTTATGCTTCGCGATCGAAGACTCATCCTTCTGGTTCCAGCACCGAAATCGTTGCATTCTCCAAGCGATGAGACACTTCCCCCCGCCCGGCACCCTCTTCGATATCGGCGGAGGTAATGGCTGTGTCGCGCAGGCCATCCAGGACTCCGGGCAAGAAGTGGTCCTCGTGGAACCGGGACTTATTGGAGTTCAAAACGCTCTGAAGCGGGGCATCAGGCACGTTGTGCGCGCGACGTTGGAGGATGTCGGCGTGTTGGCCGAAACTATTCCAGCGGTGGGCTTGTTTGATGTCATCGAGCACATCCGGAATGACTTCGGCTTTATGGCAAGAATCAATCGGCTTCTCACATCTGGGGGGAGAGTGTATATCACTGTCCCGGCTTACGGTTGGCTCTGGTCCCATGAAGATGTCATGGCGGGGCACTCGCGTCGATATACGATCAATACACTGGGGCGGCTCCTGGAAGACTCAGGTTATACCGTCGATTTCGCAACCTACTTTTTTAGTTTTCTTCCGCTTCCAATTCTCTTTTGCCGTGTACTTCCCTACCACCTTGGGTTTGCACCCAAGACGACCTCTTCGGATGCCCTTCGCTCCGACCACAAGCCAAGAAGTCCTCGGGTCGCCCAGATTCTCGAGAAGCTCACTCACCGGGAATTGTCCAGAATTGCTGAACAACGCCCTCTCGCGTGGGGAGGAAGCTGCTTGGTTGTCGCTCGCAAGCGCTAAACTGCCCGCGATTTTCCGCGGACGCTGTGGCGGCACGCTCCAGCACGCTTTGGCGCGGAGAGCTTGTACGGTCACTGGGCCGCCAGGATATGTTGGGTTAATATAAGCTTTGGATATGATCAGCGAAGTCTTGCGAGCGCAGCCAATCTTGATCGACGGCGCCCCGGACGGAATCCGGGCTCTCCGATCACATTGGGAGGCTGGGGAGACGTTCGCTTATATTCCAGCGAAGAGCCCCGTTTCAAGCAGCTGGGTGGCCCGATGTTTGAGCTATCTTCCGGAGGAATATCGAAACGGTCATTTCTGCCTTCTTACATCGGGCAGTACAGGAACTCCCAAGCTGGTGGTTGGCCGGAAGGAGCGCTCCGAACGCCTGTCCACTGTATTGCATCAGGTGCAGCAGAGCGAACCTGTGCAGGAGACGATCGTGTCTCTTCCGTTGACCTATTGCTATGCTTTTGTGAATCAGTGGCTCTGGTCGCATGTGATGGGCCGCCGGCTAATTGCGACACCGGGTTTCGGCCAGCCGGATGTGGTACTCGGAGCATTGCAGAATGCCGTGGACGCTATGCTTTGCCTGGTTGGACCGCAGGCAGCTTTGCTGGAACAAATGTTCGGTGAGAAATCTTTCCCGGGAATCATCCGTCTTCACTTTGCGGGTAGTCGATTTCCACAGGAAAGGATTCCCCTGTTGCGCAAGATGTTCCCCAACGCGACGATCTTTAATAACTACGGCTGCGCAGAAGCCATGCCCAGACTTACCTTGCGAGCCGCCGATGATGGCGACGACGCCAGGGATATAGGGCTTCCCTTGCCGGGAGTGCAGTTAAAGAGCAGCGAAAGCGGCGATCTTCTTTTCTTAAGTGACTACCGGTGTGTTGCCCAGATCGATGCGGCGGGATTCCGCGCCATCGCCGACGAGGAGTGGGTTCCGAGCGGCGACCTCGCGCAGCAGCGCGATGACAGTCATTGGCAGCTCCTGGGTCGTCGCGGGGAGGTCTTCAAGCGTTATGGTGAGAAGATCGCCGTGCCGCAGATTCTGGCGACGGTGAATGAACACTGGAAGGGGCAGGTGGCCTACTACCGTGACGAAGATGGGGCCGGCGAAGACGGTTATGTGCTGGTTCTCTGCCCTATTCCCGCTGAAGATGACGTACGATTGCTGCTGCGAGCGCTTCGCACAAGCCATCCCCGTAGCCATTGGCCGTTGCGGATTGAAAGTACAGCCTCCCTTCCCTTGCTGGCAAACGGAAAGGTAAATGGCCTTGCGCTGAGAGATATCGAGGGTAAGTCCTTGCACTGGCGGCAAAGAATTTAAATGACCAATGTCGAGAAATTGAAGGATCTTGTGGTGGAAGTGTTTCTCATTGATCCGTCTGAATTTCATCTTGATCTCCGGCGAGAGCAGGTAGAGACGTGGGATTCGCTAGGGGTGGTGTCACTTGCCGTGGGTGTCGAGGAAACCTTTGGATGTCATTTCACCCAGGAAGAAGCTCTCGGCCTGAAAAGCGTGGGAGACGTCATAACTGTCCTGGAACACCACGGAATCTCGTTTCGTGAAGTCTGAGGTAGAAACCTACGCGGTCTGGGCCGGCGCCAGCGTAGCAGAACTGGCGCATCAACGGTGGCCTGGGCCAGCGATCTCGTCCTTCGAAGAAATTCCTGAGAACTGCCGAGGACTAGTCGTGGTGGGCGGTGGCCGCATGATGGATGAGGCCAAGTACTTCCGTGCCCGTAAGCGTGGGGGCATGCGTCTGGTGGTTGTGCCGTCGCTGTGGGGTAGCGGCGCAGAACGTTCGCCCATCGTGGTGCTCAACCGGGACGGGGCCAAGCACATCGAAATCGACCCTGCCTTCCTGCCGGATGAGGTTATTTACTGGCCTGAATTGTTGCTGAGCGTATCGCCTGAGCGCGCTGGGCAGGCCTGCGGCGATGTCTGGTCGCATGCGCTGGAAGCGTTTTTGTCTCCCCTCAGCGGGGAAGAAATGCAAAGCGAGTTGGCGTCGCTTATAAACGAGCTGTTGCAGCTACCTCTAATCACGGACGTCAGATGGTTCGACGCGAGCGCGCGTGCCTGCGTACTGCAAGTCAAGACTTCGGTCGGTCTGGTGCACGGCATCGCACACATTCTAGAAGCGCAGATGACAACGCAATATCCGTCAGATGGTTGGGGGCATGCCAAATTGTGCTCGGTCTTTTTGTTGCCGGTGATGGACTTCAATCGGAAGAATTCGTGCAAGTGGGTAGAACGCGCTGCTAAATATGCCATCGACGAATCCGGTGTTTGGGCGGTGCTGAAAGCGCTCCATGAAAGCGGGGCATACCGTCAAGCGCTTCCTGTGCTGCGAGAATGCTGGTCGCGGATCCTGCGCGATCCCTGCACGCGAACCAACGGGACGCTGGTGCGGCCGCAGGCAATCAGGTTTTTCGAGGAGTGGTCAAGCCGGTGAGCGCTCTTTTAGACAGGCCGGTGTATGGACCGCGTGAGGACGGAGAATTTCTGTCTGAAATGGAGCAACTCACTTTGCATCACCTCGCCGGCTGCAAACTCTACAAGCAGATTTGGAGGGGGTGGCAAAGTGGCGGAGGAGTCGCCGGTCTCCCCTTCTTGCATGTGGGCCTGTTCAAACGTTTGCTGTTTTGTACCGACGGCTTGGCCCACGAGCGCATACTTCAATCGTCTTCCACTATCAGTTCGCAGCCTAGTCAGATCATCCTCGACAAGATCAGCTCGCAGTTGCAGTCGCGTAGTGCGCTAGCCATCCTGAAGGACTTCGTCGGGGAACGGAAGAGGCCCTTGCTGATTTTGGATGACAGCAAGTCCCTGCGCCAGCGTGGAACCGTGTCGGCAAGGATGGCCGCAGCCCTGAGCCTGAGTCCGTTGGCGACTTCAATGCATTTTTTGCTAGCTGATGCCGGCCGCCCGGAAAGCATGAAATGGGATGATCTGCGCAGTGCATTGGCCGCTAACCGGGAATTTCTGATCTACGGCTCTACCTGGCTGTTGTGGCTCTCCTGGGGAGCAGGCAGCATGCCAGAAGATATTCGCCGGCAACTTCAATCCAAGCGGATTCACTTCGTGCACAGTGGAGGCTGGAAAAAGCTGGAACATCTTCGGGTAAACCGCGAAGAGTTCGACACCCGTTTGACGCGTGAATTGCAGCCGGGGAGCGGTGTGGTGGATTACTACGGCTTGGTTGAGCAAGTCGGCGTAATCTATCCGCTATGTGAACACGGATTCCGGCATGTGCCGATCTGGGCGGATGTTCTTGTGCGAGACCCTTATACGCTCCAAGCCGTGGAGGATCAGATCGGGCAGATCCAACTGATGAACACGCTGGCACATGGCGCGCCCTATCATTCGGTGCTCTCCGAGGATGTTGGCAGCATCATAAGCGGCCCCTGTCCCTGCGGACGTTCGGGGAAACGCTTTGAACTACTCGGACGCATACCGCAGGCCGAAGTGCGAGGCTGCGCCAATGTGTAAGCACCTGCATCGCTTTTCGAGTTTCCGCGGAGCAGTGGTGGTATCGTTGCCGTTCGATCTGGATGAGTTGATCGGTGCATGGAGTGGCCTTCGCAGTTCTATGCGCAAAGCGGTTCCAAATGAGTTCAGCCGTGACGAATGGGCATACCTGATCAACTTTCTGTCACCGGAACAACTCAAACGGCCCTACTACGAGGCCTTTGGCGCTCCTGCTGACGCTGACGGGAAAGTCAGCGGCCTCGCGCGTCCGCGCGGTACGGTCGCAGTGTGGCTTCCCAACAATGTCAGTCTGCTCGGACCATTGACTCTGATCCTGCTCACGCTCACTGGCAACCGGCTGCTCTTGAAGGGAGGATCGCGAAGTGATGATCTCACCGGCGCGTTCCTTAATTTTTGCCGCGCGCATTTGACCGATGGAACCTTGCAGGAGCTTCTGGAGCGGCAGGTGCAGTATGAAATTTTTCAGCGCGGAGATGAGCGTCAAGCGGCGATGGTGGAAGAAGCCGATGTGCGAGTAGTGTTCGGATCCGAGGAAGCAGCCGCTGTGATTCATAGCTCCGGAAACCCGGTAAAGAGCATTGGGTTCTCGTTTGTGGACCGTCAGTCGCAGGTGTGGATTGAACCGGAGGCGGCAAGCGACGAGGTGCTGCGTAATCTGATCCAGGTGTTTGCGATCTATGGCCAGGCCGGTTGTACTTCGCCACGCCGGGTGGTGATACTGGAAGGAACCGAGCGGCAAGCCAGGCAATTGCGTGATCGGGTTCTCGCGTTGTGGCCGGAAGTACTGCGGCTTAAGCCCTCGATGCATATCGCCTCTGCCAACACTCTGGCTCTGCAATGGGCGGAGGCCTCCGGTTGGGATGCGGCAGCGGCAGCCAATCGGGCTGCCGTCATCGGAATAGGCCCGATCAGCCTGGAGCCTATCGATTCCCCTCTGTTTCTACCCATCTCCAGCTCCAGCCTGAAAAACGCTATCGAGCATCTGCCAGCGAATATACAGACGTTGGGCCACGCGTTTGTGGCACCGTCGGATGTTCGATGGCTCGAGATCGCAGCCAGTACCAAGATCAAGCGCTTGGTGCCGCTTGCTCGCATGCACCATTTCGGTCCCCTGTGGGATGGAGAGCATTTCTGGCGGCAGTGCTTTGAGGAAGTGGAAGTGGATCTATGATCAGGCTGCACGAATTCAACACGCAATGGTGGGGACAGCCGGCCGGGATCATAGATGACAGCGCGTTCTTTAGCATGCCCGCGGAGGCCCAGCAGCTTGCCCTTGCACCATTTCGTTGGGCTGAGTTCAAGTCGCGATTCAAGAATGCCCCGTCGCTCAGTGCTTTGCAGCGAGCCGGCTTTTTTCAGATCGACACGCAAGAGGAGTTCCGCATTGCTTTGAAGAACGGCCCTCTAAGCCCGTGTGATCGGCCGCTGGAGGTTCGCTTCGCCGATGAACAGCCGTTTGAAGTTCGCAATAGCGACTTTGCCTCGTTTGAACACGAACGGTACAGGCACCTCCTCGGTTGCACCGAGGAGCTAATCAATGCTCGTTATGGGCAATGGGCGCGCTCCCTGGTACGCGAGTATCCAAAGACCTGCCTCGAAGTGTGCGCGGATGGAGCAACACAATTCTGGTTTTTGTCGCGGCCCGAGGCGAATGGGCTCAACCTTACCCTCGCGATGGTTCGCAGAGAGGCAGAGATCTCTGGCTTCTTACTGTTCGAGAAAGCGCTTGCGGCATACGCGGCGCGCGGACATCGGATAGGCTTCGCGAGTTTTAGTGTTTTAAATACTGCCGTCCACAATATCTATGCAAAACTGGGAGCGCACTTTCTGCCTCCAACCGGGATCTGGTTATGGGTTCAATAGGTTCGGCGTGAATATAGGTTTTCGCAACGGCCCTCTCAGTACCTATATACTAATGGCCTCGACGCGGTGATTGTTTTTCAGGAGCGACATTCAGTCCTGAAGCTGGTTGGGCTGTGTCTCATCCTTAATAGGAATGCTATTACTGACGCGATCAAGAGCTAACAGCAGTCCCCTGGAGCAAGGGTGAACGAGAAGCCGGATGTGTCGGTCATCGTGCCGGTGTACAACGGCGAGCAGACGTTGCCGGAGTTGGTAGAACGTTTGCAGGTGGTCCTGTCCGATTGTTGCCGGCAGTTCGAATTAGTGTTGGTCAATGACGGCAGCCCAGATGGAAGTTGGACCACCATCTGCCGCCTGGCGAAGGAGTATGCGTGGGTGCGCGGTATCAACCTGGCGCGCAATTACGGACAGCATAATGCCCTACTCTGCGGAATCCGAGCTGCCAGATTTGACCTCCTGGTGACCATGGATGACGACCTGCAAAATCCTCCGGAAGAGATCCCGAAGCTCCTACAGAAGCTGGAGGAGGGTTACGACGTAGTTTACGGTGTGCCGCAAAAAGAACAGCACGGATTTTTGCGCGACCTCTCCTCCCAGTTCACCAAGCTTGCGCTGCGCAGCGCTATGGGAACCGAGATCGCTCGAAATGTTAGCGCTTTCCGTGCTTTCCGTAAGCGGATCTGCGTCGCATTTCTGCACTTCCAGGGCAGCTTTGTTTCTCTTGACGTCCTCCTGACCTGGGGAACAACCCGATTTGCCGCTCTGCGCGTGCAGCACGATCCCCGCCCGCGGGGGGTTTCTGGATATTCTGTGGGCAAACTGATTCGGCATGCGTCCAACATGATCACTGGGTTCAGCGTTCTGCCGCTGCAGGTGGCAAGTGTAGTAGGTTTTGCTTTCACCTTGCTGGGTTTCGTAATCCTCCTCTATGTATTGGGCCGGTACTTTCTGCACGGAAGCCCCGTGCCAGGGTTTCCTTTCCTGGCATCCACAATCGCGATTTTTTCCGGTGCCCAACTGTTTGCCTTGGGGGTAATCGGCGAATATCTTGCTCGCATACACTTCCGAACCATGGAGCGTCCCAGCTATGCTGTGCATGACACCACTTGGGTTGAGGAGTATCCAGCCCAACACCAGCAAGAACTGGGTACCCGAAACTCCGTGAACCATCCTGCCGGTTTCTCAAGTTGAATCCGTGGATCTTTCGTTCGAAGCTCGAGGAAAGGAGGCGGCAGGCAAGTGAATCCTTATAAGATCCCATTCAACAAGCCGCAACTGGTTGGCGCCGAACTGCGCTACATGCAGGATGCCATCCAGGGGGGACACATCTCCGGTGACGGACCATACACCAAGAGATGTGAAGGGCTACTGGAAAAGGAACTGGCTGTCGCGCGAGTTCTTCTGACCACGTCCTGTACGCATGCTCTGGAAATGGCGGCACTCCTGCTCGACATCAGCCCTGGAGACGAGGTCATCGTCCCTTCCTTCACCTTCGTCTCCACCGTCAACGCCTTTGTGCTGCGCGGAGCGCGACCGGCGTTTGTAGACATCCGTCCAGACACCCTCAACCTCGACGAGACGCTGCTCGAGAAATTGATCACGTCGAGAACAAAGGCGATTGTCCCGGTACATTACGCAGGAGTGGCTTGCGAGATGGACGCAATCATGTCCATTTCCGCCCGTCACCGCATTGCAGTTGTGGAGGACAACGCCCACGGGCTTTTCGCTCGCTACCATGGCAGGTACACCGGGACTTTCGGAGTTCTGGCGACCCAGAGTTTTCACGAAACCAAGAACTTCACCTGCGGAGAGGGGGGGGCCCTGCTCATCAATGATCCGCAGCTGCTGGAACGGGCCTTGGTGCTTCGCGATAAAGGGACCAATCGGAATCGCTTTTTCCGCGGCGAGGTGGATAAGTACACTTGGGTGGACCTCGGTTCAAGCTACGTAGCCAGCGACCTGCAGGCCGCTTTCCTGTATGCACAACTGGAAGCGCGGCAGCAGATCCAGAGCGCAAGGGAGCGCATTTGGCGAACCTACTGGCGAGGTCTTGATGCGTGGGCAGAGCAAAACAATGTGCGCCTTCCCGTGGTTCCCTCGCACTGCGAACAGTCGTATCATATGTTCTACTTGCTGCTCCCCTCCCTAGGCCAGCGCCAAGCTTTGATCGCCCATCTTAGAGAGCGCGGTATCTTGGCGGTCTTTCATTACGTGCCGCTCCACCTCTCCGGGATGGGCGTCAAATGGAGCGCTGGCAAACACGATTGTCCGGTCACGGTGGACGTGAGTGAACGGCTACTGCGCCTGCCTTTTTTTACCGGTCTCTCGGAAAACGAGCAGGCCAGTGTCATAGAGGCCATCCTCGAATTCAAGATGTAAATGGTGACCGTACTACGGACTTTCGCTGTTTCCGCGTGCAGCGGCTTGGGTGATGTGGAAACATCAACGACCGTCCTGCGCATCTCTCAAATCTCCGAAGGTCCCGGATCATCGGTTTAGAGAATATAAAAGCCGGGCAGGCCGCGAAAACCCCGTTGAATCTCGTAAATCGGCATCTCTTCTCGTTTTGATGAGATAACGGTCATCGAACTTTGCGGAAGCTGCCTTCTATAAGAAATGCCCCAAGATGCATCTGAGCATGGCAGGCCGCGCACAGTGTGATCAAATTCTGTTCCACATCGGCACCTGACTGGCTGCGGAATTTGAGGTGATGCACCTGCAGATGCTGCATGCTACCGCAAGCCTGGGATCGATCGCTGAGTGCCTNNAACGCAAGTTTAGGACACTACCAGAATCTGGTAGTGGGCTACTTTGAATGTTGGGGGTGTTGAAACGGCTGTGGCCAACCATTGTCCCGTGATCGCCATCACAGACAGTAATATGGGGTTCGTGGATATTGTAATTTGACCTTTCTTTGATGGTAGGTCGTCCGCAGGAACCACGGGGAATCCGACTCTAGGCAGGGTAGGCTTCCCCCCTGAGGGCTTTTAGTTTACGCCACTCTTTCCGCGGATGTGTTGCAACTTTCAG
>PMAT01000086.1 GCA_003152695.1 Acidobacteriaceae bacterium
ACCGCCTTCATCAGGCCGATGTTGCCCTCCTGAATCAGGTCGAGGAATTGCAAGCCGCGATTGGTGTACTTCTTGGCGATGGAGACCACCAGCCGCAGGTTGGCTTCAATCAGCTCGCGCTTGGCGTATTCGGCATCCACGTCGCCCTGCACGATTTCGCGCTGAGTGCGCTTCAGCTCGGCGAAGTTGGCGCCGGCATCGTGCTCCATGCGCTCCAGGTCGGCGCGAATCTGCCGCACCTGCTTGCGCAGTTCTTTGCGGGCTTCCTCGGCGCGCGTCTGCTCGGCGCGCTTCTCGAAGTTCACCGCCTGCTTGTCGAGCCCGCGCATGCTGTCCACGGTCTTGTTGACCCGGTCGATCAGGCGCTTGCGCTCGCTGTTGGTGAAGCCCAGCCGGCGAATGACTTGCGATAGCGCCACCTGCTCGCGTCCCAGCGCCCAACGGTAGCGGCGGTGCTCCTTCGGCCGTTTCTTCTGCGGGATGCCGTCCAGCCGTTCGATCAGCTGCATCGACTTCTTGTAGTGTTTGGCCAGATCGTCGATGCGGCCGGTGATGTCCTTCAGGCGATTTTGGACCACTTCCTCGGTGATCTCCTCCTCGTCGAAGAGCACGATCTCCTTGACCGAGCGCACGCCGCGCTTCAAGTCCTCGCCGATAGCCACGATTTCGCGAATCACGATGGCCGAGCGCGACAGCGCTTTCAGCACCCGCAACTGCCCGCGCTCGATGCGCTTGGCGATCTCCACTTCGCCCTCGCGGGTGAGCAGCGGGACCGTGCCCATCTCGCGCAGGTACATGCGCACCGGATCGTTGGTTTTTTCCAGCGCGCCGGGGGTCAGGTCGAGTTCCACGTCCTCGCCCGCTTCCAGTTCGGGATCGAACTTCTTGTCGAGCGAGCCGGGGATCTTGGGGCTTTCGAGGACGTCAATGCCTTGCGTGCCGATGGTGGTCAGCAGGTCCTCAAGGTCATCGGGCGAATGCAGGTCGTGCGGGATCAGGTCGTTGACCTCGTTGTACGTGAGGTAACCTTTTTCTTTTCCTGCATCGATCAGTTTCTTGATGTCGTCGAACTTATCTTCAAGAGCCAAAGCGGATTGTCCTCTAATAGATGACGCCAGTTGAAGGGCGCGCTGCTTCCATGCACACTAGGGCGGGAGCGGTACGGCAGTACAGACGTGCGTGTAAACTTGTAGATTTTATCATAAGCCGAACCACCCGCCAAGACTTATTTTGCAAATCACACACTGCCAGTAACCACCGAACTGAATCACTGCCCAATTCGGGTATCGCTGACACGTCCTAGAAGTTAGATGTTGGCCACCCGGTGTTCGCTTCATCCTTTTGCGTCAGTCACTTACCATCGGATTTGGTGTGCCATCCTGAGGAGAGCGAAGGGCCGCTTTTCTGTCTGTCATCCTGAGCGACCCCGAACGCAGTGAGGGGGAGTCGAAGGACCCCCATAGCTGCAAGAAATCACGATGCCGCCGCGCAGCGCAACAACCAGGCTGAGATTGCTGGCGACCATAGGGTCCCTTCGACTCCTCGTCCGGTCACCACGGCGATCGGACTCGTCGCTCAGGACGACAGCCGGGAGAGGTCTTTCATTCCTATGGGTGGGCCCGAAGGTCCATGCGGATGGAACGCGATTCCCTTGAAACTAACCGCTGGGCGCGCCCGTATATACTCCTATCGACTCACAACGAGGTAGCTTATTCTATGTTCTCCGGGATGCGGACGAATTTCGCCTTGTTCTTACTTGTATTCGGCCTGGGTTTGGGCCTGGCTTCGGCGCAGTCGGCGCCGCCGGCCGGCAGCAACGCCGCCAACGAAATGCCGTCGGTGACGACGGTGCCTCCCGAAGCCCAACCGTCCCCTAACTTCAGCGTGGAAGCCGCCACCGACGCCTACATGGCGCGCATACCCGCCAGCGCGCGCACCCGCAGCGACGCCTACTTCGAGGGCGGCTATTGGCTCATTCTGTGGGACTTCTTATACGGGGTGGTGATCGCGCTGTTGTTGCTGAACCTTCGCTGGTCGGCGCGAATGCGCGATTTGGCCGAGCGCATCACCCGCTTTAAGCCGCTGCAGACCTTTATCTATTGGGTTGAGTACTCGCTGCTTACCTTTGTCCTGGGCGCGCCCCTGGCGATCTATGAGGGCTACACGCGCGAGCATCAATACGGCTTGGCCACGCAGACCTTCGGTCCGTGGGCGTGGGACCAGACCAAAGGCCTGATGATCGGCATTGTGCTGGGCGGAATCCTGGTCGTGTTGCTGTTCGGCATCGTGCGCCGCCTGCCGCGCACCTGGTGGATTTGGGGAGCCATCGTGACCTCGGTCTTCCTGGCCTTCTTTGCGATGATCGTCCCGGTATTCATCATGCCCATCTTTAACAAGGTCACGCGCCTGGACGATCCCAAAGTGACGGCGCCCATCCTAAGCCTGGCGCGGGCGAATGGGATTCCCGCGAAGGACGTCTGGGAGATCGACGCCTCCAAGCAGACCACGCGCATGAGCGCCAACGTCAGCGGCTTCGGCAATACCCTGCGCGTCACCCTGAATGACAACCTGCTGCGCCGGGGTTCGCCGGAAGAGATCCAGGCGGTGATGGGACACGAGATGGGGCACTATGTGCTCAACCATATTCCCAAGGACCTGCTATTTTTCTCGGTCGTGATTGTGGTCAGCTTTGCGTTTTTGAACTGGTCGCTGCAGTGGTCGCTGCATCGCTGGGGCGAGAGGTGGCAAATCCGCGGCATCGGCGACGTCGCCGTCGTGCCGCTGGTGATTCTGCTGCTGTCCATCATAGGATTCGTCGCCACGCCGCTGCTCAACACTCACACGCGCACTACCGAGCACGAAGCCGACATGTTCGGACTGAATGCCAGTCGCCAGCCCGATGGTTTCGCGCAGGCCGCGATTCACTTGGGCGAGTATCGCAAGATGCATCCCGGGCCGGTGGAGGAGTACATCTTCTTCGACCATCCCAGCGGGTACAACCGCATCCATGACGCGATGACCTGGAAGAAGGAGAATCTGCAACTGTTCGCGCCAGGGGCGGGCGGACAGGCGGGGAGCAGCGGCGGAACGGTGCCCTAGGGTCATTCATCAGCCCGAAGGGCGTCACAATCGCAGCCCAGGCTGGGATTCCTTGTAGCCGGTATTGCAGTACGGATGCGCTAACTGGACGTTTGTGGGGTCGCCACTGCCACCCTTTCTCTTAGGGTCAATGTGATCGTATGAAACCGACTTGCTTGGGTCTAACAGGCCGCCGCAAACTGGGCACCGAAGCGCACTTGTAACGGCCTGCCGGACATACACCATCGACTTCGTGTCATCTGAAATTTGTGGTGTTGTCTGAATTACGTTTGCCTCCAAAATACGACCACGAATGCCGAGATGAGCAATTGCATCTTCGATCTTAAGCGTCTTAGGGGTTTGTAATTGATCGACAAGAAACTCGAATAAATCCCTTACTTTAGGGACTCGCTGAGTCTTGCTCAGGTTTTGCAGGATGAGGCCAATTAAGGATTTGTTGTCTATCAAGAACTGCTCAAGCTGCTTCCTGGCCGTCGTAAAAGTCTTGAAAAATACCGCGTTATTGTTTCTCAGTTTGTCTTGTATGACGGCTGCCATACCTAAGAACAGGAACCGACTGTACTTCCCCTTCTCGTTGTAGAAGTACACCGCAGGATGTAATCCCAAACTGGCCGGGTTGTTCCCCGCTATTCGATTTAGCACCTGAAGCGCGTTTTTCAAAACCTTTAACAGTGTCGTCTCCCGAGTCGTCATCGGGGTACTTGTCAATTGGTTTGCCATCCTTATCGCGCGTGCCAGCGATAGACAGAAAGTCTATTAGCAATGCCAATGCATCAACTGGAGATACATTGCCGCCTAAAGGTAATTCCAGCGTCTTTAGGAGTTCCTCTGCTTCCGGTTTGAAAATTTTGTCATGAAAGTCCTGCGTTACAGTTTCCACCTCAGTGGCACAGCCGATAGGGAACTTTAACCAATACTTGTGTCCGCTTCCGGCACGCAAGATCGCACGCGCAGCAATGGCAATTGGCTTTTTCCGATTCTTGATTAATAGGGTCTCGGTGTCATCGAGCGGAGTACCTTGCGAGTTAATTTTGAAAAATGAGGTTTCCGCAACCGAAGCGTCTCCCTGAATCCATTGCAAAGGAAGTGCTCGCGTGAAAAGCACTTGGGCACGTCGCATAACTTGCTCTGGTGCATTCTTTGTATCGACCTGGCTAAGAAGCGTCGAATAGCGCCCAACCTGTTTTTCGACTAGCTTTCGGGTATGCTTCGCAATTTCTTTCTGCCGAGTTGATATTTCTCCCTTGTAAAATGCTAGAGAGGCAGCCCCATCCCCATAATCATCCAACATCCAAGCGCGGAGAGCACTTAGACGGTGCCCACCATCAATCACAAAGATATACCTCGGAGCTTTCCAAAGAATTAGGGACGGGATAACCTCGCCGTCAATAAAGCTCGCGATTAAAGAAACCACCTGCTCCGGATTTCAATGATTTGTCTCGCGCTGAAAATCTGGCTTGCGGAGTAATTTTAGGACTGGTGACTCATTCGTTAAGTGAGTGATGGGAAAGTCCTTGATGAGGTCAAGGACATAAGTTTCTTGCGCGACGGCGAAATCCTCACGCGGAATCATGGCGTCCATGTCAACGTGCTTAGCCATGGGTAACACCTCCAGGGGAGCACTCATCGTACACCCCCGCTTCGGGGCGCACGAATCCCACTATCGTCCGCTGCCCTGTCGTCACCATCTTGGGCCGAATCCGTTGATGAGCCAACGATATTCGTACCATGAAGTGAGTCCCGTCAGGGACGGCACATCAACCGGGAATCTCCGCCCGGCTAACCGACGATGAAATCAGCAGCGTGGCCGCCGCGCCCAACAGTAATCCGAAAACAAAGCGGATTGCCAGCCAGTTGCCGTGGAGGCCAGCGAGTTCCGTCATCGCGTCGAAAAGGTTGAGTGCAGCCGCGGCGATGAGCAGGCGCAACGCGATCCTGCGCGAGGTGCGGAACAGCAGGCCCGCGGCCGCCCCCAGATAGATTCCCAGACAGCGCGCGCAGACAGCCATCCCGGCGCCGAAAATCCAGAAGGAGCGCTCCGGACGCTGGTGGCAGACGATCGCGAAGCCCCGCTCCAGTGCTAGTCCCATCGCCAGCAGACCGTGCGTCAAGAAATAGGGAGCAGCGACGACGGCGGCAACGAACGTCAGAGGGACAAGAGTCCACCAGGTCCAGCGGAAAGTCGAACGGCGAGGTCCCTCAGCGGCTAAAGCCGAATTCATAACGAACCTTTACGGCGCACCTAAAGGTGCGCCCCTTCAAAGGGCGACTTTAAGAAAGCGCCTTGATAGTCAAGAATTCAGCACATGCCAAGTTTTCGAAACCGTCTCGTAGTCGACCCTTCTGAAGAAGGGCCAAACTCCAGCTTCGCCTTTATCCGAAACCGAACGCAGCCCTCGAAGTCTATTGATGATCCCCCTCGATTTGCCAACCCATTGATACTCCAAATCGGAGTGCAGGAATAGCACGCACCTCTGTACCAATACATAATTCACCGGGTCATTTGCGAGTGAACCCAGTACTTTGTGACCATATAGGTCGTCCACAAGATCGAACATCCTCTGATAAATTCCTTCGAGGGCGGAGTCGGGTGAGGATCTTGGAAACTCATCCAACAGCTCATCGTTAGTTATGGAGCCTCCAAAATACTGTCTGATCAGGTTAACTGCGGCATCCCTTGCAAGACGGTCGATCATGTTTCCTACTTTGCTTACGGGCTGAGGCTGTCCGCTCCAAAATCGGATTCGCAAGACAGCTGCACTCCTCCATCACCCCAGTATCCCCATGCGTTTGCCGACGCGTTTCAGCGTCTCCAGCGCCTGGTCGAGCTCCTCGCGCGTGTGGGTCGCGGTCATGATGGTGCGGATGCGCGCTTTGCCCTCGGGCACTGTGGGGAACGCAATGCCCGTGCCCATCACGCCCTCTTTGAACAGCTCGCGCGAGAAGTCCATGGTGAGGCGGCCGTCGCCGACGATGATGGGCGTGATCGGCGTCTCGCTGGCCGGCGTGTTGACCCCGCCGATGTTGAAGCCGAGCGCACCCAACTCTTTCTTCCAGTAGCGCGTGTTCGCCCAGAGCTGCTCGATGCGCTCGGGCTCCTGCTCCAGCACGTCGAAGGCCGCGATGCAGGTGGCCGCGACTGACGGCGGGTGCGACGTGGAGAATAGGAACGGCCGGCCGCGATGGTAGAGGAACTCGATGAGATCGCGCGTGCCGCAAATATAGCCGCCCAGCGCGCCGATGGCTTTCGAGAGTGTGCCGACTTGCACGTCCACGCGGCCGTGAAGACTGAAGTGATCGACGGTGCCGCGCCCGTTGCGGCCCAGCACGCCGGAAGCATGGGCGTCGTCCACCATCATGATAGCGCCGTATTTTTCTGCCAGCTCAGTCAGTTGCGGCAGCGCGCCAATGTCGCCGTCCATGGAGAAGACGCCGTCGGTGATGATCAGCTTGCGGCCGGGCTCGTTCTTGATCTCGTGCAGCAGCTCTTCGGCGTGGGCGGCGTCCTTGTGGCGGAAGACCTTGATTTTGGCGCGGGAGAGCCGCGCGCCGTCGATGATGCTGGCGTGGTTCAGCTCGTCGGAGACGATGAAATCTTCTTTGCCCAGCAGCGCCGACACCGTGCCCGCATTCGCCGTGAAGCCCGACTGAAAGACCACGCAGGCTTCGACATTTTTGAAGCGCGCGATCCTCTCCTCCAGCTCCATGTGGATCTTCATGGTGCCGGCGACGGTGCGCACGGCGCCCGAACCGACGCCGTACTTGCGCGTGGCTTCGAGGGCGGCTTCGCGCAGTTTGGGATGGGTCGTCAAGCCCAGGTAATTGTTGGAGGCGATGTTGATGACCTTCTTGCCGTCGAAGGTGCACAGCGGCGCCTGCTCGTCGTCGAGCACGCGCAGCTTGAAGTAGGTGCCCTTCTGCTTCAGTTCGTTGAGTTGGTCGGTGAGGTAAGACAGGGGATTGGTGCGAGTGCTCGTGGTTGCCATGAAGGTCTCCGGGTGCGAAGAGATATTCTATCCCGCCGCGCGGGGTAGGTTCGCAGACCAGCCATACTTCTCCTCGGAGATACTCCTCGCCGCATCGCACGCCCGATCCGGTCGCCGTCTGCGAATTGCCTCCGCCGTGCGCCATGTGATAACTTCCGCTCGTCCCCTGCTGTCGAACTTTCACCCTGGCAAGCCTGCTCCGGCGGGGCGCTGCTGGGATGCCCGCCGGGAGGAAAACGGCATGATTTCTATCGTTATTCTTATCGTCCTACTGGCCGTCATCGCGTTCACGCTGATCGGCATTTACAACGGGCTGGTGCAGTTGCGGGTCCGCGCCGACAACGCCTGGGCCGATATTGACGTGCAACTGAAGCGCCGCTACGACCTTATCCCCAACCTGGTGGAAACCGTGAAGGGCTACGCCGCGCACGAAAAGGGCACGTTTGAGAACGTCGCCAAGTTTCGCAGCGTGGCCATGGCTGCCAGCACTCCGGCGGAGAAGAGCGAGGCCGAGGGACAGCTCACCTACGCCTTGCGCGGGCTGCTGGCGGTGGCTGAGGCCTATCCGCAATTGCAGGCAAATCAGGAGTTCATGTCGCTGCAAGGTTCGCTGAGCGGGCTGGAAGATGCCATTCAGAACGCTCGCCGTTACTACAACGCCGTGGTGCGCGATCTGAACACCAAGATCCAGACCTTCCCCACGAACCTCGTGGCCGGCATGTTCCACATCCAGCAGAAGCAGTTCTTCGACATCACCGAACCGGCACAGCGCGAACCGGTGGCGGTGAAGTTCTAAAGGCAGCAGTTAGCAATTAGCACTTAGCATTTAGCACTTAGTGCATTTAGTATTGAGTGAGCACCAGACCCTCGAACGACAAACCAGACCCTCGAATGACCGAAAGATTGAGGAGCCCCATGAAGGACTTTCGAGATTTGAAGGTTTGGCAGCGCGCACACCAAATTACTCTGGCTATCTATCGCTGCACCCGAAGTTTTCCACGTGAAGAAACTTACGGCATGGTGAGTCAACTGCGGCGGTGCAGTTCGTCTGTAGCGGCCAACATCGCCGAAGGTTGCGGACGATTCGGGAATGCCGAATTTGGCCGATTTCTGACTCTCGCTATGGGATCTGCGAGCGAGTTGGAGTACTTTCTCCTGCTGGCTCGTGACCTGGAGTATCTCTCGCGAGAAAACCACGAAGCCGTCGCCCAAGACGTCGTCGAAATGCGGCGGATGCTCAACCGGCTATTGTCAAAAGTGCAGGCGGAACGAGGAAGTAAGCCATTGCTAAGTGCCAAATGCTAACTGCCAAATGCTAACTGCTAAATGCCAACTGCGAACGTTCGCCCTTGTTATTCTCTGCCTTTCCTTGGCGATACCTGCCTTCGCGCGCGACTGGCACATTGCCCGCTTCGAAAGCCACATCTACGTTGCCTCCGACGGGGTGACCACCGTCAACGAGCACATTGACCTGGTTTTCAGCGGCGAGTATCACGGCATCTACCGCGACATTCCCGTCGAATACCCAGGCCCGCGCGGCAGCAACTACACCCTGTTCCTCAAAGTCACCAGCGTTCTCGATGGCAGCGGCCACGCGCTGAAGTACGAATCGAGCACGCAGAACAGCAGCCGCCATCTCAAGATCTACATTCCTGACGCGGTGGACACCACGCGCAGCGTGATCATCAGCTACAAAGTGACCAATGCGGTGCGCTGGTTCGACGGCCACGACGAGCTTTACTGGAACGTGACCGGCAATGACTGGCCGGTACCGATTGACAGCGCCGCGGCCTCGATCACCTTCCCGGGAAATGCCGCCGGCAATTTGCGCGCCCAAGCCTTCAGGGGCGCCTACGGATCGCAGGAACAGGACGCCACCGCCGAGGTCCGCAACAACACGGTGGTGGTCGAAGCCAACAGTCCGCTCTCCATGCGGGACGGGCTGACGGCCGACGTTTACATCAGCAAAGGCGTGCTGACTCAGCCCAGCAAAGGCACCCAGGCGATGTGGTTTCTGCGCAGCAATCCGATTGTGCTGCTGCCGCTGTGGGCGTTCATCGTGATGTTTGCCTTCTGGTGGACCAAAGGCCGCGATCCCAAGCCCGACATTTCGGTCGCGCCCATGTACGAGCCGCCCAAAGACATGACACCCGCCGAAGTCGGCACCCTGATCGACGACGTCGTCCATCCTCGCGACATCACCTGCACCATGGTGGACCTGGCGGTGAAGGGCTATCTCAAGATCGAGGAGACCGAATCCAAGGTCCTTTTATTCACTCATCGCGATTACACCTTCCACGCGCTGAAACCGCCCGACACCTGGAACGCGCTCCAACTCCACGAGCGCGTGATGCTGGACCACATGTTCACCGGCGGGGCCACCGAGGTGCGCCTGTCGGACCTGAAGAACCAGTTCTACGTTGCCATCCCGACCATGAAGAGCGACATTCTCGCGGAGCTGAAGGGCAAGGGAATGTATTCGGTCGATCCCGAATCGGCGCATGCCTACGTGCTGGCCGGAATCCTGTTCACCGCAGCGCCCTTCGTGCTGGCCCAGGTACTGGGCTGGGGCTCAATGTTTGATTCGCCGGGCTTGCTGATTGCCGCGGGCATCCTGGCGCTCATCATCGTTTTTCTGTTCGCGCGCATCATGACCGCGAAATCGCTGAAGGGGGTGCGCACCAAAGTTGAGATCCTCGGCTTCCAGGAGTTCATCAACCGCGTAGATGCCGATCGCCTCCAGCGCATGCCGCCCGATACCTTCGAGAAATTTCTGCCGTACGCCATGGCACTGGGCATCGAGAACCGCTGGGCTAAGGCCTTCCAGGGAATCACCCAGAACCAGCCCACATGGTATGTAGGATCGATGTCCTATGTGGGCTTCAATCCCATCTTCTTCGCCGTCTCCATGCACGCCATGGCGATGGATGCGCACCAGGCGTTCGTGGCCGCGCCGCGCGCCAGCAGCAGCGGCTCGGGATGGGGTGGCGGTGGAGGAGGCTTCAGCGGCGGCGGCTTCGGCGGCGGCGGTGGCGGCGCGTTCTGAGGCTAGCGCTGGTCTCGCTAGAGGAGGGACGCGATGTGAAAGTTAGATTCTTGTGCTGACCCTACGGGACTCTCGTCTCGTGACACCGCCTACCCAGGACTCGCGGCCAGTGAAAGTTAACCTAACTTGTATAACTGAGATCAGGAGAATTGTTCGGTGGGAGCCCCCGCATTTATGCGGGGGCTCCCACCAAGCCGGATGGCAAAAGCTCGGAAAGCATCGCGCGTCGGGCAGAGCAGGGAAGAGATGTCTCGCATTTTTTCACGAATCGCGGCCGGATAATGCCACCGATTCAAAGAGTCAACGTGGATTTCACCGCGCCTATGCTGAAAGAATTGCACAAGCCCGCGCAAAGCCGTATTCGTTATTGACATCCGTAACGTAACGCATTACGGTACAAAATGATCCACTCAATCCGTCACAAAGGGCTAAAACGGCTATATGAGGACGATGACCCGCGCGGCGTGATTGCTGAGCACGTGGTAAAACTGCGCGATATTCTCGTGCGGCTCGACTCCGCAAGCACGGTAGCTGACATGGACTTGCCGGGTTTCCGGCTGCATCCGCTCAAGGGCGAGTTCAAAGGCTTCTGGGCAGTGACGGTTCGCGCCAACTGGCGGGTGGTTTTTCGCTTTGCCGAACGCGACGTGGCGGACGTTGATTATGTCGACTACCACTGAAAAGGAGACTAAGCCATGCCGATGAAGAATCCACCCCACCCGGGTGGCGTTGTACTGCGCCAGTGCATTGAACCTTTGGGCTTGACCATCACGGACGCCGCCGCCGCGCTCGGAGTCACGCGCACTACACTGTCGGAACTGGTGAACGGCAAGCGCGGGATTTCTCCCGAAATGGCCGTGAGACTGTCGCAGGTCTTCGGCGGTAGCGCCGAAAGCTGGCTCACGCAGCAAGCCCACTACGATCTTGCGCACATTCGCGCCGACCGCATCAAACTCAAGCGGCTGGAATTCGCCTAAGGCCGGGTGCCCACGCCCGAGGCCGCATGATGCTCCCAATCCAACAGCTCAACGTGGATTTCACCGCGCCCATGCTGGGAGAATTGGACAAGCGAGCGCCGTCACCGCATTTGCGAGATAGTGCTGATCATTTGCTGACCCTCTTGGCAACGAACTCCACATAAGTTACGAAATCGTTCGGCTTGCCGGGTGGGGCAATCTCGAACTTTTCCGTTACGGAATCGGCGCCGGCGCGAGCATAGGTCATGCGGCATCTTGTACCGCCGGGCGCGGCATCGCTCAAGAACTCGATGGAGTTCCCGCCGGGCGCCACCGTTACCGCATACCGGATGACGTGGTCCTCGTTGTCAAAAAAAATGGCGTGCAACGAGTTGTCCTGGGGATCGCGGTACAAATACAGAAGATCGTCATGGGCAAACGCCGCCCGCTCCTTCGTCGCCGGATAGTCCAGATGGGTTTTGCGGACCAGCACTGTTCCATCCATTTCGGCCGCGAAAGTTGACACACCCTTTCCCTGTCCTGGGTGTCCTCCCCCGACCCATGTCCATTCGCCAACTAGAAAATCGAAGTCCTTCCATGCGTTGGTGGCACGAGGTTGCTGGGCTTGCAGTGTCGAGAATGAGAGCAGTGTGAGTGCAACAAGCGTTGTTCGCAAGTTCATTTCGTGCCTCCGCAAACCCTACTTCGTCCCGTTGGGATACACCAGGATCTTGCTGGCCTCGCCGGTCTTCAGCCGCTCCATGCCTGACGCGAAATCCTTCATCGCAATGCGGTCGGTGATGACGGGATGCAGGTCGAGTTTGCCGGCCTTGAGCAGCGCAGTCATCTGATACCAGGTCTGGTACATGCGGCGTCCGTTGATGCCTTGCACGGTTGCGCCTTTGAAAATGACTTCTTCGGCGAGATTGAGTTCGACTGGCTTGGAGGGAATTCCGAGCAGGGACATGCGGCCACCGAGACGCAGGATTTTGAAGCCTGTTCGGATGGCAGCGGAGCGCCCGGCCATCTCCAGCACGACGTCCACGCCGGTGCCGCCGGTGTTGTCCATCACGATCTGGTACACGTCGTCCGTGGTGGGATCGAGGACGAAGTCGGGCTTCATCTGCTGGGCGATCTTGCGGCGATGCTCGTTCACTTCCAGCGCGAAGATCTGCGTGGCTCCGCAAGCCCGCGCCACCGCGATGGAGAACAGCCCGATCGGCCCGCAGCCGGTAATGGCCACGCTCTTGGCGGCGATGTCGCCCGCCAGCACGGTGTGCACCGCGTTGCCCAGCGGATCGAGGATGGACGCGTACTCCTGTGGGATGGAAGGATCGAGCTTCCAGATGTTGGACTCGGGGATGACGACGTACTCGGCGAAGGCGCCGTTGGCGTCCACGCCGATGATCTTTACGTGCTGGCAGATGTGCGCCTCGCCGGTGCGGCATTGCAGGCACTTGCCACAGGCCACGTGCATTTCGGCGGAGACGAAATCTCCGGGCTTGACGCTGGTCACTTCGTCGCCCACGGCCTCGACCGTGCCGCAGAACTCGTGGCCGGGAATCAGCGGCGGATGAATGCGGCGCTGCGCCCACTGGTCCCATTGGTAAATGTGCAGGTCGGTGCCGCAGATGGACGCCATCTTGACCTTGACCAGCACCTCGGTCAGGCCAAATTGCGGCTTGGGAACTTCGCGGATTTCTATGCCCGGTGCAGACGTGGGCTTAACGACGGCAAGCATGGTATTCGGCATGAGGATGGCTCTTGGACTCGATTCCCACCCTGTCCGCAACTGCTGCGGACAAGGGTGGGGTACCCGTGCGAAAGGACGGGCACCCGGGTTACGTCAGCCCAGTATGAATAAGAAGCGGTGGGCAAACCAGCAAGTTTAACACGCCCCGGGAAGGGCGATGAGCGGGACGGATGACGGCACTGATCTAATTCCGTGTTGCTGACAGTCATTTACTTCCCGGCGGGAGTAAACCATTTGATAAATACGAACCCCAGGAGGAGGAAAGCGAATATCAGCAGGAATATCATGTTACGGCGCATCGCGCGCCTCTGCCGTTCACTGAACTCGTGTTCCTTCTTGACCACCCCCTCATGCAGCCTGTCCCTGAGTTCCTTTAAGTGCTCTTCATCGCCCATCGTTCATCTCCGAGCGTAGGTCACGCTGTTAGCAAATCCCGCATCGTCCAGATCGTGTTAGTGACGCCCCCTGCAGGGCGTCATTCGAATTGCGGTGTTTACTGTCACGCAGTTATACCACGCAAGCACCGCGAACGCCTTGTGATTCGCCAGCTTGCGACTGTGCGCGTTCGTCCGGCGAACCTAGCCGCGAAGGTGTGTCCGGGCGGGTTGCCCGGCCTTTCGGGGAAAGTTGGACGTTCGTGATGCGCTTTAGCGCCGGGGCCAGAAAACTCCGGGGCTAAAGTCCATTGTTGAAATCGTCTGCTTTTCCGCTGGACTAAAGTCCAGCTCTCCCTGCCTTACCTACGACGAAGGCGGAGGCCTGTTCGATCACGTGGGACCGATATTGGTGACGCCGCCCGACAATGTAACGCCCGACGATCTGGGTCAGGGTGACACCCCGGGGCTGTTCAATGTGACGGGATTCCGCGTGCCCTTCACCGTGGTGTCGCCCTGGGTGAAGCCGCATACGGTGGTGCATTTGCAAGGCGACTACACGTCGATGCTGAAGCTGATCGAGACGCGCTTCAACGTGCCGGCGTTGACCCAACGCGACGCCACTGCCAGCGATTTGAGCGACCCCAATAACGGCTTCTTCGACTTCAGCTCGCCCCACTTGCTGCAGGTGCCGCAGTTGCCCACGCAACCCCCGAACGGCACTTGCGATCAGAGGCTGGAGGGGCATCCGTAATTCGGCGCGGGGAGAGTGCGGCGCAAAGGGAAAGGCCTCCGCGAACGGCGAGTGCGGAGGCCATGTGTTGCGCAAAAGGAAAGCGAGGCCGGTGCCTCGCAGGAACGGTTACCGCTTTTTCTTCTTGGCGGCTTTCTTCGTGGCCTTCTTTTTCGTTGCCATTGGGTAATCCTCCTTGTGTAACCTTCTCCCTTGAAGGTTGATTTTTGGGGACCGGTGCCATACCCGCCCAAGATGCTGCATGAGCAGTATGTCTAACCCAAGATATTGCGGTTACTCGCTTGGAAAGTCAACAAAAATATTTGGAAAATCTCTTGTGCGGTTGGCCGTTTAGTGATTTGCGCCCGAAACGCCGGGACAAAGTGTCCCGCTGCCGCCGCCTGAGTTACACTCGCTCACATGCGCGCCGACCCCATCGAGCTCGAGGTTTTCAAGCATCTGTTTCACGCGGTCGCGGAGGAGATGGGCGCCGCGCTGCGCCGCACGGCCTTCTCGCCCAACATCAAGGAGCGTCGCGATTACTCCTGCGCGCTCTTCGACGCCGCCGGCAGCGTGCTGGCCATGGGCGATCACATGCCCGTGCATCTTGGCTCGATGCCGATGTCGGTGCGCGCCGCCATTGCCGAGTTGCCGCTCGCGCCCGGCGACGTCGCCATGCTCAACGACCCCTTCCGCGGCGGCACGCATCTGCCCGACATCACCGTCGTCGCTCCGGTCTTCGTCGGACGCGCCCAGCTCCGAGTCGGACCCGCCCAGCGCACGGCCGGACGCGCCCAGCGCAACGCCGCGCCCGAATTCTTCGTCGCCGCTCGCGCGCATCACGCCGATGTTGGCGGGACCTACGCGGGCTCGATGGGTCCCTGTCGCGAGATCTACCAGGAAGGCTTGCGCATTCCGCCGGTGAAGATCGTGCGCGCCGGAACGCTCGACCGCGACATCCTGGCTCTGTTGCTCAACAATGTTCGCACTCCCGAGGAGCGTGAAGGCGACCTCAGCGCGCAACTGGCGGCGTGTCACACCGGCAGCACGCGGCTGCTCGAACTCTGCGCGCGTTACAGCCTCCCGCGTGTGCAGCGTGCCGCGCACGCCCTGCTCGATTACTCCGAGAAAATGATGCGCGCATTCCTGGCGACCGTGCCTGCGGGAAGCTATGCCGCCGAGGACGTGCTCGATGACGATGGCGTCAGCGACGAGCCTGTGCGCATTGCCGTGCGCATCACGTTTCCGCGCGCAACAAAAATCGCAAGCCGGAAGCCGCGCCCCGTGGTCATCGACTTCACCGGCAGCTCGCCGCAGGTGGAAGGCAGCATCAACGCCGTGGAAGCCATCACCTATTCCGCCTGCTTCTACGTTTTCCGCTGCCTGCTGCGCGAAGACGTTCCCGCCACCGCCGGATTGATGCGCCCCATTCATTTGATCGCGCCCGAGGGCACCGTCGTCAATGCGCGTCCACCCGCAGCCGTGGCTGGCGGCAATGTCGAGACCTCGCAGCGCATCGTTGACGTGCTGCTGCGCGCGCTGGCCCAGGCGCTGCCCCAGCACATCCCCGCCGCGTCGTCCGGCACCATGAACAATCTCACCATCGGCGGCATGGACGATCGCAGCGGGAAGGCCATTCCCTTCGCCTACTACGAAACCGTTGCCGGAGGCTCGGGCGCCAGTGCGGCCCACGACGGCGTCTCAGGTGTGCACACCCACATGACCAACTCGCTCAACACGCCCGCCGAAGCGCTGGAATACAGCTATCCCTTACGAGTGATGAAGTATGCCCTGCGCGCGGGCAGCGGCGGCGCGGGAAAACATCGCGGCGGCGACGGCATCGTCAGAGAAATCGAAGTGCTCACCGACGCCACCGTGACTCTGCTCGCCGACCGGCGAAAGTTCCGAGCGTACGGTCTCGCGGGCGGCGAGGACGGAGCGCCGGGACGAACGGAGATCATTCGCGCCGACGGTTCCACCGAACTCATGCCCAGCAAGGGCAGCACACGCCTGCGCCGCGGCGAACGAGTTCGCGTCGAAACTCCCGGCGGCGGCGGCTGGGGTCCAGTGGAAGAGGACCCGGGAGTCGAGCGGTAACGGGGGCGGGCTTCTCTAGGCGCTAAGCTCCATGACAACCGCTACACGCTGGTAGTCCACCCTCGGAATGAGCCGCCGGTTCTGTCGCGACACCTTAACCAGACCGTAGTGCTCCATCGTCTTCAGAGTGCGAGACAGATTGGGCTTCCTGCGTCCGGTCTGTTCTGCCAGTTCGGCAAGCGACTGCGGCGAATTCTTGCGAATGATCTCCAGCAGCTCACGGTTTTTCGCGGAGAGTATCCGCGCCATGCTCTCCGTCGAGGTAAACCACACCTTGGGATCATGCGGTCCGGGTTTCAATTTTCCCTTAGCGATGGCCAAGGTCCGCTCTTTCATCTGCTGGTATGTGGCTATTCCCACTCTTAGCGTTGTCATGGCCTACTCCCTTTCAGCTTGAGCACTTCATCGACCGCTTCCCAGAAATCCGCAACCAGCTTTGCGGCATTCTCGTATGGGTAAGGCTTGACCGTGCCCAATCGATGCCGGTGATCGTAAGTACGGCCCGTGCCGCGCGGGCGCTGTTTTGCCCCCAGCGCAGGGTGCGCGTTGTCGAAGCCGACCAGCCGTCGATTGCTGGAATCGTGCATGGTCAGCGAGTATTCGATTCCGTGAGGACGCTCCGGACTGGGAATGACGCGCCCGACCACAAACTTCACCCAATATCCGGCAGTCTCATCGATGACGTAGATGTCTCCGTCAAGATCAAGCAGGTTCTCGAGTGTATGGTCCTGCTCGGGCCCATGCCGTCCCACCGCAGCATATTATCAGAAGGTGATAACTAAGGAAATGCCGGATTGATCTCATGCCCAGCAAGGGCAGCACGCGCTTGCGCCGCGGCGAACGCGTCCTGATCGAAACCCCCGGCGGCGGCGGCTGGGGTGCGGCGGAAAAGGGCAAAGATAGTTCAGCGTGATCGCAAACGCATCTGGAACGGGGCTTGCGGATTGCGCGTTTACTAATCCCTGACCCCTAACCACTAGTCCCTGTTAGTCGAGGTTGAGTGCTATGCGGAGGCGCTCGTCGAGCGTGTCTAGTTGCTCATCATCAAGCGCTCCGAGGCGATCTCGTAGGCGATCTACTGTGATGGCACGAATCTGCTCACACATGAAAACGGTGTCGAGCGACAGCCCCGCGCTTCCATTCTTGACAGTCATTTGGCTTGGGTAAATCCGCTTGAAGTTAGAGCGATCTGAACCAGGGACGCATACGACCACATTGCTGTTGTGATTGATTGCGTCCCTGCTCACGATTACGACGGGGCGTGTTCCGGCCTGTTCAGATCCCTGTGATGGGCCTAGCGCGGCAAGATAAACTTCCCCGCGAGATGGAACTGTGGTTGTTATAGTCAGTCCTCGGTGACGCTGGATTTGATGGTGATCGAGTCGTTTGCCGCGAAATCGGCAGTGATTTTTTCGGCTTCCCTGCGGTAATGCTGATCGTTTTTCATTTCGGCAAATGCAGCATCAATTTGGGAGCGGCGCAATTGTTTGAGCTTCTCCCGGAGAGATTCGATAAACAGATCATTGAGGCTGCTCGCTTCGGTTACTCCCTTCTGAACCGCGCAGCGAGCCTCCTCATACAAGTATTGAGGCAATCTAACGGTAGTGCTCTGTAAAGCCAACTTTCGTGCGGGGGCGGGCATGGCGTTCGCATCTCCTTTATATGCTTTAACGGAAGTCTTGTCGCTAATTCAAGAACGTCTTGGTTCTTGCCGTCACCCTTACTGATAGCAATTTACCATCCATCCTCCATTAGCAGAAAGTAAATAAAACAAAGGACTTAATACTATCACAAAGGGACAGCTAGGCAAAACTTTGCAACTAGACGGTAGCACGTGGGGCAATTCTTGTCACGTAAAAAAGTGTAAAGTTTTGGTTGCATATTTGACAACATTTAAGATTTCTTATATGGTAGCAAACATGGAGTTGGACCGTGGCTCGCGTCACAGGTCAGATGCGGTGGTTGAGTGGTTCTCTGTTAGGACACCACGCAATCTTCCGAGGAGGAGGGCTGAAATGGCGAATAAAAAGCACAGGGTACAGTTTGACGCGCACCGGACCGTCCGGGAAGAAGTGCCCGTAAAATTCAAGACTCGCGCTGGCGAAAAAGTTTCCTTCGACGCCAAGAAAAAAGTGAAAGAACCAGTGCGAGTGAAATTCATGGCGGAGGATTAGGGAAGCGACTGAAACGAAGCGCCAGTGATAATCAAAACGCGCCCGTAGACAATCAAAGCCTGGTGCTCCAGGGTCGCCCTTCTGTTGGGCTAACCTGGGATCAGTTTACTCGGCAGTGGAAAGGGTGTGGGTTCTGTTCGCGGAGTGGTGGAGAGTCGAATCGGAGTGGACGGCCCGAGATCGTGAGTTGAAAACGTTCGGTGGGCCGGCCCGAACCTTCCTCTGCCCAGGTTAGCGTCCAAAACCCGGACGCGAACCCGGGGCACCTGGCACCAGGCCCTGATTGCCAGAGATCTTACTGAAAGGCAGATGAACATTGGAGTTAAGCTGCTTCTTGTTCTTAGATGCGCGCCACGGTTCCAGAACCCCCGGAAAGCGACAGTCAGCAAGAATGCGGGTCTGTTCAGATTCCTGCGCAGAACCAAATAATTATTGCAGTGGCCGTAGTTGTTTTGTACACTCGGGCAAGTTTTCTGCTGAAGTGTTCCGAGTTGGTCCCATAGGATAATCGGCTCTTTTGGCCGTGGTTCCAAAAATACGGGTGTCCAATATGCTTGGAATTGACATGACTGCCGCACGATATGCTTGGACTTATGCCGTCGTCGCGCTGCTGATCTATGGGGCTTTTATCGTTCGCAAGACAGTCCTCATGTTCATCATTGCCCTGATGGTGGCATATCTTCTTTACCCTATGGTGGAGGCGGTCGATCGGCGGCTGCGCTGCAAGAGCCGGACTGTGGCGGTGTTATGTCCCTTCGTGCTTTTCTTCGCGCTGTTGGCGGGGATTATGTTCATCATTCGGCCCACGGTGCACAAAGATATCGAGCAATTTCGCGAGGCGCAACGGCAGCAGACCTTCAAGATCCAGCTTGCGAAATGGAAGGTTTGGGGAGTCCCGGTCGGGCAGCTCGTACTCGATAAGTCGAGGCTGAAGCAACTCGTGGATCTCATACCCAAGGATGCGCCGAAGGTGGCGACGCGAGAAATCGAACACGCGTTCGTCATCCCTATTCTTACCTTTTTCTTCTTGCTGGATGGGGCCAAGATATATGACGGCATCATGGAAATAATATTCGGCGCAAACTATGGTATCGATCTATCCGCGGAAGGCCGGGGAGCAATAGAAAGCATACTTAAGGATGCGCATTTTATGATTCTCGAGTACATGCGCGCCTTGCTGTTGCTTTGCCTAGCCACACTCATTTGTTTCGGAATTGCGCTGAACTGGATGGCCGTTCCCTATGCCACGCTACTTGCGCTGTTTGCCTGTCCGCTGGAGTTTCTGCCGCTAGTGGGGCCCCTCCTGTCGGCCATAGTTATCATTGTAGTGAGCGGACTGGATACTTCCAGCGTTGCGGGCGGGGTAAATGCAGGCACGAAAGCCCCGCATCTTCTTTGGGTGATTCTTTTTCTTGGCGGATACCGGCTGTTTCAGGACTATGTGCTATCTCCCCATCTTATGAAGAAAGGCATGAAACTTCACCCGCTTTTGGTGGTGTTTGGCGTTTTCGCCGGTGGAGAAATTGGCGGAGTGGGAGGAATTTTTCTGAGCGTGCCGGTGCTGGCACTGGTTAGGCTGGTTTATTACGAGTGGCGCAAACGTCGCACTATACTTAAAACTTTAGTGAAAACCGAGGCGGTCACGTCCGGCACATCATAATTCAGCCTGAAATAGTTGACGAGTTTTTCGTCTATGTTCTGCAAATCTGCCGCGAATGCTTTGAATGTTTTTTTTGCGGTGTAGCAACTTTATTTATTCCGCCGCGTTTGAAGTTTGCACAGCTGGGGTATAATCGCGCTCCTATTGCGGACGATAATACCTTCGAATTGGAGGTGAGACGGTGGCGTTCTGCGACAAGTGCTGTCAGGAAATTCGCCCGGGAGCTTTGTACTGCAGTAAATGCGGCAATGCCATCGTTGCGGTGGCGCCCCAAGTGTCGCCTGTTCCGCCCACGCCGGGCATTTACATACCCCCGGTAGCGCACCAGCGCCGACGTTCTCCGCTGAGATTCTTACTTTGGGTGGGGGCCGCGGTTGCGGTCGCGATCGTCCTGGCCCCTCAATGCCTGCCTGCGAGCACGCCCGCTGACATGAGTTATGCCGCGTCCATAGCCGGTCGCAATTTATACACGACCGAAAACACCTCCCCGCAAACCAGCTTCGACGATCAGTGGCAGCGGATGGTTCGCATCAGCAAAGCCGACCCTTCCATCTTCACGGATCCCTACGCGGCGTCGATCTGGTCGGAAGCCCAGATGGACGCCAACCGCGCGCTGGCGATTTTGGCTCGAATCGCTCAAATCGACAACCGGAAACCGTCCGACTGGGACGTGATTGTCTCCGGTTTGAAGGCCGCTACCGAGGAACCGCAAAATAAGGAGCGTCAGGAATGGGGGCAGGACTTCTGGGTTCGCCTGTTTATGGAAGCCGGGAAGAGCGATCTTCAAGGTCAATTCCGGACTGCCGAAACGGCGCTGGACACGAAGTTGGCTGAGCTTTCCAGGACCGTCCGGTCTCCTGCTATCGGATCGGGCATAGGCATTACGCATCTGCCGTCCTGGCAAGGAGCCCACAATAGCGACTTGCTCATTCTGAGGAACGACACGGGCAGGAATTTGTCCCTGCCGGCAATTTTTGTCACTATCGAAGGTGCGGACGGCTCGCGCGTCACCCACCTGCATCACGCGTCAATGTGGACCAATGGCCAGCAATGCTACTTCCGTTATCCCTTTTACGACAGTGACTATGCCTCAGGGCAGACGGTCAGGCATCCAGCGCGCGTGGAGGTTTCTGTTTTTTCCTCCGACGGCTCCTACCAGGACGTGAAAGTTTGGACGGACGACGCGTATGCAAATACCATCCAGACGTACATCCGCGACCTAAAGATCTCGCCGGTTTTCCTCGGCGAATATGTTGAGAGTGGAACGAATGCGACTTATTATCCCGGCGCGAAATTTTCGTTCAGTGGCCTTAATCGCCTGCCTGTGAAGAGTATCACCGTCCGCTTCACGCGAAGGGGTCAGACGGCGGAGGCCCGCTGGGACTGGAACAAATATCTGCCGGAGAATGAAGATGTAGTCCTTCGCGCGCAATCTCTCGCGCGGTTTGGCAAATACGGTCCGCCAGAGCAAAAGCAAATAATCATTGAATTTACGGATACATCTGTGCCAGCTGTCATTACTTGGTGAAGCGTTCTCCCGTATTCTCTAACCGATAATTTCTTTGATAATAGATCGATGAGGCCTTGTTCGTTGCTGGGTATGGCTTCGGCGGGTGGCCCACCCTAACACCTAACATTCCCAAACCTGGGGTGCCCCTCGATAAGAGAG
>PMAT01000030.1 GCA_003152695.1 Acidobacteriaceae bacterium
TAGATGCCAATTTGATGTTCAGTTTTGCTTTATGCGTGAGTATGATTCAAGAAGCGGAGGTGATATGACACGACAAGACTTTGTGCGAGAGATGAAGGAATCGCTGGCCGAACAGAAGCAGAAGGCCGACCAGAATCAGCGCGAGAAACTGCATGATGCGGACGTAATCAATAAGCAGGGTCTGAAACAGTGGGACGACCTCTTGCAAGAAGTAAAAGCTCTCAGCCAAGAGATTGGCATTACCTTTTGGCCGCTAGAGGGCCACAGCTTTAGGCTCAAGAATGGCGCTAGCGAATTAGACGTTCGCCTTGATGGAGCCATTTCATACATGGGAGTTGCACAAGGATTATTCGAGCCGGTAGTTGTAGGGTCAGAGTTGAGATATTCCCTGCAGGAAAAAAACTCTCCGATAGGCCAATTCACAGCATTGCTTGAGCGAACCGGCCAAACATTCAACGTGGAAGAAATCGCGGAATATCTTGCTCGCATTGTGGTGGGGAATCCGTAGGTGGATGCATGTTTCAACAGCTACCTGCTCCCGATTGAGAATCACCAATTGTAATGACGCAGCAAAGCCTACGACGGGGTGCCCATAGTTCGTGACTTGTCATTACGAGTGCCGGCCGAACCGCAGCGCATATTGTTTCTCCACGTTACAATTCCCCTCGGGTGCTCTGCGTGGACAACAAGGCCATCGCCAACGTCTTTTATGAAACCGCCGATCTCATGGAGATCAACGGCGACGACTCGTTCCGCATCCGTTCCTATCGTCGCGCCGCCGAGGTCATCGAAGGACTGCCGCAGCAGGTTTCGGGACTGATCGACGAACCCAAGAAGCTGCTCGAGATTCCCGGCATCGGCAAAGGTATGGCTGCCAACATCCAGGAGTTGTGCCGCAGCGGCAAACTCGGTCCGCACCAGGACTTGCTGGTGAAGTACCGGCCCTCCATGCTGGAGCTGCTGAAGATCCAGGGACTAGGGCCGAAAACCATCGCGCTGCTGTGGAGCGCCTTCCAGGTCAGCGATCTCGCCAGCGTCGAGAAGCTGGCGCGCGAAGGCAAACTGCGCGAACTCCCACGTCTGAGCGAAAAGAGCGAGCAGAAGATCCTGAAAGCGATTGAGGGTTACCGCCGCATTTCGGGGCGCTTCCTGCTCGACGAAGCCGACCGCACCGCGCAGAAGCTGACCGAGCATCTGCGGCACATCAAAGGGATTGAGAAGATCACGCCCGCCGGTTCGCTGCGCCGTGGACGGGAGACGGTCGGCGACCTCGACGTGCTGATCACCGGGCCGTGCTGCGTTAACGACGAGCAGCGCGCTGGGTTGATCGAAGAAATCCTGCGCTTTCCCGGCATCGTCGAAGTACTGGCCAAGGGCGACAATAAGGTCAGCTTCAAATTGCGCAGCGGAATGCAGGTGGATGTGCGCACCTTGCCGCCGGAATCCTACGGCGCGGCCATGCAGTACTTCACCGGCTCCAAGAACCACAACGTCTCGCTACGCCAGCGCGCGCTCAAGATGGGGTTCACCCTCAGCGAGTACGGGCTGTTTCGCCTCGACAACAACAAGCGCGTCGCGGGGGCGACCGAGGACGAAATTTATGGCAAGCTCAAGCTTGACTGCATCCCGCCGGAGCTGCGCGAAAATTGTGGCGAGATCGAAGCCGCCGCGGAACACAAGCTGCCTCATCTCATCACCCTAAAAGACCTGCGTGGCGAAGTACACATGCACACCGTCGAAACCGACGGAAAGTGCACCATCGACGAGATGGCGGCGGCGGCCAAAGAGCGTGGCTACAAGTACATCGCCATCACCGATCACTCGAAAAATCTGGCCTTCGCCAACGGCCTGGATGACAAGCGGGCCGTGCAACACATCGCCCGTATTCGCACCGCCAACGAGCAGACGGATGGCATCACCATCATGGCCGGCATCGAGGTGGACATCCTGGCCGATGGCGAGCTCGATCTCTCTGACTCGGTGCTGGAGCAGATGGATGTTGTGGTGGCCAGCGTACATTCGGCGTTCAACCAGGAGCCGCAACAGATGACCGACCGCCTTTTGCGCGCGTTGAGCAATAAGAACGTCTCGATTCTTGGGCACCCCACCGGACGCCTGCTGCTGCGGCGTGACGCCTATCCGTTCGACATGGATGCGGTCCTGAAGACTGCGCTGAAGAACAAAGTCGCGATGGAGCTGAACGCCTATCCCGACCGGCTCGACTTGAACGACGTGCATCTGCGCATGGCACGGGAACGCGGAGTGAAGGTCGTGATCAACACCGACGCGCACCACGCCTCGCACTTCGAAAAGATCAAGTACGGTATCCTTCAGGCACGCCGCGCATGGCTCACCCCGAAGGACGTGCTGAACACCCTGCCGGAAAAGGAATTTCGCCAAGCGATGAAGCATCAGTGGCCCAAGAGTTGATGGAGGAAGCCATGGCTGAGAATGAAGTTCCGCCCAAAGCGCCTCAACCGCAATACGACGCCGGACATGTTCCCATCATGGAGGAATTCGACAGCCCCAAACGCAGCCTGCCTCCAGCCGTGCCGGTTGTCATCGCACTCGTCATCGTTGGCATCGTGGTGGCGGTGATCGCCTTCCTGGAGCGCTCGAAGCCGGTGGCGCAGGGCGGCATCGACGCGGTGTACGCCAGCCAGCCTGCCGACATGACTAACACCATGGTTGCTCTCCAAGTCACGCTGCGCAACGTTGGCGACAAGGCGCTCTATATCAAGTCCATCACCGCCAACCTTAAAACCGACCTAGGCAATCAGTCCGACGACGCCGCGTCCTCTTCCGATTACGACCGCTACTTCGGCGCCTACCCAGACCTTCGCGAACATGCGGCGCAACCATTGACGGTGGAGACCAAGATTATGCCGGGCGCCGAGCAAAAGGGAACTGTCCTGGTGGCGTTTCCCATCACCGAGCTGCAGTTTAACGATCGCAAAGATCTTAACGTGACGATCGTGCCTTACGATCAGAGCCCGATTGTGCTGCGCGAGAAAAGCACCGCGACGAAGTAGCCTACCTTAAACAATGACCTCTGGAACCTTAACCGGCGCTGGTCTCAGCTTGAGCACTGCTGCCGTCTGGGGCGGAGGCGATTTCGCCGGCGGCATTGCCGCCAAGCGCGCCAATGTCTTTCGCGTGGTCGCGGGCGCGCATGCATGTGGCTTGCTGCTGATGCTGCTGTTGGTCTGGATTACGGCGGAGCCGTTCCCGCCAGGTTCAACGTTGTTGTGGGGAGCGGTGGCCGGCATCACTGGAGCAATTGGCGTCGCAGCGCTGTACCGGGCCCTTGCCATCAGACGCATGGGCATCGTCGCGCCGGTCGCTGCGGTCGTCACGGGAGTGTTGCCGGTGCTGGCCGGCATCTACAGCGAAGGAATGCCCGACCCGATTCAGCTT
This sequence comes from Acidobacteriaceae bacterium, assembly GCA_003152695.1. Taxonomy (GTDB): domain Bacteria; phylum Acidobacteriota; class Terriglobia; order Terriglobales; family Acidobacteriaceae; genus Bog-257. The sequence continues at coordinate 3,418 of PMAT01000030.1, forward strand.
GCAGGTTTTGTGCTGGCGTTGGTCAGCATCTGGCTGATAGCGCGGCCAGACGGTGAAATCGACACCCACCGCGGTCTGGGGCTGGCCGTGCTGGCGGGAGTGATGTTCGGCCTGTTCTTCATCGCCTGTAAACAAGCTGGCCATCATGGAGTGTTCTGGCCTCTCGTCGCGGCACGTACTGTTTCCACATTGCTTATGCTGCTCATCGTAGCTTTTTCAGCCGGCGACCAGCGGCCTCTGCGTCCGGCCCTGGTTCCGATTGTGTTTTCGGGGATACTCGATACCTCTGCGAATGCGCTTTTCATCGCCGCCACGCAACGCGGACGTCTCGACGTCACTTCGGTGTTGTCGTCGCTTTATCCCGCCAGCACAGTGATCCTTGCGCGGATATTCTTGAAAGAGCGCATGTCGGCGACGCAGAACGCAGGCATCATCGGGGCGCTGATCTCGGTGGCTCTGATCGCGGCGCGATAGTCAGCTCGCCAACTCCGGCTTGATCCAGGGGAAGCGGAAGATCGCCAACGGGTCCTCGGGATAGCTCACCTCGAAATCGAGGTAAGCGTCGGCGATGATCCAGTAATAGGTCTTCAGGGTGTAGATGATCGCGTCAATCGCCTGGTCGAGTTCGCGATGCGTAGATGCCAGGGCCGACAGGGTGCGCTCGTGATGGGCAAAATGCGGGTTCAAGACCTGCTGCAGATTGGTTGCGGCGCGGTCCAACTCAGCGCGATCGTCGGCAAACTCACGTTCGCTCACCTTGTCGTGCAGCAAATGGGGATATTCCTCAAGCTGGGTCAGCACCCGGCACAACGAAAGATCGGTATTGTCGGCATCGAGCAGTCGCAGTACGCGGGTCGCCATGGCGTCCGCGTAGGCGGCCCTCACCATATCGAGGAACGCATTGCGGACGCCGTGAAGCTGAGGATTGCGCTCAATGACGTCGCGTTCCAGCTTCCAATAAATGTCGCGATCGCGGGCCAGGCTGAGGACCTGATTGCGGATTTCGCGGAGTTCGCTCTTGGCGCGTTCGCGGAACTGCTTTTCCATCACCATGTTCCTAAGTCTATCGAAGGGTGCGAACAATTATTTGTGAGATTGGTCACAGGCAGCATTGTTCGCCGCCACCTGCGCGAAATTTCCGCACTCTCTATTCCCAGGCGAGGGCATCTTTGATCGCGTTACAATGAACTCTTTGCGAGGTCATCATCGTGCTGACGTATGAAGAAATTGTTGCGCTGGAACAGAAATACCTGCTGAACACCTACGCTCGCTATCCGCTCGCCATTGCGCGCGGAAAGGGAGTGTACGTTTACGACGTTGACGGCAGGCGCTATCTCGACTTCCTCTCCGGGCTGGGCGTTAATGCGCTCGGCCATGCGCACCCACGCATCATGAAGGTTATCCGCGACCAGGCAGCGAAGGTCATCCACGTTTCCAATCTTTACTACAACGAGTACCAGGGCTTGCTGGCCGAAAAGCTGTGCACCGCGTCGGGATTGGATCGCGCTTTTTTCTCCAACAGCGGTACCGAGGCGATTGAAGGCGCGTTGAAGATGGTGCGCGCTGCCGGCCACGCCACGGGCGGCCCGGAAAAGAGCATTCTGATCGCGCTGGAGAATTCCTTCCACGGACGCACCATGGGCGCGCTCGCGCTCACCGGCCAGGCAAAGTATCGCCAGGGCTTCGATCCCATGCTGGAAGGCGTACGCTTCGTGCCGCGCAACGATGTGGAAGCGTTGCGCAATGCGATGGACGACAAGGTTTGCGGTATCGTGCTGGAGCCCATCCAGGGCGAAGGTGGCATCCAGGAATCGTCGTCCGAATTCTTGCAGGCGTGCCGCCAGTTGGCCGACCAGCACCAGGCCGCGCTCATCTTCGACGAGATTCAATGCGGACTCGGGCGCACCGGCCAGCTCTTCGCCTTCCAGCATTTCGGCGTGGTGCCTGACGTGGTTTGCATTGCCAAGCCCATCGCCGCCGGACTGCCGCTGGGAGCGTTTCTCGCCAATGAGCGCTTCGCGCAGCACATCACTCCGGGCAAGCACGGAACAACTTTCGGCGGAGGCCCGCTGACCTGCCGTGTCGCGTTGGAGTATCTCGCGATCCTGGAGGACGAAAATCTGCTGGAGCAGGTGCGTCGCGTCGGCGGGTACTTGTCGCAGAAGCTGCGCGAGCTGCTGGACAAGTTCGACATCGCGGTGGAAGTTCGCGGGGTGGGCGCGATTCAGGCGCTACAGTTGACCGTCCCCGGCAAGCCGATCCTTGAAGGTGCGCTCGCCAAGGGTCTGCTGATCAACGTGACCCAGGACACCGTGCTGCGCTTTTTGCCGCCCTTCCTGCTGCAAGAAAAGCACGTGGACAGCGGAATGCGAATTTTGCGCAAGCTGCTGGCGGACGCGCAAAAGCAGCAGAAAGCCGCGGCGAGAGCGGCGAAGAGCGCTAAAGCGTAGTACCCACGATCTCAGGCCGCCGCGGACTGCGAACGCGAGAGCACCACGTAGCGCTCCGAGGCCAGCAGGATGCCATGCAGGTCGCCGGAGTGACAGCAATCCACCGCGCCCATGGCCAGCGCCTCGGACCACATGCGATCGTCCGCCAGGCGATGGATGCACACGAACGCAGTTGCGGGAAATTGCGAGCAGAGAGACCTCAGGCTGGGGAGGTCAACCAGCTCCAAGTCCACGACCGCAAATGGCGCGCGAAAACGCGCCACGGCGGAAGCAATTTCCCCGGCCGATTTTGCAATGGCGAGGTTACGGAACTGTTTACCGAGGGACGCAGCCAGGCGGTCGGCCGCAACTGCATCGTGGTGAGCGAGAACAACATTGATTGGCCGCATGGCAAACCCCTTTTCGAGTGGTAGAAGGGACAGCGGTTGCCATCCAATAAGAACAAGCACCCCACGCTACCTGCAGCGGGACACAATGTTGGCATTCATGGGCGGCAGCTATTTTGCAGCGTCGCCCGGTTGGCTCGCGGGTTCGAAGGCTTCCGGATGCAGCTTGCCGCTTCGCTTCAGCAGGATTTCCACTTTGCCTTCGGCTTCCTCCAGTTCCTTGCGACAGGAACTGGAGAGTTTCATGCCCTCATCAAAAAGCTCCAGCGCGTGATCGAGCGAGACGTCGCCCTTCTCGAGTTCGGTCACGATTTTTTCCAGCCGCTGGAGAGACTCTTCGAATTTAGGCAAACTCAAACTCCACGGGTCAATTCTAGTGCAGAACGGTTTCGGTGAACGTAAAAATTTGGAGTCAATCGGCGTCGGCAGGAAATATTTTCCCAGTAGAGAACACTCCAGCCCAGCGTCGCAATGCCAGCACTTACACCGTCGCGCGTTTTCCAGTACCCAGCGCCTCCAGCACATCCACGGCGCAAGAATACCTGCCAAACGGCGCCGCAATCTGCGCGCCCTGCACCATGTGGCGGACGGCGGCGAGCATGTCGCGAGCAATGGCTACGCCCTCGGCGCGGGCGGCGTCGACGGTGGTCGCCTTCGCCATGCGGGCGAAGATCTCGTCGGGGATGGAAACCCGCAGCTCATTTTTCATGAACTCGGCATTGCGAGTGCTGGTGAGCGGCCAGATGCCCGCCACTACCGGAATGCGGCAGTGCTCAATTCGGCGCAGGAACTCTTCCAGCAGGCGAACATCGAACACCGGCTGGGTGACGGCCAATTCCGCTCCGGCCTCAACTTTGTACTCAAAGCGGCGGATTTCCTCGTCAATGTTGGGGCTGCCGGGATTGGCGCCCACGGCAATGACGAACTTGGTCGAGGCGCCTGTGGGATTGCCGCCGATGTCGAGCCCGCGGTTCAGGTTGTGGACGATGTTCACCAGACCGATGGCGTCCACATCGAACACCGCGGTCGCGTCGGGGTAGTCGCCCATCTTCGGCGGATCGCCGGTGATGCAGATCAGGTTGCGGATGCCGATGGCGCTGGCGCCCAGCAAGTCCGATTGGATCCCCAGCACGTTGCGGTCGCGGCAGGTGTAGTGCAGGACGGGCTCGATCCCGACCTGCTGCTGCACCAGCAAGCAGAGCGCCTGGTTGCTCATGCGCGCCGAGGCGCGCGGGCTGTCAGGAATATTGACGCCGTCCACGCCAACCGATTTCAGGAAGCGCGCCCCTTCGATCTCCCGGCTGCCATCGGTGCCTCTCGGCGGAACGATCTCCACCATAGTGATGAACTCGCCGTCGGCGATCTTGCGGCCCATCTGCGAACGTTCGCGGAGCGGCGGCACCTCGACCGGCTGGGCCTTGGGAGCCGGAGCCGACTTTCGCGCGGTAGCGCCACCGGAGACCGCGCGCAGGAAGGCTTTCATAACGTGGATGTGATCGGGCGTGGTGCCGCAGCAACCGCCGATGAGGCGCACTCCGACATCCACAAACCTGCGGGCGTATTCCGCCATGTACTCGGGCGAGCAGAGATAGATGTTGCGGCCCTCGACCGAGCGCGGCATGCCGGCGTTGGGTTGGGCCGAGAGCGGCGCGGTAGTGACGGCGCGTACCCGCTCCATCGCGTCCAACATGGCCACCGGACCGACGCTACAGTTGCAGCCCACCACATCGGCGCCCCAGGCTTCGATTTGCGGAGCATAGTGCTCGGGGGCCGATCCGTCCAGACAGTTGCCCTCTTCGTCGATCGTGACTTGCGCCACCACCGGCAACTTTGGATTGACATCGCGAGCCGCCAGAATGGCCTGATGCAGCTCTTCCAGGTATCCGAAGGTTTCCAGTATGACCAGATCGACGCCTTCTTCGTTCAGGGCTGCAATCTGCTCGTGAAAGGCCGCGCGGGCTTCCTGGAGCGAGATCTTGCCCAGCGGCTCGATACGGACTCCCAGCGGTCCGACGGCGCCGGCCACCAGGGCGTCGAAACTCTTCGCCGCCTCCCGCGCCAGGCGTGCGCCCAGGCGATTGACATCGGCCAACTTGTCCACACATCCATGCTTGGACAAACGAAACGAATTGGCGCCAAAGGTGTTTGTTTCAATGATGTCGGCCCCGGCCTGGAGGTATTCCTGATGGATCCCGCGAATCAGATCGGGCTGCGAGAGGTTGAGTTCGTCGTAGCAGCGGTTGATGAAAATACCTTTGGAATACAGCAGTGTGCCCATGGCGCCGTCGCATAAGACGGCGCCCTTCTGCAAACGCGAAATCAGGTCCCTAGTCATGGAGATGGTGGAGGCTGTAATGCCAAGCTTGATTGAACTTTATCGCAAATGGCGCGAATTCGCCATTACCGAAGCACCCGGTAGTCAGGCCGCGCTCTGTTATAATTCAACGAAATCCAACATATCATTTCAATTCGTCATAACGTCCGGGGTAAACGCTTGAAGCGGCTTGCAATCCTCGTCCTCACCTTACTCATCGTGGTTTCCATTACGTCTTGTGGCGGAAGCGGGAGTTCGACCGCGCCGCCCAGCACGGCGCAGCATCGCGCTTTTGTCAGCAATACTTATTCGGGCAACTTGCAAATCATGAACACCCAGAACGACACCACGCCGTTGACCGCGCAGACCTACAACTCTTTAGGCCAGCTGGTGCCCGGTGTTCCCGTCACAGTGACGGTCGGTGGCTCCTTGACCTTCGAAGTGGAAAGCGGCGACCGTACCACTACCTTGATTTATGACCAGGGTAGCAATGCCCTCGACTTCATCGACAATGCCACCGAGACGTTTAGCGGTAGCGTGGCTCTTCCTGACTTTGCCGATATGGCGCTGTTCTCCACGGACGGTACGAAAGTGTACGCACCGGTGCGGAACGTGCCGATCACGGGCGCACGGCCCGGCGCGGTCGAGGTTGTCACGATCTCCTCGTTCAGCCTGGCTGCCTACTATGCCGTCCCTTCGGCCCGCTATATTGTCCTCAGTCCAAGCGGGCAGTTTCTGCTGGTGTTCGCTGACGATTCGGACTCGGTTTTCCTGATCGACTTGAGCGCCTTTGCGCCCAAGGCAGTGGAGATTCCTGGGTTCGCCAGGCCGGTGAACGCGTTCTTCAGCAGCGACAGCAATACCGCTTATGTGATCAGTTGCGGGGTCGAGTGCGGATCGAGTGCGGGTGCATCGGTACAGCAGCTCGACATTCCATCGCAAACCATCAAGGCGACCGTGCCGGTGGGCGGCGCCAGCGTTGGCCTGCTCAACGACGGAACTTTGTACGTGGCCGGAAATCCCGGCCCCGCAGGGACCTACGATGCGGTGACTGTCAGCACCATGGCGCGGGTGACCGCTAACTCAGTGGCCATCGGCGACGGTTATCACAGCACCATGGCCCTGGCGGCCAACAACAAGCTCTACATTGGCGCCAAGACCTGCATGAATCAGACCACGGGATGTCTGTCTGTGGTCAATGTCGCCAACAACACTGCTGACGTGCCCCTGCCGCCCCAAGGGCCCGTGACCGGCATGCTGGCGATTGCCAACCGCAACACGGTATATGTGATCGAGGGGGGATACCAGGTGATTTACGACACCACTACCGACACGCCCCAGAAAACGCAGGTCTCATTCTCCGGGGCGCTTTACGATATCGTGCAAGTGGACCAGTAGGGAAGAGAGCCGTCAGCTATCAGTCGTCAGCCATCAGCCAATGCACCGGCTAAAGCGATTCCCGGAAACTAACCACTGTCCACTATCCACGAACCACTTTCTTCACGGCTCCAACTTCAGGTGATGCACCCCCGCTCGCTGCACCGCCGCCGCCGAGAACGGTAACGCAAACGTCGTACCGTGATAATAGGCATCCCATTGATCGTTGTAATGCTCGTCGAAGATATTTCCGGATTGGCCATTCACGATATTCAGGGTCGAGTTGTCGAGGTCTGAGAAGTCAACCGTGAGGCGCTCGGACGGCCCGAAGTGCGTACTGACTTGCTTCACCGTTTCACCATCCCCCGACAGGGGCTGCGGACCGGGACCTGCGGCGCGTTTGAGGATGGGAAAATTGCTCCAGAAAGGATGCTTGATGTCCACGCGATGGACCCGTCCCCACCTCCATGTCGCCAGCGCAGTCGGCGCTTCCGCATCGCTTATGGCGCCCTCCACTGCGGCGGTCAGTAGCGCGTCGTAGTCGGCGTAGCCCTCCGGCAGCCAGCGCGCAGGCTGATGCGACAAGATGTTCTCCAGCCACACCGGACTCATGAACCACTTGTATTGCTTCCAGTCATCGCCCAGCTTTGGTTTGAGCAGCAACTCGTCCAGCTTCTTGCGAGAGAAGTAGGCCACCGTCGCCGCCGCTGAGTCTGTGCTCATGGCCCCGTCCCAATTCCGCATCAGGTCGGCGGCCGATTTGGCGCGCTGTGATGCCGTCGCTGTGTGATCGACGGCGTACACGAAGCGCTCGGCGCAGAAGCGATCGAATGCCGAAACAATGTCGGTCTGAATCGCCAGCATGTCGGCCGGGGTCAATTTCTTTTTTGTGTTCAGCAGCCGGTAGATGCGTTCCGTGCGATACGGAGAACCCCACTCGATGCTTAGCGTGTAAGGATATCCATCAGGCGTGACGCGCCCGTTGGCCGTGGCGATGGTCCCCGAGGGCGGGTCGTACACGCTGGGCATCCTGTCGTAGGGAACATATCCGGTCCACTCGTGCGAGTCGTCGTTGCCGGGCACAGGAACGGAACCGTCGCCCGCCGCCCGGATCGGAACCAGCCCGGTTGCCTGGTAACCGATATGCCCCTCCACATCGGCATAGACGACATTCTGACCCGGCGCGCCAAAATGCGAGAACGCCGCGCGAAAGTCCTGCCAGTTCTTCGCTGAATCGACAGCGAAGAACGGAGCGCCCGCCGCCTGCGGGTCATAGATGATCCACTTGAGCGCCAGCTTGCGCTTCTCTCCCGGAATGACGTCGCTGATGATCGGCCCGTGCCGGGTCACCTCGACATCTACGTTCACCTCGGGCTTGCCCTTCACGCGAATGATTTCTGTGCGGTGCTCGGGCTGCACCCAACCTTGCGGCGTCAGGTATTCGCCCTTGTCGTTGAACTTCTCGATGTAGAGGTCCTCGACGTTGGGACCGAGATTGGTAAAGCCCCACGCGACGTAGCGATTGTGCCCAGAAATGACGAAAGGCACGCCCGGCAAGGTCACGCCGGCAACGTCGAAGTCTCCCGCCGTAAGATGCGCCTCGTACCAGACATTGGGGATGTGCAGGTCGAGGTGCATATCGTTTGAGAGCAGCGGCTTTCCCGACGCGGTGTGCGCGCCGGAGACCACCCAATTGTTGGAGCCGGGATGGAGGCTGTCTTCCATCCTGTCATCCCGAGCGACGAGCGCAGCGACGAGTCGAGAGGCCTGCTTTTCTTCTGGCATAACGCGGCTGCTCTTCTTCTTTGGCGCCGGATCTTCTTCCTCATCGGGAGTCGTCCCGGCCGGAATCTCGTTTTCGAGGGAAGTGGTGTCGGTTCCCGGAGGATGATCGCGCCAGGAGGAATTCACAAACAGGTCGGCCGTCAACTCCGGCCCGAGCTTGGCCAGGACTCTCTCCTTCTCCAACTCGTCCTTGTACAGGCCGTGGTTCAGAAATTCGGTCATCGACAACCCAACCAGCACCGAGTCTTCCACCGTCCAGACGTGAGGGAAGTAGGTGAGGAAGCGAAATTCCAGCGGCAGGGTTTTCTGGTGCTGCGCGATGTAAGCGTTCACCCCGGCGGCATAGGCCTCGAAGTGGGCGCGCTGGGCCATGTCCATGTTGGCCACGTTTCTCTCCGCGACCTGCCTCAGGCCAAGGATGCGATGCTCGCGGTCAAGCTTGACGTACTCCGGCCCCAGAACGGCGGCCAGGTCGCCGGAAGCGTAGCGCCGGGTCATGTCCATCTGCCACAGCCGGTCCTGGGCGGTGACGTAACCCTGGGCAAAAAACAGGTCTGGCAGGTTGGCGGCGGAGATGTTGGGAACCCCGAGTGCGTCGTAGGTCACGACGACCGGGCTCGCCAGGCCGGAAAGGCGAATCGTGCCGTCCACCTGCGGCAGTGCCGCCCGAACTGCCCGATAAAACCAGAAATCAAACGCGAGGAATACGATCAGCAGGAGGACCAGCACTCCCACTACCGTGCGAAAGATGAATTTGGAGTGGGGTGGCCGTGCCGCAGCAGCGATAGTCGAAGCTCCCATGGGAAAGGTGATTATATAAGTTTCCGGTGGGCGAGTTCGCGTGAAGAGAAACTGCGGCAGCGGGTCAGCTTCCGGGCGGGCGGCCACTCGGGAAGAAGATGCCTTGACATAAATCACTTCGCGACGATTGATTGACCTGAGTAGAATAGAGCCGGTTTAATTCGCATGCCCTTCTCAATAGGCGAAGAAATCGGAGGACGTTACAAACTCCAGCGGCCCATAGGCCATGGGGGCATGGGCGAAGTGTGGAAGGCATACGATAATTGGCTGGGCCGCATTGTGGCACTCAAACAGGTGGAAGACAAAGAGCGGCTGGAACGGGAAGTGAGGGCGATGGCGGCCCTGAATCATCCGAGTATTTGTACGCTTTACGATAAGGGGCCGGGCTATCTGGTAATGGAGTTCGTTGAGGGCGAGCACATAAATGGACGAATGCAACCTGAGGAGGCGGTACGCTTGGCAGTCAAGATTGCCGACGCGCTTGAAGCTGCTCATGACAAGAAAATTTTCCATCGTGACCTGAAGCCAAGCAACATCCTAAAGACGAGGTGGGGCGTCAAAGTGCTTGATTTCGGATTGGCGACCGAGGTACCCAAGTCACCGACCGACGTTACCGCCAGTATCCTCACACCGCCAAGGACGGCGTTAGGCACCGCATCTTACATGTCTCCGGAACAGGCTCAAGGTTACTCTGTAGATGCGCGGTCTGAGATTTTTTCGTTCGGCATTCTGCTGTACGAGATGTTGACTGGAAAGCAAGCGTTCCCAGGGGAGGCTAGCATCGCGATACAAGCGATTCTAGGCCGCGGTCCAGCCCCATTCGATGGTCCCGTAGAACTTCAAACCATCGTGTCTCGATGTTTAGAAAAGGATCCGGTCCGGCGCTTTCAAACAATGGCCGAAGCGCGGGATGCCTTGCAGTCAGTTCTCTCAGCGTCGGAACCTGGGAGTACAAGAGCTTGCGAGGACTGGGACGACCCCAGAATTGAGCTATGGATGAATCACTCGTGTGAGTCGATAGACATCATTGATAGCTATTACGATGAAGCGCCCTGGCTCGCAAGTCGGGTCGCGAAAGCACTAAGGAATGGAGCGCCAACATTGAATGTGAACGTCTATATGCTTGACCCCGCTTGCACTTTTGGGGCGCAACGCCTTCTAGAAAGGGAAAGGTGCGAAGTAAGGGCGCAGAAAATGTTCGAAGATGCTAAGGCTGAGTATGACGCTACATTCCAGCAGTGCTGTAAGGACCTTCGCGCCAAGTTCAGGCAGACACGGGATATCACCGGCTCACAGGTCATTTTAAAAATTTATAAGTATCCAACGATGCCGGGCATGCGAATGATCGCAGTCGACGACGCACATTTTGTGGTCGGTTGGTTCCCCTTGAACGATACTAATCCAAACTACCCTTGCTTTATGGTTTCGGCCTCTTCATCCGCTCCTGCCGACCTCAAACTAGTGAAACGCATACGTCAGCAGCGCGATGAGATCATAAAAGTGCGTGCCGAGGCATGAGGGGTCAACCAAGCAATTAGTTTGCATGAAGGAGGAGAACTGCTGAGGAATCTGGCCGATGCTACCGCTCGGAGCTAATCGGAGAAGTTTCCAAATGCCGTCCCCGCAAGATAAGCATCGTGGCGACAGCACCGTTCATCAGCACCAACGTTGCCGGATAAAGCCACGTAGCCAATGAGTACGATCCGAGCGCCAAGAGAGATGGAATAAACTTTATGCTATTGAGTGCGAACGAAGGCGCGCTGTCTCCGTGAGGTTCGGCCCATCCCTTCTTGATGGTTGATCCGTATCCTATGACGTCGGTTGCTGTAGCAAGGATCGCTGACTGTGTCGGGTTCCTGGAAAGCATGTAGTACAGGAACACCAGCAGGCCGGCAGCTAAAGAAAGCCAATCAAACAAAGAAAAATGCCACCGGTGTTTGAAAAGACTGACCGCGCCGATCAGAAAACATATGACGGCTGTGAATCCAACTACCCAACTTCCTGCTCCAGCTCCTTGGGTGATTTGCACCAGATACGCGACTCCTGTAACGACTCCCCACAGAAACCAGGAGAACGGGTGGGGACGAACGCCTCCCGCCCGAGCAGTCTGCCAGATGTAGGTCGTGTAGGCCGCCAACATGATGATGACGGACAAAATGCCCATCGCTGACTTAAAGGTCATTGCTCACCGTAGTCAAAGCCTGTGTGAAGAGGAGTCTCGTTGCTCACCAAGCCAAGGGATTTCCAGCCCCACAGCAATCATAGTCGCCTTGCGATGGCAAGTATGGCCGTGTCTCGGCTCGCGATTGCAACATAATACCTTGATTGACGCTTCCGTAGGTAACCACTGGAACAGTATGGCACAGGGTTGCTCCGGGGACCCGGAGTTTGCTTTCGGGGTACATTCGTACTACCGCCGGTTGTGTCAACTGACGGCCTATTCGGAAACTGATCCACTGCCGAGATTGCTCTGGAAGGTCAGGTTCGGATATCGAACGGTGCCGCCAGCCATTCTCGGTGAGCAGGTAAACTAAATGTGAACCGGGTTCCATGACACCGACACCGCCAACTATCCCAACCCCGATCGAAGCAGTCCGGGACCTGTTTGAGATCCCGGACGGCATCACCTATCTGAACTGCGCCAGCATGGCGCCGCAGTTGCGGAGCGTCACCGAGGCTGGACTTCGTGCGGTTCGCACGAAAGCATCGCCCTGGAATTTGTCCGGTCCAGAGTGGTTCGCCGGTTCCGAAGAGCTGCGCGCTCTTGCCGCACGAGTGATGGGAACCGACAGCGATGCGGTTGCGCTGGTTCCGGCTGCCAGCTATGGAATCGCGACGGCGGCGGCGAATTTGCCGCTTTCGCCCGGACAGACGATCGTCATCCTTCATCAGCAGTTCCCGTCGAACGTTTACGCCTGGTACGAACTGGCCAAGAAAAACGGCGGGCGTGTAGTCGTCGCGCAGCGGGAACCGGGCGTGGACTGGACCGAAGCCTTGATGCGGGCGATCGACGACAACACGGCGATCGTTGCGGTGCCGCAATGTCACTGGACGGATGGCAGCAAAGTCGATCTTGAGCGCGTCGGCCAGCGTGCGCGCGACGTCGGCGCTGGCTTGGTCATCGATGCCAGCCAATCGCTCGGGGCCAGCCCGTTGAATCTCGAGCGAGTCCAGCCGGACTTCCTGACGGCCGTCGGATATAAGTGGCTGCTTGGGCCATACGGACTTGGTTATCTCTATGTCGCCCCAAAATGGCGGGAGTCGGGCGTGCCGCTCGAGCAGTCGTGGATCGCGCGTGCTGGGAGCGACGATTTTTCCCGGCTGGTCGACCACACCGACGCGTACCGGCCAGGGGCGCGCCGCTTCGATATGGGTGAGTCTCCGCAATTCGTTCTGGCGCCGATGGCGATTGCCGCTCTCCAGCAAGTCCTGGCGTGGAGTGTCGAACGAATCCAGCAAACGCTCTCGTTGCTGACGGCAAAGGTCGCGCAGCTCGCCGCCGGCATTGACTACGCAGTCCTGCCTCCTGAGCAGCGGTCGGCGCACATGATTGGCATCCGGCACGCGCGCGGCATTCCGGCTGGGCTGCCGCAGCTTCTCCATGACGCCAACGTGTTTGTCAGCGTCCGCGGAGATTCAATCCGCATCGCGCCGTATTTGTACAACGATGCCGGCGACATTGAGCGGCTGTTTGCGGTGCTGCGAAAGGCAAGCGGCCTTCAGTAGCCAGTAGTCAGTTGCCAGTTGTCAGACAAGGAATTCGAGTTACTCAAACTCATCTCATAAATTATGGGGTGTATCAGGGCACGACTTTTAGTCGTGACCCTTCAAGGCGCGATGCCACCATGAATAATGCAGGTTAAGCATCGCTCTATCCCTTTCTCGCAGAATGCGGTAATTTTGGAATCGCTCGAGAGCTCGCTATGGCCGTGATTATCTCCATGCTCCGCGGCGTCAATGTCGGGGGGCACAACCAGATCAAGATGGACGCCCTGCGCGCCGTCTACGAATCGCTTGGGCTGCGCGACCCGCAGACCTATGTACAGAGCGGCAACGTCGTTTTCAGGACTGACAAGCGAGACCTGGTTGCCCTGGCCAAACGGATCGAGGACGCAATTGAGCGGGGCTTTGGCTTTCGCCCCGCGGTAATTCTGCGGACCTCTTCCGAACTGCGAGACGTGATTGCCAGAAATCCGTTCGCCAAGCGGCGCGGCATCGAGCCGAGCAGACTTTTGGTGTACTTTCTCGCCAGCGATCCCGGCGCAGAAACCCGCGACAAGGTTCTCAGCCTCAAGACCGAACCCGAGGAGTTGCGGATGAACGGGCGCGAGCTCTACATCTATTTTCCCATTGGCATGGCGCGGCCGAAGTTGTCCTGGGCAGTTCTTGAGAAGACGCTAAAGGTACCCGGAACCGGCAGGAACTGGAACAGCGTGACCAAGTTGCTCGAGATGGCGGAGAAGTTGGAGGCTTCCGAATGACGCTTTTGAGGGCTTAGAAACACTATTAGACTTTAGTGCCATACATGTCAGGCCTCAATATGGTGATTTCATAACTGCGTAGGATGGCCATTAGGAGCGTCCAGAAGCCCAAGGCTGCATTGTACGACCATGGATGATGTTTTGTACGTCCTCTCCCCATGCGGCGCGTTATAGGCGCGAATGTGCAAGACTTTGCACATATCCGCCTTGCGACTTCTACCGTGGCAAGGACCAACCAGAACGCCCTCTGTTCTGCCGCCGGGCCATGACACATCGAAGCCGTAGGTCGAGAGGTGCGCGCGCCAGATTTGAATCTCTTCAGAAGGGCCGTCATCCATTCCACCATCTCCCGGTCGGCCTTCGCAATTGAATCTACCGTTGTGGCGGAGGAAACTTCATGAGTTCTGGATTCGTGCTGTTGCTGACGTTTGGTATTGGCGTGGTAACCGGCCTGCGGTCTGGGACGGGGCCGGCGGTTGTGGCTTGGGCAGCCCACCTGGGTTGGATCAATCTTTCCGGCTCTCCGTTGGCCTGGATGGGCTCTACCTTGGCGGTCGTCATCTTTACCATTTTACCATCCTGGCGCTGTTTGAATTTGTCGCCGATCAGCTTCCCAGCACCCCCGCGCGAACCGCCCCTGGTGGGCTGGGCGCGCGAATTGTCTTGGGCCTGCTTTGCGGTGCCTGTCTCGGCATCGCCGGAGGCGCATCGCTTTGGCTGGGAGCGATCGTCGCGGCGCTTGGCGCGGTGGCAGGAGCGTTTGGCGGTTATCGCGCTCGCGTCGGCTTGGTAAAGGCCTTGCACGCGCCGGACTTCGCCGTCGCCATTCCTGAAGATCTGATTGCAATCGGGTTGGGATTGCTCATCGTTACGCGGTTCTGAAGTCGGCATGGCCCTGAGGCTGGGGCGCAGTTCTGACAGGCTCGGCATCTCCCCGGCAGCCAACCCATCCCAGGGTTGCGATACATTATTTTGGGTGCGCTTATGACTACTCCGCAGCAATTCGATGCCATTGTGATCGGCACCGGGCAGGCCGGTAAACCGCTTTGCACGGCGCTGGCTGAAGCCGGAATGCGCACCGCTATCATCGAGCGCAAGGATGTCGGCGGTACTTGCATCAACGTAGGATGCACTCCCACCAAGACGATGGTCGCCAGCGCCCGCGTCGCTTATCTGGCGCGGCGAGGCCCTGATTATGGCGTTCACACCGGCGACATCCGCATCGACATGGAACGCGTGCGGCAGCGCAAGCGCGATATCGTAAAGAGTTTCCGCGATGCCGGCCAGACACGCATTGAGCAGGCCGCCAATGTGGAGTTGATCTTCGGCGAGGCCAGTTTCACCGGCGCCAAATCTCTGCTCGTCCGGCTGAAAGACGGCGGGCAACGAATTCTCACCGCCGACAAGATCTTCATCAACGCAGGTGCGCGTCCGTCCGTGCCGGCGCTCGACGGCCTGAAGTCCGTGCCCTTTCTCGACAGCACTTCCATCATGGAGTTGGACACCGTGCCGGAGCATCTGCTGGTTCTTGGCGGCGGCTACGTCGGCCTGGAGTTTGGGCAGATGTTTCGTCGCTTCGGCAGTCGCGTGACCATCGTCCAGTCCGGGGGGCAACTGCTCAATCGCGAGGACCCCGACATCGCGGAAGAAGTCGCCAAGATACTTCAGCAGGATGGAGTCGAGGTCTTGTTGAACGCGAATGCCAATCGAGTGAGCCAGTCGGATGGCAGCGTTCGGTTGGAGGTCCAGCAAC
The DNA here is from genome assembly GCA_003152695.1 of Acidobacteriaceae bacterium. Classification (GTDB taxonomy): domain Bacteria; phylum Acidobacteriota; class Terriglobia; order Terriglobales; family Acidobacteriaceae; genus Bog-257. Next base: position 18,765 of record PMAT01000030.1, read on the forward strand.
AAGGGCATTCGACTGCGCTCGCCGGCTCCCATCTGCTGGTCGCCACCGGACGCGTGCCGAACTCGGACACGCTGAATCTTGCCGCGGCTGGAGTGCAAACCGACGATCGCGGTTTCATCAAGGTGAACGGGCGCCTCGAAACTATGGGCGGGGCGAATGGCGTTTATGCGCTCGGCGATATCAAGGGTGGTCCGGCGTTTACGCATATCTCGTACGACGACTTTCGCATCATTCGCATCAACCTGATCGAGAAGGGAAGCGCCACCACCGACGGCCGCCTGGTGCCGTACACCGTGTTTATCGATCCGCAACTTGGCCGCGTTGGCGTGACCGAAACCGAAGCGCGCGCGCAGAAGCGGAACATTCGTGTGGCCAAGCTGCCGATGACGTCCGTCGCGCGCGCTCTTGAAGTGGACGAGACGCGCGGTTTCATGAAAGCGATTGTGGATGCCGAAACGAATCAGATCCTGGGTGCGGCGGTGCTGGGTATCGAGGGTGGCGAAGTTATGTCGGTGCTCGAGATTGCGATGATGGGAAAGCTCCCCTACACCGCGCTGCGTGATGGCGTCTTCGCCCACCCTACACTGGCGGAATCGCTGAATAACCTGTTCATGGCGATGGACAGCGGCAAATAGAAGGCGTGCGGGCCGAGAAGCCGCGCGTCATACCGTCTGTCATCCTGAGCGACGAGGTCGCCGCGGCGACCGAGGAGTCGAAGGAACCCTCTGGTCGCCAGCAATCCTCACACCGCGACAGGGTGATTTCTTGCGGCTTTAGGGGTCCTTCGACTCCCCCTCGCTAGGTTCTGGGTCGCTCAGGATGACAGGTTCCGGACAAGATAAGCTTCTCCCGCGTGCCGCATTGCCGGTGTTATGCTGATAGCAAATCGTGCGACATTCTGTCGCGGATAGGCCCCAATGGGAAGCAGCAGACCCACGCTCCGGAAACGAATTGACGATCGGGCCAGCATCTCGCGCGAGATGGTGGGCGAGGCCGAAGCCATTTTCCACGGACACCTGAAGCGCGTGGGCCTTAAGCTTACCGGGCAGCGCGACGCCATTCTGCGCACCTTTCTCGACACCCGCGACCATCTCTCCACCGACGAGCTGTACCGGCTGGTCAAGAAACACGACGAGCGCATCGGATTTACCACCGTCTATCGCACGTTGAAGCTGCTGGCCGAATGCGGGCTGGCCAGCGAAGTCGCCTTCAATGACGGCGTGACTCGTTACGAGCACAAGTACAATCGCCGCAATCACCACCACATGGTCTGCACCGAATGCGGCAGCTCGGTGGAGTTCTTCTCGCGCGACATCGAACGCATTGAGCAGGAAGTTGGCCGCAAGAATAAGTACCTGCCGACGCGCCACACCTTCCAGATTTACGGCGTCTGCGAGCGCTGCCAGAAGAAACAGAAGCGCAGCTTGGCGTGAGGTCGCAGTTGGGGCATGGAAGAGGGTCTTTTGTGCAGGGAGCGCCGACCGCGCACATGCGCCCCTTTGCAGGCCCAAGGGCGGATTGTTTGTGATAAGGCCTGTAGCTGTTGAAAAAGTCGTTTTCCCTGAAAAGCGCACCAAAATAGGTGACCAGAAATGTATACCCGGGCGGAGAAAATCGTTTATAGGGCATCCTAGCGCGACGATTTTTCAGGACAATCTTGGCGAGCGAGTTTTTCAACAGCTACGCCTGTTATCAACAGCTATTAACGTCGGTGCAGCGTAACATGCTGGGAATGAACAAAGCGGTTGCAGTCGTGGCATTGATATTGTTCGGTATTGCTGCGTTTGGACAGTCACAAACGTTGCAGCGGTTTGCAGACTCCAATTTTGGCTTCGAGTTGTCTTATCCGCCCACATACGAAGTCACAGATTTGCCCTGCGCTGTCGCGCAGTGGGCTGCCAGCCACGGGTATCAGTCGCTGCTTTACGTTCGCCAAGGCCACTCGCAGAACGCAGGAAGTATCCACGTCACTGTGGACAGGCGACAATTCAGTGTGGATAACCTCATGCAACTGCATAGCCGTGCAGATGAACAACCCACGATGGTTAAAGTCGGGAAAAACGTTTTCTACTACTATGGGCGCGGTGGCGGGGGCGTTTCGTATCCTGACGAATACTTTTATAATCTGGACGGTAACATCCTTGGAATAAGCTTTGACGGGCCATATCCTCCACACGACAACTCGCCAACAGCCCAAACGAAAGCGATGGAACGGAGGGTTCTTGAAAGCTTCCGTCGTATTGAGGGCACCCCAAAAAACTAGCTGCTACTAAATCCCCATTACACAAGTGATCGCCTTTCCTTCATCCATCTCATAAACGGCCCTATCCCAAAACCTGCGCTGCATCACCTGCCCGGTTGACGCACGTCACAGCGTTTTGCTCGGCATTGCGCTACAAGAGAGATGGACGAATGTAGGGAAGCATCCTGCCGGGCTATTGGGCGGGGCGGGGCTTCGCGCCGGGGCGGGAGAGCTTCCATCCAGTGACCCCACCGCGTGGGGAGAAGGGTCGCGCCAGATGGTGACGGCACAGCTCAACCCGGTCGGGGTGGGCATCCACAGCGTGCTCATCGCGACAGACTTTTCCCGCTGTTCCACGGTTGCAGTGAACTTGGGCCTCGAACTGGCCCATGAATACCAGGCCAAGGCCTATGTGGTGTTCGTTTTGCCCAGCGACGACTTCCTGATGGCCGGGCCGGACGCCTACGTGGCCGCCAAGGATGCGGCCCGCCGCGACCTGTTGGAGTTGAAGGCCGAGTTGCGGCACACCCGGTCCTACACGGAAGGCGAAGACTATCGCTTGTTTCTGATGGAAGGCGACGTTGCCCAATCCATCCTGGACTGCGCGCGGCAGCACAGAGTTGACGTGATCGTGGTCGGCACGCACGGCCGCGGTGGACTGGGCAAAATGTTGATGGGGTCCGTAGCCGAACGTGTCTTCCGGCAATCGCCCGTGCCCGTGATGACCGTGGGCCCGCACTTGCACCGCGCAGCCCGGGGATTCGCGCCCCGGAACATTCTGCTGGCGGCTGATTTCACTTCAGCCTCGGAATGTGCTGCCCGCTATGCCAGCGCCCTGGCGAGGGAACGCAACGCGAAGTTGACCATGCTGCACGTGCTGGAGCATCCCGAGCTGAGTGGTGTCGCGGACCGTGCCGAGGTCATGCAGGGAATTGAAAAGAAACTGACAGCTTTGCTTGGGCAAGACGCGGAAGGATTGCAGCTTTGCTGCCGCGTCGAGATCGGCAAAGTAGTGCCCACGATTCTGCACACGGAGGTCGAAATCGACGCCGACTTGTTGGTGATGGGCGTACGTCCGTGGTGGGGATTGCGGGACCGGCTGATGTGGCCGAACGCCTATGAAATTGTGCGGGAGGCCGCCTGTCCGGTGCTGACCGTGCGCGGCAAGGTTTTGCAGCATTCATAACTCTTAATAACGAACATGATAGGAGACGCAATGTTACGTAGCGGTTTTGCCATCGACGAGACATCGGCCCCAGCGATCACACCCGACCTGCTTGGCGAGATGAAAAAGCAAGACATGAAGCAGGCGATCGTGGAGCGCTTCAGTTATCGTGCCGAGGCGGTTTCCACGGAGACCAAAGTCCGGCCAAAGCATCGCTCACCGTACTGGCAGCCGGTAGACGAGGAGTGCTGACCGGGGTGCTAGAGGTGCCGTGGAAAGGCAAAGTCTTGACTGCGGTCCCGAACAAATCAAACGACCGTTCACTTGAAAGCGGATCAACGATGTTCTGTGACCGAAACGAAAAAGACAAATGGCTGAGAATGCCAGAGGCGACGTTTGGTTCACGAGCCGATTGGCCGACTTGAAGGCACTCGCACCCAGCGAAGCTGTTCCAAGGCGCTTTAGCACCGCTCAAACAAGAAAGCCCTGCTGCAAGGGCAGCAGGGCTCCGTACAAAACGTAATCACTCTAGAAATAGCCAACATTTCTCGGGCTGCCGATACCGGTGCACTGGTCCCAGCCTGCCGTGGCTCGCCCACCCGTGATGTCAAAGAAGGGTGGATAGGGCGGATACGGGTTGGGGTTATACCAGTAGCCAAGTGCGCTTGAACTATCGAAAATGTAGGTTTGGGTTAGCTCGGCATTGGTAGAAGCGCGGAAGTGGCCCGCCGCATTGACGTAGCCCGCCAGCAACGGCGAAGCCACGCTGGTGCCACCGACCACGCACCAGCCGCCGCAGGAAGTGCTGTTATAGACTGCGACTCCGGTAGCCGGATCAGCGTCCGCCGACATGTCCGGTATGCCGCGGAAGTTGCCCACCTTAGTCTTGACATTGTTAATATTCTGATAACCGGGGCGAGGCTCAACCACGCTGAGCCCGCCGCCGCTACCGCTCCAGCAGGCTTCAGTGCCGGTGAAATTTCCACCGCTGCGGTTGATGTGGGTGCCCCCGGCGCAAACCACATTAGGCGAGACGCAGGGATAATTCACTTGAGCACCAGCATCACCTGCCGCGGCGAAGTACACAATGCCGGGCTCCGTGAAGTCACTGTCGAAACTTAGCTCGCAGTTGCCGCTACCGCACCAGCTTTCGCCACCGTTGTAGGTCCAGCTATTGGAGACTTCGCCGGCCCCGTAGGTGGTCTTCAGCAGGGAAGCGATTCCTTGTTCGGCCCCATCCCCCAGCGGATCGTTGGTGAATCCCGCAATGTAAATTGCGGCACCGGGTGCCATGGCATGGGCCATCTGAACGTCCAGTGCGGTCTCCACGTCCCAGCCCGAGCCGGCGTTGTTCGGACACGGCGGAGCCGGATAGCAGACTTGGGTTATCGTCGCCGGCGGCAGGCCCCACTGCGCGTTGTAGATGTTGAAGTCGCTCTGGGCGTTGGCGTACAGGCCGAACTCTACCACGGCGATGGCCTTGGTGCCGCCGCTGGGAAGCACACTTCCGTTCTTGGGGCATCCGCTGGTTGGCGGGACCAAGCCGTAAACGCAAGCGATCGAAGCCGGAGTTTCGCCGTTAGGAATGGACGGCTGCGGTCCGCCTTCAGGAATATAAATGAACAAGTGAGTGTGCGGCACTCCCGGCGTCCGCAAGGTGGTGCTCGGGGGTGCGACTATGGTCTGCGCAGAGACGGTCATTGTGCCGGCAATGAGCAGAAATGCAATCATTAAGAACAAAATCTTTTTCATTCACTTCTCCTTAACCAGAATTTCCGTTTTAGCTCTGTGCCGCGCCCTGGCTCCCGCCAAAGAAAACAAGAACTGTACCCACAGGGTAGCGCCACAGCGAACCATGCCGCCGTTGGACGAGCAATTCTCTTGCCACCCTAAGGCCCTCCGTCGTAAAGCCTTATATCACCCGGCACCAAATGGTGTGCAGGTTCTTGCAACATTGTTCTAGGGAATTCGACAGAGTTCTACGGAATTCGACAGACCGTAGCCGCCGTTCGCCGCTCACAACCAATCCAATCGGCGTCTCGATGTATAGGAAAATCGGTTCTGAGCAGGAATCTGAACAGCCCCTGATTTCATTTGAATTTTCTCCCCATTGCGGCGCCTATCGGCCCCGTTGCAGGGCTTCCTTGGCCAGGGCAATCTGCGCGCGTTGAGCGTTGGTCGGCGTCGGATATTTCAGGTTCATCTTCTTCAGCGTATCCACCACAATATTAGAGACGGTCAGATGGGTGAACCATTTGTGATCGGCTGGAATGATGTACCAGGGCGCGTGCGCGGTGCTGGTGTGATTGATCATGTCCTCGTACGCCGCCATGTAGTCATCCCAGCGCAGCCGCTCGTGCAAGTCGGCCTCTGAAAATTTCCAGTTCTTTCCCGGATCATTCAAGCGCTCCAGGAACCGCTTCTCCTGCTCCTCTTTGGAGACGTGCAGAAAAAACTTCAGAACTGCGGTGCCATTGCGGACCAGGTGGCGCTCGACGTCGTTGATCGACTCGAACCGATGTTGCCAAAACTTCTTGCTGGGCCCGGCGAACTCGGGCAGATGTTCCTGCTTGAGCAACTCAGGATGGACCCGCACTACCAATACCTCTTCGTAGAGGGAACGATTAAAGATGCCGATGTTGCCGCGTTCGGGCAAGTCGCAATAGGTTCTCCACAGGAAGTCGTGGCTGAGTTCGCGCTCGGATGGTGTCTTGAAGCTAAAGACCTGACAGCCTTGAGGGTTGATGCCCGACATCACGTGCTTGATGGTGCCGTCTTTGCCGGCCGCATCCATGGCCTGCAGCACCAGCAGCAGGGCGTAGGTATGCGAGGAATACAGCAGGTCCTGATATTTGGCCAGGCGCTGCACGTTGGCCTTCAGCCTGGATTGAACATGCGCGTGCGAGGCATAGCCGCCTTTGAAAGCGGGGTCGAAATCCTTTAGCCGGATGCGCTTGCCGGGAGTGGCCATCATGGACTTGGTCTTCATATGAGTTGAGATCATACTTGGATTTCTTCCGTTTGCCGAGTCTGGTGCGAATTTGTGTATCGAACAAGGGCGACAGTCCTGCCCGGTGGCGCCATACAATGGCGATGCGCCGCCAGTTGGCGACCCACACGTTTCGTAGTAGAGTTTCTGAGATATTAGGAGGCGATATGCATAAAAGCTGCAGGGCCCTGGGTTTCGTTTTCCTGGTCATGCTATGTTTCGTGGTTCTCGGCATAGCGCAACAGACGCCGCCCGTCCCGTCCAACGATCAGTCTGTGCAGACCAAGCCAAACACTACTGCGCCAGCTCAGCAAGCCAACGAAACGCTCAGCCCGGAAAGCCAGGACCGGCTGGTCCGGGAAGTGCGCCATGAGTTGATCATGCTGCCCTATTACAACGTGTTCGACAATCTGTCCTTTCGCATCGAGGGACGTACCGTCATTCTGGACGGGCAGGTGGTGCAGCCGGTGGTAAGATCCGACGCCGAGAACTCGGTCAAACACATCGAAGGCGTGGAGAAGGTAATTAACAACATCGAGGTCCTGCCGCCCAGTTCGATGGACGACCGCATTCGACGGGCTGTTTATCGCAGCATCTATAGCTATGGTCCACTGTTTAAGTATTCCAACATGGCGGTCCCGCCCATCCATATCATTGTTAGGAATGCGCGTATCACGCTGGAAGGCGTGGTGGACAGCGAAGCCGACAAGAACTTCGCGGGCATCCGAGCCAACCAAGTCCCCGGCACCTTTCAGGTCACCAACAATCTTCGGGTTGTGAACAACGGTGGCCAAGGCAAGAAGAAATAGCTGGAACGCCGGTCCAAAAAATCAATCTGTAATGCATTGCGCTCTGGGGAAAGCCCGCGGAGCGCTTTCTTTTTACGCACGAATCCATCACCCTCTTTATGGAGAAGTTACGAAACCGCTAGCCACTGCTTTTCAACACCAGCTGCTCCGCCGCCGAGAACGCGTGGTTGCGAATCATCATCGTGCTCAGCAGGGAAGTCAGTCCCGACGACGCCAGAATCATGGCGATCACCACGAACTGGTAGATGGCTGCGTACAGCGGGTCAGCGCCGGAGAGCAACATTCCCGTCATCAGTCCCGGAATCCATACGATCCCCAGCGAGCGCAGGTTGTCGATTGCCGGAATGAGCGATGCATGAATGCTCGACTCAGCGTAGCTGGCGACGGTGTGCTCGGGCGCCGCACCTAGCGCCAGCGCGGTCTCGATCTCGCCGGCGTGCGCCAGAACCTCGGACCGAAAGCGATTCAATGCCAGTCCATTGGTGTTCATGGCGTTGGCAATGATCATGCTGCCCACGGGGATGAGCGAAGTGATGGCGGTATCGATCACTCCGGCCCAGGTCATGACGGCGGTGACCAATCCCGCGCCGGCGGCAATCGAATACGTGGATACTTTGCGCGCGCCGGGAATGTTTTTTGCGCGCTTGGCTGAGATCGAACCCGCCGCAATGATCATGCCCGTCAGTAGAAAGACGCTGATCCAGCGCGGGCTCTTCAGCAGCAGAGCCAGAATGGATCCGACCGCGACAATCTGGACGATGCCGCGCAACAGCGCAATGGCGGCGTCGCTTTCCAGATGAATGTTGCGGCGTCGCGCCAGCAGCACCACCGCCAGAGCCAGCACTGAGGCGATGCCAGCCTGGGCAAAGCCAAGCGTCAGTTGCGTGTGGAAGAGCGATTTAAGCACCCAGCACCTCCGCCGGTTTTCCATATTGAATGAGGCGACCCGCTTCCAGAAGAGCAACCCGGTCGCACATGCGGCGCGCCTGGTCACGATCGTGGGTGACCATCACGCAGGTCAGTGATGTGTCCTTAACCAGGCTGCAAATCAACTGTTCGACGCCCGTCTTTGCCTGCTCGTCGAGCGCCGATGTCGGCTCGTCGAGCAGCAAGATCTCAGGATGGTTCGCCAGCGCTCGCGCCAGCGAAACCCGTTGCTGCTCGCCCCCGGACAGGTTCGCGACCTCGCGCCCGGCAAAGCCAGGCAGGCCGACGCGCTCCAGCAAGCGAGCGATGTCTTCGTCGGCCACAACCTCGCCGCGTTGCAGAGGCCCAAAGCGAATGTTGCCGGCCACGTTGCCGGGAAACAGGAAGGGACGCTGCGTCACCATGCCAACCCGGCGGCGCAGCTCGCGCGGGGAGAACTGGCGGTAGTCCTGGCCATCGAGAAACACAGTACCGCTGGTCGGTTCGTCAAGACGGTTCAGCAATCGCAGCAACGAACTCTTACCCGAACCACTGGGCCCGACGATACCGAGCATCTCGCCGTGGTACACATCCAGGGAAATGTCGGTGACGACGGAGATGTCTCCGACGCGGCGTCCCAAATGCTCCGTGCGCAGCACCACCGTGCCAGCCACTGTTTCTTGCGCGACGCTCATCGTTGCAGGTGTCCGTAGAAGATCTTGGTGTCGTATTCGAGGGTGACGTGGCCGTTTTCGGCGTGGGACGAAAACAGGCGCGGCAACTCGCGCATCATCGCTTCGTGCTTTTCGCCAGCCTTGGGCACATACGACGACGACAGCAATCGGCCGCGCAGACCGTCGAAGTCGAGTGTCTGCTGGTTGTGCTGTTCGATCAACCGCACGTCATCGGGAGCGAAGAAGCGTTGCAGGGCGTCGTAGCTGGCCAGGTACTTGTGTGCGACCTGTTGGTAATCGGTGGAATGACGCAGCACGAATTCCTCGTAGGCGCGCAGGAACGGTTTGGAAGTCGTGTTGCGATCGTTCCATACCAGGACCACCCAGCCCGCGGGTTTCAGAATGCGCGCGAACTCGACGCGCGTATCGCCGGGCCGGAACCAGTGGAACGCCTGCCCGGCAATGACGAAGTCGGCGCTCGCGTCAGCCAGGCCAGTGGCCTCGGCACTACCGTCCACCATGCTGAAGTTGGGATAGGAAGCCAGATAATTCTCGCCGCCGATGCGCATTTCGCGATTGGGTTCGACCCCAAGCACGCGATTGCCGTTCTCCAGAAATATCTCTGCCAGCAGGCCGGTGCCACAGCCGATGTCCACTATGGCGTGTTGGGGACGCAGTCCGCAGGCCCACTCGACCGCCTGCACCACGTCTTGCGAATAATGGGGACGATACTTTGCATAGTCGTCCACCCGGTCGGAGAATCGCGCTTTGGAATCGTGAGTTGCTTCGGCCATGGGTGTATCTTAACTTGACCGATGAAACTTGAGCGCCCCGCAAAAACACCTCTTGTGAATGCCATCTGTGACGCTATCCGCAAGATTCCGCGCGGGCGGGTAAGCACCTATGGCGCAATCGCCGCCGCCGCCGGTTATCCGCGCTGTGCCCGCCACGTGGGACGAGTTCTACAGCAGGTGGACGGGCTGCCCTGGCATCGCGTTTTGGGCTCGGGGGGGCGGAGTGCGATGCCCGGCGAGTTCGCCCTGGAGCAGCGTTTCCTGCTGGAATCGGAGGGTGTGCGCTTCCGCGGCAAGCGGGTGGACATGCCAAACTTTGAGCATCGGTTCGGGAAACCCAGTCGCAAACGCTCTGCCTCCAAGAACATGGGACTACCGCGAAAGTAGCAGCCAATACAGCGTTTTGCGGTGGACAAGCGTGTCGCTATGTCTTAAGTTGGTGACTGCTTTACAATACTTCTACCAGCTGTATGAGCACTCCGGGGCCAGTTAAGATTTCCGTTCTCGCGATCAGCCTGCTGTTGGCGATGCCGCTTTTGGCGCAACGCTATCAGGGGCGAGACCATCACGTCTTTCACCCGTCGATCCAGACCAAACATCAGAGTACGCCGTCCGCCGGCAGCGCCGCGCCAACACGAGTGGCTGCAACCGGCAATTCGTCAGCAGCGCGCGGCCATGGCTCAAATCCAAATGCTTCGCGTAGCAATGACCCAATGCACACCCAGATGCCCTCCAGCACGGACACGGTCCATCCGCATTAGTATGTGGTCATTGCCGTCGTCGCGGTCTCTTCCGTAACCGGAAATTAACATTGGGCGCTGGACCGCCGTTATAAAATCAACGGCTATGCAAGATAAGCCACTGCAAATAGAGAAAGTTGCCAGCGGGACCGATGTGGTCCTTCGTATCCACGGTCCACTTTTGTTGGGAAACTTCTTTCCGCTTCAGAGCGAAGTTCGGGCAGACTCTTCCGATCTGTTGATCATTGACGTGGCCGACATGCCCTACATCGATTCGGCAGGAATCGGTTGTCTGGTGGGCGCCCACGTTTCGAGAGAAAACTCGGGCCGCAAGTTAATCCTCGTAGGCGCCAATGAACGGCTGCTGACTTCGTTGAAAGTAACCAAGGTGGACAAACTCTTCACCTTTGCTCCCACGGTGGAACAGGCGCGCACGCAAGCCGGCGGAGGCTAGGCCCTGCTGTTTTCCACCATGTGCTCTCCCATTTGGAGCACCCAAGTCCAACCTCTGATAAACTTTGCCCGGCATGTAGGATCGGCGCCTGCCGCTCAGCCGCCAGGCTAATGGCGATGGATCGCGCGCAGCTACGGCGGCGGCGTTCGGCATGAGGAGGTTGTTATGTCTACCGCAGTAAGCACGACGCCAATGCACAATCGTGTTCAGGAATTCGTCAGCCGGCCGCGCAAGATGTTTGTCGATGGAAAGTGGGTGGAGGCGGCCTCGGGGAAAACCTTCCCGACCTATAACCCTGCCACCGGAGAAGTTTTGGCGCAGGTTGCCGAAGGCGATCGCGAGGACATCGATCGCGCGGTGAAAGCGGCGCGCCGGGCCTTCGACAGCGGCCCCTGGCATGAGATGACGCCCTCGCAGCGTGGCCGCGTCATATGGAAACTGGGCGACTTAATCGAAGAGCACCTGGAAGAATTCGCCCAGCTTGAAAGTCTTGACAATGGCAAGCCGCTATCGGTGGCGCGGATCGCCGACGTGCCGCTGGCGGCCGATCTGTTCCACTACATGGCGGGTTGGGCCACCAAGATCGAGGGCAACACGATTCCGATTTCGGCCTCGTCGAGGCACGTGAAATACCTTGCCTACACCCGGCGCGAGCCTGTCGGAGTGGTGGGACAAATCATCCCCTGGAACTTTCCGCTGCTGATGGCGGCGTGGAAGCTGGGTCCGGCGCTGGCGACCGGCTGCACCGTGGTCTTGAAGCCGGCGGAGCAAACTCCGCTGAGCGCGCTGTTGCTGGCGGAACTGATTGCGGAAGCGGGCTTTCCAGACGGTGTGGTGAACGTGGTGCCGGGTTACGGCGAGACCGCCGGAGCTGCCCTGGCGTCGCATCCTGACGTGGACAAAATCGCCTTCACCGGTTCCACCGAAGTTGGCCGGCTAATTTTGCAGGCGGCGGCTGGCAACTTGAAGAAGGTTTCGCTGGAGTTGGGTGGCAAGTCTCCCAACCTGGTCTTCGCGGACGCTGATATGAAGGCGACCATTCCCGGGGCGGCGAGCGCCATCTTCTTCAACCACGGTCAATGCTGCTGCGCGGGATCGCGGCTGTACATCGAGCAGAGCATCTTCGACCACGTGGTGCACGGCGTGGCCGAGCAGGCCAAGAAGATCAAACTAGGACCCGGCTTCGATCCAGACACCTCGATGGGACCGCTGGTGTCAGAAGAGCAGATGAATCGCGTGTGCAGCTATCTGGAGAGCGGGCTGCACGAAGGCGCCGAAGCCGTGGTGGGCGGACACAAACGGCCCGGTGCGGGCTATTTTGTGGAGCCCACAGTGATGGTCAAGACCAAGCCGGACATGAAAGTTGTTCGCGAGGAGATCTTTGGGCCGGTGGTTTGCGCCATGCCGTTCCGCGATGTGGACAAGCTGATTGCCGAAGCCAATCAGAGCGAATACGGCCTGGCGGCGGCGGTGTGGACGCGCGACATCAGCAAGGCCCACCGCATTGCGGAGAAGCTGCGCGCCGGCACGGTGTGGATCAACTGCTACAACGTGTTCGACGCAGCCCTGCCCTTCGGCGGATACAAGCAGTCAGGCTGGGGCCGCGAAATGGGCCACGAATCGTTGGAGCTTTACACCGAAGTCAAAGCGGTTTGCGCCGCGATCTAGGGCGCGGAAAGCGTCGCCGACGGATGGCATTTTGGTAGAGCGGATCTTCAAGTCCGCGGTGAATATTTCTCGGTGGGAGCCCCCGCATTTATGCGGGGGAAGGAGCGCTTCAGCGCTCCGGAACGGTTTCGACTTTGATGCTGCGCTTTAGCGCTGGACTCGGAAGATGCCGCGGCTAAATGTGGTGTGTCAAGAGGTTGTT
>PMAT01000113.1 GCA_003152695.1 Acidobacteriaceae bacterium
TCGGCGCACGACCTTACAGGCTGCTGAAAAAGCGATGTTCGTGTAGTGCGGCGCTTCAGCGGCGTGGCAAGGATCAGACGAGAACTCGGCCTTTAGGCCTGGCGTACGGTCCGATATTGTGATTTTTCATTTATATTGTGACGCTTTGCCTATGAAACCAGCCGTGAAGGCCGCTCATGTCGCGCCGGGTGACGTCGAAAAGCAGTTGCAAAGTTTTATTGCGAAATTCTCAGCGGAGCACCAGGCGCTGATCCGCAGTGTGCGCGCGGCGTTACGGAAACGGCTGCCCAGCGCGAACGAACTGGTCTACGACAACTACAATTTCTTCGTCATCGGTTACTCCACGACGGAACGGCCTACGGACTCCATTGTCTCGCTCGCCGCCGGAGCCAGCGGCGTGGGTCTTTCCTTTCCGTATTGTGGGGCGCGTCTTCCCGATCCGCACAAACTGCTGCTCGGGTCTGGTATTTCGAATCGCTTCATCCGTCTCGATTCGGCGAAGGTTTTGGGGCGTCCGGAGGTCGAGGCGCTGATCGCCGCCGCGGTGGGCATGGCGAAAACACCTTTGCCGGCAGGCGGTAGAGGAGCACTCATCATCCGGTCAGTGTCGGCGAAGCAGAGACCGCGCCGCAAGTGAGTGTTCGGATTCACATGTGGCTCCTCTTCGAGCCGCGTGACGAGAGAGCGCGCCCTGACGCGTAAGAGTCCTGACGCATAGAGCCAAACAGCTGCTCAGTACCCGTGCTCGCTGCCGTCCAGCTTCACCTTGCCCCGGAACATGCGATAGACAAAGATGAAATATCCCAGCACCAGAATCATGCCGATCGTCCACCACACGAAGCCGACCTCCAACCCGTGCGCGCCGGCAGCCGTGTTGTAAATCGTCAGGCTGAAGCTGGAATCGGTGCTTGCGGGCAGCACGTTGGGATAGAGCGCGAAGGCCGCTCCCACCAGCATGCCTACGATGTAGGCGCACGACGCTAGGAACGCGCCTTTGTCATTCCGCTTGGAATGCGCATAGTACAGATAGATCAGGCTGCCGATCACCAGCGCCGGGACCAGGTATCCAATGGGCCAGCGGCTGTAATTGTTCAGCACGTGCGGGAGGATGTACACGGTGGCGATCAGGCTGACAATCGTAAGCAACACCTGCACTGGCCAGAACCAGCCGGCCACCTTGCGGGCCCGCGCATTCAGATCGCCTTCAGTTTTGATGGCGAGGTAAAGCGAGCCGTGCACCACCAGCGTCGCCAGTGCGACCAGGCCGCAGATCACGGTGTACCAGTCGAGGATGCCGTTCTGCGCGCCCACGCGCCAATTGGTCCACAGCGGCTCGAAGAAATAGCCGTCGGCTTGCAGCGGAACGCCGCGTACCACGTTGCCCAGCGCGGCGCCGAAGAAAATGGCCAGCAGGATGCTTGAAATTCCGAAGATGACGTCGAAGAAGCTCTTCCACACCGCATCCTGAATATGGGTGCGAAACTCAATGCCGATGCCGCGCAGCATCAGCAGCCACAGCACCATCATCAGCGGCAGGTAAAAGCCGCTGAAGCTGGACGCATACAACAGCGGAAAGGCGAAGTAGAGGGTCCCGCCCGCGGCCAGCAGCCACACCTCGTTGCCGTCCCACACCGGGCCGATGGCGCGCAGCACCAGGCGGCGCTCCGCATCATTTTTCGCGATGAAGAGATGGACCGCGCCTGCTCCGATGTCGAAGCCATCCAGCAGCACGTAAACCGCAACCATTACCGCGACGATCATGAACCATAGGGTTGACATGGCTATCGCACCTCCACGGGACCTGCCGCAACCACACCGGGTTTTTGCGCCAAAGGCCCAGGATCAGGATCAGGCCCGTGCTCGATTTCGCGGCGCACCAGGAAGAGGAACAAGATGGAAAGCACGGTGTACATCCCCAGGAATCCGAGGAAGCTGAACCAGGCGTTCCCGGCCGACACCATCTTGGAGTAGCCATCCACGGTGCGCAGCAAACCATAGACCAGCCACGGCTGCCGGCCCAGCTCGGCGGTCATCCAGCCTGCGGTGTTGGCGATGTATGGCAATGGGAACAGCAACAGCAAAATCCACAGCATCCAGCGCGCGCTGTACAACTGTTGCCGCCACAGCAGGAAGGCTGCGATGACCGACACAGCGATGAAGATTGTCCCCAGCCCAACCATCACATGGTAGGAGAAATAGAGCAGGGGAATGCTGTCGGGCCAATCCTGCTTCGGCACGTCGTTGAGACCCTTGACCTCCGCATTCCATCGGCGCCAGGTCAGAAAGCTCAGCGCCTTGGGAATGATGATCGGGTTGTCGATCTTCTGCTCCGGGACATTGGGCTGGCCGATAATCACCAGCGGCGCTCCCGGTTGCGTCTCCCATAAAGCTTCCATGGCAGCCAGTGTCACCGGCTGGTTGCGCGCCACCATGCGGCCCTGGGCGTCGCCTGTCGGGAAGACTTGCAAGACGCTGGCGATCAACGCCGCAATCACGCCGACGCGCACGAAGATGCGTCCCTGCTGCACATGTTTCTGGCTGAGCAAGTAGAAGGCCCCGACCGCCGACATCACGAACGCCCCGGTGATGACCGCGCCGCTCATGTTGTGCGCATACTGCCACAACGCCCAGGGATTCAGCACCAGTTGCCAGAAGCTGCTCAGCTGCACGGACCCGTCGGCCACACGCTGATAGCCGACCGGATGCTGCATCCAGGCATCGGTCGCAATAATGAAGTAACCCGATAGCCACGAACCGACAAAGACCATGAGCGCGGCGAACCAATGCTGGGTCTTGGTGAGCCGCTTTTCACCATAAAGAAATAGCCCGAGGAATGTGGACTCCAGGAAGAAGGCGAAGACGCCTTCCATGGCCAGGGTTTGCCCGATCACGCCACCGGCGTAGCGTGAAAAATGCGACCAGTTGGTGCCGAACTGGAATTCCATGGGAATTCCCGTCACCACGCCGATGATGAAATTGATGCCGAATATCTTGGCCCAGAAGCGGGCGGCCCGATCGTAGCTCTCGTCGTTGGTCTTCAGCGCCAGGGTCTTCAGGATCACGATCAACGGCGCCAGTCCCATGGTCAACTGGGGAAACAGGTAGTGATAGGTCACGGTGAAGGCGAAGTGCAGGCGGTGGATCAAGAGTGCGCTATCCATGCATGGACCCTCGCTGGGAAACGCTGCTCCCGGAGATTACGCGACCCTGTGCCGCGTGCAACGGCGGCGGGAACAACGTGCTTCCTATTGTTCCGCAGCGGAGGCGCAACGCGCAATACTCGCAGTCACAAAACGCAGTGAGCAGACTGGGCAGCTTCACATCTGGTGTGTAGGCGATGGGTGGAGCGTCGCCTTTCGCATTCTGCGGAAAAACTCAGAGCAGATTTCACGGAATGCATTTCTTGGCGGGAGCCCCCGCATTTATGCGGGGGAAGGAGCGCTTCAGCGCTCCGGGAAAGGTCCTGTTTTGATCGCGCGCTTTAGCGCCGGGCACTGAAGAGCCCAGGGCTAAAGCCCGTTTCACAGATCGCTCCTTTCCGCTGGACTGAAGTCCAGCTCCCCCCTGCTGAAGCAGGGGGCTCCCACCAAAGGTCTTCCCAGACTTTTCCGCAACCTGTTTCAGGCCTGCAATTCCACCACCGAGTCGTCCTCGCGGCTTGTGGGTCTAAACTAGTGTCAATGCGTCGTCCTCTTCTGAATGCGCTCCTCTCGGCGCTCATGCTCGCGGCGCCGGCCGCGCTGCTGGTGCAGCCTGCGATCCACCTGCAGGCCCAGCAGCACGCCCAGCGCCTCATCCTGAAAGATGGCTCCTACCAGTCAGTGGTGAAATATGAGGTCCAGGGCGATCGGGTCCACTATCTCAGCGCGGAGCGGTATGAGTGGGAAGACATTCCGAGTTCGCTGATCGACTGGGACGCAACCAAAAAGTACGAAGCTGACTTAAGCAGCGGCAAGCTCCGCACACCGCGGGCGGAAACCGCCGAGGAAAAAGAGGAGCGTGAGAAAGAGGAAGCCAATTCGCCGCAGATCGCGCCCGGTCTGCACCTGCCCGGGAGCGGCGGGGTGTTTCTGTTCGATCAGTACCTGGGCAAACCCGAATTGGCGGAGATCATGCAGAACGGCGGTGAGCTAAACAAGAACAGTGGCAAAAGCGTTATGCGTTCCACCATCAATCCCCTCGCCAGTTCCAAGCAGTCCATTGAGCTGAAAGATGAACACGCGAAGGTTCAATCGCACCTGCCGCGCCCGGCCATCTACATTGATATCGACGAAGGTCCCCAGGGCGGCACGGAGATCGCGGACCGCTTCCGCTTGGTGCGGGTTGCAGTCAAGAAAGACACGCGGATCGTCGCCAACGTGAAAATTACCTTCACCGGCAAGACGAGCGAGCAGAGCATCGCGGTGCCCGCACAGGTGGAGAAGCTGGGCACCGGACAGTGGGTGAAGCTGACTCCGGCACAGGACCTCGCCGCCGGCGAGTACGCCGTGGTCGAGATGCTCGACCAGCAGGAGATGAACCTTTACGTGTGGGACTTCGGCGTCAATCCCAAGGCACCGGCAAATCCGAACACCCTGCAACCCGACAAACCGAGCGCGGAAGCATCGCCGAAATAAGGAAACCGCGACTGGGGCAGGTCGAGCATCGCGGGATTAGGAGGTCGGCGGTTCTGCCTCAGGTCCCACGATCCCCACACCCGCCAGGGCAATGTTGTCACGCCCCGCCTGCTTCACCTGATACATCATTTCATCGGCGCGCTGCACAATGGCCTGTGGAGAAACTGCGTCCGCGGGAAAACCTGCAACCCCGATGCTGGCCCGCAGGCTGAGCGGCACACCCTCCGCCAAGAGCCATTGCCTGGCATGAAAAGCCGACATCAGCCGGCGCGCCACTAAGACGGCCCCCTCCTTTGAAGTTTGCGGCAGAAGAATGGCGAACTCGTCTCCGCCATAGCGAAAGGCGGCGTCGATCAAGCGAAGGTTTTCGCGCAAGGCCTGTCCCACCTGACCCAGGAGCTTACTGCCGGCCAGGTGTCCATGCTCATCGTTCACCCGCTTAAAGTAGTCGAGGTCAAGAAACAGCAGGCTGAACTCGTACCCGAAACGTTGCGAACGATGCACCTCGTCGGACAGGGTGGTGAACAAATGACGAGCGTTGTACAGGCCGGTGCAGTCGTCGGTGATGCTGAGTTCCTGGATGCGCTGGACGGCGCGCGCGTTCTCGATGGCGATGGCGGCGTAATCGGCCAGGGTCTGCAACAGCATTTCGTTGCGGGTATACACCCGCATATCAATATTCACCATCTGGATGATGCCCAGGACTCTGCCACCGGTGCGCACCGGCATGCAGACCGCGGAACACCCTTCTTGGAAGAAATCGTGACCGCTCAGGTGCTGGACGCGCTCGTCCAGGGCCACGTCTGCAATGACCAACGGCTCGCCATGGTTGAGCACCCAGCGTGCTGGGCTCTCCCCCGAGGTCAATTGCAAGGCGTTGAGATTCTCGCAACCCTGGCCGACCGCAGCCGCGTAATAGAGTTCGTCCGAGGCCTCGTCCAGCATGAGCAGAGACCAGGTCGCCGACTCAAAATGAGCCGCCATCTTCTGCATGATGGTTTGCAGAATGGTGTCCAGATCAAGCGAAGAGGTCAGGGCTTTGGCGACGTCGTGAAAGATCTTCAGCTCGTAAAACTGCCGATCGTGGTCTGTGGTTGGAAGCGACATGCAAGAACCTAGCGCAGATCTTGTTTGCACTCCGGAAAAGTGAATCAGGCCCCGGCGGACCTTGTCCAAAACGGTCCGGGCCCGACCAATACACGCCCGCCTACCAGGTATTTTACCGGAAACCCAGGCTGGTGGCCTAATTTCCGGCAGGGCAAGCTGACCCTCGTAGCGATTGTCCGCCGGTTTGACACTGCCTGCGCCACTTTCTATGATCGGCAAGGGAGCCTGGTAATTTCAAGTGTATAAGTCGTTGGAGCAGACTGAGTCTGAGATGGTTGCATTCGGCGAAGGGTTGCGTCGCGAGCGCGAGATGAGGGGTATCTCCCTCGACGAAATCGCCGCCACCACCAAGATTGGCACTCGCCTGCTGCGCGCTTTGGAAGAAGAACAGTTCGATCTCCTCCCCGGCGGTATCTTCAACAAGGGCTATGTTCGCGCCTATGCCAAGTACGTGGGAATTGACGAGGAGAAGGCCATTGCCGGCTATTTGCAAGCCGCGCAGGAAGCGGCGCCGGGCGGCCATGCGATGGCCGACCAAAACGCTTCCAGCCGATTCGACGGATCCAGCCGCGAACTGGCCAGCACCGGGCTCCGGTCTCCGTTGCCCGTGGTTCCCATACTGATCGCTCTCGTTTTGCTGGCCGGGATGGCCGGCGGCTGGCGACTTTACCGGGAGCGTCAACTCGATCGTAAACAGCAGGCTGCGATCGCGGTCGCGCGCGATACGACGCTGCGCGCGTCCCCTCCCAGCTCTCCACCAGCAAGCATGTCCACTGCGGAAAAATCGGCGTCGCCTCAGCCAGGTCCTGCCACCAGTACTCATGCAGGCATCGACGTTACCACCAGCGCAAAGCCAGCCGAGACGAGAGTCGGCACGCAGTTACCGGCGACAACTCCCATCAGCCTTGCAACTGGGACCAACAACGTTGCCAATCCCGCGGGTACGCCCTTCGAATTGACCGTCCGCCCCAAGAATCGCGCCTGGGTTTCCATTAAGTCCGACGGCAAGTTTGTAGTTCGCGGCATCATCCAGCCGCCGGATGTGAAGACGATCCGCGCCACCGACCAGGTGGTCTTTTGGACGGGTAACGCCGGCGCGGTGGCAGTCTCATTCAATGGCAAGGACGTTCCTCTGACCGGCGGCGAAAATGAGGAGCGCGTGCTGGTCTTCAATTCGCGTGGACTGCTGCCACCGTCGGCCTCCCCCCGGCCGGCCACACAATGAAGCGCTCTCGCGGCGCACCCTCAGACCGTCCCACCAGCAAGAACCTTGGTGAAAACGTCGTGCGCATCGAGGCCGAAGCGCTACGCGCTCTGGCTGACCGTCTGGCCGGACCGATGGCCGCCGATTTTGAACGGGCGGTTGAGTTGCTCTACCGCTGCGCCGGTCGCATCGTGGTTTCCGGCATGGGCAAGAGCGGACTGATCGCGCGCAAGATCGCCGCGACTCTGACCTCGACCGGAAGCCCGGCGCTGTTTCTTCATCCTGCCGAAGCCCTGCACGGCGACCTCGGAATGGTGGTCCGCGGCGACGTGGTGGTGGCGCTCTCGGCCAGCGGCGAAACTTCGGAGGTCCTGCAATTGCTGGCCGCCGTGAAGCGGCTCGGCGTGCCGCTCATCACCATGACCTGCGATGAGCTGCACTCGCGTTCCGGTTCCGACGGGCCACGCAGCCTGTCCACGCTGGCGCAAGCCGCCGACATTACGCTGGACTGCTCGGTCGCCCACGAAGCCTGCTCGCTGGGGCTTGCGCCCACCGCCTCAACCACCACCATGCTCGCCTTGGGCGATGCGCTGGCGGTGGCGCTCTCGCAACGGCGTGGCTTCAAGGAAGAGGACTTCGCCAGCCTGCATCCCGGAGGCAAACTGGGCAAGCGCTTCCTGCGCGTCTCTGCCCTTATGCACACCGGCGACGCTCTGCCGCAAGTAAAACCCGGGACCGCCATGAGCGACGTGATCTACGAAATGTCGCGCAAAGGCTTGGGCATGACCACCGTGGTGGATGGCAAGAAGCTGGTGGGACTGATCAGCGATGGCGACCTGCGCCGCCTGCTGGAACGGCACGGCAAGAAGGTGTTCGACCTGGCCGCTGCGGAATGCATGACGCGCTCCCCGCGCACCGTCGCTCCTGACGTGTTCGCCATCGCCGCCCTCGACGTCATGGAGCAGAAGAAGATCACTGCGCTTCCCGTGGTGGACGCAGCCGGCCACCTGCTGGGCGTGTTGCACCTGCACGATTTGTGGGGTACGCAGATGCTGTGATTACGCTGTTTCCACGAACGCCAGCACCAGTTCGCGCTCGCGCGGGCCGTCGAGCTCGATCAGGACCACCCGCTGCCACGTTCCCAACAACAGCAACCCGCGATCTAACATCAGCGTCAGCGAGGTTCCGATCAGGGCAGACAGGATGTGATCGGACACGTGCCCCGGGTTGTGGGGATGGCGATACTCCAGCTTGGGAATGAGGTGCTCGAAAGCATCGAGCATGTCCAGATCGGTCCCGGGATCAAGATCGGCCGTAGTCAATGCCGCGGTGGTGTGCAGCAAACTCAAGTGGCATACTCCGGTCTTGTCGCCATACTGCTTCCACAGCACAGCCTCAAGCTGCTTGGTGATATCCACGATCTCGCGCTTCTTGTGGGTTTTGATCGTAAGCCGATGCATGACTCGCCTACTGAGGGGGCGTGAACAATTCTACTCGCACGCGCCACGCCACCGAGGTGTGCTGGAAGTCTAACAAATCGAAGGGCGCCATGGTCTCCATAGGAACTTCCGGTAGTGGGCTAATTGTGTCAGACTCGGGTTGATTCACATCCCAGAAACCGACCCAGGAACCGCTGCACGATGGGCGCTAAACCTATTTCCTCTCGCTGCAATGGCAGCGACATTGGTCGGTGCCCTGTTGCTGTCGATTCGGTTTTATCGCAAGTTGAGCAAGAGATTTTTACCCGACCGAATTTCAAACTGAGCCACTACCGCACTCCCACGAAAGTTGACACAAGGCCCTCCACGGACTACAGTCCAGACGCAAGCTCTGTGCTCCTCTCAACCCCCATTTTTGGCGTTCCACCATGCACCTCGGTCCTAACGAAGTTTCTTTCTGGAGATTAATACTCATGAAATCGCGTAAATTTCTGCTTGGAGCAATTCTGGCAGCACTTATAGCTGGAATGGTTCCGTCAGCCTGGTCAATTCAGACTGACGAAATGAATGGCAAGATCGCCTCCCGCGTTCTTGCTGAGACCGCAAACGGCGGCTCGACCGAAGCTCTGGTTGTGCTGACGCAGCAGGCCGACCTTAGCGCGGCTGCGACCTTGAAGACGAAATTGGAAAAGGGCTACTTCGTAGTTAATTCGCTGCGCACCGTTGCCAGCCGTACGCAAGGCCCGATCCTGAGTCTGCTGCAGCAACGCGGCATTCCTTATCAGTCTTTCTTCATTGTCAACATGATCAAGGTGACGGGCGATCGCAATCTGATGGAAGAACTCGCAGCCCGCGCCGACGTGGCACGGATCGACGCCAATCCCACTGTTCACAATTCCCTGCCAACCGGCCAGCGGATGGAGACGCCCGGCCAACTCACCGGCATCGAGTGGAACGTTGAGCGAGTGAAGGCGCCTGAGGTCTGGGCCCTGGGCTTCCATGGCGAAGGTCTTGTGGTTTCCGGCGCCGATACCGGAGTGCAGTGGGACCATCCTGCGCTCAAGAATCAGTATCGCGGCTGGGACGGCGTGCAGGTGAACCATGACTACAATTGGCACGACGCCAGCCCCGATCATTCGCCGGTACCCATCGACCCCAACAGCCATGGCACCTTCACGGTCAGCGAGATGGTTGGCGATGATGGACAAGGCAATCAGATCGGCGTAGCTCCCGGAGCCAAATGGATTGCCTGCCGCAATATGGATGCGGGCGGCAACGGTACTCCCGCGCGCTACACCGAGTGCTTCCAATTCCTGATTGCGCCTTATCCCATCAACGGCGGCCAGGGAGATCCTTCCAAGGCGCCGGATTCCGTCAACAATTCCTGGACTTGCCCGCCCAGCGAAGGCTGCTCGACTCTTACTCTCAAGAGCATCGTGGACGCGGTACGCGCGGCCGGAATTTACCCGGTCATGGCCGCCAGCAACTACGGTCCTAGCTGCTCTACCATTCAAGAGCCGCCTGCTATCTACGCCAGCTCGATCGATGTTGGCGCCCTCGACTCCTCCAACAACATTGCCAGCTTCAGCAGCCGCGGTCCGGTTATCGCCGACGGCAGTCGCCGCACCAAACCTGACTTGTCGGCCCCTGGGGTGAGCATTCGCGGCGCCGTGCCGGGGAACGGCTATAGTTCCGGCTGGTCGGGAACGTCCATGGCTGCTCCACATGTGGCGGGCGGCCTGGCCCTGTTGTGGCAAGCCAAGCCCAGCCTCGACGGGAATATTGACGGTACGGAATCCCTCATGGAGCACACCGCCGTACGCTTGAGGGATTTGCAGGCCTTGGGATACTGTCCCGGTCCGAGCCCCTTTCAGGACAATACCTTCGGCTATGGGCTTCTGAACCTGCTGCAGGCGGTACAGGCACCCTAGTTTCGCCGGCCGGTAAATTGAGGGTTTCCAGAGCGGCTCCGCAGGGTGCGGGGCCGCGACGGTTTACTGCCTGGATTTATCCGGGAAAGCTGTGGCAGTCAGGGCGACTCCCTGCTGCGATGGCATGTATTGTTCAAGTGTTTGTTTCGTGGGAGAGGGCACCATGGCATCTTTTGATCTCGTGTTTGAAGGCGGCGGCGCCAAGGGCGCCGCATTCGTAGGGGCCCTGGAAGTACTGGCGGCAGCGGGACACACCCACAGGCGATTGATTGGAACTTCCGCGGGCGCTATCACCGCTACTTTGCTCGGAGCCGGCTATTCTGCGGCGGAGCTATTGCAAGCCACCTCGGAAACTTTGCCGGGGACCACCGATCCGGTCTTTACCACCTTCATGGACGCGCCCAAGGAGGGTGACTTCGACGCGGCACAGATCGCCAATAGCCAGACCGTGGATTTGATGGAGAAAGCCCATGTCCCATCATCAATGGCCAAGGGGATGCTCGATCTGGCGTTGCGGCTCGATCTGTTTCGCGAGATCTTCTCCTTTAACGAGTGTGGCGGATTCTACACTGGTAACGCTTTTCTGGCCTGGTTTCGAAACAAGCTACAAGCCAAGGGACTTGATCCTAACCTTACCTGGACCCAGTTTGCCGCCCAGACAGGATCAGACGTTTCCGTGGTCACATCCGACGTGACCGAGCAGGAGATGCTGGTGTTGAACGAGCGGACCGCGCCACAAATCCCGGTTGCCCTGTCGGTACGCATGTCGATGAGTATTCCGTTCGTGTGGCACGAGATGATTTGGGACGCGGCGTGGGGCACCTACCGCGGCCGCGATAAAACCGGCCACATCTTCGTTGACGGCGGCGTCTTGTCGAACTTTCCCCTGGAACTGGTCGTGGAAAGCAATCCCGAGATCATCGAAATCATGGGCAACACCGATCCCAACGGCGCGGGAACCTTGGGAATGATGCTGGACGAGACCATAGCCGTGCCGGGCGCTGGAAATTCTCAGACACCTCGTCCGCGGCTACGCACTGCGGACCGCGTCACTCGTCTCATCGACACCATGACGGGAAGCTCCGATGCCGAGATAACGCGGACGTATCCCAATCTCATTTGCCATTTGCCGGTCAAGGGATACGGCACTACCGAGTTTCGCATGTCTCAGGACAGGATGAATCTTCTGATCGATGGCGGACGAAAGGCCATGACTGCGTATCTGACGCAGCAGGGTTTGGGATAACTACGAACCCGACGAGCCGAATCCTTTCGCGCCGCGGGCGGCATCGTTCAGTTCGCCTTCCACAACCTCATGGGCAAGAAAGGGATGCTCCAGCAGTTGGGCGATCTTGTCGCCTTTGCGGATGGAGTATGGCTGGTCGCCCAGGTTTTCCATGAGCACAATGATCTCGCCGCGATAGCCGGCGTCAATGACTCCGGCATTGCACAGCAGCCGCTTCCGGGCGAGGCCCGACCTGGTCTTCACGATTGCTCCCGCCGCCGGCACAAACTCGATGGCGATGCCGGTATGCACTCCGCCCGCGCCGTGCGCCGCAAGGGTGACATCCTCGCAAGAGTAGAGATCGTAGCCGATGTCTTCTCCGGGGTGGGCCACGGTCGGCAGAACAGCATCCGGCGAAAGCTTCTTCACTTTGAGCATGAGCACCCATTGTGCCAGAAGTGTTTACCCCATGCGAGGAGGGCCAGCCGAGTCAGAATTTTCTCGACGCACGCGGTCGATCTGCTTAGAGTGATCAGACGAGCGCCTGCTGGAGACCGGCCCGATACTATGAATCACCTTCCCCATCCGCCGACCGCAGTTCCCTTCCTCGACGAAGCCGCCGTGCAACGAGTGCTGCGCCTGGAAGCGCTGCTCCCCGCCATGGAGCGCGCCCTCATCGATTTTTCCGCCGGCCGAGTGCTGCAGCCGGTTCGCAGCATAATTTCCGTTCAGCAGCACAGTGGGTTTATGGGTCTTATGCCGGCGGTCTATGGCGACATCATGGGCGCCAAGCTGGTCAATTTTTATCCCAACAACGGGGCGCGCGGACTGCCCACCCATCTCGCCATCATCGCGCTGTTTCGTTCCGACACGGGAGAGCCATTGGCCATCATGGATGGCCGCCTGATTACCGAATTGCGCACCGCCGCGGTGTCGGCGGTGGCTACCCGGCTGCTATCTCCGCCTGACGCTCGGCGGCTGGCGATTCTTGGCAGTGGCGTGCAGGCGCGCGCCCACGTTCGGGCGCTCAGACTGGTGCGAAACTTCGAGGAGATTCGCATTTGGAGTCGCAGTCCGCAACATGCAAAGTTGTTGGCGGACGAGATTGGCGGCATCGCGACATCGGCGGAGGAGGCGGTGCGCGACGCTGATGTGGTGGTCACCGTGACCAGCTCCGCCGAGCCGGTCCTGCGCGGAAAATGGTTGAAGCCGGGCGTGTTGATCAATGCGGTGGGCGCGGTCGGGCCCAAGCGGCGCGAACTCGACGACGACGCCATGCGTGGCGCATTCGTGGTTGATTCGCGGGAGGCCGCGCTGAAGGAATCGGGCGATATGTTGCTGACGGGAGCAACTATCTATGCGGAGTTGGGCGAATTGCTGGCAGCCACCAAACCCAAGCCGGAAACAGGAATCACGGTGTTCAAATCGTTGGGGCTGGCGGTGGAAGATCTGGCTGCCGCGAAGCTGGTGTTGGATGCGGTGCAAAAAACGTAGATGGCTGGGGACGCTTTGAATGAGCTAGCATTCTGGGTCCCGGGCCTGAACAGCGAGTGTGATGCGTTTAACCTGCCCTCGGCAACGCGACTTCGATTCGGCTGTCGCTACTCTGGAGCCCATTCGTAGGGGAACAGCTTACCAGCCTGGTCGGCGCTGAGTTTCACGCCAAGCAATTCCGCGGCACGTGCCATTACCGGGTCGTTGCCGCTGGCCAGATCCTTGGCGCTCGGAAGAGCGATTTCATCCGGGATCACGCCGGTGTGCTCCAAACTCTTTCCATCCGCCATAACGAGGTTCCACTCGGTGATCGAGGCACCGTAGAAGATAGGGGCACCGAGGACGCTCATAGAGCCACGGGTGAGGATGCCCGCGGTGGTCCCCATCGTCTCGTAGTAGTCTTCCGATTCCATGACGCTCCCGGAGGTGTGGTCGCCGATAACCATTCCTCGCTTTTCGAGCTGTACGATGCGCGCGAATATCTCCGCGGCGGAAGCTGACCTTGCATCGACGAGTACTACCAGTTTGCCGGAAAATGGATTGTGACTGGGTTTGGCGATTTCGGGCTTACTTTCTTTTCGTCCAACGCGGTCAGCAATTTTCACCTCCTTGTCGAACACGCCACCCACTAAAGACTTGAGGGATTCGACACTACCTCCGGGGTTGCCGCGCAGGTCCACGATCATGGCCGGATACTTTCTAACTTTCTTGACCACGGTTTGTACTTCAGCCACCGAGGAACCGAACTCCGGGAGTTTGACGACGATCAACTGATCGCCGAAGTCCGCGTAGCGTGCGCGCAACAATTGTTCATGCCGTTGCCAGAACACATCGCGATCGTCGCCCTCATTTAGATTCACGACCGTCTTATGTTGGCGAATTCGGGCCGCCACATCGACTTGGCGTTGCTGGCCCGCGGGATCCTGCAGCTCCAGTTGGACCATGGGCTGTTTCCGCAGCACCGCATACACATATTGCATCTTCCACAGGTTATCGCGGTTCGGAACGTATCCGTCCAAGGCCAGGATTTCGTCCCCAGGTTTCACACCCTTGGCCTCGGCGTCGCTCTTCGGGCGCACTCGAGTTACGAAGCACCGCTCCCCGATCATCTGATACTGCCATCCATAGTCGTAGCGGTTCGTACGTTGGGGAGGAAGAAAAAACGTATGCGAGTCGTTGAGACTGTCCAGCAGCCCGGCGATCTTCGATAGCGCCATACTCATCGAGTCTGCCTTGTCGATCTTCTGCTTTTCCTCGGCAACCCTTGCGTCCCAATCGAGCCCGTGCAGCTTGGGATCGTAATAGTGTTGCCGCACGTCCTTTTGTACGACCTGCAACATATCCTGAGCGAGGTCACGGTCCGATTTGGATATCTTCTCCTGCGGCCATGCTTGAGCTACAAGGAGCAAGGCCACACAGGCGAATTTCACAGAATAGATGCTCAGTCGTCGGGCGTACATCGCCACCTCCAGGTGCATGCACGTGGTAGTCAGACGGCAACCATTCTAGGGTTCTTTCCAAGGAGGGCAAGGGCTGACATCACCACCTAGCGTGACGGACTCACCGCCCCTGTGTCCCCCGTGGCCGGTGCCTGGATCCGCTGGAAACTCACTCCCAAGCTACTGCCATTCTGGAACTGCACTAGAATGCATCCATGAGCCCCAAGTTTGAAGAGCTATTGCGGCCGCGCGATGCTGCCGCCGTTCTGGGCGTCAGCTACGCCAGCCTCAAGCAGTGGATCTACAAGGGCAAGCTGCGCACGGTGAAAACCGCGGGCGGACATCATCGCATACCGCAAAGTGAGATTGACCGCTACCTATTCAAGTCACTGGGCAAGCAACCTGCCGAGAGGCGCGCCAGCTTCCGCAGCATCAGCGGGCGCAATCAACTGGTCGGGCGCATCGTCGAGGTCCGCATCGAAGGACTGCTGGCCCAGGTGAAGCTCTCGATCGGCGGCCAGCACATCACTTCCATCATCACCGCCGACGCCGCCCGCGAAATGCGCCTCCAGCGCGGCGACAAGGCCGCCGCCCTGGTGAAGTCCACCGAAGTCATGATCGTCAGGGTGTAGCGCTCCGCCAGGCCGCACACCGGGAGCGCCGCAAGAGAGTCACGCTGAATCGCGATAAGACGCTGGGGAAAAAATGTCGGATGGTCGGCGGAGGACCGGCCATCCGACTGGTTGCTTACGGCAGGTAATAGCGGAAGGAAGTGAAGAACATATTATCGATGGCCGTCGGATTAGCTCCCAGCGGCGCGGGGATGTGGGTACCGTATCCGCTCCAGGCCATCCTGGTCAGGTACGAGTACTGCAGACCGAACTGCAGCCTGCCCTTGGGGCCGTTGTAGGGCTTGTACCAGAAGCCCAGGCTGCCTTCCCAGATGTCCTTGGTATCGGCGTTGCAGTTGGACAAGCCGCCCGGATCAAAACCTCCACCAAAGGCCGTGCTCGGCAGAGTCTCGTTGCCGCAACCGGTGTTGTTGAACAGCGGCGAGCCGTACCCCACCGGCGCGCCCTTGGCGTTCAGGAAGGCAGTGCGGCCGGCATACTCAACACCGCCATTGCCGTACCAATCCCACTTGGGATTGTGAAACTCCAGTGTCAAAAGGCCCTGGGCGGTTTGAATGGGGGCCACTGTGCCGTTGGGACGAATGGTTACATCCGAGAGCGTGGAGGTTCCGTAGCGTCCGAGACCCTTGCCCTCCAAGGCATGCAAGCCGAGGTCAATATGCTTCTGGAACATCGACCAGCGGGCATTGCCGCCTATGCCGCCAGTCCACGTCGCGCTGTTGTAGGCGCCAGCCGAGCTGGGCGTAGATGCACCGGCGTTGGGGAACACGCGATCACGGAACTCGGTGGCCACACCAAATATCTCATAATGTCCGAAACCCGGCTGGAAGGCCAGTTTCCCGACGAAATCAGGCGCCGGGTTGAATGAGTAGTTGGCCAGAGCGGAGCAGGTCGTGACCGGCGCGCTGCTGGTGCCGGTGCTGGTGCAGCCGCTGATGGCTCCGTTATACAGTCCGCCCGAGAGGCCCGGCCCGCCCAAAAGGTAGGAGCCGGCAGTGTTGCCGTGGGTGGTAAGCGTGGCTTCCGAATTCTCCACCGAGAAGCCGAACCAAGCCTTGTGGCCGAGATTCTTGACGATGCGGAAACCATACTGACGCGACCAGCTAAAGCCCACGGTATATTGCGGGTCGATGGTCATGGGCAGCGCTTCGGCACGATTGTCCAAACCTTGCCTGGTCTCGGTCACCAAGCTCCACATCTGACCGCCGGTGAAGATCCAGCCGTTTTTCAGCGCGGCTTGGCCCCATGCCTGCCGCTGGCGGAGCACGTAGGAGTTGCTTTGGTTGTTGTTGGAGGTGGTGCCGGAGCCCAGGAAGTCGGCTTCCACGTAGCCCGTCATGGTCATGTTTTCGAGCTTGCCCTGGGCCAGCATCGAAATACGAGACTGACGGCCCGATCCATAGAACTCCGACATGCGCGCTTGCGACGAACCGGGGTACGGAATCCCGTTCAGGCTAGTGTTGATGTCGGCTCCCTCGGCGCGCTGCCGCCATACCGTTTCTGCCGCCAGGAAGCCGCCCGGGGTAATGGTGATTCCCTTGTAGTGAATCGCCAGCGGGCTCTCCAGTCCGGAAATGCGCTTCTGCGCCTCCTGTAACTCATTCACGGTGTTGCCAGAAACCGTCGTCAGGTCGGCAACGTCATGCTGCAACGTGCCCATGTACTGCTTATCCAAGTCTTCGGCCTTGGGGACCGCAGCGTTGGCCGTCTCTTGGGCCTGCTGGGCGGCCGATTGCGCCTGGCCCACCTGCTGCTGCAACTGCTGAATCGCCGTGTCCCGGCTCTGGATTTGCTGCTGCAACTGCTGTATCTGCTGTTGTTGCGCGGAAATGGCGTCTTTCATGTCCTGGAGCGTTTTCGAAACCGGAGCGGTACTGCTGTAGCGGGCAGTCTTCGGTTTCGGACTCTCGGACGGTGTTTGTGCGACAACGCTCGTCGTGATCAGAACCGCGAGCGCTAAGGCTAGTGGTCGTTTCATTTTCTCCTTCTCTCCTGAGAACTCAGTGGGGCAGATGAATTACAACCAAATGTGCGAACCCTGGATCGTCGATGCGAACTGCAATTTTGTTGATTTAGGTTCCTCCGAATCGTAAGTTGGAGAAGTTACAAATTTGTGAAAACCTGATGAATGTTCCACGAATAACTCGCGGACATTTAACTTGTGGAGAACGAGGAAGGCAGCCCAACTCCAGCGGCTGCTGATAAAGTCGGTTTTAGCGGGCGTTTTGAAGGGGCGCACCTTTAGGGCCTGCCCTGAGCTTGTCGAAGGGTGCGCCGGTAAGTTCTTTATTTTTTGTCATCACGAGTGGGCGAACCGGGGTCCCCAACGAGCGCCGGTTTTATCGGGGTCCCCAGCAGACGCCGTCTTTGCGCCTGCTGGGGTGACTTTGCGCTTGTTGGGGTAAAGTTCAGCCCGCGAGGGATCTGCTTTTCCGACTTTTTCATCAGCCTGTCCAGTTTGCGTTTTTTGCAGGCCAGTCTGACAACTCCTGTCCGGCAATGACATTCATCTTCCTGTGATGTTTGTTCTCTAGCCCCGGGGGAAACCGGTCCGCATTGCCTGGGGCACGTCCGGATGTCGCGGTGGAGGCACTGCGGTTAAATGAAAAGGAGCGGACAGAAGTTTTGCAGAGGCGGGGTCTCTTGTGTGCACGACTGATGAGTTTGGCGCAGCCGTTGTTGCGTTGTTATAATTCAGGTGCCGCAGTAGGTTTCCTTGCGCACTCGCGCCGCGTGGCCAGGTAGCTCAGCTGGTAGAGCGCAGCCCTGAAAAGGCTGGCGTCGGCGGTTCAACTCCGTCCCTGGCCACCACATTTTCAGCAACTTGAAGTCATTTCTCAATCTAAGGCACCAGGCATCGCTTGCAGAAAAATGAGCTTTCCCGTGTTAAGAACAGCTTCCTCATATTCGTATCCTCAAGAATCCTAGTTAGGCCTGAATGAGTTTTTGGGGTCGTCGATACCAATCGGCGTCAACGAAGCGATTGACGACGCCGCGACTTCATTCCGCGGGTGTCCATCCTTGGGTTAGGTTGTAATCCTTGATGGATGCGGCGATCTCGGTCGTCTTCTCGCCCAGGTCCTTCTGATAAACGACACCGTCCCGGCTTAACAGAAACGTCATCACTCCCGATTCTCCATATTTGACCGGAGTAGCGAGGATGGCGAAGCCGCCCGTCATCTTTCCGCCAACCATGTAGCTCTTGGTCCCGCTCGGTGCCGCGTCACCCTGGGCGATCAGAATGCGAATAGAATAGCCATCGAAGATAGGCGGCGTGCCGGGTGAAGTTGAGACAATAACGTCTTTTGCGAAATCATTCAGCCGTCCGAGAGGACTTGATGGCTGGTCTGCGGGAGTCTCCCAATACAGTCCATCCTGTTTTCCCGCGCTGCTCAGGATTTTCTGCGCATATTGGCCGGCAGGGTTGCCGTCGTGTGCGCCCTGGAAGTATAGGTCTTGCGCCTTTCCCATCGCTGAGGTGGCATCAATTGCCAGCAGTTCGTTCTTCCCGATGCGGCGTGCCAGAACCTCTTCTTCCCCGGCCGGCGTATCGAAATACCATCTGGACGACGAATCCTGCGCCAGAGGAATGGGATAGGGATAGTTGTCAGCTCCGATGTAGAGCACTTGACTGCCGTCGGTCATCGTGACCCAGCGGTGCATCTGGTCATACTTGGCTACGAAGGAAGCAATCGCCTCCTTGTCTTCCGCCGCGTCTCCGGAAGATAGAATTACCTTCGAATCCGGCCCCAGGACGTGGGCAAGCGTGCCCTCGTCGTCGGTCTGCGCTGCTGCCCGCAATGCCTGTCCGGCCTCAGCTGGGGTTGTAAAGGTCGCTTGTGAATCGACTCCTGCTGTCGCGCCGGCCGAGTTTCCAGCGTATCCCAGGATGACAAACAGGATCGCCAACAGAAGTACCGGAGCCACCAGGGGGGTTTCCAAGTTCATCGAATATTTTGCGTGTGGTTTCATGTTTCTACTCCTCGTTCTCTTTCTTTCGCTAGAAGTTATTTTGAGATCGTGTAAGCCCAGCGTTTGAGTGAGCGCTTAGCGGCGGCGTTCGCCACCACCGTTGTGAGCGGGGTGCGAGTGCATCGCTGGCTGCCGCATGGCTGCCCTGTGCGTGCTACTCCGCTGCATGCTGGCGTGGCCGCGATTAGACTCTGCGCGGGCCGAGTGACCGTTTCCGCTCATGGCGGAGCGGTTCTGCCCGACGGCCCCGTGATTGCCGTCGTTGCGGTTTGCGCCCATGAGTTGGCCACCGTTGTTGCCGTTGTGAGCGAGATCCGCCTGGGCCGTATGCTGTGTGCCGCCGTTGCCGCCGATCAGGCCGTGATTGCCGTTTTGTCCGCCATTTGGCTGATCTTTAGGATTGGTGCCAGGAACGTCGGGGTGGAGAGCACCGTTGGGGCCGTAATATGAATCCGGGTGATACGCACCGTTCGGGCCATAGTGCGTGTCGGTGCCGGGACGATAACCGGGGTCGGGATGATACGTGCCGTTCTTGTCGTAATACCCGGCATTCTCCGTACCTGTCGCACCGCCTGCATGATTCACATCTGGGTGCCAGCCGCCGTCAGGACCGTAGGAGCCGTTCGCGCGATATTGGCCGTTCGGGCCGTAGTGCGTTTCAGTGCCGGGATGGTAGTTAGCGTCAGGATGGAACGTGCCGTTGTTGGCATAATAGGCGTGGTTCTGCGAGCCGGCGGCTCCATTGGCCCACGGGCGATAGCCGTTGTAGTTGTTGTTATTCCATACGTGGTTATTGATATAGGTGTTGTTGTTGTAAATGATGGTTGAGCCGCCGCCACCACCCCAGTTCACGTTCCAGGCGTGCCAGCCCCAGCCGAAGCCTCCACCCCATCCACCGCCTCCGAAAGTGGCGCCAATCGTGATACCAGTTCCAAAGTAGAGACCGACTGCAGCCACAGGCACCGGCGGAGGAACGTAGAGCGGCACCACCACGGGCGCGCCGTAAATCACAGCCGGGTTGTACTGCGGAACGTAAACGACCTGAGGATTCGCCGGCTGAATCACGATCGTACTGGGGGACGATTGAGTGACTACGATCTGACTCGTGGACTGCAGCGTCCCCGCCGCTTGCGCCTTGGCGCGCATGGTTTGCACTGCCTGCATCACATCTGCCTGTTGATTAGCGAATGCCTGGCCGAGGCTTGATGTCCAAGAAAGGTTGTGCGCCAGGTTATCCAGCACGGAAGGAAACTGCGTCAAAGCCTTGACGCTGGGATCCCAGGATTGCTGGTCGACCGCCTGCGCCAGCGCAGTACCCGTCAGGCTTTTGTTTTGCGCGAGCCAGTCGTCCGCGTACGCGACCTGGTCCGGATTCGCAGAAGCTGCCAGCACCTGTGCCACCAACGCATCGGGGTACAGCGCGATGGGAGCAACCAGTGAGTCGAGCTGGTCCGCGGACAGAGGCTGGGGCGTCGGCCCCGAGGTGCCTTGCGCGGCGGTGGCCGTCGCTGGCGGTGGTGCAACATATTGATTTACAGCAACGGGTGCAGGTGCAGGCGGGGGCGCCGGAGGTGCTAAAACCGGCTGGTACGCATATACGGTTCCTGTCACAGGTGATGCGGTTTCGGCCACCGGCGTCGTGCGCACTGCCTGCCAAGCCGCGTGCTTGCCATGCAGCCCGTATGAGCCTGAAATCCTATCGCCATAGACCTGACCACCGAAATTAAAAACGTTCTTCGTAACCGTACTGAAGCGGATGTGATGCCCGTTGATCTCGCCCTGGATCGGGCCCGACTGGTCGGGACCTTCAAAGTATCCAGTGAGCCGGTTGCCATATTGTGCGATTTGGACGTGTTTCACGACCGTCTCGCCGTTCTTGAGGCTGGTGGAGTAAATCGTCCAGTTGCCTTCCACATTGTCCGGCGGTTGCTGGGCCTTCACGGGTGTGCAAAGCATTAGCCACAGCAGAGCCAAACCAGCCAAGCTCAGCGTCGCTTTCATTCTTTTCATGACATCCCTCCTAGTTGGTTTTGCGGGCACGCTGTGCATTTCGGACCGTCCCGGCTCGGCAATTAACTGCTCTGCTCTTACCGGCTGCGTGCTTATCGCTTCCATGTCGGTACTATGCGGCCTTCACACCCGACCGCACATCACGAGATAAGAGGTTTTTTCACTAACGCTGCCGGGGATGCCGGGACATACCACTATCGGGTAAGGCAGAAACAACCCTGGATCGACCAGAAAGGAACGGAAGGCGAGAAATGCTGGATCGATCGCAGGAATTGTGGCGCTGGCCGCGAACGGCGTGGCAGCGGACACAATTGCGCTTGATGTAGAATCAGCTCGTATCCTGGGACATTTTTGTGCGGGCCGAACCATTACTGTCACTTGCCGCAACGGTAGCCGGCGAGCACCGTACGGACAACGTTCTGGCCGCTGTCGTCCGGGGTCTCGCCCGTCAGCCTGGAGTTGCACTAGCGCGGATTTGGCTTCTTTCTCCTGGCGATCTGTGTGATTCCTGTTTCCTCCGTGCCCAATGCCCTGATCAGGCACAATGTCTTCACTTGGCAGCTAGTGCTGGATCTCCGCTCCATTCCGCTGGCGAGGACTGGTCATTTCTTCAGGGCCATTTTCGCCGAATACCACTGCGGCACGGCAAGGTTGGGCGGATCGGCAACACGGGACAGTCGGTTCTTGTCGGCGATTTGGCTCCAGAAAGCGAATGGTTCATACGTCAGGATTGGGCCGCACGAGAACAGATTCGTGGATTCGCAGGCCATGCCCTGGTTCACAGAGGCAAGATCCTTGGCGTTTTAGGTGTCTTTACTCGCGAACCTCTCTACGAGCAGGACTTCGCGTGGCTAAAAATGTTCGCCGACCAGGCGGCGGTTGCCATTGCAAACGCCCGGGCTTTTGAGGACCTCGTGCGCGCCGAAGCCGCGCAACGGGAACGGGGGTTACAACTGCACGAGCTCCGCCTCCGGCAAGTGGCCGGTTACATGCAAGCCAGGCTGGAAGAGCGTCTCGAGGAGCGGGAGCGGATCGCCCGCGACCTGCACGACACCCTGCTGCAGGGATTTCTCAGTGCCTATATGCAGCTCGATGTCGCCAATGACCGTTTGCCTGCCGACTCGCCGGCGAAACCTCTGGTGCAGCATGTTCTCGATCTGATGAAGCGGGTGAGTGAGGAGGGCCGGAACGCGATCCGCAGCCTGCGCTCGCCCCATCCTGCGTCCGATAGTCTGGAAGAAAAGCTTTCCGGAATTCGCGAAGAGTTTTCCCTCCAGGAACAGGTTGATTTCCGAGTTGTCGTGGAAGGAAAGCCCATTGCGCTACATCCGCTCATTCGCGAGGAGGTTTACCGCATTGCCCGTGAAGCCGTGATCAACGCATTTCGCCATTCCGAAGCGGGCCGGATTGAAGTTGAAATCAAGTGTGCTGCGCGAAGCCTACGCATCACGGTGCGCGACAATGGCCGTGGTGTCGATCCAGAGGTGCTCCAGACCGGACGCGAAGGACACTGGGGTCTATCGAACATGCGGGAGCGAGCGGAGAAGATCGGCGCCAAGTTCTCAGTCCTGTCCCGTGCCGGTGTGGGGACCGAGGTGGAGCTGTCGGTGCCCGGCAAAGTGGCCTTCGAAGCTGCGTCTTCGGAGGGCTGGTGGAAGCGGCTAACCAGATGGTTTGCAGGGCAGACCGGGGCCGATGTTCCTCCCAGCAGAGAGTGAGCGAGCACTATGAACGACCAAACACCTATACGCGTCTTGAGCGTCGATGACCACCCACTCTTGCGCGAGGGAATTGCCACCCTCCTCAACAACCAACCAGACATCTGCGTAGTGGGCGAGGCCTCCAGCGGGCGCGAGGCCCTTGAACGCTTTCGCGAACTCCATCCCGACATCACCCTTATGGATGTCAGGCTCCCCGATATGAGCGGCATCGACGCGATGATTGCCATTCGCAAGGAATTCTCGGAGGCACGCGTCATCATGGTGACGACGTCCGAAGGCGATGTCGAAATCCAGCGGGCGCTCGCGGGAGGCGCCAGAGGTTACATGCTGAAGAGCATGCCACCCAAAGACCTGGTCGAGGCGATCCGTCAGGTTCATGCCGGAAAAAAGCGTATTCCACCAACCATTGCCGCCCATCTCGCCGAGCACTACAGCGACGAGGCCCTCACCGCGCGCGAAATCGAAGTCCTCCAGCAGATTGCTGGCGGCAATCGCA
Source organism: Acidobacteriaceae bacterium (assembly GCA_003152695.1). Classification (GTDB taxonomy): domain Bacteria; phylum Acidobacteriota; class Terriglobia; order Terriglobales; family Acidobacteriaceae; genus Bog-257. The sequence goes on from PMAT01000113.1 coordinate 23,287, forward strand.
ATCGGGACATTGCCGAACGGCTCTTCATCTCCGAAGAGACGGTCAAAGTACACATCAAGCACATTATGGACAAGCTGGGAGCCAGTGACCGTACGCAAGCCGTCGCCATAGCCGTACGCCGCGGGATCATCCACCTCTGAGCTGGCATTCCGTTGCACCAGGCTGGTCCCCCGATAGTGGTAGGACAAAATGCCAAGCTGTAGGGATTCGCTTCACGCTGGCAGCCGCTAGTCTGGCTTACGCGGGGTTCAGGGACACTATGGATCCCAGGGAGTTGGGCTTGCGTAAGCTGTATTCCACATTCCCCGGCGGATGGCCTGGCATCGGTTTGCTGCTGTTGCGAGTGGCCATCGGTGGGACACTAATCTTGCAGGCTTCGGCCTATTTGTCTCAACTTCGCGAACCGAGGTTTGAGATGTGGTCCGTCTGCCTGCTGACGTTCGCAAGTGGTACGGCACTTCTCCTGGGGTTTCTGACTCCAGTGGCGAGTAGCGTGGCCGTCTTGGGTGGAACCGGCATTATGTTCTCATGGCTTCCTACGGCGAATTGGAATGTCTTTAACTGGAACCCGCTGAGCCTGGTTGCGATCATCGTGGCCATCGCGTCTGCTCTCCTGGGTCCCGGGGCGTTTTCGCTGGATGCCCGCCTCTTTGGACTGCGCAAAGTCATCATCCCCCGCTCGCCCGCCGCGCCTAAGCCATAATCTGTGCGGCTAGCTGTTCCGTCATTTTTATTTTCCATTCGATCATCTTTACCGGCCGACCGTGAGCAAGTTATCTCTCATCCGATCGTGGTAGTAGAGATACTCCTGAACGCGCGCGCAAATCATGTGTCGCAGACAGCGCTGGAATCGCCAATGCCCCAGTCCCGCGCCGCGGGACGAAAGAGCTTAGCCCAGCGCTCCAGCGCTGGGTAACCGTTATTATGAAACCTGAGTGCCGCAGGCAGACGAAAAAGCGGACCTCTATTTTGGTCAAAACGACGGAGGGTTGAATGACTACGTACGTCTTGGGGGCTGGCGCGTCTGCACACGTCGGTTATCCGCTTACGACGGCGTTAGGGTCGGACCTTCTCAACTGGATGAAGAAGCAGACGAGATTTGATCTTTATGCTCCGACGGCAAGGTCGTTGGAGGATACATTTGGTTCGGTCGCCAATCTCGAGGATCTCCTAACCGAGATGGTTAATTCTGTACTTGCGTACGCCGCGGATACTAGCGAGAGGACCGCCAGTCGCACGCAGTTCCAACAGGACTATTTCGTTCTAACCTGTGCCTTGCAGGAGCGGTTCGCTGAGATTCGCGAAAACCCCGCACATGCCTACGAACAGTTCTGCGCTCATGTGGTAAGCCCCGGTGACTGCATTCTTACTTTCAACTATGACGTCTCGGTTGATCGTGAACTGCGCAGAGCGGGCAAGTGGAACGTCGGCGACGGATATGGCTTCACAATTCCGAACCTGCCGGACAAATCCCCAGTAAAGATACTCAAGCTACACGGGAGTTCCAACTGGCTTGCATCGCTTTGGACATCTTTCGGCAATGGTTTTGGGCCGCGACCTGTCCTTTCTGACGGAGAGATGGGTTTCCTCGGTTATACGAATCAACGTGACATCGATTTTAGAAATGCACAATCTGGGATACGTCCCACTCTCATCCTTCCCACACCGTCGAAGGATTTTTTTGTCAACCTCGGCGACAGGCAGGAACTCAGACAGTTCTTTGACGATTTGTGGAACCAAGCCAAGAATGCATTAAGCCAAAGCAATAGGCTCGTAATCTGTGGATACAGCATGCCTGATACCGACGAGAGAGCGACGGAGTTGCTGCTTGGGAACTTGATCGGCAGAGGTTCTCGAATCACTGTAGTAAGTGGGAGCAAGTCGGGCGATATTGCAAGGCGCTTTCTAGAACAAGGATACAAATATGCGACGGCTGCTGAGAAAAATCGCTTCGAGGAGTGGGTTGTATCCTCTGCTGCTGCGCAGAGTACCAGTCAAGTGGTTGGCCTCAGTTAGTGGTACAGGGAAAGACACTGTGCATAGCCGACCACAAAACCGATGGCGCCGCTTTGTTCAGCTCCTCTGGGTGATTGTCGGCGTATTTCATGAATATCCGAACAGCTTGATCTCCTTTCACGTCTGGAGGTATGCAAACAGCTTCGCCTTTCGGCGCCCAGTTCCATTTGCTGGCAGCCTCGAAAGCGTCCAGTACACCCTGGACGTAATTGAGGCAGGCCAGTCCGTCCATGAGGTCGCTCGCATTCGATTTGCCCCGATTATCCATTTCGTCCGCCGCGCGGATCTCTGCTCGGCACACCTTCGCCAGCTTGGTAGTCGTGTAGAAATACTCACCTGCAAAAGCAGATGATCCAATGCACAACGAAAGAACAACTAGGTAGATCGCTCTCATCCTTTCAGTGTAGCTGCAGTGTCAAACTGAAAGGAAAATGCAAAGGTCCGGCACCTGATCTTTTCGTGGGATGAAACTCTCTTATTTCACCGCGATATTTACCAGCCGGCCCTTCACCACCAGCACCTTCACGACTTCTTTGCCGGCGATGGCGGCTTTGACCTTCTCGTCGGCGAGCGCGAGTTCGCGCACCTGCGCCTCCTCGGCGTCGGCAGGGACGACGATGCGGCTGCGAATCTTGCCATTCACCTGGATCGCGATTTCGACTTCTTCTTCCTTCGCCAGCGCGGGATCGTATTGCGGCCACAGCGCGCGCAACAGGTCGGAAGTTTCGCCCAGCATCTCCCACAATTCATGCGCGAGATACGGCGCGAACGGCGCCAGCATCAGCACCAGCTTGCGCTGCGCATCGGCGACCAGCGCCGGGGGGTCCTCCGCCTGCCCGCGCTGAACGCTGTCTTCGTAGGAGTACATCTCGTTCAGCAATTCCATGATCGCCGCGATCGAGGTGTTGAAGTGCCAGCGTCCGCCGAAGTCTTCTGTCACCCGCCGGATGGTCTGGTGCAACTTGCGCTGCATCTGGCGCGCCGCGGGCGACAACTGTCCGCCGTCGCGACTGCCCGACGCCGTGCCGTTTGGCCTCGCATTGCGCGCCACGAACCGATACACCCGCGACAGAAATCGGCTGATGCCTTCCACTCCTGCATCCTGCCAGTCGAGATCGCGGTCGGGCGGCGAGGCGAACAGCGTGTACATGCGCGTCGAGTCCGCGCCGTAGCGCGCGACCATGTCGTCGGGCGACACCACGTTGCCCAGGCTCTTCGACATCTTGGCCCCGCCCTTGATCACCATGCCCTGCGTGAACAGGCGCTCCGCCGGCTCGGAATTCTTCACCAGGCCCATGTCGCGCATCACCTTGGTCCAGAAGCGCGAATAAATCAGGTGCAGGATGGCGTGTTCGACTCCGCCGATGTATTGATCGATGGGAAACCAATATCCCACAGTGTCAGAGTCGAGCGGCTTGCTGTCGAGCGTGGGATCGGTGTAGCGATAAAAGTACCAGGACGAATCGACGAAGGTGTCCATGGTGTCGGTCTCGCGGCGCGCTGGGCCGCCGCACTTCGGACAGCTCACGTTGACGAACTCCGGCACCTTGCGCAGCGGCGATCCGCCCGCCAGCGTGATGTTCACGTTATCGGGCAGCAACACCGGCAAGTCCTTCTCGAGGACAGGCACGATGCCGCAGTCCGCGCAGTAGATCATGGGGATGGGCGTGCCCCAATAGCGTTGCCGGCTGATACCCCAGTCCTTCAGGCGATAAGTCACCGTTGCCTTGCCGAACCCTTGAGCCTCCGCAAACTTCGACATCTTCACAATCGCCTCCTGGCAAGGCAGTCCGCTGTACTCGCCGGAGTTCATCACCAGGCTGTCCATCTCCGTAAACGGCAAGACCGGCTCATCGGTCTCACGACGCTCGTCTCCGTCGCGGCGCGGCAAGATCACCACGCGAATGTCGAGTCCGTACTTCTTGGCGAATTCGTAGTCGCGCTCGTCGTGCGCCGGGACCGACATGATGGCGCCGGTGCCGTAATCGAGCAGAACGTAGTTCGCCACCCAGATGGGCACCTGCTCGCCGTTGAACGGATTCAGCGCGTAACGCTCCGTCGCAACGCCATGCTTTTCGATGGCGCCAATGTCGCCAATTTCCTTCGCCTTGTGCTGCTCCGCCATCAGGTCTTCCACCTTGGCGAGCAGGCTGGCATCGTTGGCGATCAAGTCGGCCACCAGGGGATGCTCGGGCGCAAGCTGCAACGAGGTCGCGCCGTAGATCGTATCCACGCGCGTGGTGAAGACGGAGATCGTGTCGCCCGCCGGTCCGGCGATACCATCAAGCTTGAAATCGACCAGCGTGCCTTCGCTGCGGCCGATCCAGTTGCGCTGCATGGTGCGCACCTTCTCCGGCCATCCTTGCAAAGTATCTAAACCCTGCAACAGTTCGTCGGCGTATTTCGTGGTGCGGAGGAACCATTGTTCCAACTCGCGCTGCTCGACCGCCGTGTTCTCATGCCGCCAGCAGCAACCGTTGGGCAGCACCTGCTCATTGGCCAGCACCGTGGCGCATTCGGGACACCAGTTGACTTTACTCTTCTTGCGATACGCCAGTCCCTGCTCGAAGAACTTGAGGAAGAACCACTGGTTCCAGCGGTAGTACTCGGGCAGGCAGGTGGCGAGCTCCTTCGACCAGTCGTAGGCAAAGCCCAGGCGCTTCATCTGCGCCTTCATGCTGGCGATGTTGTGCAGCGTCCATTGCCGCGGCGGAGTCTGGTTCTGGATGGCCGCATTTTCGGCGGGCAGTCCGAACGCGTCCCACCCCATGGGATGAAGCACGTTGTGGCCCTGCATCCACATGTAGCGCGCCAGGGCATCGCCGATGGCGTAGTTGCGCACGTGTCCCATGTGCAACGCGCCCGAGGGATACGGCAGCATTTCGAGAACGTAATACTTCTTGCGCGTGGTGGTCGGGGGTTCGGCGCGATAGAGGTCGGGATTCTGCGCCCAGCGCTCCGACCACTTTTGCTCGATTGCCCGTGGGTCATAGCGGTCGGCACGCGCGGCGACGCCGCCATTGGCGACTTCAGTTTGGGCGCTCGACTGCGGCTTCGTGTTCGGCTCTTTGATATTGGAGTCGGCCATAGGTGTTCTTTTGATGCGCTTGGGTAAATCTTGATTTTACAATGTGCGGACGCGCGGTTTACGTTTGCCGCTTGGCAATGCCTTCGCACCGGCGACCAGCGCTTTCAACGCATTCACGTTCATCAGGTCGTCCAGCGGTTCGTCAATCGGCGTCTCGGCGATGAACGCCGCGTGCGCCAGCCGCGCATCATTCAGCAGCCGCCGGAATGTCGCCAGCCCAATCGATCCCTTGCCAATATGCTGGTGCCGGTCGAGCTTCGATCCGCGCGCTGCTTTGGCATCGTTGCAGTGCCAGACATAAACATTCTTCAGGCCCACCGTCCGCTCCAGTTCGTCGAGCGTCTCCGCAAACCCGGCTTTGCTCACGATGTCATATCCCGCCACGTGGGTGTGGCACGTATCGATGCACGCTCCCGCCAGCACGAAGTCGCTTAACAAGTACAGCAACTCTGCAACTTGTTCGAAGTTGCCGCCGAGGGAGAACTCCGATCCGGCGGTGTTCTCGATGAGGACGCGCAACTTGCCCGCCGCCGGGTCTAGTCCGTCCACCGCCTGCTCGATGGCCAACGCGACCCGCTGCAATCCTTCTTCGCGACTGCTTCCACGAAATGAGCCGGGATGCAGCACCAGGAAATCGGCGCAGAGTGCCAGCGCGCGCTCCACCTCGCCGCGAAAGGCCGCGATCGACTTGGCATGAAAGTCAGGATTGCCGCCCGCCAGATTCACCAGATAGTTGGCATGGACGACCAGCGGCTTCAGTCCGTACCGCTCGCGCAGGCGACTCATCTCGTCGCACTGCGAGCGCGCCAAGTCGTACGGCTTCCATTGCCGCGGGCTGGAGGAGAAAATCTGGAACGTGTTGCAGCCCAGTCGATAGGCACGCTCCGCAGCATTTTCCACGCCGCCGGCCGTCGAGGTATGGATGCCGATCCTTCGCGCAGTCAGCTTGGGTGGCTGTTTGGGCGAAGGCAACAGCTTCAGAATGTCTCGTTCTTTCTTCTCGGAATGCGAAGGCATGAAGGCTTTGATTCTATATTCGCGGATGTCGGATGACTGCCAGCGCCGAAACAGACGCGAAGTCAAGTAGCCGGCACAGTCCCAATTCGGAACGGTACCGAATAGCGCTTTACTTCCGTTTTTACGCAGCGTAGCGTGGTTCTCACAGGGGCCGCGGAGGTCGAACATGACGCGAAAGCTGGTCTTCCTAACTATTGCCTTCTGCCTGGCAGTGCTGCTGTCGGGATGCGGTTCCTCCAGCGCGCCCCTGAAGGACCCGCCACTTTACGTCACCACGCCATCTCCCCTTCCTCCAGGCATAGTCAACGTCCCATACAGTACGACCCTGAACGCCACCGGCGGGGCTCCACCTTATGCCTGGAATCACTGCTGTCCGGGGAA
>PMAT01000090.1 GCA_003152695.1 Acidobacteriaceae bacterium
CCGTGCGCCACTTTACTCATGGATTGCTCCACTTTCTCGTTCGACTTGCATGTGTTAGGCACGCCGCCAGCGTTGATTCTGAGCCAGGATCAAACTCTCGTTTGAAACCTGAAAATGCCCACCGACAGGGATCGGCGGACAGCCGCCCAAGCCTGCTAAGGCCCGGCGGCGGAATAACTATGTGAGATCGCTCGAACTTAACTCGAGCGCAAATCTCACGACTGGCACGTTCAACCTTTTGTCAAAGATCCGGGCAAATCCGCACTAGGCGGCTGCTTCGGATAATGACGGCCCGTAGCCCTAAAGCCACGGCCGTCGTCCTCGAAACCTTTCAAACACACTACGCGGTTTTCCGTGCTGTCAACCTGAGTTTTCATGCACTTACCCAGGGAGCACCGGCGCTCAACCCGCCGCGGCGGGGAGCAAACGCGCAACATGCCGCTCCAGTTGGCCTTGTCACCATTTTCAGCGCGCAAAGCACCAGAGCGTTCGAATTCATTAAAGATCTTGTACTGGAGGTTCCGCGATTCCCGCTAACCTGTCGGAGAACTCTGTCTCCGACTTCCAGCCCTGTGGCCAGGGCAGCTACTACGAAGCTTTACGTCTTAGATGCCGGCTTCTTCTGCAGGACTCAAAATCCATCCCGCATCCGCAGGCGACAGTAATGCCTCTTGCTGACTTAATTGTTATAGCAGACGAGGACGCATGACACAACCCCTGAAGCGCAACTTTGGTGACAGATTTTTCGCTGGATTGACAAAAGCCGCATAAACACTGACGATTGGCGCGCAAAAAAAATTTCGCGGCGGCGGTGATTGGGCGCTCAAAATCTGTGATCCGCGGCAAATTCCACACAATTCCCACATCCAACTGCATTCAATGATGCCAGTGCTTCCACCACAGCCCAAACAACGGAACGAGCCAGTCCTTCAACCACGCGAGCAACAAAACAATGACACCAGCGACAACCTGCCTCGTATCCCACCACTTTTCGAATCGTCGACTCTTGTGTGCGTTGGCAGATTGCTGCGTCTGCTGCATCCCCACTCGCAGTGGGCGGTTGTCTAACACAATCGACACGATCATCCACTGGCCGCCAAAGTCGGCGTGCTCGCTGCTGCTGCCGGGCGTGTCCATGCCTTCGGACTTGTAGATCGCGGTCAGCCTTGAAATGGTCTCAGCTTTGTTGGGGCCTTCGTACTCGTTGCCGCGATAGCCGCCGTGCAATGCTGCCCAGGCCGCCCCCATCAGGCGGTGATCCGGCTTGCCGTCATCGCCAGTGTAGGGCAGGTGATCGCCGCTCTTATCCGAAACCAGGTACCTGATTGCCATCGCCGCCCATCATCTATGCGGAGTGGGCATCGCACCGCTGTACGTTGGCAAAGTGTGGCTAGGTGGGGAAACCCTTACCGAATCCGGGCTGCGGGGGAAGCCGCTCCAGGGTAGGCTCCGTGTGAGGCTTGGGGACTCGCCGGCTGGAGCCGAGGTTCTTCAGACACTCTTGCCCTTGCTCGCTCACCGACAATAGCTACTTATCGGTGCGGCCCACCTGAAAGACAAGTGCGCTCTCAGTAGGGTTCTCGAAACCTCGCAAAGTCCCCTGGCACCCTGACGGAAACCATGCTAAGTGACTGAAATCATTGAAGCTAGTCAGACAGGACGGTACGTGATGATCCAGGGCGGTACCGTGGGGGGTGCCCGCGACCACAGACGGACCGGAGATCAGCACCTCGGATCCGCCCTTCATTTCAAGCAGGAATATCGCCGCCCGCGCGTCCGCGAAGTGTTCAGTTATGTTCGCCTCTCCTGCGATCAGCTTTGGATCGTCGCCACGGCGCAGACTCCCCACCCCCGGCAGCAACTCAACCACGACATTCCGGAATGGCGTGTCTCGCAAGTTCTCGACCACGTGTACCAATCCCGCTGGCGATAGCTCGCACTCTCCATCGCAGTAACTGAGCTTCTTCGGCTCCTCGTGGCGCGCGGCGCTGACGATGTCCCCGTCGCCCACCACGTACAGCAAGTAGTCGTGCGGATGATGATGACAGAGCGTGCGATCATGTGGCGCGATCTCGACCGCGAACGCGCGCACGAATTCGTTCTCGATCACGAGATGATGCCGCGGCTCCTGCTCGATGGGAACAGCGTGCTCACACGAGTATCGCTTCTCGTCCACAGCTATTGTTTCGCAGGCGCGGGCTTGAACTCGATCACGACCAGGCGCATCTCGTGGTCGCCAACGTTGGTCAGCCCGTGGTCGGGGTGGCCGCCGTGAAACATCATGTCGCCCGCCTTCTGGCTGAAGTCCATGCCACCGTTCCCCGGCGGTCCGGTGTGCGCGTGCATGTCGGTGACCAGAACAACCAGGTGAGGAAATGGCTCGTCGGTTGAGACCGTCTGCTGCGGCTTGATGATCGCTTCCGAGATGCGGAAGGTGTCACCGTAGCCAATCAGCTTCGATTCCTCCGTGAGCGGGGGCCATTCCTTGGCCCGAGGATCGCTGGCGCAATTGTTCACGCACACCGGCCCACCGTGGTTCTGTAGCAGTTCGACCGTAGCATTGCGAAACGGCGTGGAGGCGCGGTCGGTAAAGGCGTGCACGACGCCAGCCGGCGTATATGTCACCTGCCCATCCGCAAAGACCACATGTTTGACCTTACCGTCCGGGCTTGTGCTGTCGATTTCGTTAGGGCCGAACGACACGCCAATGTAATCCGTCCCGTGGTGATGCATCAGCGTGGACTGCTGCGGCGCGACCTCGGCGTAATAGGCGCGGATGTAGTCGTTCTGGATCTTGAGATGGTGCGACGGCTCCGCGGGAATCTCAACCGTGGGGCCGAATTTTGACTGGGTGGTGGGCTTCGTGTCCTGGGCCAGGGAGAGGCTGGCTGCCAGGCACAGCATCAAGAGCGGTGCATGAATCTTCATGCCGGACAGAGTAGCGATGCGACAGCGCCAGCGCAAGAGAGAAGTTGGCCCGCGCGGTGGTACACTATCGTTGACCTCGAAACCCTTCCGGTCCGCAGCGGCCGGACTCACCGCCCAGTCGGGACGTGGCTCAGCCTGGTAGAGCACTCGCTTGGGGTGCGAGGGGTCGGCAGTTCAAATCTGCCCGTCCCGACCAAAATCAGCACTCAGCTTTCGGCCGTCGGCATTCAGCTATAGCAGGTCCCTCGCAAAAGGCGCCGCTCCTATTGCGTCTGCTGCAATTTGGCAATCAGCTTCTGCGCCAGGTTCTCTTCCGACTCCGACCACAGCACCCGTCCGCTGAGCGCGCAATTCTTTTCGACGGCGGCGGAAAAGGCGACCAGCTTGGCAATGTTGGCGCGCAGGTGCTTTTCGACGAAAGGCGAAAGCTTCAGTCCTTCGTACACGAAGGACGTGTCCAGTCCGAAGTCCACTTCGACATGCCCGTCTTCGCTGTAAATGCCTTCGTCAAACTCGGCCCCGTGCACCAGAAAGCGCACCGCAACCGGCCGCTGCACCCAGGTATCGCCGTGCTCGTCTTCATTCGGCACCCAAAGGTCCCAAAACGCCTCGAAGACAAAGGCGAAATCGTCGTGCGCAAATTCGCCGGCCAGATCGGCCGCTTCTTCGGGCGAGATGCCCGGAGTGAAGCGGCGTTCCAGCACCGTTGGTTCCGACCACGCCACCGGATGCACCGACAAGTAGGTGATGCCCTCGCGCACCGCCGAGAACGGAAATTGCCGCAGGACGCCGACCGCGCGGGCCATCATCTCGCCTTCGCGGAAGCTGGGAAACCAAATGCTCAAATACAGCGAGTCGGCCATCGCGATATTTTAGCGCGTCTGCTGTCGGCTGGTGCGAGTGAGTGGGGAAGAACGTTGTCACCACGGTGATCACGGCGAAAAGCAGGAATTAAGCCCCGTGTCCTCGGTGGTGAAATAAAATGCTTCCCTGGGTTTCTGGCGGAGGCTGGCGGGCTGCGGTATCCTCAGGAACACGCCGGACGCGCGCTTCCCGGATTTGCAGAATCCTGAAGTGATGCCAGCGTTCGCGCACAGACTTCGGAGGACACTCTGATGAGTGATGCCAATCCTCTTCTCGCACCCATGAAGGGAACTCAGCACCGCGTAGTCGGCGGCGTGCAGCTCGACATCGCAGCCGCCGGCGCGGCCCGCATCAAGCGTGTCATCTATCCGCCGGGATTCCGCTGGTCAGAGCACATGAAACCCGTCAGCGGTACCGATCTGTGCATGCACGCCCACGCGGGGTTTCTGGCCTCGGGGCAGATCCACATTGAGTACGAGGACGGCTGCATCGTGGAGTTCAGCGCTCCTCAGGTCGTTGTCATCGAGCCGGGTCACGATGGCTGGGTGGTGGGCGACGAGCCGGCCGTGCTGATCGAATTTGACTTTGAGAACGACACGGTCCGCAGTCTCGGCATGCCCGAGCGCCATAAGCATGGCAAGTGAGACCGGGCTTCTACACCCCCGCTTTCAGCCTCGTCGCAAACTTCTCCCGAATCTTCTTCACTTTGGGCGAGACCGTGAACATGCAGTACGGCTGGTAGGGATGGTTCTTGAAATAGTCCTGGTGATAGTTCTCGGCAGCGTAAAAGGTTGAAGCTGGTTCAATGGCCGTCACGATGGGACTGGCAAACGCGTGTTCCTTGGTGAGGTCATCGATCACGGCCTGCGCGGTTTTGCGCTGCTGTTCATCGCGATAAAAGATGACCGAGCGATACTGTTCGCCGACGTCGTTGCCCTGCCGGTTCAGCGTCGTGGGATCGTGGAGCGTGAAGAACACCTCCAACAAATCTTCGTAGCTGATGATGGCCGGGTCGAAGGTGATCTGCGCGACCTCGACGTGACCCGTTTGTCCGCCGCAAACCTGCTCGTAGGTCGGGTTGGGGACGCGCCCGCCCATGTAGCCCGACACTACCGCTTGGACGCCTTCCAACTGCTGGAAAGCGGCTTCCACGCACCAGAAGCATCCGCCACCGAGAATCGCCGTCTCTGTATTTGCCATGTTCGATAAGATGCGCGAGCGGGCGAGTTGTTGCAAGGGCTAGCTGCCCGCTTCCTCAAGCATGAATTCCAGCACCTCCTGCGGCGCCGACGACGTCCACACGGGCGCGAACGACAATCTGTGCAGCGGGCTTGGCCCTTTCTCGCGCAGCGTTTTCAGGTGATGAGGCGTGCTGTAACCCTTGTTGGACGCAAGGCGGTACTCCGGGAACACCGGGTCCCAGGCGGTGATCATGGCGTCGCGCTCGACTTTGGCGATGATGGAAGCCGCGGCAATCGAGGCGGAGAGCGCGTCTCCGTGGATGATGGGAGTCTGCGCGCATTCGAAGTTGATGCGCATGGCGTCGATCAGCAGATGGTCGGGAATAAGCGTGAGCTTTCCGACGGCCACTTCCATGGCGCGTTTCGAGGCCCAATAGATGTTGATTTGATCGATGGTGGCGACGTCCACCGCGGCGATCGCCCAAGCCAACGCGTGCTCGCGAATCCGGGGCGCCAGCTTCTCGCGGGTCTCGCGGTCCAGCAGCTTGGAATCGCGCAGGCCGCGAATGCGATAGCTTGGGTCGAGGATCACGGCGGCCGCGACCACCGGTCCGAACAGCGATCCCCGGCCGACTTCGTCCACGCCGGCCACGAGTTTGGCGCCCGAGTCCCACGCCAGCTTTTCGTACTTCAGCGTGCACTTCAGGCTCTTCAACAGGCGCAGCTTCAGCGTGGCGGCGGAGACGGGCTTGGCGTCGGCGTCAGGGATCGTATTTTTCGCGGATGATTTCATGGCGGAATGAGCAAATGAACCGATAGGGAAATTTTAGAGTAGATTTCACCAATACATGACGGATGAGGTGGAAAATGTAAATATTGAGAAGAGCGAAGGACTGCGAGGCGCTCTCTCGCATTTCCTTCTGGAAGGCGTCTTTCAGTGTTATGATGAGCGCCATATGAGTGCAGTCAGTCCCGCCTATTTCGAAATAATCGACTTCATCGCTGCTGGTACAACTCCGGAAGGGGTCGCCAGTTTTCGACCGTCGCTCGAGGCGCAGCAAAGGGTCGCCGAACTGATTGAGCGCGAAAAAGAGAGTGGCTTGTCGCGGGAGGAAAAGGCCGAACTCGACCACTTCGAAGAACTGGAACACATTCTGAGAATGGCCAAGGCGAAGGCCCGCCAAATCCTCGCTCGTGCCCACTGATATCACTAACTCTGTGCGGGCCGAGGTGGCTCGCCGCGCCGACCACCGCTGCGAATACTGCCTGGTCCGCGAAGAGCACACCGGCTTTCCTCACCAGGTTGATCACATCGTCAGCAGGAAGCACGGTGGTTCCTCCGCCGCCGACAACCTTGCCCTAGCATGTATCGTATGCAATCGTTACAAAGGCAGTGATGTCGCCTCAATCGACGCCCGTACCGGGGAAGTTATTCGGCTGTTCCATCCACGGCGAGACCAGTGGGCCGATCATTTTCGGATCAGCGGAGAGCACATTGAGCCGCTTACCGAAGTGGGACGCGCTACCGTCGAATTGCTCCGGCTGAACACGGGAGAGAGATTATCTGAGCGGCGATTGCTGCAGTCCCTGAGCGATTATCCAGGTCATTGAAGACACATGGAAGAAGCTAGTTGCTAGCCGCTAGTTGCTGCTAATCCCCACCAGCTTCTGCTCTTTTGCCGCGTAGTGTGAGTCCACGTACTCGTCAAGAATCTTGATGAACTCCTCGACGATGTGGTCGCCCTTGAGCGTGAGCATCAGGCGGCCGTCCACGTAAACCGGGGCCTTCGGCTCCTCGAATGTGCCCGGCAGCGAGATGCCGATATTGGAGTGCTTGGACTCGCCCGGCCCGTTGACCACGCAACCCATCACCGCCAGCTTCATCTCTTCGACGCCGGAGTAGCGCGTCTTCCACACCGGCATTTGCTCGCGCAGGTAACTCTGGATCTGCTCAGCCATCTCCTGGAAGAAGGTGCTGGTGGTGCGCCCGCAACCGGGACATGCGGTGACCTGCGGATTGAAGCTGCGGATGCCGATGGACTGCAGAATCTGTTGCGCGACTGTGACCTCTTCGGTGCGATCGCCATTGGGCGCGGGCGTGAGCGACACGCGGATGGTATCGCCGAGGCCTTCTTGCATCAGCACGGCCAGCGCAGCCGTGCTGCTGACAATGCCTTTGGCTCCCATGCCGGCTTCGGTGAGTCCCAGGTGCAGCGGGTACTCGCAACGGCGGCCCAGCTCGCGATAGACGTCGATCAGGTCCTGCACCCCGCTGACCTTGGCGCTGAGAATGATCTGGTCTTTGCGCAAGCCGTAGCTGACCGCGAGGTCGGCGGAGCGCAACGCGCTCAGGACCATCGCCTCCATGGTCACGTCGCGCGCGTCCTTGGGCTCGTCCAGCTTGGAGTTTTCGTCCATCAAGCGGGTCAGCAGCGACTGGTCGAGCGAACCCCAGTTGACGCCGATGCGCACCGGCTTATTGTTTGCGATGGCGACTTCGATCATGGTGCGGAAGTTGTCGTCATCTTTCTTGCCAATCGAGACATTGCCCGGGTTGATGCGATATTTGGCCAGCGTCTGCGCGCACGCGGGATATTTCTTCAGCAGGATGTGGCCGTTGTAGTGGAAGTCGCCGATGATCGGCACTGGGATGCCCAGGCGGTCGAGGCCGTCCACAATGTGGGGCACGGCAGCCGCGGCGGCGTCGTTGTTGACGGTGACGCGCACCAACTCAGAACCGGCGCGGGCCAGAGCTGCAACCTGGCGAATGGTGCCGTCAATATCGGCGGTGTCGGTGTTGGTCATTGATTGCACCACAATTGGTGCATCGCTGCCGACGCGCACTCCGCCCACCGAAGCTGTGTAAGTTTTTCTGCGCTGAATTTGAGCCATACAGGACTACCGAAAAGTTTAACACGGCGAGGCGGGGTTTCTCTGGACTGTGCGGCCTCTCGTAGATAACCTGATCCACATGAGCCCTCAGACCCGGGTCCGGTTATTGCTGCCCCCATTGCTGGCATTTGCGATCAGCAAGACTGCATGGATCTATGCAGTTATGTTTCAGCGAGATAGGCCGATTTCAGCTTTTTAGAAGACGGTCACGAGGTACGTGAGTTTGTTCGTGCTTGGTATGGGCTATATCGTGCTGTGGCAGTGTGAGTTGGATGCGGCCTTTCACCTGCGCTCTGCTGGGCAAGTGTCGCTGGTGTTTTGGGCGGCTACGATGGCATGGTTGGCCATTCGTGCCCTACGTCGAAACTCTGCGGCCACTCAAGAAGGCGGAGGGGTTGAGTCGACACCAGCAGTTGAAAAATTTTGAAACCCATCGCGACGAAATGCGGAAACCTTAACAGAAACTCAACATCTGACTAATTAGGCCGTCTATAACAAGTTGGACTTCGCTGCCGAAAGAGACGAGAATAAGATCCAGCGGACGACAAATCGCCCCGCTTTGGGTTTATAACAGGGCTTAGGGCACGCGGAGGCCGGAGTCTATCTGGCCCGCGATCAGGCCCGAAAAGGTGTACATCATGCGTTACCTATCCCGTTGCTTCGGCTGCTGCGCCCTGGCACTCACGCTGGTTCCATTCGGCGTTGCTCAGAGCCAGAGCTCTTCACCCCAGGATCCGAACGCCGCGTCAGGTCCGCCTGCTTCCGACACCTCGAATGCGTCCGCGCCGGACACCTCGAATCCGCCGGCGCCGGAAAAGCCGCAGAAGCCGGACAAGAACACCCCCAGCCCCAGCACCATGAATAACATTGACGCCATCGGCAACCGGAATGTCGGCTGCGACAAGGGAATGGGCAACTGGTACTCGCTCGACAAGCAGGTCGCCATGGGGCGCGCGTATTCGCAGCAAGTGGAGCACAGCGCCAAGATGGTGCAGGACCCGGTGGTCACCGAGTACATCAACCGTCTGGGTCAAAACCTGGTGCGCAACTCGGACGCCAAGGTGCCCTTCACCATCAAAGTGATTGACACCGACGAACTCAATGCCTTCGCGCTGCCCGGCGGATTCTTCTATGTGAACTCTGGCCTCATTCTGGCGGCCGACAACGAAGCTGAGTTGGCCGGTGTAATGGCGCACGAAATCGGTCACGTCGCAGCCTGCCACGTAGCTCGCGAGCAGACCCGCAGTAATATCGCCAACCTGGCCAGCATCGGGCTCATCTTCATTCCCGGCGGATGGGCGGTGTATGAGGGTACGCAGGCTGCGCTGAGCATTGGCGTACCGGTCGCTTTCATGAAGTTCTCGCGCACCTTCGAGGCGCAGGCCGATTTCCTGGGCATGGAATACATGTACAAGGCGGGATACGATCCGCAGTCGTTCATCTCGTTCTTCGAGAAGGTCGAAGCTCTGGAGAAGAAGAAGCCCGGCACCATCGCCAAGGCGTTCGCTTCCCACCCCATGACCGATGATCGCGTTGCGGCCGCGCAGCAGGAAATGAAAACCGTTCTTCCCGCGCGCCCCGAGTACATCGTGGACACCTCGGAGTTCGAAGACGTGAAGGCGCGCCTGGCCTCGATCCAAAACCGCCACAAGGTGCAGAACGACAAGGACAACAAAGACCGGCCGACGCTGCGCCGGGCCACGGCCGACAATCCTTCCACCGACACCGGAAGCGGCACCGGCAGCAAGACCGACGACGACCGTCCCACGCTGAAGCGCAAGGACGGTTCGCAGTCGTAAATCTTTGGCCGCGAGGAACCCTGGGTTAGTTTCTGTGCGGCGGGTAGGTTCGCGTCGCTGGCTGAAATAGGGGTCCTTCGACTGCGCGCGAGTCTGCTACCGCGGACTCGCGGTTCGCTCAGGATGACACTCTTAATTTCCGCACAAGCTGAGTGAAGAAAATTCCGCAATCAAAACGGGGCGCAGAATGCGCCCCGTTTTGACTTGCAAGAAGCTTTCCCTCAAGGAAGCCGTTGCGCCAGTCCGGGCAGCGCTTTCATCAGGTCGTTGTAAATCACCACCGCCGCGAACAGGATCAGGAAAACAAATGCGGTTTGGTAGATGCGCTCCTTGATGCGGATGCTGATGTCTCGCCGGAGAACGCCCTCAATGAGCAGCAACAGGATGATGCCACCATCGAGGATGGGAATCGGCAGCAGGTTGAAGATGCCCAGGTTGAGGCTGATCATAGCCATCAGGCCCAGCAGCGGGGTCCATCCCGGCTGCCGCGCCGCATCTCCGGAAGCGCGCGCGATACCGATGGGGCCTTCCATTTGCTTGATGGACGCCTTGTGCTCCACTAACTTGCGGACCAGGTCCACGATCAGCAGCGAATACCGTTTGTTTTCCTGGATGGAGCGACTGAGCGCCCGAGCGAACGGCAGCTTGTCGATTTGCACCGGCCTGGATTGGAAGCCCAGGCGATAATTCTTCTGCCCGTTGTCCTCGGTTTGGACGGGCGTTACCTTGATGTCTAACTTCTGCCCGTTGCGCAACAAAGCGACATCCACCGGCTTGTCACCGTTCTGCCGCAGGAAGTGGATCACGGAAAGCAACGATCGCATCGCGGTACCGTTCACCGAGAGCACCTCGTCGCCCACCTTCAGCCCGGCCTTGGCTGCGGGCATGTCGGTCTCCAGATAGGTTACGGTGATCGGCTCGTCCGGCAACCATCCCACGGTGTCGTACTGGTCCGACCCATCCAGCGCGGGCTGGATTTGTTTTTCCAGGACCTGGTTGCCGCGCTGAATGGCGACATCCAGCGGTCCCTTGGAGGTGACCGCCACTTTTAGCAGGACATCTTCCCATGTGGGACTCTGCTGGCCATCGATGCGCACGATGCGGTCGCCCTGCTCGATCCCGGCCTTGGCCGCCGGCGAGTTCTCCATCACCCATCCCACCACCGCAGGCTGGTCAAGATAGACCGGATGCTCATAGTGCACCATGAACACGCCAGTCAGCAGGACAACAGCCAGGATGATGTTCATGGCCGGACCGGCGACGGCGATCACGAAGCGCTGCCAGCGGGGATGCGACATGAACTCGTCCGGCGCGCCGCTGCGCGACTCCAACGGACTCTCGCCCGCCATCTTCACGTACCCGCCCAGCGGCAGGGCGCTGATGCGGTAGTCGGTACCGCCGCGGCGGAAGCCCGTAAGACGCTTGCCAAAGCCGATGGAAAACACATCGACTCGTACGCCAAACCATTTAGCAGCCGCGTAATGGCCGAACTCGTGCACCAGGATCATGATCCCGAGCACCACCGCCATCGAAGCCACGGCAATTAGAAACGATTCCATAAACCTCTTTAACTATGGGGGAAATCAGTCTGGGTGTCCCGTTCCAGCCCTTGTTCGGCTAGGGCGGGGAACTCACGCCCTTGACACCTACCTTGGAGTCCACACATTGGATGCGGTCGCGTGCGCGCAGACGCGCATTATTATCGACACTCAATACTTCCTCAATCGATTCCGGTATCCGCGCTGGTGTTTCCCTCACAACTGCTTCTATTGTAGCCGGAATATCCGGAAATCCAATGGCACCTTCGAGGAAGGCTGCCACCGCCACCTCGTCCGCCGCATTGAGCGCAATCGTCTTCGCGCCTCCCGCTTCGACTGCCTGGTAAGCCAAACGTAAGCAGGGGAATTTTTCCAAGTCGGGAGGCAGGAAATCCAGCCGCCGCAGTTCCTCCACTGGAAAGCGCAGGTCGGACTCGATGCGATCGGGATAGCACAGCGCATACAGGATCGGTAATCGCATGTCGGTGACCGAGAGTTGGGCCAGCAGGCTGCCGTCCACGAATTCGACCATGGAGTGAATCGTGCTCTGCGGATGCACCAGAACGCTGACCTGGCTGGGCGGCATGTCGAACAACCGGCAAGCCTCGATCACCTCAAAGCCTTTATTCATCAGGGTTGCCGAATCGATAGTGATGCGCTTGCCCATCTTCCAGGTCGGATGGTTGAGCGCCTGCTCGACGGTGATCTTGGCGAACTCGCTGGCGGGAGTGTGCAGAAACGGGCCACCCGAAGCGGTCAGCCAAACCCGCTGCACTTCGTTGCGGCGACCGCCGCGCATAGCTTGGTGAATCGCATTGTGTTCGCTGTCGATGGGCAGCAGCGGCTTGCCTTGTCGGCGGGCCTCGGCCGTGATCAGGTCGCCGGCGGCGACCAGACATTCCTTGTTGGCCAAGCCGACCGTCTTGCCGGCCTTGACCGCTTCGTAAGTGGCCTCGAGTCCGGCGACACCGACGATGGCGCTGACCACAAAATCGGCGTCGGGATGAGTCGAGACCCTGACCGATCCAGCCGACCCGTTCACCATTTCGATCGCGCTTCCCAGTCCAGCCTTGTTCAGTTTGTCTTGAACCTGGCTGGCGGCGTCGGCGGTCGCCATCGACAAGATCTGCGGACGCCAGCGCCGCGCCTGCTCGAAGGCGAGCTCGACGTTGTTGCCCGCTGCCATGGCGACCACGGAGAACCGGTCGGGAAAGCTCTCGACAATGTTGAGCGTGCTCTTGCCGATGGAACCCGTGGAGCCGAGGATGGCGATTCGCTTCATGAGGTTATTTCTGTTTCCCAATTATCGTCTAGATCGTTCTAGTTTTCATCCGGAGCCCGGAGGGCGACAAAATCGTAGGTTTTCCCCAGCACTCACGTGCTGGGCTACGTTTGTTTCGCCCTCCGGGCTCTTTTGCCGCACATATCTAATGCGAAAAACATCGACTCGTTCCCACGATGTAGAAGATCGCCTGCGTAGCAGCCGAGCCGACGGATGGCGATACCTCCATGAAATCACTTGGGGATCGTCAGGCGAGGAAAGTCGAAGTACCTATTCAAGTCGACCGCATAAAATATTAAACCGACCGGTAGGGCAAACAACAGAGCGTCAATACGATCGAGAACACCGCCATGTCCGGGGAGCAGAGCGCCCGAGTCTTTTAAGCCCGCGCCGCGTTTTAGCGCTGACTCCACCAAATCTCCCAACTGCGCGGCGATGTTGATGCAAATGGCAAAGGCTAGGACCGCCCAAAATGGAGCGAGGGGCAGGTTGGAGTCGGAAAGAGAGGGGAACAACACTGACAACGAGGTAACGAGGTGTGCTCTGGAGAGTCCGTTCTGAATCGGGTTCGAGAAATGAAACAGCAGCAGGCCGGTTCCAATCGCTCCCACCATTGACGCGATGCTTCCCTCCCAAGTCTTCCCCGGACTGACCCGCGGTGCTAACTTGTGT
Organism: Acidobacteriaceae bacterium; assembly: GCA_003152695.1. Taxonomy (GTDB): domain Bacteria; phylum Acidobacteriota; class Terriglobia; order Terriglobales; family Acidobacteriaceae; genus Bog-257. Next base: position 13,157 of record PMAT01000090.1, read on the forward strand.
TTTCCAAGTGCTCGGCCAACATACAGTGCCGCGATGTCACCCGCCCAGACGATCAACATAAGAAACAGAATGTACATTGCACTGCCTGGAAAAATCCGCAATAGTGGGAGGCATACGAGGGTCGTCCCGATATAGGGATAGGCCATGAATGACACAGCGGCATCAGGCAGCATCTGGGAAAGAGGATCGCGGCGCATGGCAGCAACCATGAGCGTGAACGGAGCTGAAAGAGGAATTAGGAATAATACGAACAATCCAAATCCCATTAACAAGCCAAAATCTTTGGCTTGCAAATGAGTGTCCCGATACACAGAAACAAATATCAAAACTCCGAACGCGGCAACCAGGAACAAGTAACTAAGAATGCGAAATGGCCTGACGCCTGTCGCCGCTGCAATGTCGAAATACTCCCTTGCCGCCAGCAGCGCCACGCCCAGCACCAGCAACGTGAACAGCCACAGCGGCGCCAGAAACAGCGCCAGCACGACAACTGGAATCAGGATGACGGCGGTCAGGACGCGCTTCACGAGGCGTGCCCGTTATCGCCGACCAAGCCTCCGAAGCGGCGCTCGCGCTTCTGGAAAGCTTCGATGGCCTCCAGCAACTGCGTGCCGCGAAAATCGGGCCACAGCGTTTCGGTCACGTAGATTTCGGAGTACGCCACCTGCCACAGCAGGAAGTTGCTGAGCCGCATCTCGCCGCTGGTGCGGATCACCAGGTCCAACTCCGGCAAGCCATTGGTGTAAAGGTGGGAAGCAATCGACCGCTCGTCGATCTTCAGGTGCTCGACGCCGCCGTTGCGTGAGGCTTCGCGCACCAGTGCGTTGAAGGTATCGACCAACTCGGTGCGCGAGCTGTAGTTGAGCGCCAGGGTCAGTACCATGCCGGTGTTCTTCTCGGTCATCGCGCGCGCCCACGCCATGCGCTCCTGAACTTCCTGGGGCAGCTCCTGCTGGCGGCCGATGTACTGCAGCCGGATGTTGTTTTCCATCAAGGTGGGCAGCTCCATCTTGAGGTAACGGCGCAGCAGGTTCATCAGGAAGCTGACTTCGCCTTTGGGCCGCTTCCAATTTTCGGCCGAGAACGAATACAGGGTGAGAGCCGGGATGCCGATGCGGGCCGCGGTTTCCACCGTGGAGCGCACCGCGGCCACGCCCGAGCGGTGCCCGGCGATGCGCGGCAAATGGCGGCGCTTGGCCCAACGGCCATTTCCGTCCATGATGATGGCGATGTGGTGGGGCAGCCGCTCCGGATCGAGGTGGGAGAAAATCTCGGCCTCTTTGCGGTTCAGCCCGGCCGGCACTTGAGCGCGCAAGGCGTACCTCTAATAATCTACTGAAATTAGCATACGCCCCAGCGCGCCTGCAACGAAACGGCGCGCCCCTGCTTACGACTACGACCCACAAAGAAAATGCCGAGGCGGGGAACCTCGGCATTTTCGTCGGTTGGGTTTACGCGGCTTCCATTCCCTCGGCACACGCCGATGTGCGCATGTTAAGGGTGGACCTCACCGCGCAGGACAACGCTCTCAACAATCCTGACGGCTGCGATTCTTGCGCTCTTAGGCGCCCCGCCGCGGATGTAAGACCATGTCGCGCACCTGGGCGAGCACGCTCGACAACTGCATGGCATTGAGCTTGGAGGTAAACTCCAGCAGCTCGGCCACGAACGGATCGGCCAGCAGCTCGTTGATCTCGTCTTCGCGCGACGGGCCGCAAGCGCGCAGCAGGTCGGGGATGCTGACCTCAAGCGCCGTCGCCAGGCGGTTCAGCGAGGACAACGTCGGCGTGGCCTTGTCGTTTTCGATCTTGGAGACGTAAGTACGAGGCACGCCCATGCGCAGCGCGAGCTGGCGTTGGCTCAGCCCGCCGCGCAGGCGCAAGCTGCGAATGGCCTGCGCCACCCGCACCTCGCAGTGAGAGGAGGTTGCCGGAACCGCAATCTGGAGGGAGGGCGCGAAGATTGGCTCGGGCTCATCCTCATCCAGCGATGTGCGGCAACGACGGCAAAGATTGTTGGTAGTTTTAAACTGGACGAGATGACATTGGTCGCATCTCACCACTTCCCGGGAATCTACGGGCGCGAGAGTCGTGGCCATTCGGGTTGCGCGAGTGCCAGAGCAAGCACCACAAACAACTTACGCATACTTTGCGGCATTCCTCTGCTAGAGTCAAGTAGATTGTCGGGTGAAAACCGAGAAAGCTGTGCAAATCCGTCAATCGCACGCCAACGAGGCGGAAGAAAACCACATGAAACACGGGAGAAACACGGAATGATTCGCTCCGATGCTTGGTGTTTACTAATTGAGTTCACCCAGTCAGAAAGTTTGCGCAAACATGCGCTCGCGGTGGAGGCGTGCCTGCGCGCCTACGCCCGCAAGTTCGGTGAAGACGAGGAGCGCTGGGGCATTGTCGGACTGATTCACGATTTCGATTACGAGAAATATCCCACCGCGGAAGAGCATCCCTACAAGGGAAATGAAATTTTGGCGGAGCGCGGCTATCCCGAGGACGTCCGCCGGGCCGTTATGTCGCACGCCGACTACACGGGCGTNNCCAAGTCGGTTCGAAAGCGCATGAAGGACAAAGCCTTCGCGCGCTCCGTCAGTCGCGAGGATATTATCAACGGCGCTGCCGGACTGGGCATTGATCTGGACGAGCACATCGCGTTTTGCATTGATGCGATGACAGGGATTGCGGGGGGACTGGGCCTGGAGGGGAAAGAGCCACAACAGAACGAGCCGTGAAATGTGGGCTCGCGTTCACTGCCCGGAAGGTTCGTGTTACAACTTGAGCGAGCCTTATGAACAGCAAACGCGCCACTATCATATTTCTTTCCGTGCTGTTGCTGATTGCGCTCGGGCTCACGTTTGTCATTACCAGGTCCTTCCTGGAGCCGTTCGCCTTCGCGATCATTCTTGCGGTCGTCTTTTATCCAATGCACGAACGCATTCTGCAACGGAACCACCGGCGGCCCGGCAGTTCCGCGCTGCTTTCCACGCTGCTCCTGGTCCTGCTGTTTGCGGTGCCGAGCTTCATCATTGCGGTGCTGGCAGCCAACGAAGCGCTGGTGGCGGCGCATTACCTGAGTCGCAGAAGCTTCGAAGAGGGCGGATTCGCATCGCTGGTAATGACCCTGGCTAAGGGCCCTCTCAGCTATGTTGGCCGCTGGGTCGACCTTTCCAAATACGATCTGAACGACATGATCAGCGCCAACACGCAGAAGGTCAGTGTGTGGCTGGTCGGCTTTGGCGCCAGCGTCTTGGGTGGTATCGCGCGCTTCGTCATCGGCGCGCTGATCACGTTCGTGGTCGTGTTCTTTCTGTTTCGTGACGGCGCGCAGTGGGCGTATCGCGCGGGGGCGCTGCTTCCACTGTCTCGCGAGCAGGTGGTGCGGCTGTATCGCAATATCTCCGACACCATCATCGCCAATGTTTACGGCATCCTCTCGGTGGGGGTGGCGCAGGGCACGCTGGTCGGAGTCGCTCTACGCCTCATGGGCATGCAGTCTTCCCTGTTGCTGGGTTTGGCTACCGGTTTTGCTTCCATCATTCCAGTAGTGGGCTCGGCGCTGATTTGGGTCCCGGTCGTGATTTACCTGCTGGCAACCGGTTCCATTGCGAAGGGCGTGTTTTTTCTGGTTTATTGTGTCGTGATCGTCAGCAGCGTCGACAACATCCTCCGCCCGTGGATTGTGGGTGGGCGCGTGGAGTTACATCCGCTGGTCCTGCTCTTCTTTATCTTCGGCGGCGTGGAAGCGTTCGGGTTCCTGGGATTGTTTCTGGGGCCGGTGGTGGCGTCAGTTCTGGTGGCGCTGTTCGACATTCTGCGCGAAGAACTGAAGGAGGCCAAAACCTTGCCCGCGGCGGGCGATGCGTGACGCGCTACTCGCCGGAAAGCGGAGTATACGACTCGCCTTCTTTGCGTTCTCCGATGTCCTTCAGCGCAGCGATCGCGTACTGCTGAAAATGCGCGGATTCGCGATGGGCCTCCAGAGCGGTCTCGTCGCGATACTGCTCGTAGATGAAGAATCGCGTGGCGTCCGTTCGGTGCCGATGCACGATGTACATCAGGCAGCCCGGCTCTTGCCGCGAAGCGGTCTGAAGTTTGCCGAATATCCTGGCGACTTCGTCTTCATGCCCCGGGTTTGCCATCCAAGTCACGGCCAGTACGACCATTCCATCCTCCAGTTTGCGCCCTTGCTCCTATTCACTTTTCCCGCTGACGCTGTTCAGCGTTTTCGCGAACTCGGGAATAAACATGGTCTGCTCGCGATCGGGGCCAGTCGAAACAATACCGACCTTCGCGCCCGATTCCTTCTCGACGAATTCCAAATATCGTTTCGCCTTCGCCGGCAACTGATCGTAGCTGTTCATGCCAAACGTGCGCGACTTCCAACCCGGCAGCTTGGCATAAACCGGCTCGATCTCCTCGTATCCTGACGCCTGCGCGGGAATCTCCTGCGCTTCCTTCCCGTTAACCTTATAGCCGACGCAAATCGGGATCTCCGGCTGATCATCCAGCACGTCGAGCTTGGTCACGACCAGCCAACTGGTGCCATTGATCATGTTGGAATAGCGCAGCAGCGGCAAGTCCAGCCAGCCGGTCCGACGCGGACGTCCGGTTACGGCGCCGAACTCGTTGCCTTTCTTGCGCAGCGCCTCGCCGACCTCCTCTTTCAGTTCGGTGGGGAACGGCCCTCCGCCCACGCGCGTGCAGTAGGCCTTGGTTACGCCGATCACCATGTTGATTGCCGTCGGGGGCACGCCCGTGCCGGTCACCGCTCCTCCGGATGTCGCGCTGGACGAGGTGACGAACGGATAGGTTCCGTGATCGATGTCGAGCATGGTGCCTTGCGCGCCTTCGAACATCACCGACTCGCCATTGGCGATGGCGCGGTTCAGCAGCAGCGCAGTGTCGGTCACGAAAGGAGCGACGCGGTCGGCGATCTCCGCATAGTCGGTGAACATCTTGTCGGGATCCAAAGGCTCGCTGTTGAACAGGGCATGCGCGATGGTGTTCTTCTCGCGGCAGGCGTTCTCAATGTGCTTCTTCAGCAGGGTCTTGTCGAGCAGGTCCTGCACACGCAATCCGCTGCGCGCCATCTTGTCTTCGTAAGTGGGCCCGATACCGCGCGAAGTGGTGCCGATCTTCACGCGCCCGGGAGCGTTCTCCGATGCCAGCTCAATCATGCGGTGGTAGGGAAGGATCACGTGCGCGCGGTTACTGACAAACAGATTGCCGTCAACATGCACGCCGGTCGCGCGCAGCGCATCCACTTCCTTCATGAAGGCGAAGGGATCGAGCACCACCCCATTGCCGATCACGCCGCGGCATCCCTCGCGCAGCACGCCGCAGGGTATGAGCTGAAGGATGAACTTCTTGCCCTTGATGGTGACCGTGTGTCCGGCATTGTGGCCGCCCGAATAGCGCGCGACTACATTGAAGCGCTCGGAGAGAACGTCAACGATCTTGCCTTTACCTTCGTCGCCCCATTGCGCGCCGACAATTACTGCTGTCTTGCCAGTTTTCAACTTCGTACTCCATTTGCGGACGCCCGGCATCGAGCGCGAACGGCCGCGCAGATTCGCACACAGCTCGCCTCTGGATTGCGAAACCGGATCAGAATTCGGGGAAGTTTAGGGAGACGAACCGCGTACTCTTGATTTTACAGGGTGGACTAAAGATGGTGCAATGCACAGGCGATAGGCAGACCCGCCTTAGCCAAAGGATCGCTGGAACGGGGCACCCCGGTCTTGTGCATCTTCTAGAATGCCCGCTCTGCCCGAATCGCCGTACACTAACAGTCTATGCCCGAACTCCCCGAGGTCGAAACTGTTGCCCGCGGACTGAACCAGCGGATCGCTGGCGATGTGATCGACTCGGTCTGGCTGGGAGAAAAGCCTGAACCGCTGAAATCGCCTGCCGCCGAGATCGCGTCCGTGCTGGAGCATCATCGAATCGTACAAGTGCGGCGCGTGGGCAAGCATATTGTTTTCGATTTGCAGCGTGCCCGACGGAACTCGTCGAGAAAACCGGCTGCCATTGACGGGCAATGGATTGTGCACCTCGGAATGACTGGCCGCCTGCTGATCGCGTCTCCAGAAATGGAAACGGCCAAGCATACTCACGCCGTGTTGAAGCTGGCCTCGGGATGGGAACTGCGGTTTGTCGATCCCCGGCGCTTTGGCCGCCTTGCGGTGGTTCGAATCGAACCGAAGAGCACCGCCGGCTTTGCCGCGCCCGGCGATGAGCCGCTAAAGTCGCTGATCGGGCCATTCATGGCTCTGTTTCGCGGACGCAAAACTCCCATCAAGAGCGCATTGCTGAACCAGAAGCTGTTAAGCGGGGTGGGAAACATTTATGCTGACGAGTCGCTGTTTCGCGCCGGAATTCGGCCGCGCAGGCGAGCGGCGTCGCTCACCCGCGCTGAGCTGCAAAGACTGCACGTCGCGCTGAAGGCGGTGCTGCGCGAGGCGATCAAGCTGGGCGGGTCGTCGGTCAACGATTACGTCGATGCCGAAGGCCACGAAGGATTCTTTCAACTGCGGCATCGCGTGTATGGCAGAGAGGGCGAGTCCTGCCTGGTATGCGGTGCCGCCATCAAGCGGGTTATCATCGCAGGACGCAGCAGTCATTATTGTTCGCGCTGTCAGAAGTAGAGCGGTGTAGTTAGCGAGAGGAGCCGTGAGGTTGCACATGGGCGTGTATTCCATCGGAGTTGATCTGGGCGGCACCAACCTGCGCATCGCCGCGGTCGATACCGACGGCAAACTGCTGGAGAAGCTGACCACCGGAACCGAGGTAGGCCGTGGGCGCGACTGGGTCATCGGCGAAATGTGCGATGCCATTCAGTCGTTAAAGGTGAAGTATCGCAACTTGGGGCAACTGGCGGGAATCGGCATCGGGGTCCCCGGATTCATCGACATGGATACCGGCACCGTCATGCAATCGCCCAACCTCCCCGACTGGGCGAACTTTCCGGTGCGCGATGAGATTCAGCGCCGGCTGGGAACGCCGGTGATTCTGGAGAACGATGCCAACTCCGCTGCCATGGGAGAAAAATGGCTGGGCGCCGGCCGCGATACCGACCACATGGCCATGTACACACTGGGCACCGGGGTGGGAGGCGGCTTGGTGCTGAATGGACGTCTCTGGCATGGCATGAACGGCATGGCCGGAGAGCTCGGCCACTTCTGCGTCGAACCAGACGGGCATCCCTGCGGTTGTGGAAGCCGGGGCTGCCTTGAGCAGTACGCTTCCGCGACGGCCATCGTGCGCATGGCGCATGAGGCGATCGCCAGCGGACAGGCGGACGATCTGGCACGGGCCACACGCGGCAATGTCGAGTTCAATTCGCGGGTCATCTACCAGTTGGCCATTCAAGGCGACGTGTCGGCGCAGCGGATCTATCAAAAGGCGGGACGCGCGTTGGGTATTGGCATCGGTAGTATGGTCAACGCGCTGAATCTACCGATGTACGTGATCGGTGGCGGAGTGGCCAGTGCGTGGGACGCTTTCGCGCCCACCATGTTCGACGAGTTGAGACTTCGCTCCTTCATCTACAAGGTCACGGCCCCCGATGGCGCTATGGCGGGAAAGAAGCACACCATTGTCACGCAGGCCTTGATGGGCAGTGATGCCGGACTCTACGGCGCAGCCCGATTGCCTATGCTAGCATCGCTGACACAAACGGAGCCAACCCGCAGCCAGCAATTTTCCTAGATTCCCTTTGCGCCTTAAGATTATTTCGATGCCAGGCATAGCTGTAGTCGGTGCAGCCGCATGAGCCTGGTGTCGGACATGGAAATCCATCCACGGCTCAGCGATGAGTCATCCCTGAACTGATTCGCGCCACTTAGGTGTGTAGGTTGCCGCAAAATTAACCTATTACAAGAAATTCGCTGGAGCAAAGTCAAGAGTTGTGGTTCATACTATTGCAACCGTCGAGGCTGCTATCAGCCCACTTCTCTTTTTTGCGGGGTGGTGTTGTGTCTCCTGAGCTGGAACATATCCGCCGTGAAGTGGAACGCATCACCAGTACCATGTCGCCGCACGACTGGCGCTATGCTCCGCCACGGAAGTGGAGTTGCGCCCAAATTCTGGAACACCTTCTGTTGAGTTACACGGCCACTACCCAGGGGACCCAGACCGCCCTGCAAACGGGCAAGCCGCTGGGAGGCCAGCCTACGTTGAAGGACAAACTAGCGACCTTTTATGTGGCCAAAATGGGATTGCTTCCCAGCGGGCGGAGGGCGCCGAAGACGAGCTACCCGGCGAATGGTTCCGGCGTGGAGTCGTTGCGGCAATTCAATGACGCCCTGGTGGCCATGGATGCGACGCTGGCCAATGCGGAGAAACGATTCGGCAGGGTGGCCAAGATACTCGACCATCCGGTCCTCGGCCCCATGAATGCGAAAGACTGGCGCCGTTTCCATCACACCCATGCCCGGCACCATCTCAAGCAAATCGAGAAGCGATTAAAGCAGGCCAGTTCTGGCCGCGCTTAACCGATCCGCAATAGCTAGAGCGAGAGTGGCTGCAGCTTGGGTAGTGCCCGCGCTACCCGTACCAGCGGATGCACCAATCCTGGAACCGCTTTAGAAAGAACTCAGATACCAGCGCCATATTGACTCGCCAAAAAAAACTGCGGCCAGAGAACACGCGCCCAGAAATACGCCGAACGGCAGTTCCTGCGCCAGAAACCTTTCTCGAGCAGAAGATTGCCCGGCCAGCGCTTCGCCCACCTCCGGTGTCTTGCGGAAACGCCCCGCGAGCAGCAGGAAGGCAGCATAAACGGTGGCCGCCAACGGCGCGGTGAAAATCACAAAGAGCGTGAGCTTCAGCCCCAGAAACGCTCCCACCAGGGCTATGAGTGCAATATCGCCGAATCCCAATCCGTGACGTTTGCGAAGCAGGTAGTACAACGCCCACGCCAGGTAGAAGAAGCCGGCGCCAAGCAGAGCAGCGATGGCGGAGTCGAGCAGCGCCAGTTGAGCATGAGTCGGACGCTGCGCGCCGTACGCGCGCAGAAAAAATTGTGTTGCGGCGCTATCGGCCGGGGCGAACCAGGAGAGCGCCAGTCCCAGCACGATTCCGGAATAGGTGAATTCCCGCGGCAGCAGGCCCGTCTCCGCATCCATGAAAATCAGTCCCACCAGCAGGAAACAAAAGAGGCAGAGTTTTGCCGTCGCCAGCGTCGGACCGAATGACAGGTAGCACGCGGTGAACAACACGGCGGTCAGCAACTCGACGGCGGGATAACGCAGTGAAATTGGCGCTCCGCAAGCGCGGCAGCGGCGGCGCAGTAGCAGCCAGCTTAACAACGGAATATTGTCGTGCCAGCGCAGAAAAGCGCCGCACGCCGGGCAGTGCGACCTGGGGCGGATGACGGACTCATCGCGGGGAAGGCGGCTGATGCAGACATTCAGGAAACTGCCCAATGCCAGCCCCACGACGAACAGCGCGCATTCGATAGCTAGGTCCAAAGCGTGTTGTGGTCGTCCTCTCCTACGGTTGAGGAAGTCGCAGCAGGTCGCCGCTCAGTTTCATTTCGCCGGGCTCGTCCGGCGGCATCTCACCTATCCAGTTCACCAGCTTGCGATTGACCAGCCGGGTTTCGGGGGGACAGCTTTGCCACTCCCCGTTGCCGTTCTGTTCACGGATCGAGATCCGATAGCCTGCTATGTTCTGTGCGGGCTCCTCGTTCTTCCAATCGAATAGAGCCGCTTCCAGATCGTCGGAGAGGGTCTCGTCGGGGCGAAGGCAGAGAATCCAATCATGCGCGGCGTCGGCGGCATAGGCGCCAATCGTGACGCCGGGGATCGCAGTCTTCAGAGTCGCTCCATACTCGCGCGCGACCCGCGAAGTATCGTCTTCCGAGCCTTCGTCAATCACCAGCACCTCGTCGCAGGGACGGAGCGAGTCCAAGGCGCGGCCCAGGCGAAGCGCATCGTTATGGGTGTGCAGCAGCGCGGTGATTTTAGGCATGGAGTAACTCTGGTTAGGATACCGCAGCCCCGGAAGACTGCGTACCAACCTGGACGCGAAAAAGGCGCAGCCGGGTCGTGGCTGCGCCTGCGAATCGCTTCGAGTAATCGTTTACGACAGCGGTGTGCGTCCGGCGTTACGTTCATTGCTGTCTTGCGGGGTAACGGTCAGGGCGTTGATGGTCTGGAAGTTCAACACCGCCTCAGCCGGCAACTGGATCTGCTGTCCCTTCTTGGAGGCTGCAACTCCGGTTCCGGCGCCCGCTCCGGCCGCGGCGCCAATCGCGGCGCCTTTGCCACCGCCAAAGATGCCGCCCAGAACGGCGCCGGCGGCAGTGCCGACACCCACCTTAGTCGCCGTGCTTTTGCCCTGGCCGTTTCCGGCGCGGGTCCATCGGTTGGTCTGAATGTTGTAAGTCTTGCCGTTCACCGATAGCGAGGTCAATTCCAGGGTTAAGACCGAATTGCCGGCGAAGCGGCCAGCGCTTTTCACATCGTCCACTCGGCCCACCACTTCCGCGCCTGACGGAATCACAGTTTCACCGTCCAGCATAATCGGATTGCTGAGCGAACCATGGAAAGTGTCGCCGACCTGGTTGCGCTCCGAATCGAGGGGATTGTCCAGTCTGATGGTCAACTGCGTTCCCGCCGGCACCGTGACCTTCTTTGGAGGAGCGGGTGGCGGCGAAGGAGGCGGAGGCGTCTGCTCAGCGGAGGCATCCGGCGCAATGTCGTCGGCCACGAGAGCGCCAGCCCCAGCGTTGTCCGCATCGTTTTCGCTCTGGCGGCGATGGCTGGCGCGGTTGGATTGAGACATGGACAGCTTGCCCGGCTTAGCAGGAGAAGGCCTAGGTGTCATTCGCCGGGTTAGTTGCGCGCCCGGCGCCGGCGCCGATACCTCGGCCTGCTGCACCTGAAGGTTATTGACCACCGTCTTAACGCCTTCCACGGTGGCCGCATCGCCAGCCGCTGCGGCACGTTCGGCATCGTTGCCAACCTGGCCGTTGAGCGTGACCACGCCATTGGCGGCCTGCACTTCGATCTGCCGACTCTGGATGGCCGAATCGCTGTAAAGCTTGCTTTGTATTTCAATCGCAATCTGGGCGTCGGTGGGAGTTGCTTTCCGAGAGCACCCAGCCAAAACACCGAGCGCCATTGCGAGCATCAAAATGGCATACAGGGATGCCTTGGTTCTCATGTTCACTATCGCTCCTGAATAGGATTTTAGTCCGAAAGACGGTGCTTGGAAATATAAACACTCGCCCGTCAGAGTTGTCGCGCTGGGCTGAAACCGCGCTTTGTGATGGCGATGATGGAACCCTAGCCGACGATTCAACTCCCGCGGTCGCAAAATTAATTCTGCTGGTCAGTAAGATGATTGTTGATCGCAAATAGCGCCAGCTCCAGGCGGCTGGCCACGCCGACCTTGTCGAAGATGTTGGTGAGGTGATGTTTCACCGTGTCTTCACTGAGCGTAAACCGGCGCGCGATCTCCTTATTGCTGAGCCCGGCCACGATGGCGGCAAGGATCTCCATTTCGCGTTTGGTAAGGCCGAAGTTTCGCGGCGGTTTTTCTCCCGAGGCATTGGTGCGCATGAAGTCCACAATGTCGCCGACGGCCTCGCGCCCGATCCAGTACTGGCCGCTCATGACGGTGCGAATGGCCTTCATCAGCAGTTGGGTGGCGGCTTCCTTCATGACCACGCCACGTGCGCCCATCTGCAGCGCCTGCACGATCTGAAGGCGCTCGACCGCCGCGGTGAGCACGATGATCTTGGTCTTAAGCGCCTCGTCCGCGCTCGACAGCTCGCGCAACGCATCCATTCCCGGCACCCGCGGCATGGCCAGGTCCAGCAGAAGAATGTCGGGAGTCAGGCGGCGGGTTTGGGTGACGGCCTCAGCGCCGTCCGCCGCCTCGCCCACGACTTCCAGCTCGGGCTCGGCCTCCAGCAAGCGGCGCAGGCCGTCGCGAAAGATGGTGTGGTCATCGGCGATGACAATGCGCACCGACGGGTCGTTCTTATCCATAGGACTCGTTTCCTTTCTGCGGAATGGTGATTTCGAGTTTGGATCCGTGGCCCGGACTTGATTCCAGCACCATGTCTCCCCCCACTGCCCGGACTCGTTCCTTGATGACGGTCGGTCCGCGGCGGAATTCGTCGAGCTCGGTCAAGGTGAAGCGGCCGGTAAACGGAAAGCCCTTGCCGTCATCGTCAATGACCAGCTTCCACGAACCGCTTTGCGAACCGAAGTGCACCATGGCCGACTGCGCGCCGCTGTGTTTCCGAATATTGACCAGACCCTCTTGCACCACCCTGGCCAGCTCGCGGCACGTAGCAGCGGGCAGGGTGACTTCCTGCAATTCCGAGACAAAGCGGGCGGCCACCCCGGTGTCTCTGGAAAAACGTTCTACGAGTTGGGCAATAAAGTCAAGGAATTGATGCGGCCCAACATCGGGAGGCCGCATGGTCTGCATCAGTTCGCGAAGGTTCAAGACCTCCTGGCGCAGCAAATCCTGGATCCGTTGCAACTCGGCGGGGAGTTGAGAATCATTGTTGCCGCGGCGGCGCAACACATCGATTTGCATCTCGATACCGATCAGCGACTGGATCACGGTGTCGTGCAACTCGCGGGCCACCCGGGCGCGTTCCACCGCCCCGGCCCGGGAACGAAAGTGGCGAAACAGATAAACCGAATAAAGCGCCGGTCCAACCTGGCGCATGATGTTCTGCGCAAAACGAAGTTCCAGTTCGCGCCGGCGGCCGACGTAACCGTTTACCACCACAAACCGGCCACTCCAATCCCGTCCCATCTCGTGGCTAACCGCCAGGACCGAATGGGCCCCCGGGACAGGCATGGGCAGATGCTGCAGCTGCGAGGCTTCCAGCCGCCGTCCTTCGTCGTCCAGGGCGGCGATACGGTATCTCTGTTTCTGACCCGTGCTCTGCATGTAGAAGGTGTGAGGATAACTCCGCAGGAGTTCCGATGCATGTTGAGCTGGAGCAATTTCCTGGGTTGCGACGGGCCGCTCCGGAGAGGCCGTAGGTACCCACTTAAAGACGCGCCCGGTGCTGCTCTGGCAGACAACTTCGTACACCTGCTGACTGTCAAAGACGCGGCCCAATTCCATCAGGGCGTCGTGCAGAGACACCGCGAATCGACCGCCGACCCGGGCCAGCGACAGGAGTCGATTGGTCAGGTCGATCTCGGCGCGCAGCTCTTTCTCCCCTTCGGCAAGAAAACCCAGCAGAAATCCCGTCAACAACAGAAAACCGCCGCGCAACACCAACCGCGGCGCGTCCACATTGGTAGAGAACATATGCCGCAGCAGGGGAGATCCGTATCTCACGATTGCCGCCTGAAATAGCAACAGCCCGGTCCCGATCACGGCGGTTGTCATGGTTTCCACAAAGCCCCATCGGAAAGCCGCCGCTAGCATGGCGAAGAGAAAGAAAATAAAAAAGATACTATTGGGCGCATCGGTAAACAGACACAAAAGTGAGGGCCATGCGATGTCGCTGACCTGGGCCCAAACTACGAAGCCCCGAGTCGGCACGCGGTGTATCTGCAGTAGCGCCAGCAGCAGCAGACTGTGGGCGGCATAGCCCAGCAGGACAAATTGTCCGAAGTGGTAATACGGGCTGCTGGCTAGGGGGTGGATCTGCCAGGCGACCAGTGACGTCAGTGCCAGAAATAAACGTGAAAGCGCCAGCACCTGTTCCACACGCCGGTCTTCGTACCGGGGCCCAAAAGCCTGGAGCCGGGACAGAAATCTGCGAGAAGACGAAGGTGGTTGCAAAGTTATACCTTCAGGCGAATCTGCGGGAAGTTGCTCGATTATGCCACTAAAGCGCCAAACCGCAAACCTGAATCGAGTGCTGACAGGCAAGAAAGTCGCATTTGGAGATCGCTGGACGAAGGACTCAAAGCTCAACGCGAGCTTCCGAGGGCCGGACGGAGGCCAGCAAGCTCAGGCAAAGGATCACCCGCTTTTGTGACCCGGCTCACTGCTTCCTGTGAAGCTCTGGAGCTACGTTTAAGCTTGCAGAGCAATGAGTTTGGGACGCATATGGCGTCGCAAGATCGCCACAGCCGTTTAGGTAAGACGCGGTGGGACCCCAGGGGGAAAGCTCCGCGTCCGGGTGCGCACCTCCTTTGGAGATGCCGGAGTGTTTTGTGGCCGGAAGGAAGTACCGATTATGAACTCCAGATTGTGGTTGAAAGCCCTATTCATCGCTGCCGTCATGGCTTGGATCTCATCCGCGGCTTGGGGGCAGCACCCAGGCAAGACAACGGGCCCCAAGTATGACAGGGCCAACGAGGTAAAGATCAAGGGCGTCATCGTAGAAGTCCGTGAGGTGCCGGGCGAATTCGAAGGTCTTCACCTGGTCGTGAAAACCGAGAGCAACACGGTGCTGGTGCACGTCGCTCCCAGTGAATTCCTGAAAGAAATAGACACCTCGTTCAATAAAGGGGACCAGGTGGAGGTGGTGGGCGCAAGAGCTCCGGATGCGCCGGAAGAAGAGATACTGGCCCGCGAAATCATCGATGGAACCAATACGTCCACCCTGCGCGACGAGAAAGGCGTTCCCATCTGGGCTGGGTGGAAGCCCTCAAAGTCCGCAGGGAAATAGACGTTAGTCTGGTGGGAGCTCCCTGCATTCGTGCGGGGAGAGTTTCCCCTTATTTTTCGACCCGCACAAATTCCCCGCTGGTGGCATCCACGGCAATCCGCAACTTAGCTTCATCCTGACTGCTTCCGTAGATCACGTGCCATAGCAATTGGCTCTTCGAGGCGTCCCAGTCGAGAACGAAGAAGACCGGCTGTTTGGCGTCCTTTTGCGTGAGTTTCTCGCCGCCGTGCTTCTGTGCCACCGAGTAAGCAGCATCGCTGTCCACCTTGAGAAATCCCGGATCGAACACCTCAGTTGACGTGTTACTTGGGTTCCAGGAATCTTCGGCGGAAAAGCTGATGCCCTGTTCCGGCGCGTCGGGCCCCACCAAACCTGACCAGACAAACAGTTTCATCATGCGCTTGGCCGGGGAAGCGAACGAGCCGCGCCAGAGGCCGCTCTTACCTTGGCCGGTGGGAGCGTCGGCAGAGAACTGCGACTGCAAGCGGAATGGCTTCACGTCCGCCGCCCACATGCGGGCCGACACATATAGCTTCTGAAAGGCAGTGCGCCCGGTTTCGTATTCGGCTTGTTTGGCGACAGGTTTGGCGGACGGGTACGATTCATTGCCGCCGTTAGTTTTGTTGCCCGACGAACAGCCCGCCAGCAAACCAAGCAGCGCAAAGCAGAGGATGACAATCTTTCTCATGAAGAAGCACTTAGCATTTAGTAATTGGCCCTTCAGCCGATGCAATTATGCGGCCTGCCAGTTGCTAATCGCAAACTGCCCAATTTCTGAATGCTGAATGCGAAGTGAGATTACTAAATGCTAAGTGCCAAGTGCTAAATGCCAGGTCGCTAATTCCCTGCCGACAACAGTCCGTAAACGCTCAATTGATCTGCCGTGCCGACGAATACTCGGCCATTCGCAATGGTAGGGACGGTGAACTTCGACGCCGGTCCGGGGTTATCGCGAGCCAGTCGCTGATTGGAGTTGTACAACTCGCGTCCCAGGTTCCTAGCGTCGTAGGCGTGCAGCACAGCGGCGCCAGGCGGCTTGGATGTGTAGTATCCGTCGGTCTGCACCGCCCACACGATTCCATTCGCGTCGCCATTCGCCGAGACGCTCACGGTGTTGCGCGTCAAGGAATAGACGGCCTGGGTTTGCGAAGCCGCGGGATGGGACAGCATTCCCTTGTGGATAGGGAAAGCGCGTATGGAATCCTTGAACGGGCTGACTCCTGATCCAAAATAGACGTAGCCATTCCAATAGGCGGGCGTACCCATCTGCTCGCGCAGCCCGGAGATTTCCTGCACCACCTGGGGATTGCGGCTTCCGTCCGCCCGGTAGCCGCCAAGAGCGTCACGGTTGAGGACGTAGATGTGGCCGTTCTTGCCGCTGGTCACCGCCAGATGCGGATAAGCACCGGGTTGGTCCGGCAGCAGAACCACGCCGGCCGATCCCAGGTCCAAATCATCGCGCGCCATGGCTGCCTGATTGAAAGGCGTGAAGTAATCCAGCAGCGACAAACCGGCCGGTCCCGGCTTCAACTTTACGACGCTGTCGCTCACATTCACACCCGGCGGCTCGCCGAATGCGTCGAACGGACCATTGGCGACCGAGAAATAAAGATTACCCTCGGCGTCCGCGGAGATCCCGCAGCCGCTCATCCAGATGCCTCCCTGATAGCCGTTGGGAGTGGTCACCCAACTTCCGGTCTGCTTCAGGGTGGTTGCGTCGTAGGCAACGATCCAGCCGTGATAAGCGCCTAAATCGCCGTAGGAGGCAAAGGCGACATACAGCCGGCCTTGGTCGAGCAGAAGCGCCGCTCTTTGCAGGTGGATGCGGGAGTCGAAAGCCAGCACGCCATCTACGCTTTCGCGCGCGGCCCCCGGATACGTCGCCTGGATGGGCTGCGGCCCGCCGAATTTTTCCGCGCCCGACGCCAGATCCAAAGCGTGGAGGCGGTGATAAAAAGCGCCATTCTCCTTGGTGGCGGCCACTACATAGATCGTGTTGCTGGCTACGTCGATGACGGGAGTGCTGGTGATTCCTATCTCCGGCACGATGTCGCTCGCGTTCACGTCCGCCGGGCTCACGGTGGTGATGCCGGCATCTGGGTTCAGGAAGTTGGCTCGCCACAGCGGCGTCGCGGAACTGGAGTCGGCATCGAAGGCATAAACACTGTCGCGCTGGGTCGCCACCACCACGACGTTGTGGACCCCGTTTCCCGGAATCGCCACCTGCGGCATGTAGAGCGGCTGGGCGTAAACATAACCATCCAGCGGATAGGAATAGAGCTTGCCGAAGCGCGCGGGATTCACGTTCGCTGGCGTCAACACAGTTTCATTGATGTACTGGCCGGTACGGGCATTGTCGTTGTGGTAGGTGCTCACGGCGGCGAGAGCGGCTTGGTCAACAATCCCAGCTCCGCTGGCCGCAAACGGCTCGGCTGCTGCTATGAGGTCTTCACCATTGGCGCCTGCCGGCTGGGTCCGGCCCCAGTGGTGCATCTGGAAGACAATCACAAGCAGCGTCATGCCCGCTCCCACGGAAAATAACTGCGAGCGGCTGCGCGATAGAGCAAACACAATTCTGGAGAAGTGGCGCAGACCAAAGTACGCGGCCAGACCGACGCCGAGACACAGGACTGCCATCACGGCCGGAGCTTTCAATACTGCCAAACAGAATTGCAGATGCATAACATCAGTACTTGCGGATGGCACTTAGCTTCGTAACACCAGAATGGATCCAAAGTGGCGACGCGGGCGACCACATTCTCAATTCGCGGCACGTTCCTTAAATAAGATGCTCGTGCCGACCTCAGTGATGCACGCGGCACGGCTGCCCAAGCGCCACTGTGACTTGTTTATTTATTTTGCAGTTGGCGGCGTAAGGCGGCGTAAGGCGGTTTTTGGCGGTTCTTATCGCCTCAAAATTCGACGAAACGCGACCTTGTTTGTTCGGAATTGGTTTGCAGTGTCGCGTGATCGGACGCTTGTAACGGCAATAAAACGCTTGACACACATGTGTTCGTAGTGTACTATTCTAGGCATGGAACGCCTCAAGACTTTGCAAGGTGCAATCGCCTACTTCAGCGAGCCGCAACAGGCTTTTGATGCCGCCGTCCAGTTCCGCTGGCCCGGCGGGAATGTAACGTGTCCGCGCTGTGGAGAAGCCAAGCATTCGTTTATTAAGACGCGGCGCTTGTGGTTCTGCTACGTATGCCAGAAGCAGTTCACCGTCAAGGTGGGAACCATCATGGAAGATTCGCCGCTTGGACTGGACAAGTGGATGACGGCGCTTTGGCTGTTGGCGAACTGCAAGAACGGGATCAGTAGCTATGAACTCGGCAAGGCTCTCGGCATCCGGCAGAACTCGGCATGGTTCATGCTTCACAGAATCCGCGAAGCTATGAAGGATGATCGTAGCTTTAAGTTCGGCGGGGAAGATGGCGGGCCAGTAGAAAGTGACGAAACCTTTGTCGGCCCGAATCCATACAAGATGCACAGGAACCGGAAGAACACATTGCGCCAGCGTCGCGGACAGGAAATGCGTGGGGATAACTACCTCGGCAAAACGATAGTATTTGGAGTGCTTGATCGTGAACTGCGACAGGTGCGCTCGAAGGTCATTCCGAACGTCAAGCGGGAGACTTTGCAAAACGAAATTCTCAAGAACGTTCACTATGGCAGTAAGGTCTACACTGATGCCGCTGTTGGCTACGATCATTTCAGCAAAGAGTTTGTCCACGAAGTCGTCAACCATGCAGTGGAGTACGTCAAGGGGCAAGTACACACGCAGGGATTGGACAACTTCTGGTCGCTCCTTAAGCGGACGTTGCGTGGAACCTACGTTGCTGTTGAACCGTTCCATCTTGACCATTACCTTGACGAACAGGTGTTTCGTTATAACAACCGTGCGACGAAAGACAATCCGTTAAACGATTCCGACCGCTTCGCCTACCTCATGTCCAAAGTGGCGGGGAAGCGACTCACCTATGCCCAACTGACGGGCAAGGGAGTTGACTCGCTCCACCATTCGGCGGCAGCACAGGGGCAAGAGGAGCCGTTTTAACCCTTGTTCTTGCCGGATGCTTTGCGGGCGGTAGCTTTCTTGGGCTGCCGCTTTTTCTGCGCTTTGGCCCGAAAAACAGCCTTCGCCAGCCGTTCAAAGTTTTCTCTTGCTTCTTGGCCTTCTTTGTATTCTGCTTTCATTTCCTGTACTCCGTAATTCCCTTATACGCCACAACCCAGAGGGCGATAACCTCGATGATCAGTAATGCGCTTAACACACGAAGGGAGAGGGGCATGTCAGATATTTCGTCTCTGACTTCGCAAGTCCAACAACTCGGCCAATCAGTGGACTTTTGGGGAGTTGCGGTCAACGTGCTTTTGATGTTTACCGCTCTCGTCACCGTCTTGTATATCGGCTCAACGCTTCGCCAAAGCACAGTCGCCAAGAAGCTACGCACTGCACAGGAACTATTACTCCAAGCTAAAGATCGCCAACTTTCTACTGACTTACGTGACAAGGATGTTGAGATCGCGGGACTTAAAAAAACTACCGAAGACGAGCGATCAGCCAGGGTGAAGATAGAGGCAGCAGTTGAGTGGCGTTCACTTTCAAAGAAGCAACAGGAACGACTAGCTACGCAACTATCGCGCTTCTCGTCGCAGAACTGCCTTGTGGTATTTATGGCCAACGATTTGGAATCATCTAACTTCGCAGATGATATTGTTTCTGCGCTGCAAAAAGCCCACTGGAAGCTTCCTGAACCCTTAGAAATGATGATGATGCGGGAAGGACCCTCCCCAATCTGGACCCACAAGCGGCTGGAAAACGGTATGGCCGTTTTGAGCACCGGAGATACAAGCAGCCGCGAGTCCGCCTCAGTATTTGTTGATAAACTCAACAAACTGGGATTCGATACGGAAAAATTACCGATGCTAGACAAGAGCCCCATCCCCCGCGTAGAGATTTGGGTGTACCACCGACCTAAGGGGCCGCAAGGCGAAGCCAAACTAGCAAGACACAAGTAGGTAGGCTCATGGACATCATCACTCAGCGGTTCATAGCGATTGGCAACAAACTCCTCGCGGAGTTGCGGCGCATTGGGGATGCGCTCCGTATCCTGCACACTGACAGCCAGCAGCAGATTGAAACCATAAGCAAAGCCAATGATGCCGCAGAGAAGCGCCGCCAAGCCCCACCAATGCCAAGGCCCGAGCTTGAAATTCCACAGCCCGAAAAACATCAACAGCAACGAGCTAATGCAGAGAAGAAGTGGCTTGAGCGCGGCAAGATTCTGCTCGAAGTGCTCACCTTGGCTGCTATTGTCGTCTATGCGATTTATGCCTGTCGCCAGTGGATAACGATGAACAATACCTACAAGGAAATTCAGCAGCAAACTTCCCCGTGGGGTCAAAAACCGTTCGTAGATTTGTCCAGCGCCACTGTGTTCAAACCACCAACCGACAAAGGGGGTATTGCCATGGTTGTCTTGTCGTTCACTAACCGAGGCAGAACGCCAGCCAAAAACGTCAGGGTAGTAACGCACATGGCTATTCGCCAAGCAGGATCGCAACCATGTCCACCCTCCGTCAGCGCCTTCCCCGCAAACGGGCCTACCTATCCCTCCGACACCCCTCAAAAGCTCCTTGAGCGAATACAGATAACTCCCGCCCAACTTGAAGCCTACAAGAGCGGCACGGCTAGGCTTTACGTATGGGGAAGGTTTATGTACCTGGATTTTTGGCTCTTTAGAAACCCTGATTCCAATCCTCGTACTAGCATTTTCTGCCGTTCCTTCGGAATTGAAGACGAGCAGATTATGCGAATGACTCCCGCTCCCGATGGGGCTTCGATAATGAGTCCATGCACTGCTTCCGAATGGCCATTCGATGACCTGACCGGAGACCAGTGGGACAAGTATGAAGCCTGCAACCAGAAGGAAAAAGGCAAACAATAGCCCTGTCACGGCGAGCCAAGTGTCCCATTTCGGACACATGTGCGTCAACCGTTTTAATGCCCTTGTAACTGACTGATTCTTCGTGAGTGGTCAGGGTTTTCGTACACTTCTCGCGAACCTATAGCTGGTAGCCAGGCCAGAATCCAGTAACCTATTTAACCTAAGTAACTTAAACCCGTGGCCGTTGCCCTGCTGAATCAAATGCTGAAGCTCATGCCGCGGAACGACGCCAACCAGTTTCCGCTCGTGATCGACCACGGGATAAAGTTGTTGCCGCCGCCGGCTTTGTCCATCATGCAACGACTTGGCCAGGTCGGCGACCGTAGTGTCGGCGGGAATCGCCGCGATGTTCGACCGCATGACCTCCCGCACAAACAGGATCTCCAGCGGATCCACCGAGTATTCGCGGCTCAGGTGGTAGCCCCGGCGCGCTACCTTTTCCGTCAGGATGGAACGCTTCAAGGTCAGAACTGTGAAGCCATGTGCGACCACCGACGCCAGCAGCAGGGGAAGAATGACGTTGATGTCGTGAGTCAGTTCCACCGCGAACACTACACCGGTGAGGGGTGAGCGCATGGTCCCTCCCAGAATCGCGCCCATGGCGATCAAAGGCCAGAAACCCATTCCTTCATTGGGCAAGAACGCGCTCAGCAGACCGCCCAATGCGCCGCCCATCATGAGCAGCGGAGCCAGAACGCCGCCCGATGTCCCGGAACCCAGAGATACCGCCCACATGACTGACTTCACCAGCAGGATACCGGCAATGGTTGTCAGCAACACGTGCCCTTGTAGCAACGATCCAATTGTGTCGTAGCCGACGCCCAACGCCTGTGGGAAGATCAATCCACCAACGCCCACGACGAAGCCGCCGATGATCGGCCACCACATCCAGTGAATGGGCAGCTTGACGAAAGCGTCTTCCGCCGCGTACACCGCCAGAGTCAGTAGCGCCGACAGCGCGCCCGCCAAAATTCCTACGAGTACACAGCCCAGTAGTCCAGCAGGTCCGATGAACGCAGCGTGAGGAGGCGTGGGGAACAAAGGTTCCATGCCAATGATGTAGCGGCGTGTCGCTGCCGCCGCGGCACTGGCTAACGCGACTGGAATCAGGCTGCGTGGCTTCCACTCGAAAAGCAGCAACTCGACTGACAGCAGAACCGCCGCTAACGGTGAAGCAAACGTCGCCGACATTCCTGCAGCAGCGCCTGCTACCAACAACGTTCTGCGCCCTATGCTGGTCAGATGGAAGAGCTGCGCGATTAAGGAACCAAACGCGCCGCCCGTCATGATAATCGGTCCCTCAGCTCCGAAAGGTCCACCCGAGCCAATGGAGATGGCCGATGAAATCGGCTTCAGAATAGCCACCCGGGGCTCGATCTTGCCCCCCTTCAGCAGAATGGCTTCAATGGCTTCCGGGATGCCGTGACCGCGGATACGCTCCGAGCCGTAGCGCGCCATGACACCGACGATGAGACCGCCGACCATCGGCACAATAACTTCCAGCCAGCCGAGGTGATTGCCCGCGGGAGAAACAAGCGCAGTGCCCCAGCGCTGATAGAAGAACAGGTTAGTGAAAATTCCAATCAGCCGCAGCAGGGCGAGAGCGATGAACGCGCTGAAGATCCCGATGCCGATCGCCAGCAAGGTGATCGGTATCACTCGGCTGGTAGTAGTGAAGTCACCCAGTTCGTGCTCGTCGTGATTCTTGCGGTCCAGTACGCGCGCGATCGTTTCCCCAAATCTTATCTTGGACTGCGCCTCTCCGTTCCCGCTGCTCTGACACGCCTTTCCTGGTGGCTCTTGCGACTGCCCTGTGTTGCGGCCATCACTTTTTTCAGCGTACTGACGAGAGCCGGGGCTGCGATCCGCAACTCCTCGCGATTGTCCAGGGTTAATTGCTGCAGAATTCGCTCTCCCCGCGGCGTAAGTTTCACGTGCACTTCGCGCCGGTCTTCGTGGCTCCGGGTTCTCTGAATGAGTCCTCGCTTGGCCAGCCGGTCCACGAGCTCAACTGCGCTGTGGTGCTGGAGCTGGAGGCGCTCAGCGAGATACGCGATGTGGGGGCCCGCCGCTTCACCAGCCCCCTTCACGGCAAGCATCAATTGATGGTGCTGCGGCTCCAGACCTGCTTTGCGGGCCATTTCCTCGCTGAAGCGCAAGAAACGGCGGATTTGGTAGCGAAACTCGGCTAGGGCCTGGTAGTCCGTAGTCTGTGGGTCATTGTTAGTCGACATGGTTGCGCAACACGATATTATCGTGATACGATGCACTGTAGCATGTCGCACGCTGGTCCTGATCCAAGGATTAGCAGGTTTGCAACAAAGACAGGGGCCAATCCTAATCGTTGCGAGCTGAAGGACAGGTGATGCGCTATTGTGTTTCTTTTCCCTTTTCTCGCTGCCTCTTGTATGTCCGCAAGTATCGGCGAGACCAAAATAGAGTAGAAAGACGGCGGCATAGCGGTCCGGAGAGATTGCTTCGCATTTTGTAATGACTTTGAGCGACTTCAATGCCTAAAGCATTCAACATCGGCGACCACGTGAGATGGAATTCCGAGGCTGGCCGAGTTAGCGGAGTCATCACCAAGAAGATCACTTCCGACACGAGGTTCAAGGGATACATGCATCACGCGTCGAGAGAAGCGCCCCAATATCTGATCAAGAGCGATAAAACCGACCATGTCGCGATCCATAAAGGAACTGCCCTTCGGCTAATCCCGAGTCGGGCAGCAAAATCTGGCAAGGGAACGAAAAAGAAGTAGCAATTCATCCGTCGGCGGGCGTCCATAGACTGCGGTTAGCTATTGCGAAAACGGCTCGCGCTGCCGGGTAGCGCAGAGCTATTGAGGGGCGGCAAGAATAAACGCTCCAACCCACCCAAGTGTTCTCAGCATTGAGATGAGACCACAGGCACCCCAAAGCCGCACATCAAAGTCGAGTGTGTCCTCGCGTTCGAACAGTTCCTCCCGCCGCGATATTGGGAATACCAGCGTTTGCTAAGGGGTACGAGGCGTACCATTGGACATGAGCAGAATGCATCCAGAATGCCCCGACTCACACCCTTCTGATCGGCCGGTAGCTGGCGATATTCTCCTTCGGCAGGAGCCTAACGAGGAAGAAGATGAAGAGGAAGACGAAGGCGATGGCACAGAACATGACGATAACGATGATGATGACGACGAAGGCTACTCGGAGTGAGCGAGCGGGCCCGATTACATCGTGCCCTTTATCATAAGAATATTGAAGAGGTCTCCTCCAGCAAGGCCGGAGTCTGCGCAACAAATCCGCCTAACGATCATCCATGACCGTCGGGTTGGTGCTGGTTCTCGGCAGTGTTAGCTAGTTTATTTCTTTGATGTCTTCCTCCCCGAACCGCTCACATCCGGCACTTCTTCGCCGAGAGCCGTGGCCAAATCAATTTGATGATCCTGCTCATCCACGAGGATTTGCCGAATCTGTTCGGCCATCGCGTACTCGCCCAGCTCTTCACACTGCTTGATCCGCTCGCGATAGTTGCGTATGGTTTCGCCCTCATTATCTAAATCGAAGCGAAGCATTTCCTTCGGATCTTCTGAAATTCGGACGGATTTGGGCGTCACGACGGGCATCTTGCCAAGATAATCAATCTGCCTCGAAATAATGAGTGCATGATCGAGTTCCTGCTTCGCGTGGATTTCAAGCTGGTTTGCGATATTCATGTACGCCGCGCCCTTCAGCACCTGGGAATATACAACATACCCGATGATGGCTTGGTATTCGCGTGAAAGGTCTTCGTTCAAGAGATCCGCCAGGCGATCACGGGAAATTGCTCTTTCGTTCTCAGCGGAATTCTGCTTAACCATTTGAATCCTCCGGTGAACTGAAACTGAAATGATAACATCGGCATCTTAAACCCGCACGTCGCGGGAGACCATCCAAGGCGAGCCGGGCTATAACCGGCAAGCGCCCAGAAACGTCACACAATGAGCGCAATTTCGCTCACAATCCCGCAGGGCTCGTGGTACAAACGGTTCGCGGGCTTCACATGGCCACCGAAATATGCCCCGTCCACTCGCTCAGACCCGATTGAGAACGGGCGTGCTTGGGCCAATGGCCACGGGACGGGTTGGTTCCCATAGCTTCCACAACGAAAGAATTCGCGACTGGCAATACTAACACCCAGGGTCGGCGTCTCTGTTTTGGTCGAACACTATCCAAAGTCGCGAAACAAGGGTTGATCTCTTTCGTTGTGACGGGGTCGAAAAACGTGCAAGACCTGTCCGACACCAAGCCCTCCGGAGAAGCTGTTAAAAAGCGTGGTGTACATCACTCCCAATTTCGGGTTCGATGTCGGAAAACCCGCGGCCGATTTCTTCCTGTTCGGACGGTGAGAGCACCTGCTTGGCGATCGGGAACAACAGGTATTCCTCTTTCCAGATGTGCCGGGGATAGAAGGCCGCAATGTCGCGGAAGATCGTGGCCACCGGTTCGCGGCCCGCAACCGGATCCAAAACGTAACCGGACACAGCTTGCGCGAGTCCATTTGTCAACGTATGTACCCTGCGGTGCTTACTTTCGAGGGTCTTCAGCACGCGCCGGGTGTGCGGCACAGGATTCTTCGTCAGCGCCGGAAAAAGGTACTGTTCCTCTTTGCCGTGGTGGCATTGCTCGGCGAACATGCGCATGAACTGCACCAGATTACGCAGCATCTCCGCGTCCACTGCTTTTCCATCTGCCAACCGTTCATCGGCGAGAAACGCCATCGCACCGACTACTTTATTGATGGAACTTATGGTCGCGCTCCAGCGTCTCGGTAATGCTGCTCATGGCCTGCCTCCTTCTTGTGCCCTCAAATCATGCGTCTCATCAAAGGCAAGGACAATAGATCATTTGTACTGGTCCGAAGCACACGCGTAACATACCGAAAGAGGTGGGCATGAGCGGCATGGGATTCATGCCGGCAACGATAACTGTTAACGTTGGCGAGAAAGTGATTTGGAAGAATTCTTCGCAGATCTTCCACAATGTGGTGGACGACTCGAGCAAGGCTTTGTATAAGGTGGATGTCAGCCTGCCATCCGGGAGCAAACCGTTTGACTCCGGTTTGCTGCAGCCCGGCCGGACCTTCTCCCGTGTTTTTACGACTCCTGGGGTTTATCGCTATGTTTGCACGCTGCATGAAGCCAATGGCATGAAGGGGGTCGTTATTGTGAGACCAGAACCAATGCTAGTAGTGCGTAAGTAGCTGGGTTGGCATTGTGGGTTGCTGGGCATGATCTGTCGAAGACCTTCTGCACCACGACAATGACGACACTCAGGTGTTCCTTTCGGCGGGTCGAAAGAAATTCGAGAACATCCGGAAGCCCGCGCCCGTGATACAGAGCACGGGAAGGACGAGGATCAACTGCTCACGCATATTGTTCTGCCGCAGCATCGTGACCACTAGAATCAGGTCGGCGAGGAGTAACAGAGTCAACGAGAGCCCGCGGTGAAATTTGCGGAGTTCGGACTGTAACCACGAGTCGCGTTGGACCTCAATCACTCGGCCTTCGTCAGAATCAGTGCAGCGGCTCTTGATTGGACAGCTATTACAATGATGTGCTTGGGCTCGATAGCGTATAGCGCTCGATTCTCGCGTCATCTCGGTGCGATATAGGTGTTTGCCGGTGGGGCATTTCCAAATGTCCAGCTCCGGATGATAAGAGAACCCAATAGTGGGGATCTTCCGTGTCCGCTGATGCGAATGACGCGCGGCGAGTTCAAAGGCTGCCGCGACAAATGCTAGAAACATAGCGTAGCCGGATGCTAACAGTACCTCAACATCTATCCCGTGCATTGTTAACGTCCTTCTGTCTTGTCCGCCAGCTCCGTAAACAGAATGTCTTTTGGCTCCTCGGTCGTACTCTGTTTTCTCATGTGACGAACTCCCAGCCAACACAGATAAATAACCGGTAGTGTCCCGCCGAAAATGAAAACTGTGTCGCCAGGAAGTCGCAGCCACTCGATAAGCGAATTGGTCGGGTTGCCGACGAATTTCAGGCTACGGGCGTCGTAGTATCCGTATGCGATGGAATGATAAAGTTGCAGAACTCCCAATGGAAAGAGGGTGGCAAAAACCATCCATGCTAAACCGAGATTCAGTGACCAGAAGCTGATCTTTGCGGCTCGATCCGACCAGCGTTCTTCCGGAATGATGTAACGAAGACAGAACAGCGCCAATCCCACGGACAACATGCCGTATACGCCCATCATTGCGGCATGGGCGTGGTTGGGCGTGAGGGCTGTGCCGATCTCGTAGTACGACACAATGGGAAGATTGATCAGGAAACCGAAGATCCCGGCGCCCAGGAAATTCCAGAAACCGACCGCGGCCAGGAACATCACGGCCCAATAGTGTGGGAATGATGTCTTCGACTTGGTCTCCTGCTGAGCTCCGAGTTGCAGGAAAGTCCATGCCTCCAGCGTCAAGAGCGTGAGCGGAATCACCTCGGCAGCGGAGAAGAAAGCGCCCAATGCCATGTGAATCGAGGGTTCGCCTGAAAAGTACACGTGATGCATCGTGCCGATCACACCACCGGCTGAATACAGCAACATATCGAGATAGATCATCGTCAGCGCGATCCGCTCATGTACAACACCGAGCAGCACGAACACATAGGCGACCATAATCGTAGTGAACAGCTCTAAGAAGTCCTCGACCCAGAGGTGCACGACCCAGAAGCGCCAGAAATCGGTTGTCGTAAAGTGCGATCCAGGATGCGCGAGCAGGCCAACCCCGTAAAAGGCTGGTAACGACAAAGCCGAAAAGAAAAAAAGCCAGGGCATATTACCCATGTGCTCGCCATGGAGTCGCCCGCGAAGCCCACGAAAGAGGATGATCACCCAGAAAAAAAGGCCGACCGTAAGCAAAATCTGCCAGAATCGCCCCAAATCGAGGTACTCAAAACCCTGGTTGCCAAACCAGAGCCAGGCATTCTGGAACCGCCCTTCGATTCCGGCATACTCGCCAAATAAGCTTCCAAAGACCACGATTGTCAAAGCGCCCAACAGACCATACGCGAGAAAGTGTTGGCCTCGCGGTTCGCGACCGGCAATCATCGGCGCCAGAAAGATCCCGGCAGCGAGGTAAGAGGTCGATACCCAGAAAATGGCGAGCTGCAAATGCCACGTGCGAGCGATGTTGAATGGCAACAGACGCGCAAGATCGATTCCGAAGAAGTTCGAGATCTCCGCGCGATAGTGCTGGGAGGCCGCGCCGACAAGCGTTTGCAAGAGAAATAGCAGCCCCATGACGAGGAAGAACCAGGCACACGCCCGTTGTGCGGGGGTCAACAGAACCTGGTTCGGAGGACGAAACGAGACCGTCTGCTGTTCGCGGCCATGCCAGCCTAAGAAGTTCCAGCGCCCAAACGCCGCGAACAGCAGCCCAATCCCACCCAGCAGCGCGATGAGCGACAGCACACTCCAAACAATGGCATCGGCAGTTGCGCGATTCTCGACGAGTGGCTCGGGCGGCCAGTTATTGGTGTAGGAGTATAGCTCGCCCGGCCTGAGGGCCGATGAGGTCCAGGCCGACCAGCTAAAGAAGGCGGTCAGTTGGCGAATTTGCTCGGGGTCCCGAATGGCGTTGGGCCGAAGGCCATATTTGGTCGTTGGTTCTCCGAAGAACTCTGCGTAATGGCTGCGCAGCTGCTCAAACGCATGTACCTGCGCGGGCGTATAGATCAAAGTGTTGGCAGAGCTGTCGTATCGATTATTCTTAAAATCGGCAACCGTCTGCAGCTTTGCGCGGTCAGAGGATTCTCCTCCGTAAAACTCCATCACGCTGAGCGCCGCCCGATGCAGATAATCGGCAGTGAAATCGGGGCCCAGATACGCACCGTGCCCGAAGATCGAACCGTATTCCATCAGGCCGTTGCGGAGGAACACGCCTTGGCCGGCAAGGATGTCGCTACGCGTGAACAGAACATGGCCAGAGGTATCTGCGACACGTGCCGGGATCGGCGGTTCACCCGTGTAGGTCTGATACGCCAGCATACCCATCACGGTGAAGCCGAAAATCATGACGATTGCGACTGCCTGGACCCAGCCGCGCGAGACCAGTAACTGGCGCCTTGGTTCGAGTGCCATTCCCGACGCTCCTCATTTGCACTTATCGAATGCCGCCTGCTGCGTGTAGCCACACCAAATGATCGTGAATCTTACCCCAACGCGTACCTTTGATGAGAGAGTACGACTGTCACCAGCACAGTGACGTTTGCTCCATTTGCGAAATTTCGTACACCGCTGAGCATCGTAATGTCTGTCGACGCAACCCATTTGTATTCGAGAGGCCGGCCGATAAGGTTGTTGATTTGGAGGTCAGCAGATGAGTGTACGGGACGAAAACTGCCATTCCGATGAACACCGCGCCAGTCTGACGAGGCTCCCCCAGTTGGCGGAGCCAACCATCCAGTTCAATGTAGCCCAAGAATTGGGACAACTTCATCATGCGGGGGCCTGGGATCAGACCAGCGGGCGCAGCTCGAAGACCCTGGCGAAATATGCTGACTTCAGAATCGTGCTGGTTTCCATGAAGGCAAACACCCGCATGGATCAACATCGGGCCGAGGGCAGAATTTCGATTCAGTGTCTGGCAGGAAGGCTCCGTATACACCTTCCCAGTGCACAAAAAGCGGAGATGGCCGTTGGCGATTTATTAGTTCTCGATTGTGGCATTCCGCACGATGTGGAGGCCTTGGCGGAGAGCGCGTTTCTGCTAACCATCTGCTGGCCGCGTACGCCAGCAGCAGGGACCAAGTAAGAGCTCCTTCTCTTCCATCTGAAGCGGGGAATGCCGAATGAGACGATTGCGGTTGGTGGAAGGAACATCCAGGAGGGCCAATACCGGACCAAATCGTGCAGTTCTCCATAAAACGACAAGCAACGCCAGACTCGCAGCCCTGCTGGGAAGACTTTGATGTTCGGTGGCGTCCGGGTATGAACGTCATTTCGGCCCTGATGGATATCGCCGCAAATCCTGTAACACGATCCGGAAAGGCGACGGCACCGATCGTGTACGAATCGAACTGCCTGGAGGAGGTGTGCGGTTCATGCGCCATGCTGATCAATGGAAAAGCCGCAATGGCGTGCTCACATCTGTTGCGGACGCCTGGGGAGACGGTCCGGCTTGAGCCTCTCTCCCGCTTTCCTGTGGTGCGTGATCTCATGGTCGACCGAAGGGTTTTCTTTGAGAACCTGAAGCGAGTGAAGGCGTGGGTTCCGGTTGATGGGACCTATGATCTGGGACCCGGACCTCGTGTGACCCCTGCGGTGCAGGAGCAAGCCTATCCGCTTTCCCGTTGCATTTCGTGCTGCTTGTGCCTGGAAGTATGTCCGCAGATGACAGAAGAAACGCGCTTCGTGGGGGCAGCCATTATCAATCAGGTTCGTCTCTTTAATCTGCATCCGACAGGGAGAGCGCTGAAGCCGGAACGCCTAGAAGCGATGATGGGCGACGGCGGAATACACGAGTGCAGCTATGCCCAGAATTGCGTTCGCGTCTGCCCGAAGAGTATTCCCCTGACCACCTCAATCTCGAGGGTTTATGGTCAAGTGATGAAGAAGGCGATACTCGATCTCTTTCAAAAGTAAGTGAGTAGCCGTATTCACGCCCGTCCTGATTGCTGTGCCCCGCGTTTCGGAGCGCAGTCCCATCTCCCACTACTTGATCGTGCTCAATAGCCAGCGAACTCCTCGGCGCGTATGTCGTCTTCCTTTACACCTGCTACTCAACTCGCTCATGATCTTCTACGTCTAGCGCTATACTTGATGCATGAGCCGCAGTCTCAATGAACTGTTCGTACCGGTTTCAATCACAGATGCTTATTGGTGTCTTGTTTATTGGTCTCTCTGAATATGCTGGAAAGTGAGCTGTTTTCATTCCTGGAAAACACAGCGGATGCCGTGTTTGTCGTGACAGAGCAAGGCGAGATTCGATCCTGGAACAAGTCAGCCGAGAAGTTGTTCGGTTATTGCGCTGCCGAAGTGAAGGGGAAAACCTGCTTCGACCTCTTGCATGGCATCGGGACCCTGGGCACGACGGTGTGTCACGAGAACTGCAGTGTGATGGATTGCATCGGGAAAGGATCCGAGGTTCCAAATTTCGACCTGAACGTAAGCACGCGCTCTGGTGAACGATTGTGGGTCAATATCTCGACTGTGATCTTCCACAACCAGCGGACTGGAGAAAGGTTGCTGGTTCATCTGGCGCATGACATCACGGAACAGAAAAAGCAGGATGAAGTGGTGCGCCAGGTGCTGACGCTGTCAAAGGAGCTCAGCAGCTTGGGCGAGAGAATAGGCAAAACAGCGCCAGTCTCTCCACTGTCAACCCAAGAAATTGAAATCCTGAAGATGTTCGCAGCCGGCAACAGTCCCCAAAAAATCGCCAAGAAGCTTGGAATAAGTTCCCAAACTCTGCGCAATCACCTCCATCACATCAACCAGAAGCTGAGGACGCACAACCGCCTTGAAGCGGTTATGCACGCAATGCAACGGAAGCTCATTTAGACCAGCTCTGCATTCTAGCAAGGGCCCGCTGTATCCTCTGGTCTACCGTTTCTTACATATCTCGCCTTCGGCTATCATCGCTCCGCGGCCTGAGGTCTTGATGCAGCCGAAGATCGCATCTGAACCAAAGCTTCACTGGGAAGCCAGCAGCCATGTCCGGCCGCCTCTCCACCCATAGACGTTCGGAGGCTGAGGCTCGCCGACTCTCGCTCACGGCGCGAGGTTACCGGCCAGCCTAGTACGTGCCTCCTAGTGATCAGTACAAATGGTTCATTGTCTCAATTTCGGTGTTGGCAGATAAGTAAGACGGTTCAGCACTTCGTACGGAGCGGACCGTGATCAGGAAGTGTGCCAATCCCGACTGCGATGTCGAGTTTCGTTGTTCTGGTGAGGGACGGCTTTTTCCGTTCGAAATCAGGAACCCGACAGATCCCTGCCGCGATGTGCCTGCCGTGATCTGCGAAAAGAAACCTAAACTTGCCACCGTCTACTTCTGGCTCTGTAAACGGTGCTGCGGCCAATTCACTCTTCAATTCACAGTGAGCACGGGTCTAAGGCTCACGCCAGCATGCTCCAAGCAAGACCCTGATCGAAAAACGAACTTGCGAGCGAATGCGGCAATAGAGCCTGAGAGTTATAGACGGAGGTTGCATGATTGAACTGAAGGGGTCTGCCGGACGCACTCAGTAAATCACCGTCTGACACACGGGACTGTAATACCAGTGACGTCGCCCATGGCGAACGCAACGCGAACAGGAGGAGAACAATGAAAAAGCAAGGTCGTTTGACAATTTCCATCTTGACATTTGGAGTCTTGGTCCTTGGCGGTTGGGCGCTGCCCGCTTTGGGCCAAGGCGGAAACCCGCCGGCTAGCACGAAGGAAAGCGGGCAGACTTCAGGCCGGGGCGAAACCGCTGTGGAACAAACCGTCAAAGGCAGCGATACCTCGGTGGCTCAGGCGCTGATCGCGCTGGAGAACAAGTGGGCTGAAGAGGCAAAGAACGGAAATGCGGACGGCGTGGCTCGGTTGCTGGCGGATGACTTCGTCGAGACAGACGCCGACAGCTCCGTGCATAACCGGGAGCAAGCGTTGGCACTTATCAAGACAGGAAAGTGGGAGGCCAACCAGATCAGCAACCTGAAGGTTGCCGTGTATGGTAAGGCGGCCGTGGTGACAGGCACCTGGCTCGGAAAAGGAACAAGCAACGGCAAGCCCGTGGACGCCCGAGAGCGATGGACGGACACCTGGGTAAGGATGCCGAATGGGAGATGGCAGTGCGTCGCTAGCCACTCATCGCCGATAAAGTAGCAGGCCGCGAGATGGCCCAGAGGTCGCAAAGGTGGAGAGGCATTTGCGCGCCAAAATGCTGCTCAACCCATCGAGAAACCGCCACCCGGAAAACGAACTTGCGGGCGAATGCAGCACTAAAGCCTAAGAGTTACGGACGGAGGTACTCATGATCAAACTGAAGCGAATCTACGAACCTGCAACGCGAGATGATGGCGTTCGTGTCCTGGTGGAACGGCTGTGGCCGCGCGGGGTAAAGAAGGCTTCCGCTCACTTGGACGAATGGGCAAAGGAAGTGGCCCCGAGTGGCGTACTACGCAGATGGTTTCATCACGATCCCACGCGATGGGACGAATTCAGGCGTCGATATTTTCGCGAGCTAGATGAAAACGAAGAGCGATGGAGGCCACTGTTGACGTCCGCTTCTAAAAGACGAGTCACTCCGGTGTACAGCTCACACGATCGCGAGCACAACAACGCCGTAGCTCTGAAGGAATATTTGGAACGCAGGCGGCAGAGTCGCTCCGGGCATGTCAGGAAAGAGGCGGCGTAACTGGGAATATGCGAGGAGGCAGGAGATGCAGCGAGCCACGGATAGTCTCGAACAGGAACACCGGACAATCGAAAAGATTCTTAGAGTGACGGGTGTGCTGGTGGACGAATTAGCGGAGAACCGCGACATTGACGATGACATTCTTCGGGATCTCTGCCAGTTTCTCCGGGTCTACGGCCACCAATGTCATCACGGCAAAGAAGAAAGTTATTTATTCCCAATGCTTGAAAGCCATGGCGTACCCGAGGAAGGTTGTCCTCTGGGCGCGTTGCGGCACGAACACGAGCGGTCACGAGTCCTGACACAAGAATTGGTGCAAGCTTCGGCGGATTATGCCGCTAATGGACATGATGGGTCCTCTGCTTTGTCAGAAGTACTTCGCAACATCGCTCAGTTCTATCCAGCGCACATCTGGAAGGAGGAGTACCTGCTCTTTCCGATGGCTAGAAAGGTGCTGTCGGAAGAAGATGATCAGCGTCTCCTCAAGGAATTCAAAAGTGTCGAATCCGATATTTACTCCTATGCACACGAGAGTTACGAGCAGCTAGCAACAGAACTCGAAGACCGCGTCGTAAAAACTTCTCCGAAGATGATAGCCGGCACCGGACGTGTGGCGTGAGTCTTGTTCGCACGCTTAGGAGGGCTCCAGATGAACATTCTCGAAGCGTTATCAGTTCGAATCCCATGTACCGCGTGTGAACAGTTTTATGAAGTGCCCCTGAACGACATCCTGCTCTCGCATGAAATGCTGGAGCAAGGCTGCCCCGTGCACGATGAGACAGAGTGTCCGCCAGTATTTCAGATAAGACTCATTCCTCGTAACGTCTTGAATGATTTCGTTAAGGCATGGCAGCGGCTTGAGGAGAACATCCACCGGGACAATGGTGAACTTGTGCTCAGTGATTGCAGAGAAAGAAATGGTCAGCGCCGCGGACCTGTTGCATCGGCCAGGACATCACGTCGTGGCGTCGAGAAGTGCAGTTGTAGACCAAGGCTCGTGGGACAGGCGAGGGATCGAGGCTTGGACCAGACGCTAAGTGACACGTTCCCGTGCAGCGACGCTTTGTCGTCCATACCCAACCCTGCGGTGGAATCCGTGGTCGGGCAGTCATCCCAGACGGACGAGTTGATTGAGGGTGCAGCATGAAAAATTCAGATTCGGTTATAGCCCCCGAACGAGTATTTGAGAGATTGCGCGCACTCTGTACGGAGCGCACAGTCGAGGGATCGACGGTGCTATTTGGGCAAGGGGAAACTCCCAAAGAAGTGGTGCTCGTCTTGCACGGAGAAATTGCGCTGACTCCGGATGCTACCGAACCGACCCTTTGCCGGATTGCAAGTGCTGGTGCGGTCCTGGGGGTCCCTGCCATTCTGGGGCGCAAGTGCCACAGCCTGACTGCCGTTTCGGTCAGCAAGTGCATGATTGCCGTCGTGCCTAGGGAACGCTTCCTTGCGACGCTTCAGACAGACCCGGAGATGACTTTGGGGATTGTTCGAATGCTGGCGGAAGAAATTTCAGAGATGCAGAACTTGAGTGTGCAGTTCCGACTTGCTCACATGACCGAACTGGCCATCCAATGAGGTAGAGCCGCGGACGAGTGCGAAAGCCCTCCTTCCGTCCGCATGGGGGCACCGCAGAGAGGGAACACAGGAAAGATCGAGGCATGGTATACGTGATTGCTGAACCATGTATTGGGGTGAAAGACACCGCTTGTGTTGACGCCTGCCCTGTGGACTGCATTCATCCGAGAAAAGATGAAAGCCGCTTTGCTGAGGACCCCCCAGCTCTACATCGACCCTGTTGAGTGTATCGATTGTGGTGCATGTGTACCGGCATGCCCGGTGTCAGCGATCTTCGCGCTCGACGATCTCCCTACGAAGTGGAAGGAGTACACAGAAAAGAACGCTGAATACTATAGGCGCTGAGTGCGCGCATCGAGCGTATGGTCCTGACAGGACGATCACAAGCATGTCAGCGGCAGTGAAAAGAGGGAGGATACATGGACTACAAATTTATTCCGGACCTGGCTGCAGAGTTTGCAATGCCAAAGGATGGAATCATGAGCCGCGTACTCCACAAGGATGAGAAGCTCAATGTGACGCTATTTGGTTTCTCGACAGGCCAGGAGTTGTCAACCCATTCTGCCCCGACGCCGGCTCTGCTGTACTTCCTCCAGGGAGAAGCCGACGTGAGATTGGGTGACGACATCGTCGATGGAAAGCCGGGGTCTTTCGTCTCGTATAGTCAAAAAAGTCGTGCGTAGGGCTGGACCCCTGAAAGGTCACTAT
Organism: Acidobacteriaceae bacterium; assembly: GCA_003152695.1. Classification (GTDB taxonomy): domain Bacteria; phylum Acidobacteriota; class Terriglobia; order Terriglobales; family Acidobacteriaceae; genus Bog-257. The sequence continues at coordinate 48,389 of PMAT01000090.1, forward strand.
CATGGTTTCAGGTTTTCAGGCGTGCTCTTGATTGAAGCCGCGGACAATCCGCGACCAGTACACCAACTGTGCCACCAGACTCAACATCCCAAACAGGACCACCACCTCGAATCTCCCCGAGCACGGCCAGAACCCCTTCCAGCCTTGTCCTTCGATGCGTCGCAACAGGTTGTCCAAAAACAAAAAGAAAAATAACAGCGCCGTTAGGCTATATCCCTCCCTCGAATGCTTCTGCACGGTGCTAGGCTCCTCCTCATCTTCTTCTTCATGCTTCAGCCAACACAAGCATAGGAAGCCAGTCAGGAGATGCACCGCGTTGTGGCCCAGAAACGCCAGGAATGGCAGCATCAGTGGCGACTTCCGCTTGAACAACAGCCCCACACAGGGGACTACGACCTGCGCCTTCACCAGCGCAACGAAAAAGGGCGTAGCACCTGCACGATACCTGTAAGGAGCATCCTCGGAGTCGGAGGACATCCTGGAATATATCCGTCAACGGGAATTACCGCGTCTACCGGGCCGACTACGGCGTGGCTGGCGCGGAAGATTCCGCCGCTACAACCACAGGCCCCAACTGCAACCACCAGCTTCGGAGAAGGCACAGCATCATAAGCGTTCTTCAACGCAGCCGCCATGTTTCGGGTAACTGGACCGGTGACCAGCAGCATATCCGCATGCTTCGGGGATGCGACGAAGTGAATTCCAAATCGCTCCAGGTCGTAATAGGGGTTTGTGAGGGCGACGATTTCCGCCTCGCAGCCGTTGCACGATCCGGCGTCGACTTGCCGGATGTTCAGCGCCCGCCCGACCAGCGCCCGAATCTGCTCTGCTGCCTGAGATAGCGCAGGCTCGTCCTGGACAACTTCAGCCCGGCCCTGGATGTCCCAGCTTCGAATCAGCGCTTGCTTGCTCACACCGCAGCGAGTGACTTTTTCCGCGTACCGGAAAGTCCCGCCACCTGCTGCGATGCACCGGCCGCAGCCGGTACACTCACCATAGTTAAGAATCAGATGTGTTCGCCCGGCGTCCTCGTCAATTTTCAATGCCGATGTCGGACAGGCGGCCACTACGCGACGCGCAACCGCATCGGTAAGCAAGTCGGGTTGAACATCCGGCATGCGGCTTCCCGCGGCATTCACAAATAATTCGCCAATCGAAATCAGCACCTGGGGGCTTCTGAGACTGCGCGCGACGGCGTCGCCGATCATCGGTCACATCCGGAGTACGAGAGATTGAAGCTCTTGTTGATCAGGGGAAAGTCCGCAATGATGTTGCCGGGCATAGCCAACGGCAGCGCCGGCCAATTCTGAAACGAAGGCGATTTGATGTGGCAACGGGTGATCTTCCCGTTGCGTATTCTCACCCAGTAAAGAAGTTCGCCGCGCGGCGATTCGACGGCCGACAGAGCTTCTGCGTTTCCCGATAGTGGCACGGGGACGAGAACCGATCCTGCTGGAAGTTCCTTCAGCGTTTCATTGATCAGGCCCATGGAGATGGCGGTCTCGTCGATTCGGATGCGCGCGCGCGCCAGCACATCTCCGGACTCATACTGGGGGACGTCCACCTTGATGTTGCGATAGCGCCCGGTGGGATGATCGCGACGAACGTCGAGTTTAATTCCGCTGGCGCGCGCCGCCGGCCCAACTATCGCCAACTGCTTGGCTATTTCGGCGGTCAGGATTCCCGTCGATTCAAAGCGGTTCTGCAGGGACGAAGTATGCAGGATAAGACGTGCCATCTGCGCGAAATCGCGGGCCGCTGTCGTGACCATCTGGCCGAGCTCGGCCGCCTCTGCAGAGGACAAATCACGGGTGACGCCCCCTGGCACGGCAATACCGCGCCAGTAGCGAGTACCGAAAAAGCGGGTTGAAGCCTGGAGCAGAGTTTCCTTAAGGCGCGCGGTGTAGGCGGCCGGCACGCCGAATCCGACATCTCCGCACAGCGCCCCAACGTCGGCAATGTGGGCCAGCGTGCGTTCCAGTTCGAGTCCGATCAGGCGCACGGCCTGCGCTCGGGGTGGCACAGAGATCGCCAATGCATTTTCAATTGCCTGGCAGTAGGCCACGGCGTGGGAGAAGCAGTTGTCGCCGGAAACTGATTCGGCAATCATCACCCCGTCCATCACCGCGGTGTTTTCGAAGAGCTTCTCCGTGCCCTTGTGGGTGTAGAAGTGCCGCAATTCGAGATGGAGCACGGTATCGCCGACTACGCTGAAGCGGAAATGCCCCGGCTCAATGATGCCGGCGTGTATGGGACCGACGGGCACTTCGCAAACCCCGTCTCCTTGCACTCTGAGGAAGTGGTATTGGCCTTCCGCCCACGGCACATGCGAAGGATCGTCGATCATGGGATGGACGTTTTCCGGCCAATTCTCGTGNNGTTCGCGTTCGTACCAGGCGGCTGCGGGCACGATCGGCGTTGCTGAAGGAATGGGTCCGGTGACCGGCGAACTGAGCATTCGGTATTCGCGGCCGTCCACCTCAATGAGGTAGTGAACGTAGCGTACGTGGTTATCGTCGGTGCTGCCAAAAATGGAGACCAGCCGCGTGTTCTCGGCGCTCAGCAGATCCAGCGCTCGTGATACACCCGCCTCGTTATTGGGAAGGATCGCTGTCATGGCTGCAACACCGCCATCGCCCCACGCAAAACAGCCTTAAATGCCGCTGGGATATGTACGCCCAACACCACCAGGCACAGAGCGCAAACGCCCATCACGACCAACCAGGAAGCCTGCAAAGCCGGTTGTGCGGGAACATCGTCCGACTTACCCATGAGCATGTGCTGAAAATGGTGGAGCAGCGCGCCGAAGACCACAGAAATTGCTGCCAGCATCAGCACGGCAATGAAGTAGTGTGCCGTGGAAAAAGCGGCGGTGAGAATCACCAGTTCGCTGACAAACAACCCAAAGGGCGGCATTCCGGTGATGGCAAGGCCTCCCACGATGAGAGCGCCGCCTGCCCAGGGCAGGGAAAGGGCCATGCCGCGAATCCGCTCCATGCGGAGGGTGCCGAAGTTTTCTCGAACATTGCCCGCGGTGAAGAACAGCAATGTCTTGGCGATCGAGTGATTGAACGTGTGTAGTAATGCGCCGAGGAGTCCCAGTGTGCCGCCCAGACCGATGCCGATCGCCACAATACCCATGTGCTCAATGCTGCTGTAGGCGAGCAGGCGTTTCAGATCGCGCTGCACAATCATCAGCAGGCTCGCCACGGCAAGAGAAACGCCGCCAAAGATCAGCAGCAGAGTGTGACTAAAGCCACTGCCGATGGCCCGCGAGGTAATCGCGTCAAAACGTAGCAGCGCGTACATCGCGCAATTCAGCAGCACCGCGGACAAGAGGGCGCTAATGGGTGAAGGGGCCTCGGCGTGGGCGTCGGGCAGCCAGCTATGCATAGGCACAAAGCCAACCTTGGTTCCGTATCCCACCGCCACAAACACAAAGGCAAGTTTCAGCAGCTCGCGTCCTCCAACCAGACCTGGAGCGGCGGCCATCAGGGTTCCCCAATCGAGCGCAGATTGCGGGCTGACCCCGCCTTTCACTGCCGCGAGGTAGAACGCGATCGTACCGAACAGGGCGAAGGCGATGCCCACGGTGCACACGATCAGATACTTCCAGCCGGCCTCGACTGCGCCCTCGGTATTGTAGAAGCCCACCAGCAAGGCGGATGCGAGGGTTGTGGCCTCAACAAAAATCCACATCATTCCGAGATTGGCCGAAAGGTACACAGCCACCATGGTGAACAGGAATAAGAACACCAGCCCATAAAACCAGCGGAGAGAAGAGAACCTTCCTTCCGGAACATGGCGGAGGTATCCGGACGAGTAGACGAGCACGAGGGCCGAGATCAGCCCCAGGCTGATGAGGAAGAACGACGTGAGGCCGTCGGCGCACAGATAACGTCCCACCTGCAGAACACCCCAGGAATGAATGCTGTACACCGCAATACCTATGGCGGCCAGCTCCAGAGTGCCTGCGGTGAGCGCGACGCGCACCACCACGCGCGGATTTCGGCACAGGAACACCAGGAGCGCACCAGCTAGCGGTAGGAACAATGGAAAAAGCAGGACCATGCATCAGCCTCGTAACCGCCGCAGCTTGGAAACGTCAAGATGGTCAAAGGTGTCACGGATGCGAAAGACAAACAATCCCATCAGGAAGACTCCCATCAGCAGATCGAACACGATGCCGATCTCGATGACCAACGGCATGCCAAAGGTGGTGGTCAGAGCAGCCAGGAAGATGCCGTTGTCCAACACCAGCAGGCCGACCACCTGCATCAATGCCTTCTTACGGCTCACCATGAGGAAGCCGCCAGTCAGCACCAAGGCGACGGCGGCGGCGAGCATAGCCTGGTCGCCGCCCAGCACGCCGACATAGGGCCGCACCGCAAAAAAGGAGAGAAGAATGAGTCCAGCGGCTATGAACACGGATTGGGAAGACGAGGTTGAGGAAGAGACGTCGCGCGGTGCCTTCAGCTCTTCGACAATTCGGTACAGCACGTACGGAATCGCAATCACCTTCACGCTTAACACCAGCCCGGCGATTACAAAGCCTTCCGTCGAGTGGTGCATCCGAGACACGGCGATGATCTGTGCGGTGATGATCAGCGATTGCACGCTGAACAAAGCGATGCACGTGGAAATCCGCTTGGCTGCCGCGATCAGCAGCACGGTCATGAACAGGAAAACCCCGGACGACGCCAAAGCCTTGGCCGCAGCCGTCTCAAATAAACCCATCGTTCACCTCATCAGCGCGGTAAAAACCACGGCGAGAATCGCCAGCGCCGACGCTACGCCGAGAAAATCAGGAACCAGGTACATCCGCAATTTCGCAACACTGCATTCAACCAGCGCGAGCGCCAGTACGAGTGCGGCAATTTTCAGCAGCATCACCAGCGATGCGACTCCTAGCGCCAGCGCCGAAACGCTGCTCGCCATTCCCCAAGGGACAAAGAGCGCGATCAGCAACGCCATGACTACGGTGAGCTTGATTGCGCTGGCCCATTCAATCAGTGCGAGGCTCGGTCCCGAGTACTCCAGCACCATCGCTTCGTGAATCATCGTCAGTTCCAGGTGCGTAGTGGGATTGTCCACTGGGATGCGGCCCGTTTCCGCAATGGCGACCAGCACCAAAGCCGCGAACGCCAGGGCATGAACCGCCGAGAATTGAAAAAAGTTCTGCCCCATGGTCCACTGCACCATTCCAGCGATACTGGCGGTATGCGCCGCGATGGCCACCGACATCAGCGCCAGCAAGAATGGAGCTTCAGCCAAAGTTGAAACCAGGGCCTCCCGGCTCGCTCCCATGCCTCCGAAGGAACTGCCGCCGTCCATCGCTCCCAGCATCAGGAAGAAGCGGCCCAGCGCCAGCAGGTAAACCAGAAGCACGAAATCGCCGGTCACGCCCAGCAGTGCCAAGCCGTGCAGTAGTGGAACAAATGCCGCGACCACCAGGGTTGTAGTAAACACCACCATGGGGGCGAGGCGAAAAACAAAGGAAGCCGAAGCCGGGACCAGGTCCTGCTTGCGAAAAAGTTTCAACACATCGGCGTACGGCCTCCACACGCTCGCGCCGCGCCGATTCTGAATTCTGGCTTTGATCCGCGAAATCACACCCCGCACCAGCGGCGCCAGCAGAATCAGGAGCAGTACCTGCAGCACGTTCGTCATGAGCGTCATGCCCACCTCATGAACATCAGCAATGCGATCAGGGCGGCGAAGATGTAGAGCAGATAGATCTGAATATTTCCGGTCTGGAGCCGGCGCAAACGCAGCGCCGCTGTGACGATGGCGTCCACCCCTGGCCGGTACAGAAACTTTTCGAAAGAGGTTGTACGAACCGACCGGTACGAGATCGACACCGGAAAATATGGCGGGTCGCCAGGAACCACTTCGAGGGTTCGCTCCGCCCTGTACACCCGCGAGAATACCTTTCGCAGCGGCTTGGAGAAGGCGGTGGAGGTGTATTGCATGCGCTCGTCGAGGCCGGGAAGTCCGCAGGCCCAGGTCGCTGTCAGCTTTTTCGCTCGCTTGAACCCCGCAAAGCCGCCTACCAAAACCAGAACGAACAATGCGATCCAGGGAAGCACAACGGTAAGCGAGGTTGCCGCTGGCGGCAACGCAGCGCCGGGAAGAAGTTCCTCAGTGAGCGCGCCCAGACTACGCAGGACCAAGCCGGGGAAAATTCCAATCACGACGCACGCTGTTGCCAGCGCGCCCATGCCAGCCTGCATGGGCAGAGAAGCTTCATTCGCACGTCCCGCCTCACCACTCCGGGGGCGCCCCAGGAAGCCAACCCCGTACACTTTGGCAAAACAGGCGGCTGCCAATCCGCCAATCAGCGCCAGTACGCCCGCCGCCAAGGGCAGAACAATAGCGGCGGAGAGATTGGTCATTTCTGAACCGGCCAGAAAGCTACGGAACGTCAGCCATTCGCTCACGAAACCGTTGAACAACGGCAACCCAACAATGGAGCAACAGGCAATCAGGAACACGGTGCCGGTCAGAGGCATCCGTTTTTGCAAGCCACCCAGTTCTTCCAGGTCGAGCGTGTGGGCCGCATCAGAAATTGCGCCGGCTCCGAGAAACAGCAGGCTTTTGAAAATCGCGTGGTTCAAGCAGTGGAGCAGGGCCGCGGTGAGAGCGAGTGCTGCCCAGNNACGCTGTGATAGGCGAGCAAGCGCTTCAGATCATGCTCCCCGATCGCGTACAGGACACCCAGCAAGCCGGATACGGCGCCTGCGAACAACACCAGATATCCCCACCAGCTGGGGCCGCTGCCGAGAAAGTCAAAAGCGAAGCGGACAAGACCATAAACTGCGGTTTTCAGCATTACGCCCGACATCAAGGCTGACACCGGACTGGGCGCGATTGGATGCGCTCTGGGCAGCCACAAATGCAGCGGCACAATTCCGGCCTTGGTTCCAAATCCCGCAAATGCCAGCAAGAAGACCGCGGTGCGCAGCAGCGGCGACATCAAGGCTGCGCTAGCCCGCATCTGTGCGAAATTACTGGCGTGCGGCAGGAACAACAGGAAGGCGCCGATGACCGCTGCCGCGCCGGCATGCATCATGACGAGATAGATAAAAATGTTGTGGCGCCGCTGTTCTGAGTCGCCGTCAATCACGATGAGGCCGGCGGAGAACAGAGTCATCAGTTCCCATCCGAACAGAAACGCAAACGGAGTGGAAGCGGTTACGACCAGAACCATCGACGTCAGGAACAGTGGCAAGAGCACCCACAGCCAGTGCCGGCGTGCTCCGGAATAATGGCGTGGGATGTATGAACTGGAAAACAGGATCACGGGCAGGGAGACCGAGCAAATCAGCAACAGAAAAAACGCGCTGAGCCGATCCATGCTGAGCGCGAACGAGAACGAAGCCACTTGAGAAATATCAACCTGGAACCTTTGCCCACGCCAGAACCCAACCGCTGCAACTGCGGTCCCAACGACTAACGATCCCATTAGCAGTGCGGCAGGGAGGGCGCGCCCCTTCCTCCACCGATGGGACATCAGAGTCACTATGGGGACCGAGAGCATTGCCACCAGGAACGAATTAAAGGCCAACAGCATCATCGGGGGAGTCTTCTGTCCGGCTGGCGGTTAGATCGGCACAGGTCAGCATGGAACTCCAAACGCGGCGACTGCTTGCGGTCACCAGCGACGAACGCGTTGCTCACTTCTCCCCCGCCGGGCTGAGTTGAGAAAGGAGATCCCTTATATCTACCAAGTGGTTGTTGAAGACCTGCCGGGCATCGTCCAGCAAATGAAAGATTGCTCGGTCTGGGACTGAATAATAGACGTTCTGGCCTTCCTTGCGGCCGACTACAATGCTGCTCTTTCGCAAGACTGCAAGTTGTTGAGAAAGCGTGCTTTGCTCAACTTTAAGACGGGTGCTGAGCTCATTTACTCCGACTTCGCCGGAACGCAGAGCGTCCAGTATTCTGATCCGCATCGGGTGCGCCAGGGCCTTGAAAAACTCGGCCGTGAATTGTGGTAACTCAGGCATATCTATATGTTGCTATATTTGCATATTGGATGATACTAAATCAATATGAATTGCATCTGTGCCTCGTCACAATCCTGTCCGGCTTTGAAATCAATAACTTCGCAGGGCAGCCGACAAGCGGGTCTGCTATAACTTTGTTGCCATGTTTGACCTCTTATGGTCAAAAAACTCATCTTCGCTTCCGTTTTTAAGCAAAAATCGTTGCACCGCTCTTGTGATGCCGGCGGCCGACTTTAGACTGGACCACCCAGCACGCGAGCCTTTCCGGGCATCCGGGATGCGTATAGAGGCGGACCCGCACATGCCTTCCATTTCGACAGGAAATCCACCGACCTTGAATCGTGCTGCGAAAAATGGACAAAGAGACGCTTCTCCCCAACTAGGTGGCCGTGTTCCTATTATTGGTCCGTGAGTTTGCAAATCCAATCTTGTTCGTCACAACGCGAAATGTTTTAAACGCGAGGCGTGCTTTCACGATATGAACGGGGCCGATGTAGCCGCCGATCGCTGCTTCGATTTTGCTTCTTGGAATTTCGCAGAGTGGGCCTACTATCACCTCTCGCAATTGGATCTTTTCGTCGAAATCATAGAAGAAAAGACCTGTAGCCTGGTCGCGGGTGTCGAGCCGGAACCAACCCCGCCACTCTTCTTCATAATTCCAGTCCCGATATTTCGTAAAAAGCAACTTTTGTATTGCGGCTTCTGTTAGCGGAAACCGCAGCGGTGTGCGTGAGGCAACGTATTGAACAGCCTTAATGCTATTGTCGGGCACATCGAATCCAAGGCAAATGCCACGATGGCGGTCGGCATAATGGCTCCACAGAACAGGGTTGTGCCAGTGCAGGCAAAAACAAAGCATCCCATACTTCTCTGCCATCTCAGCCTTCCATTTCCGCAAGTCTCTGCGCAGCTCCTTGTCACCCTGGGCTGTGCACCAAAGCTCAAATGGGTCGTTCAGTTTGTCGGTAGGTTCGCATGATGAAGCATTCTAACGGGTACCCGTATGGTCAAAAACTCATCTTCGCTTCCAAGGAAGGGGAGTTTACCCGACCGAAGGCTCATGCCGCTTCCCGCTCATAGTACTTCAGCAGACCACCCAGTCGTTCCTTGCAACGCCCCATTCCGTTATCCCCGCTCGCCCCTCCATTCGGCAAGGGGAACAGGAGCCGGTTCTGCTCGGACAAGATAGGAACCTTAATCGTCCACCGCCGGGCGATGATAGATCAGCTGTACGTCGCAAAAACTGGGTGCCAACAAGCTATCGGCTCACTGTTGCGAATAAGCCCCGATCTGCTTGAGCGATACCTCACACACGTTAGAGATAGCGGAATCGAATTGCTTCGCTCCGCGGGTAACACGTGGCTCTGACTCGCCTTCAGTAACCAATCAAAGCCTTGAGTCTCCCTCATCCAATAGGCCAACGCAACGACCAGTTGTCGAAGCAGCATCACAACCCCCATTCAGGCAGTCGGGGCAGACGGTGCCCGATCTAGGATTCGCTTAACCTGTGCGCTGCTCCATGTGCCACCCTTCGATGCTGGGACGCCGCGCTTGTTCAACTCGCTGGCAATCGCCCTGAGAGTGGTGAACCCGGCCTGCTTGACCTCAGCAATGACGGGCGCGAGGTCTGCCGCACGTTCGTTTGCCTTCTGGGTTCGGACTGCTCAGCGAATGTCTAGCGAAACCTTGGGCTGAAAACCCAAAGGTCAAATCAGGTACACAGAAGTACACAACTGAGTGTGCTGAGGGTTCCTGAGGGTACCTGAAGGCTACCGTCCGTGCCTTAGTTTGCTTACGTTTAACATTTCACCGTCATCTCATAACCCAAAGGTCAGTGATTTCAAATCCATCCCCGCAACCAACCCAATCACAGAGGACTTGGAACCTCCGCCCTTCTAGTCCTGCGGTTGACCTGCCGATTCACTGCAGAATAATTCGAACTTGCTGCAACGTAATTCAAACATTACTGCAGTTGAATTCCAACAATTCCAGCCACCGCAGGTTCGGACAAGAGCGCATCTCCGTGTAGAATCAAGCCATGGCTTTCCACGAATCCAGCAACGACGGCAACTCGCGCAAAGGCAAGTCTCCACCGCCTGACGACACTCGCCAGGAAGCCGCTTATCTCAAGATGCTGGGCGAAGAACAGCGTCCCGTTCGCATCAAGCTGATGGACGGCGACGCTGTTCGCGGCTGGATCGAGTATTACGACCGCCGCATGGTGCGCTTGACCCGCGAGGGAGCGCCTAACCTGTTCATCTTCAAGCACGAGATTGCCTACATCGCGGAAGACAGTGGACGCAAGCCGCGTCCGGAGGGCCCCGCCTCGGCCAGGAATGGCAGCTCGGCCCGCGGTCCAGAATGACGCACTACCTGCCAGAAGTGGAAGCGATTGCCCGCGAAGCCGGGGCGCTGCTCATGGGCTACTTCGCCGGCCACGTTACCATCGAGTACAAAGGCGACGTCGATCTGGTGACCGAGGCCGACCGCGCCTCGGAAAAAATGATTGTGGAGCGCTTGCGCTCGCGCTGGCCGGAACACGGCATTGTCGGCGAAGAGGGCGCCCGCAGCGCTCCCGACGCCGACTATCGCTGGTACATCGATCCCCTCGACGGCACGACTAACTTTGCCCACGGCTTTCCCGTATTCTGCGTCTCGATTGGGCTGGTGCGCAACGCCACCCCAACAAGCGGAAAATCGGCGCTTGTTGGGGACCCCGGTGAAAAAGACGAGCAACTCGAGGTCGGCGTACTTTACGATCCGACCCGCGACGAGATGTTCTCTGCGCAGCGCGGCCAGGGCGCGACCCTGAACGGCAAACCGATCCACGTTTCCCAAACCAAGACGCTGGCGGAATCAATCCTCGGCACCGGCTTTCCCAGCTACAAGCGGCACAAGAATCCCGACATTCACTTTTATCACCAGATCACGTTGCGCTCGCACGGCTTGCGGCGCGCCGGATCGGCGGCCCTCGACTTGGCCAACGTCGCCTGCGGGCGCTACGACGGCTTCTGGGAATTCAATCTGAATCCGTGGGACACGGCCGCGGGCGCGCTTTTGGTCCAAGAAGCCGGCGGACGCGTGACCCGCTTTGACGGTGCGCCGTTTCGCCTCGATAGCCGCGAAGTATTGGCGACGAATGGACTCATCCATCAGGAGCTAATCACGAACTTTGCGGAAATCTTCGCCGGACGCGGGCTGGAGCCGCTACCGTCGCCGGTGGAGTACGCCAAGTCGCACAGCTAGCTTATGCGTGCGTTCTGCTGACAACCATCCTTAATTGAACACTACCGTCCGCGCCCAGGCGCGCTCTCGCTGCGTCCATCGTTTCAGCCGCAGGGACCCGCGTAACTATCGAATTTTCGTCTAGTTTCGTCAGCTACTCTCGACTACAATTTCGCCAAGCCTAATACCTAGAGGTGCACTTATGTATCGAGTTGCGATTTGCGCAATCTTCGTCGCCCTTTGTCTAGCTTCCTTTCCTATCCTGGCGGAGGACAACGCGGGTCCTCACGTATGTGTTGGCGTGCTAGAGGGTGCTGGGGGCCGAATCTCCGGTACAGTGGCCCGAGATACCTTAATCAAGTACCTCAACAAGCAGAAGAAGCCGCAGCTTACTGCCGTTCCGCTGGTGTCCTTCCTTCCGAATGAGGCCTTGACCGAGGCCAAGCAGAAGGCCTGCGAGTACGTGGTCACCACGAATCTGGTGGAGACCCACACCGAGTCAGCTTACCCACCCGGCGTGAACCCAAACGCAGCTAGCGTCCCTAACTTTTTTGTGACGACCAGCTACAAGTTGAACAAAGTGAGTGACGGGGCCGAGGTCTCGAGCGGTTCTTTCAAGGCGCAGGACACAGGCTCGATCCAGAATGCTATTGGCTTCACCCTGAACAAGATGGCGGCAAAGGTGGACGGCGCAATCAAGGGCGCGAAATAGCCGGTCGCTGGGCGTCAGACCGATTCGAGATGTGCTGGCGGTTTTGGGCCCCGTGCATCGTCTCGAACGAAAGTTCGGGGTTGCGTTCGGGCCGCTGTTTCTGCGGTAAAATCACTCGGTGAACAACTCGCTGTTGAACCGCACCGTTGCCAAGCGCCCCGACATGGTCCGTCTCCAGGGCCGCATTCTGTTCCTTACCGAAGATCCCGAGCTCATCAAGCGCCAGCTTGCTGGCGAAGACCTCCCCTGGGACACGCAACATCCCGAGCGCAATCCCAAGTTGCGCGACGACATCTCCACCGACGAAATTACGCCGGCGCACATCTGCTTTTTCTTCGACGAGACGCTGGGCGAATTTCCCTACACCGGCCTGAAGTGCGGCAATGAAACGCCGATCAAGCGCGGGGATGTGAAGCGCAGCGGCTTCGTGTGTGCGGTGAGCGGCAAGCGGCGCGGTAAAGGATCGAGCCGCGAACAATCGCCCTACGCCGAGATGTCGGCCGGCATCAAGCTGGTGATCGCGGAAAACATTGAGCGCATCTACAAGCAGAATTGCCAAAACCTGGGTGTGCTGACCTCGACCGAGTTTGGATTGATCGACAAGATCCGCCGGGGCGAAGAAATTCCGCTGACGGAGTTTACCCGGGGCGAAGACGAGATCACTCGCCAGGTGATCGAGTACGGCGGCCTGTTTCCGTTCAACGTCGCCCGCTTGCAGGGCAAGGTATTTCTGCCGCCGATCCAGACTAAGCCGCGCCCCATGACCATCGCGGAGAAAATTTTCGCGCGCCACATGGTGCACGGCGCCAATCAGGTTGGAGTCGAGGCGGTAAAGCCCGGCGACACTGGATTCGCGCGCACTGATCTGCGCTTCAGTCACGAATACGTCACGCCCATGGCGGCCATTTTCTTCGAGCACTTTCTGGGCAAGGACGCGCCGGTCACCGACGCCGGCACCATCCTGTTCTTCCGCGATCACCTGACTTTCCTTGATGAAGTGCTGTCGGAAGAAAAGCGCAAGATGGGACTGCTGGACCTGGCGACCCAGTTGAAGCTAAAGCAGGAAGACTTCGCCAAATCGCGCGGCATCAAGCTGCACGGCGAGTTGCGCGATCGCAAAGGCTCGGAAGGCATCTGCCATTCCATCGTGACCGAGAGCTATGCGCTGCCCGGGCAGCTCAATGTCGGCTCCGATTCACACACGCCGCACGTTGGCGCAATGGGCTGCGTGGCCTTCGGCATCGGCACTACCGATGTTTTCAATTCCTGGTTCACCAAAGACGTGCGCGTGAAAGTTCCGGAGTCGGTGAAGGTGGTCATTCGCGGCAAGAAGCGCGAGAACGTCACCGCCAAAGATTTCATCCTGAAGCTGCTCTCCCTGGAGCACATCCGACACGGGCATGCCTTGGCGAAGGTCATCGAGTATTCCGGTGAGGCCATCGAGGCCCTGGGCGTGGACGAACGCGCCACCATGACCAACATGGCGGCGGAGATCGGCGGATTTACCGGCATCGTGGCGCCCGATCAGAAGGTGGTTGACTTCCTGATGGAACGGCGCGGCATGAGCGAGAACGAAGCTGCAACGCTGATTGAAGACCTGTACAGCGATCCCGACGCGCACTACGCGCATGTGATCGAACTCGACGCCGCGGAAATCTATCCCATGGTGGCGACCCCTGGCGATCCCGGCAACGGCAAGTTCGTGCGCGAACTGAATACGCCGGTCCCGGTGGAGATCGCCTACGGGGGCACCTGCACCGCCGGCAAGAACGAAGACATGGACATGTACGCGCGCGTGCTCAGCGATGCCTTGAAGCAAGGCAAGAGGGTGGCACAGAACTGCAAGTTCTATCTCCAGTTTGGATCGCAGGAGACGCGCGAATACTGCGTGCGTAAGGGCTACCTCGACGTCTTCAGCAGGGCCGGCGCGCAGGTGATTGAGCCCAGTTGCGGGGCCTGCATCAACGCCGGACCGGGTGTCTCCACGCGTCCCGACCAGGTGGTCATCAGTGCACAGAACCGAAACTTCCCCGGGCGCAGCGGTCCGGGGCAAATGTATCTGGCGAGCCCATTGACCGTGGCGGCCAGCGCCATCGCCGGCTACATCGTCGAGTACGAACCGGCCAGCGCGCGCGAACCCGCACACGCGGCGTGAGCACCAGTAAGAATTTCCTTCGTACCCGGATCAGGATAAGCGGTAGTGTCTGAAAACTTTTCAGGCACTACCGGATAAGCTGAATGCCACACAACTGCGGTTTTTGATACTATCGTAATTATTACTCCGGTCTGATTTACTCCATTCGAGAGGGTTTAGGGAGACACCGTTTTATGGCTTATGTAATCGCGGAACCTTGCATCAACACCAAAGACACGGCCTGCGTCGATGCCTGTCCGGTGGACTGCATCCACCCCAAGAAGGACAGCGACAAGTTCCCGACCGAAGAGATGTTGTACATCGATCCGGTCGAATGCATTGATTGTGGCGCCTGCGTGCCGGTGTGCCCGGTTTCGGCGATTTTCGCGCTCGACGATCTGCCCGAGAAGTGGAAAGAGTACACCGAGCGCAACGCCAAATATTTCGGGCGTTAGCTTGCGGTCCAATATCGAGAAAGGGCGCACCGTGCGGGTGCGTCCTTTTTGCGTGACGTCATCTGCCAACCTCTGTCATCCTGAGCGACCCCGAACGTCGTGAGGGGGAGCCGAAGGACCCCTATAGCTGCAAGAAATCAGAGTGTGGCCGCCCGGCACAGCCGCAAGTCTAAGATTGTTTGCCGCCATAGGGGTCCTTCGACTCCTCGTCCGGTCGCCACGGCGACCGGAACTCGTGGCTCAGGATGACAGACGAAAGGCTAGGAGTGTTTCCCGCCGCGAATCTTCCACAGCATTTGTCGCAACATGCCCAGCCAGAGTTCGGCGTCTTCGGTTTGAAGGTTGAGCCGGCGCACCAGGCGGCGCACCTTGTCCTCGGTTAAACTTTCGGCGCGCGGATTCACATAGCCGCTGGCGCGCAGGGCCTCCAGCAATACTCCGTTGATTCGCTCGATTTCGCCGGCGCTGGCGCGCTTCACTTTCTCCGGGCGCTGTGCTGCCTTGGAATCGCGGCGTAGTTCGTAGAGGCAGACCGCCACCGCCTGCCCCAGGTTCATGGAGATGTGTTCTTCCCGCGTCGGAATGCGCATGAGCCAGTGGCAATGGCTGAGGTCCTTGGTCGCTAGGCCAAACTTCTCGGTGCCGAACACCAGCGCCACCTGGCCGGAACCAAGCTGTTTGCGGATTACGCGCGCCCCGTATTCCAGCCGTTTGAGCGGGTGTTGCAGTTCGCGATGCCGGACCGCGGTGGTGCCGACCACCAGCGTGCAATCGGCAACGGCGTCGGCCAACCTCTTGTACTCCACGGCATTGGCCAGCACCTCCGAGGCGCCGACGGCGGAGCGTGCCTCGCGATAAGCGACCTCATAGGGATTCACCACCCGCAGGTGCAGAAAACCGAAGTTGCTCATGGCGCGCGCCGCCGCTCCGATATTCAGCGGGTTGCGCGGGGCAACCAATACCACACAAAGCTGATCGAGCTCGGCTTGCATGGACTCAGTTTATGGCGTTTTTGGAATTGGTGTAGTCCCGGTTTCCACCGGTGGCTGGAAACTGGAGACTTGAAACTCGAAACTAAAATACTGTCTCTGTGCCTGTGTGGTGAATTACTCTTAAAGTCATGGGCCGCATCCACGTTCTCGCCGAAAACGTAGCTAACAAGATTGCCGCCGGCGAGGTAGTGGAACGCCCCGCTTCGGTGGTCAAGGAGCTGTTGGAAAACGCGCTGGATGCCGGTGCGCGCCGCATTCGGGTCAACGTGGAGGCGGGCGGCAAGAAGCTGATCCAGGTAACCGACGACGGCTGCGGTATGGTGCGCGACGATGCCATGCTGGCGTTCGAGCGCCACGCCACCTCCAAGATCCGCAACGCCGACGACTTGCTCAACATCGCAACCCTGGGATTTCGCGGAGAGGCGCTGCCTTCGATGGCTTCCGTCAGCCGTCTGCGTCTGGAGACCCATGCGCCCGAAGACGCCGCCGGAACGGTGATCGAGATCGCTGGCGGAAAGCTGCTGACCGTCGAGGAGGCGGGCCTGCCCCTGGGCACGTGCATCACGGTGCGCGACCTGTTCTTCAACATTCCCGCGCGCCGCAAATTCCTGAAGGCTGAATCCACCGAGCTGTCGCACATCGCATCGCTGGTGACCCACTACGCCCTCGCGCATCCCGAGATGCACTGGGAGCTGCACGCCGCAACCAATGCCATGTTGATCGCCCCGCCTGTGGCCGACCACTCGCAGCGCATCTATCAGGTATTTGGCAAGGAGACGCTCGATCAGTTGATTCCGCTGAGCGCGTTGCTGCCGCTGTCGCACGTGGGGCTGCCCCAGCCCCCGCCGTGGCGGCGCGACGAAGACTACGAACCGCCGGTTGCCGGCGAGGTAAAACTGCACGGCTTTGTCTCGCGACCGGAGATTCAGAAGCTCAACCGCAACTCGATTTTCATCTTCGTGAATGGCCGCCTGATTCGCGATCGCGTGGTGCAGCACGCCCTCACCGAGGCCTACCGCAACATCCTTCCGCCGACTGTTTTTCCGGTTGTGCTGCTGTTCCTGGAGATGCCCTTCACCGAGGTTGACGTGAACGTGCATCCCTCCAAGACCGAGGTGCGCTTTCGGCAATCGTCGGTGCTGCACGATTTCATTCGCGATTCAGTTCGCGCCGTTCTGATGAAATCTCGTCCCGTACCTGCGTTCACCACGGAGATTCACGCTCAACCCAGCGCTTCGCCTTCGCTCACGTCCGGGGCCCGCGACTTCGCGACCGACGAATTACAGGTGACGGCTGCTGACGCCGCGGTTGCCTTGCGTCCGCCCGAGGTCCCACCGTTCAATGCGCGGTTGCAGTTCGAGGGCGGCGGCTTTGCCGTCGAAGGCAATGCGGCTGTTCCCGTGGCCCGCTTCCCGCCGCAAACGTTTGGCGGTCCGGTAGCAGCCGCTGCAAACATGACGCGGGGCACCGACGCATGTTCTGCCGTCATTGCAGACGACGACGTGCCTGCCGGGTTGGATTCGTTGAGCACGCTTCGTCCGGTTGGCCAGATTCGCGACTCCTTCATCCTGGCAATCAATCCGCAGGGCCTGTGGATCATCGACCAGCACGTCGCCCACGAACGCATTCTGTTCGAGAAAATCTGCAAGCAGCGCCTGGCCGAGTCTCCCGAAAAGCAGCAACTGCTGATGCCGCTCATCGTCGAGTTGACTCCCGGCCAGATGTCGGTCTTCGCCGAGATCTCCGATGAGCTGACTCGCAACGGCTTTGAGGTGGAACCGTTCGGCTCGCGCACCATCGCCGTCAAGACCACGGCAGCCGGGGTTACGGCGGCGGACGTCGAGCACCTGCTGCATGAAATCCTGGACCAGTTCGAGCGCGAGGAACAAGTGCTGAACCTGGAAAAGATTCGCACCAGCATCGCCGCCAGTATCGCGTGCCATGCCGCCATCAAGGTCAACATGCCGCTGGAGCAGAACAAAATGGAGTGGCTGCTGAGCGAGTTGGCGAAAACCGATTGCCCCATGAGCTGTCCGCACGGCCGGCCGGTGGTTCTGCGGTATTCTGTTAAAGATATTCAGCGGGCGTTTAAGAGAATCTGAAGCGAGCATTTAGCACTTAGCATTTGGCATTTAGTAATTCCTGGAGCGCAGTCTTTCTCTGGGTTCTTGCGAAACTGCGTAGCTCCTAGTTGCTAATTGCCAAGTGCTAAATGCTAAGTGCCGACTTCTATGCACGAACAGCAACTACAGGAGCTGCGCCGGGGAAAGTGGCGCTTAAACGGGCGGCCCATCCGCACGCTCGACGAGGCGCGCGAATTCATCGACTCTGTGGGATTTTGTCTGCTTTACCCGCAACGGCCCGCGGTCCTGGCGCCGACGTTCGTGGGCGCCTATGCCGGCAGTGACGAGCATTTGCCCGCCCGGCAGATGGCCTTTGCCGATCCCAGCGCGCGCGATGCCAAGCATCTGATGGTTCGCCTGCTGCGCGAGAAAGCAGCCTACGAGGCGAACGTCTTCCCCGATAACAACTTCATCGTTTCGGCATCGGTGTTTCCCTATTTTTACGGATTGGTGGGAGATCGAAACCCGCGTCAGGCGCCGAAAGCCGGTGCCCGCTCCGAATATTCTCCGCTCGCGATCGATGCCTTTCAAATCATCCAGAAGGAAGGGCCGATCTCCGAGTACCGGCTGCGTGAGTTGCTGGGCGGCGACATCTCCGCCGCGGCCCTGGATCGCGCGCTGGATGAATTGTGGGCCAAGCTGCGCATCACCCGCGTGGATTACAGCCAGGAGAAAGGTGTGTTTTGGGACGTGCTCTTCCGCTGGTCCCCCGAGGCGGTGAAAGAGGGCATGCACGTCTCGGTGGCCGAGGCGCTGACGGCGCTGGTCTCGAAATATCTCGACTGCGTCTTGGCCGCGCAACAGGAAGAGGTGGAACACTTCTTCTCCAACCTCATCGGTCGGGCGCGGGTCCGCGAAGCCATCAGCGCGCTGCAAGCTGCGCGTGAATTGAGTTTCGTTCACGTCGCCGGCCGCGTTCTGCTGCAGGTCTCCTCGGTGGAATTGCCGGCCGTGCATCCGGTGGAGCGGAAGTTCAAACTCCAGCCGCGCTTTGTACCGCAGCCACCTCAGTCCGGTAAACCACTGGTGCAGCGTCGGCCCAGAAAATCGGCATCGCCATCGCCATCAAGAACACTCCCGCCTGTAAAGGACACCGGCAAGGAATGACCACAGCCCGCAAGTTGGTGATCGCCATCGACGGGCCGGCAGGCTCGGGCAAGAGCACCATCGCCGCGCGCCTGGCGAAGAAGCTGGGCTACGTGAACCTGGAAAGCGGCGCCATGTATCGCGCTCTGGCGCTGAAGGCGATGGAGCGGCAGATTTCTCTGGACGATGGCGAAGCACTCCAGCAGTTGGCGGCCAGCACCGTAATTGATCTCGAACCTCGCGGGGAAGGGAACCGCGTGCTGCTGGACGGTCGCGATGTTTCGCAGCGCGTACGCGACGCGGATGTCACCGCCGCGGCGTCGCGCGTTTCCATCCATCCGCCGGTGCGCGAGATCATGGTGCAGCGCCAACGCGCGTTGGGACTGGGCGGCGGCGTGGTGATGGAAGGCCGCGACATTGGCACCGCGGTATTTCCCAACGCGGACGTCAAGATCTTCCTGGATGCCGAGGAAAGCGTTCGTGCCGAGCGGCGGATAGTGCAGAGCGGACTGCGCTCAGCGGAGGACACGCAACGGGTGATTGCAGAGCTGGCGGCGCGCGATCAGCGCGATCGCACGCGTTCGGCCTCGCCGCTGGTCGCCGCGCCAGACGCGGTGCACGTTGATACCACGCACAAGAGCATTGACGATGTGGTCGCCGAGGTGGAGGGACTGGTGCGCAGAGTGGTTAGTGACTAGTGGATAGTTTCGGAGCTCCGAGTTTCCAGGAGGGTACGTGCAGGAACCCGTGGACTACTGCGTCGCAAGAACGTCTGAGGCGGAGGAAATCATTCGCCTGCTCGCCACGGTGTTCAGCGAGTCGGAACCGCCCGCCGTGGCGATGGGCCTTTCCTCCGGAGATTTGGAACAATTTCTTCAGCTTTTTGCGCCCACAGCTATTGCGGACGGACTCACCGTTCTCGCGCGGAGCGGGGACACCGGGAAGCTGGCCGGCGTGCTTCTCACGGATGATTTTGCCTCTCCTCCGGCCCTGGACGTGAGCCACATCAGCGCGAAATTTCTACCCATCTTCTCTATGTTGGAAACCCTGGATGAGCAATTCCGTAAAGGGCGAACAGTTTCTGCTGGGGAGTACCTGCACCTGTTTATGTTGGCAGTTGATGAACAATTTGCAGGACGCAGAATTGGCCAGGGACTGGTTGAGGCTTGTCTCGAAAATGGACTTCGGAAAGGCTATCGAAGGGCGCTAACCGAAGCTACGGGAAGAGTCTCGCAGCACGTGTTTCGCAAGCTGGGATTTGTAGATCGTTTCAGCGTATCGTACGGACACTTCAGGTACGAGGACCAAGTCGTGTTCGCCTCCATTCAGGGTCATGAGAACGCTATCTTGATGGACAAGTCGCTCACTGGATGACAATTTTCCGGTCGGATTGTCCACAGCTTCTTGGCCCTTTGTTAGAAAATCCCCGCCCAAGCAAAAGAGGCTTGGACGGGGCACCTTCAGGTCAAATCGCGAACCACACTTCTATCCACTAACCACTAATCACTTGCCACTTCCCTCATCCCTTGGTTATGCGGATGTCGCCGGTGTCGGTGTTGATTTGCAGCTTGCTTGCGCCGTTGCCGACGGCGCCCGATGCCCGTGTCGAGTTGTTGCTTCGGTCAATCTTCAGGGCTTCGAACTCGGAGGTGATGTCGCCTTTGTTTGTAGTGGCCTGCACCTGGAATCCCGCCTTGGACGGCAACACCAGCGAGATGGCACCGTGCTTGCTGGAAATGCTGATTCGACCCAGCGGCAGTTTGTCGGCCGCGCGCACTTCGATATCGCCATTCGTGTTCTCAAGCTGCAAGTCACCGGACACGTTCTCGATGTGGACGTCCTTGGACCGGCTGAAGACGAGACGGCTGGGACCGCTGAGATCGTTGCCCCGCACTTCGTCGCCGGCGATTTCCAGGTCGCCGGGCACAGAAGCGATCTGCATGTCGGAGCGCGACGACTTGAAGGTCACAGTCTTGGCGATCTTGCTGAGGCGGATATCGTCGAAGAAGTCGCCGTTAAGATGGACCGCGCCGGCCACCTCATTGATGGTGACATTGTCGACATGCCCTTCCACCTCAAGATCGCCTGCAATCTTGGAGGCGCGGACCGAACCGCTCTGCAAGCTGATGTTCACGGCCGCGCCGACATCGTTCAGGGTAACGTCGCCATGTTGCAACGCCACCTTGACATCAGCCTTGCGATCATTGGCGGTCACGTCGCCGCGTTTGCTGGCAATATCGAGGATCGCGTCGCGGGGCACGAAGATCTCCATGTCGGCTTCCACTCCGTGTTCCCCGGCGCCGTTGGTGTTGGCGTTTAACACCACCGAATTCCCCGTCACCGTGATCTGGGGCTTGGTACCGTCGTTGTACTTATTGGCGTCCGTCTGGTTCTGTGCGTACACCTTCTTGTGCACCACCACGCGCAGAGTGTTGTCGTCGGCGGGTGCAATGTTCAGGCTGCCGTGATCGCAGACCACGCGCAAGTTGCCGTGCGCCGGAAACGCCTGCTGCAGCGTGTCGTCGAAGGTAAACGCGGTGCCAAAGATGCCGCCAAGATCGTCGTCCATCTGGATGTGATCGCGAACCCCACCCCAGTCGATGTCGGAGCTGTAATGCGCAGACAGGCCGACGATGATGATCAGGATTAGAAGCAGGACAGTGCCTGCTCCCAGGCCACCGCTGCGGTAACCCTGGCGCTGGCTCATGGAGTACTCGACCAACCGGATCACGCCAAACAGAATCAGCAGCAAGGGCCACCAGTGTCCGAAGAAGTGCCAGAAGGGAAACCGGAAACCGATATTCCGCAGCAGAAATACCAGGCCGATGACGATCAGAACCAGCGGGCCCGTAATCGACCGCCGATAGCGATAGGGCCGGGGCGCCGGATACGCATACTGCGGTGGGGGCGGTTGAGGTGGCGGTGGTGGTGGCGGATAAACATTTGAGCTAGCCATTGCGCACCTCCGGATCGTTGGGATTCTGCCAATTCGTTTCCGGCGTGATGGGGCTGGCCGGAGGAACCGGCGGTGGCGTTACCACCGGCGGTTGCTGCGGATACGGCGGATACCCCTGAGCACCAGGAGGCATCGGTTGTCCCGGCCTGCCCGGCCATGGGCGGGGCACATGGCCTTCGGCCGAAGCGTTATGTTGCAGGAACATGATCAGACCGATCACAATCAACAGCGCCGGCCAGGTGCTGCCAAAGTCCATCCAATGCGAGTGTCCCAGCTGGTCAAGCAGAAACAGCACTCCGATGGTGATCAGGACAACCGGCCCCATGAAGCCATGAGCACGGCACCGAGCGCACGAACAATTGGGGTTACACCGGAATCTCATGATGCCCTCCTCACCAGCCCATCCCGCGGCGTCGTATCAGCACGCGAATGCCGACAGCGATCAGCACAAGCGGCCAAAACCGCCAGATACGGTCGAAGTTCACCACGTTCATCTCGTTGAGCAAGAAAAGTACGCCTAGTCCGATCAGGACGAACGCTCCAATCGGCACTCGCGAGGGCGGGCAGCATTCGGCATCTGCAGGCTGTCCCTCCGGAGCTGCTGTCGAAGGCGTGGTCGCCGTCAGCGGCGCGGCACCGGCAGCGACACCGGGAGCCGGACTCGGCGCCGGGCCCGGCGACGAGAACAGGCGGTTAAGGCCGAGCGGATCGGGCGCCGGCAAACCCATCTCGCGGGCACGAGCGGTCTGATACGCCTCAATCGGCATATAAATTACGAACGCAGCGATGCCCAAACCGAAGATGCCATTCACATGCGCGGCCATCCAGATCAGGGTGGCGAAGATCAGCACGTGTACGAAGCCCTTGGCATATTCGCCGTTGTACATGGCCCCGACCCCGGGAATAAATCCCAGCAGCGCGGCGAGGCGGGGACTTCCGACTCCGGCTACGGGTTGAGCACCCGGCGGCACGGCGGCAGTGCCGGGTGGTGGCATGGCGCTGCCTAGCTGCGAGGCCAAACATTCCTCACAATAGATAACGCCACGGATGTCTCGCACGCAGCTGTTGCACAGTGGTTTGCCACACGTACGGCAGAATGCGACTGCGGGAACGTCGACATGATTGGCGCAGTTCATGCGGTTCTCCTGTTCAGCCGGGCCTGATTGGTTAAATTCTTCATCCCTGGTTCATTCCCAGCTGGAGACACGGCCAGCTCGGGCTGGCTGGCGTCGCGGCTGTAGTTCTGATTAGTGCGATTCTTGTCTTGGTCTTGCCGGTTATCGCTCTTGGGTTGGGTCTTGGGTGCCGGTTCTTCCGGCTGCTGCTTTTCCGGGGCGGCGACGCGGCGCAAGTCACGCACCCGCGACTCGATCTCATACACCAGGCGAAGGTTGTCGTAGTAACGAATTACGCGCGCCTGGGTCGAGGAATAAGTCCTGGCAATGCCCTTGGAGCTCAAGTCGAGCCGCCGCAGATCGCTGATATGAAGGCCAGCGATACTGAGCAGCAGCGTGATGGAGAAGAATGCCATGCCAAACGACATGGCGAAGCGCGGGGTGGCGACCGGTGCGAAGATCGGCGCCAAACGGCCCTTCACCTTGTCGAGCCAGCCCTCGCCACGTGGCGAGACTACGGCATGCTCCGACGGAAGCGCCCCTATGGTCTGCGCCAGAATGTTATGCACCAAGTGGCGCGGCGGTTCAACCTCATCCAGCCCCTCCAGCCAGTGCAGGCCGGCCGTGGCCTCTTCGACCATGGTGCGGCATGCCGGGCAGGACTGCTGGTGCGCCTCAAACGCGGCCAGCGTAGAGCCGTGCAGAGCGCCATCGATGGCTTCGGCCAGCAGGCCTTCGCACTCGACGCATTGCATTCCGGATTGGTTCTCGCTGGGCATCAACTCACCTGTCTGTAACTACGTTGTAACAGCCTCGCAAGTTCCGTTCGCCCTCGATTTATACGACTTTTCACAGTGCCTTCAGGGACTTTGAGGACTAGGGCAATGTCTTTGTAGTCCATATCCTGGAGATCGCGCAGAATGACTGCCTCTCGCAACTCGGGAGAGAGCTTGCGCAGAGCTTTATGGACCAGCGTCTGCGCCTCCTGGCTGCGCACCCCGGCTTCGGGACCGGCGGAGGGGTCTTCCAGCTTCTCCGCCAGGGTCAGGCCATCGTCCTGGTTGCCCGGCGTTGCCTCCAGGGAGTCGGTGATGCGGTCGTATTTTCCCTTGCGAAAGTGATCCACCAGCAGATTTCGCGTGACCGTGGTGACCCAAGTCATAAACGAAGCCCGCGTGGTGTCGAACGTGCTTAGCGTGCGATACATTTTGATGAATACTTCCTGCGACAAGTCAGCCGCATCCTCCGGCGATCCCGAAAAGCGATAGCAGATGTTATAGATCCGGCGATGATACTGCTGAACGATCTCCTGCCAAGCCGCAGCGTCGCCTGTAACACAGCGACGGATGAGGGCATTGACGGCTTGGATATCGTCCAATCAGCGCTCCCAAGGGGCGTGACTGCTGGCCCAATCCCACTCTCTGCTAAAGACTTATACGAAAAAGCACGATCAGAAGTTCGATCGAATCAGACAGACTCCGCCCGCTCTTGCATTGGCCAGAAACTTTGGACGTGCGGATGATTTTCGCCTGCATTGTAGCAGGGGCGGGAAGCTTCGGGCGGTGACGACGAAAGGGAACGAAGCGGGCAAACCGCACGAAGTCTCCGCAATTCCCAAATTGGGAATGTTAACTACTAAAGTATTAGTTAGCGCGCCAGAGAGTGCTATGGATCAAAGCCTGAAAGTGGTACAATTTTATACAGGTTGCTTGGAGTTCTTCCTGTCGCGCCACGCTGGGAGGAATTGCCATCGACAACGGGCGCGCCGCCCAAAGTCCTGCGCGTTTAGGGACGAACCGGGCGCAATTTGCGGTATGCAAGCCCAGGACAAGCACGACAAATTCCGTATTTTGCGCAGTGGGATTAGGGTTTTCGGACGTGCGCCCTAGGATTGCGCGGGTCTGGCCCGATGCCGCTTATTGTCATCGTCGCGCTGCTGATTGAGACTGCGCTATTGCTTTGGCTGCTCCGATGCAAGCTTAGGAGTGATCGTGAACTGGTGCGCCTGCGCCAGGAATTGGCGGCCGAATCGGCCCGCCTGCGCGACGCGGAGAATAAGCAGCAACTCCTCTTCTCCGCTAACCCCTATCCTATGTGGGTTTATGACTGTAGGACCTTGCGCTTTGTTTCGGTGAATGATGCCGCGGTGCGGACCTACGGGTTTTCCCGCGAGGAATTCCTGGGAATGACGATCTTGGGTATCCGCCCTCCCGAGGAGACACCGGCGTTGCTGAATTATGTGAGCCATATCCATCCTGGGTTTAACGGCATTGGAATCCGGCGCCACCGGAAAAAGGACGGCAGTCTTCTATTCGTCGAGATCAGCGGGTTCGCTTTCGAGCGCAATGGCGGTTCCTACGAATTGACACTGGCCAATGACGTCACCCAACGCAAGCTTATGGAGGAGGCGCTAATACAATCGCAGACCTCGCTGCAATCGCTGGTGGACAGTGCACCTTTCGGTATCTGCCGTACTTCGCTCGAGGAGGACCGGTTTGAATCCCTGAATCCAGCGATGCTGAAGATCCTGGGCGGCTACCGTCTCGACGAAGCCATGGGCCTGAAAATCTCTACCCAGGTCTATTCGGACCCTAGGGACCGCGGCCGCCTGATGGAGATCCTTCGGCGAAATGCAACCGTCCAGGGTTATGAACTCAACTTGCTGCGGCGTGATGGCAGCACGGTGCCACTGCGAATCTCCGGTTCGCTGGCTAGCGACCCTCATAGCAATGCGGAATACTTCACTGGCTATGTCGAAGACATGACCCAGCAGAGCGCGCTGGAGCAGCAGGTCCGGCAGGTGCAGAAACTGGAGGCAGTGGCCAGACTGGCAGGAGGCGTGGCTCACGATTTCAACAACATCCTGGTGGTGATCAAGCTCTCGACCGAATTGATGCTGGCTCAGACCACGCTGGATAATCCGCTCAGCAAGTCGCTGTTGCAGGTTTCCAACGCCGCCGACCGGGCCGCCGCCCTCACCCGGCAGATGCTGGCACTGGGGCGGCAGCAGATTATGCAGGTCCGCGTCATCAACGTGAACTCCGTGGTAACCGAAACTTCGCACATGTTGTGCCGCATCATCGGAGAAGACATTCGACTGGTGACCAACCTCTGCGACACCCTGGAGAATTCCCGCCTGGATCCCAATCAGGTTGGCCAAGTGATCCTCAACCTGGCGGTCAACGCGCGCGATGCCATGCCCGAAGGCGGCGTCCTCCATCTCGAAACCTGCAACGTCGACTTAGACAATGCCTACGCCCAGGAGCATCCGCCCGTCCAACCCGGACGCTACGTGATGTTAGCGGTTAGCGACACCGGGACCGGCATCGACAAATCGATTCTGCCGCGCATTTTCGATCCCTTCTTCACCACCAAGGAAGTGGGCAAAGGCACCGGCCTGGGGCTGTCGATCGTGTACGGCATTGTGAAACAGAGCGGCGGCTACGTCTGGGTTTACAGCGAACCGGCGCATGGCACAACCTTCAAACTCTACTTCCCCGCGATTACCGCACCCTTGGAGAATCCGCTGGTGTGCAGCGAGGCGTACTCGGAGCCGAGCGGGCAAACCATCCTGATCGTCGAAGACGACGCCACCATTCGCGGCAATGTGCGTGAGTGTTTGCAGCAGTTGGGTTACCACGTCGTCGAAGCTGAGAATGGGGAGGCCGCGCTGCAGGTTTACGACCGTCTGCACGGCAAAATCGATCTGGTCCTTTCCGACCTGGTGATGCCGGGCATGGGAGGCTATGAACTGGCGGGCCAGCTTGCCCAGCGTCACCCGGGGGTGCGAATGCTGTTCATGTCAGGCTACACGGAAGACAGTGCGGCGCGCCGCGACATCCTGTTGCAGGGTAGTGCATTTCTGCAGAAGCCATTCAGTGTCGCCGACTTGTCGACTGCCGTGCACCAGGCATTGGCGGTTCGCGCCGCCATGGCTTAATGCCTGCTCGCGCTTCATTCTGCGCGGAACAGGCCGGCCCAGGAATCATCCAAGTTGTTCCAGCGATCACCTTCCAACCACTTGCCCTCGGAATCGGGCAGGTAGAGGACCCCGTGGCCCTGGGCGCAAACCATTTCCGTTCCTGACCCGTTGAACAAGATGCTGCCCGGCGCGCCGATGCGGACGGGAATACTCAGCCGCCGCAAACAGACGCGGCAGCGCTTTTGTTGGTCGCGGACCGACCATGACAGTGGAGCGATCGCAAGCATCAGGAACAGCCACAAGGCCGCGCCATCGGCCACCGGATACTCCGATCCAAGCAGGGATGTACGCCCGGTCCAGCCGGATTCGCCCCCTCCGTCGGAGGATATTCATAAATCGCCTGAACACCGCTGTGTGCAGTAGCTCACATTCACGGCGGCGCAAAACGGGTAGGATGGATCGAACCGCTTCTCAGGGATGCATCGGCTGGCGATTCGCCGGCCATGTGGGCGGCAGAGATTCGCGTAGTTATTTCGGGAGGAGATCAAGATGGCCGAACCAAGTTACGAAGAACTGAAAGCCCGAGTCCAGGAATTGGAAAAGCAGACTCAACGCAAGCGGGGCAGCCTGGATTTCAAGGTCAGCGAAAAAGGCGGGATGAGCGTCTATGGCCTGGGACGATTCCCGGTCACCCTCTATTACGAGCAATGGATCCGGTTGCTCGACCAAGTCGATCAGATTCGCGAGTTTCTGGAAGCCAACAAGGCTGGCATGAAATTGAAGCACACGGAATGATCGCTGCGGAACATTGGGGTAGCTCCGGTCCGCAAGACCCACCACGGCTATGATAGTGGCGCGTGTATAATTTTTACGAGCGCGCCCGTAGCTCAGCTGGATAGAGCGATTGCCTCCGGAGCAATAGGTCGGGAGTTCGAATCTCTCCGGGCGCGCCAGAGACCCGTATCCTCCTAGCTGTGCGCCCCCGTCATGCTCTCTCTGATTTTTTTGAAAGTTCTCGCACAGGACCTAGCGAACGGCCGCAAGGGTGTCGAGTTCTTGCTGCAACTTGCGTAAGCGCTCAAACTCGTTTTGCACGGCATTGGTACCGGCGGCCACAAGCTCTCTGGCCTTGGAAAGCGCTTGTTCGGCTGATGCGCCCACCTCGCGCAGCAGCCTGCGAACGTCGGATTCAAGCCGCAGACGGCTCTCCACCACTCGCTGTTCGACATCCCCCTGAACGCGTGAGGCGTTAGTGTCCAGAAGCTGCTCCAAAAAGTTCGCCGCGTCCTTTTGTACCCAGCGACGAATGTGAAGCGCTCCCATCACGGCATCGAACGAGTACAACAGGGGCGACGCCGGGTGCGCGATGGTGACCATGTCGTGAAAGAAAAACCGCGAGCGGGTTCGGAAGCCATGCTCGGCATCCAACGATTTTGGCAAGTGCGAGAAGTCAGCCGCCTGCTCCTCGGAAATTCGCAGCAGCAGCCCGTTTACCAGGTCCACGAAGCGCTGCGTGACCGCGCCATAGAGTTCCTCCGCCTGCGTCTCCTCAGTGTCCAGCCACGGCATGACATGCCGCCGAGCGACCGTCTGGGCAATCGTCATGAACTCCCTCCGCCTGCGCGGACCAAACGTGGTCGCTACAGCGCTGGTCTCGCGCTTAAACTCTTCCCGGGCGATTGGCAATACCTGCTTCAGGAATTCCTTGCGACGACCAAGCAGCGTCATCGCCAGTCTCATCTGCCCGGCCGAAAACAGGGCCCCGAGGTCCCGCAGCGATTGCTCGGCCTGGCTTACGGTCTGCCGGAGATGCGCAATCCTTTGTTCCGAGTTGGCAATCGGTTCTCTTAGCGCCCTGACGCGTTCCTCGAGCGAGCGTTGCAGCGAAGCCGAGAATCGGCGCATCCCCCGCTCCGCCGCCGCACGAGTCATGGCCTGCCCTGATTTGCTGGCCAGGAGTTTGAGATTTTCCATCAGGTTGTTCCAGTCATCGGCATCGGTGGAGTTGTTAAGCCGATTTAGCGCGCTGACTTCATAGATCTGGCCAACCGGCCTCTTCAGACGGTCCTCAAGAACTTTGGTTGCGAACTCCGACGCTTGCTGCCGTTCCGTAGCCGAGACGCGGTCAATTTTGTTCAGCACGATCAGAATCTCGTCAACATTAGCGGCGACCGCCTCGATCAGCGCCACTTCCTCCCCGGAAATCGGCGGGTCGGCGCCCACGACCAGAATGGCGGCATCGATTTGCGGTATGAAATCCCTGGTGGTTTCCGTGTTCCCGGAGAAGACAGAGCCAATTCCCGGGGTATCGACCAGGCACATTCCACTGGCCAGCAGCGGCGAAGGCAGGAAGACCTCAACTCCAGCCACTTGCTTGGAGTTTTCCGGGTTCAATTCTTCGGAAACATACTGCGGCAGCTCCTCCGGCCGAATCGTCCGCCAGCGAGTGTCGATCAGAACGCGCGCCGTTAGCCTATCTCCGTAACGTAGCACCGTGGGCACGGTGGTCACGGGCACAACCCCGGTCGGAAGTATCGGTTCTCCTACGAAGGCGTCGAGCAGGGTGGATTTGCCGCGTTTGAACTGGCCGACGCAAGCGACGAAGAAGCGCCCTTCATTGATTCGTGCGACCAACTGCCGCACGTCGGCGCTGACCGAACCTTCGCCCAACTGCTCGGCCATTGCCGCCAGTCGATCCAGTGCTTGCGCGTGGGGAGTCCGGGCAACGGCAGCTTGGTTGGGAATCGAGATGTCATCAATGTTGTGCATCGTTCGTTGGTTCAACTAGGGTTCGCTCAACCACTTCCATCGCCGCGCGGATCATTGACTCACCATCGCGATTCTGTAATCAATGTACAGCGGCGCGATCTTGATCTGGTTCTCGTGACAGTACTTGGGGGTCTTGGCCATGCGAATCATTTGGAGCATGGCTCCGGGATTTCCCTCGCTGTACTCGACCACTTTATTCAGAAATTGCTCGACATTGTCCGCCGTTAAACCCTCTCGCTCGGCACAGCCTGCTGCAAAACGACGTGCAACTTCCGGATCGAAATTTCGCAGCGCGAACCTCTCAGCTCGATCGGGAAATAGCGGCAGAACGAATCCCACATCCTCCATGTGGGCGGAACGCGATACCGCGATCACCGGGACCGACCAGTTCAACATGAGCTCACGAATTGAGGCTGCCAACGCCTGCGAGGGACGCACAAGATGGTCCACGATGACCAGATATTTGGAGTTGCGCAGTGCATCGCGGACCAGTCCTTTTACGGAGGTGGTGGTTTTCGCCTGCAGCGACTCCGTCCCGCGCCGGCACGACTTGGTGAGCACGGGATGTTCCAGTTCCAACAGCGACTCCGCTAGATCTCGGTACAGCGCCTGCGGGGTCGGGTTCTGCGGACTGTACAGGACGTCAGCGAATTCCGGGAACACCCGCCGCAACAGCAAGGTCTTTCCAACGCCTGCGGGGCCGTGCAAGAGGAACGAACGTCGAGCCGCAAAGCGCGATCGCAATTGCTCGACCTCCTGTTCGCGTCCGAAAATTGTGAGACCGGCAAGCATCATCCTCGTGACTTTTTGTTCCGAAGCCGGCGGGCGTCTTCAGCCTCGTCGTCGCTGCCGGCCTGCCCGTCGCCAGCATTCGAGTGGAGCACATACCCATGCAGCTCTTTGACCGTGGATTGTAGCTCCGCAATTACGCCATGAAGATCGGTGGCGCCCTGCTCCGATACTGCGCCGTAACCTCGCATGTAATGGGGATCGAGTTCCGCGATGGCAATCTCGATGAAAGTGAGATCGACGTGAATGGCATGGGCCGCCGAGATCCGCGGCTCTTCCGGCCCGAGCGACTGCCTGGCTAAGACTTGCAGAAGTTGTACCCGAAGCCGGGCGATGTAGTCCTCGATGGTCTTCCTTTGCTGGGGAATAATGTCGCCAATATAGCCGGGAAAGACACTCTTGGAGGCCGCAGCATTCAGGGTGTCTTCGACATTCCCCAGCAACTTGTCGATGTGCTTACACGTGACCAGTAAGCGCTGGCGCTGGCTCGGATTCAACGTGATGTGGTGTTCGTGCAATTCTTACTCTTCCACCGATTCGATCGCAGGCGCCAGTATCAACAAGTGCTGGCGTCTCGGCAGTCTTTCATCGCTACTTCACCAACAAAACCGGACAATGCGCATAGCGCAGCACCCTTTCGGACACCGATCCAAGCATCATCTTCTGAAACAGCGACGTGCCCCTTCGTCCGACGATGATCAGGTCCACTTGCTCGGTCTCGGCGCGATGGATGATCTGCTCCCCAGGATGGCCGACGACGATATCCGTCGCGATCTCAACCCCATGCGCCTGCCCCCGTTCCACCACGCGCTTCAATCCGATTTCAAAATGCTCGCGGGCGTCATCCAGGACTGCCTCCAGTTCGACTGAGGTGGCCGGTTCGGGAAGTCTGGCTACGGCGAGGACAGAGACGGCCGACTTCTGGCAAATGCCGAACCTGATAGCCAGATCGACGGCCTTCTCCGCCAGCGGCGATCCGTCATAGCCGACCAGAATCTTCCGAAAATACGGGGTCTCGATGTTCAAGGGCATATGTCCTCCTACTCAGCCTCAGCCGACACTTCAGAGACCGGGGATGCGCCGATTTCTCGATGAGGTTTATGCTCCGGCTTGGGCAACAGGTGCCGAGGCAAGAAAAACGCATTCGCAATTACGGTCGGAATCACAGCGGAGCCAATCACGGTCGCTACCAGATGAGAGTATTGGGCTTGAGTAATGACGTTGTGATTCAGTCCAAACAGCGCAGAGATCGTGCCGAAAGTCAGTCCCGTGGACATCATCAGCGTGTAATACAGGCCCTCTTCGTGCTGATAGCGGAAGGCCCTGACCGTCGGGAACAGGCCTACCATCTTGGAAAACATCTTGGCAAAAAAGAGGACCACGAACACCAGAGGAGCCCCCGCCAGGGTCGGAACAGAGACGAAGGACCCGGCACGAATGAAGTAGAACGGGGTGAGAAGTCCGAATGTCAAGGTTCTTAGCCTCCGCACCAGGGAGTGGTCCTTGCCAACCGTGCCGGCCAGCACGATTCCAATCATATAAGCAGGAAGGACAGGTTCACTTCCCGCCCACGCTGCCAAGCCGCCCATGGCAAACAGAAAGAACAGCAGGAACTTGGCTTCCAGCTCGGAGACTCTACCTCCATACTTCGCAAAGAACCGGGGCGTCAGGAATGGAAGCAGAGTGAATGCACCCGCACAAACGAGCACGAAAACCAGCGTTTTGTAGGTGAACGGTGAAAAGATCAGGCCGAGTGCAATCACGGTCCCGAGGTCGTTGACGAAGCAAGAGGCCAGAATTGCCTTGCCGAAGTCGGTTTTGTTGAAGCCGAGTTCGAGCATCACGGCATAGACCACCGCGACGGATGTGGTGCTGAGGGCCACCCCAGCCAACTCGCTGGCCCGCCAATTCCAGTGCAAAACGTAGTACGCGATGAGTGTGCAGCCGATGAACGGCCCGAAAAATCCGACTAGGCCCACCCCCACCGCCTCTTTCCACTTGGTCCGAAAGATAACAGGGTCGAGTTCTGCTCCTGCGAGAAAGGTCAGAACGATTGCTCCGGTCCCGGCGAGGAACGCGATCCAACCCGTTTTGGCACCGAGCCCACCCTGTATAAGGAATGCTCCGATGATGAGCTGGGCGACGGTGCCAACGACGATCTCGGTTAGTGCGGTCGAGATCTTGAACCAGATCGCAAGCAGAGTTGCGAGCAGGGCGAGCCCAACCCAAAGCGCTGCGAGAACCCACACGTTCTCCATCGAACTTTTGCTCCTAAATTATTTCTGGAAACTCGCCGGAGAGACATGACTCCGCGACAAGTCTTCCTCGTCAGGAGTCATCATCTGTCCCGGTAAGAGCAGGAGAGGACAGCGGTTCGGGGTGAACTCCTTCACCCTTGGCTAAGAGTTTATTGATAACCCCCAAGAATGGCGAAGTCAAGCTGGTTCGGTCACTTCTCCGGAGTTCTGTTTTTCTTCATAAACTTCTGGTACAAACCCGCGGCGAAGAAGTACAAACATGCTCCCAAGACAATCTTCCAAACAATCCCCCCACCGCCATGCCATCGGAGCGCGCAGTAAACCCCGATCACCAGACTGATTACGATTAGAAAGTCATTGAGATCATCTGGTATTTGGTTCATAGGCATCAGATGCCATCGTGACAGAAAGAGAAAAACTCCCAACCATGTCAGGAGTCATCATCTGTCCCGGCAAAAAGCAGGAGAGGACAGCGGTTTGGGGTGAACTCCTTCACCCTTGGCTAAGAATTCATTGATAACTCCCAGGGATGGCGAAGTCAAGCTGGTTCGTCACTGGGTACTGTCCTATTAGGGAGTTGCTGCACCCAAAGCCGGGATGGCAAGGGTGAGCTGTTGGGCGATAACATCGATGGCCGGTTCCACACGCTGGAGCGCGAGCAGAAAATCGATGCGCTATTGCAGGAGATCAAGGCAAGAAAACGCCTGAGCGCCTAGCCTCGGAATAGCGTCTCGCCGCGGCAGGCAATCAGGAGAAAGCCGGTCCTGAAGATTCTGGACGAATGGCAACGCCCTGGCGCATTTCGCTTACAATGAACCGTTGCGCATGCAAGTATCGGACATGTGCAACGGCAGCACTCCGGAACGGTTCTAACCTATTGCGCGCGCCCGCGTCGCATCGCTTGAGGTGAACCATGCAGAGTTGGAAGAAGGCAATTGTATTTGGCTCCATCGGCGTCGGCGCCGTGCTGGTCATCACCCGCCGCCGTCCTCTCGGAATGGCTCTTGCGGCGGCCGGTCTCGCGGTGCTGGCCTCGGAGTATCCCGAGAAATTCGAAGCGGTGTGGGAAAGCGCCCCTGAGTACTTGCAAAAGGGCTTGCAGATTTTCTCCACGCTGGAAAAAATGGGAGAAGGCTTTGCCGAGGAAGCGGAACGGCGGAGCGTCAGCGCCTGGCGCGATCTGCGGGCGCACAGCTCGTGAAGGCGGCCTTAAAACTTCATTCAATTCCCAATTGCTTACGCGCCTCGGGACTGAGCCGCTCGGGCGTCCATTGCGGATACCACACGATGTTGACCGTGGCGTTGCCCACGCCCGGCATCCGCAACAGGCGCTGCTGTACCGAATTGCTGATCTCCTGGTGAGACGGGCAGCCGGGCGCAGTCAGCGTCATTTCCACTTCGATGTCTTCGCCCTGCAGGTTGGGAGTTTCCGTCGGTTTCATCCGCACTTCATAAATCAAACCGAGATCGACGATGTTCACCGGGATCTCGGGGTCGTAACACTCTTTGAGTGCTGAGATGACATCTTCCTGGGTCAGTGCCATGCGAACCTCTAACTCTAGTCTAACGGGAAACGGCTGGGCCCGTCTTGAGGCTCGCCGTCAAAACATGTGGGGCTGGAACACTACCCGCAGTCGGGAACATCAGAGTTCAGCGGCTTGGGGACGCTGCTTTCTGCCGCGTTCAACCGTGCCTGACGACTCCTCGAATCGCGGCCCTGGGTGGATGGTTTCAATGCGGCGATGGTGCTCGGCATCGCTGGGCACCGTCCAGCCATTCTCCTGTTCGACGACGCGTACGATGGCCAGACTTTGGTTGTGCAGCGCCAATCCGCCTGTCGTCACCGACACTTCGTTGCGCTCCCAGGTCCGGGCCAACATGTCGTTCCTCACTTGCGATACCAGCCGCGGAGCATCGCTGGAGGCGATTACGACGCCGCGGTCAGCCTGCCCGGCAGGCGTCAACACGATGAAACGTGCGCTCAGGACTTTCGCGTCGAATCGCCCAAAAACAAACTGGAAGACTTCTGGATGCTCCGGAATCCCCCCATCGCCGGCATAGTTCACCACGTATTCTTCATCGACCGTATCGCCGGGCGAGAGCGCCGGCAGCGCGTTCCGAAGATTCTCTGCATCAAGCTTCATCGCAGTGACGCTGCCGTCGGAATGGAGGGTCCGCAGTTGCAATATCTGCGTACCATGGGGCAGATTGGTTCCTGCGAAACGCTCGATGTCCTCTGCACTTGAAAAACGAGTAGCGGTGTGAACATACAGCGAGACGCTGCCATCGGGCCGCGCAATGGCGACGTGATCGTTTACCAGCAGGATGGGCGCGCCAGTGAATTGCGCGGCAGTCGCCTGCATGACTTGGGCGGCATCGTGGCGATAAGGGGCGTAGAAGTCTTTCGCGTCGGCAGCCGGATCGTCGCTACTGGCGGCAGCCAGACGACGGTACGCGGGAGCGTTTGGCGCAATCCGCAACCAGGCGGCGGCAGCCTGTTCCGCGCCGGGATCGTCACCCGCCAGTTGCAACTCACCAACGAGCATCAGCCGCGCCGAACGGTTCAACGGGGCCGCCGCCAGCAATTGCTGAAGCACCCGTGCCGCGTCGCCATGGCACTCCTGGGCAGCCAAGGACTGCGCATAGGCCAGCGATTGGGGAGCGCACCCGTCCAACTTCTGCTGTGCAGCGGCGGCCTCCCCGAATTGCTGCCGGCTGCGATAGAACATCATGGCGTTGTTGGACGTCTCGCACGAGGGATGCTCCGCCAAACGCCGCGACCAGTTCAACGCCGCTTGGCCTTCAGATTCCGCCAGCCCCGGATCGCCAGCGATTGCGCCGCCTAATGTCTCCAACGCTCGGATGTCGTTGGGTCTCGCTGCCAGTACACATCGGGCAAACTTGGCCGCCTCGGCCAGATGCCCGCCAGCCAACGCCCGCTCGCCGAGCGCCTGATAGGCAGCTAAGGTTCCCGGCGCTAGCGATCGGACGACCCAATTCCACGCCTGAAGGCCTTCCAGTGCCGCGGGATTCTTGCGCGCCCACGACTGGGCCAACAGAAACTGCAGGGCGACCGAATGTGAAGCCGATGGCAGCGCACCGATTTGCTCGATCGCCGTTCCAAACTCCCCGTCGGCGTAGGCAGCCGCAGCCAGATCGTAAGTCAACTCCTCCACCGACAGCTTGGCGCTTGGTGGAGTGGATACCTCCGAGGTTGAAGGCGATACTGCAATCCTTAGCGGCGTGGCGCCGCCGGCGAATTTCGCCATCACGCGGTGTGGACCAGCTTGCCATCCACGTAAATTTCCAGCGCCCCAGCACTTTCAAAGCGCACGGTCCATGCTCCCGCGGCGAGCGAGGCAAAATGCCCGGCCGCATAAAAAATTCCCCGAGTCGGGAGATAGGGAGGCAAGCTTATGATGCCGCCGGGAAATTGGAAATTCTCCACCGCGCGGTTGTCATAAGACGCCTGCGTCAAATCGTCATTCGGCGAGATCGAGAGCTGGTCGAAGTCGAGCAACGGATGCCGGCCCAGCGGGCCCACAATGCGCCACTCGGTTAAGACACCCGAGGCGTGCGCGAGGGCCACGGGATCGAGTCCCCGAGCGCCATCCATCGCGGCGTGCAGCAGCGCAGCGTTCAGTTCCGGCCAAGCCTCGCTGGAGTTTGCCAACAGCATTTGCAGGCGAGGGATGGCTGCACGAAACTCGGGCGTGTTGGCGGCCGACTCCCGCAGACGAGCTGCCGCTAACCGTACTCGTGGATCTTGCCTGGCCGCGCCACCGATTTCGCACAGACGCAGGGCCGCGTTCACCATGGTGGCCTGGTCGGCATCGAGGGCCGCGGCTTCCATCTGCACAAACAATGCTTCGGCGTCGCGATGGTCGCGTCGCCAGGCGCGGTCCGCTAGTTGAAGCGCACGGACGAGGTCGCCGTTCACAAACATCGCGGTCGCAGCCGAGCGCGAAAGCGTCGATTCGGAAAGCGGTTCGGCGTGAGCCGAGATGGTTCCAGCGGAGCCGATGCGCGCGTCAACGCGAGGCTGCGTGACCGCAGGAACACTGTCGTGTTCCAGGCGCGCGAGCGTCCGATTCTGTGTGGAAGCCGGCATGGCAAGCGCCATGGCAGCCCATAGAACCGATATTGCAGATGTTGCTCTCACCCAGTAATCTCGGCGTACTACAATGCCGTGCACCGCAACGGCCGCCCGTCACAGCGGTTTACGGACCTTTTTCTCGGAGGAGTTAAGGAAGACTAACCGATAGGGACGGAATTGTGAAACAGAAATTCCGCAGCCGCTGTATCACTTCCCGGTAGTGGGCTGGTGTATCGGCCCCGGATGCGCAACCTCGGGCAGATAACTTAATCGGGCCTGAGGAATGGGCCTTAGACGCTAGACTTCTGCATCCAACCTTGCTTGTAAACGCTATGTCGAAAACCATCAAGATCATTCAGGTCGTCTTGCTCGGGGCAATCATAGCCGCGGGCATCAACTTATTTCTCTACCTGCGCGAGCGTCGCTCCGGTCTGGCAGAGCCGAAAAAAACGGAAGTTGCGCTTGATCCCGACTACTACGTCACGCCCAAGAAGCTGCATCCGCAAGACCTGAAGGACGCGAAGGAATTGACCCGCCAGCCGGTTTGGATTCGCGAGGGCTACCGCTTTACCTATTATCCTTACGCCGGGCACACGGACTTCCAGCACTCCGCTGGAACATTAGGTCCAATCGAGAAGCTCGATATCAAAGACGTTGTTATCGATCGCGCGCCCGACTCCGGCAGCGACAAACAGGTGATGGCCGTATTTGAGAAGGACGGCAAACGTTTCGCGTTTCCCATCGGAGTGGTGGAGAACGGCAATTACAAGATCTATTCCGACGATATCCTCTTCATTCAGGATCCGCACGAGCTGTACAAGCATTGGCCCGCCGAGGTGTGGAAGCTGATCGACGCCCATCAGATGCAGCCCGGAATGAATGAATTGCAGGCTTCTTTCGCAATTGGAATGGGAGTGCCCGAGGGATCGGGCTTGTCGAATCCCCGCATTGTCGACTACCCGAACCATGGCCATCCCCTGCGCGGGACCTACACCAACGGGAAAGCGACGCAAGTTCAGCCCGGTTCGTAGGGACCGCGCCATGCAAACTTGGCCGTCTCTGCGTAGAATCTGGTAGGAAATTTGTGCGCAGGAGGAAATGATGAAAGCTATCCGAGTCCACGAATTCGGCGGTCCTGAAGTTATGAAATTGGAAGATGTCCCCGATCTTCAACCCGGTCCCGGACAAGTTGTGGTGCGCATCCATGCCGCTGGCGTGAACCCAGTCGAAAGCTACGTCCGCACCGGGACCTACGCGATGAAGCCCACGCTGCCTTACACCCCGGGCACGGACGGCGGTGGCGTCGTCATGGCGGTGGGACCGGGCGTCAAGCGAGTGAAGGCCGGTGACCGCGTTTATACCACCCTCCCTAACAGCGGCACGTACGCCGAGCAGGTCCTGAGCAATGAAGCCCAGGTGCATCGCCTGCCCGACAATGTGAGCTTCGAGCAGGGCGCAGCCATGGGCGTTCCCTACGGCACGGCGTATCGCGGATTGTTTCAGCGTGCCGAGGCGCAGCCCGCGGAGACCGTCTTGGTTCACGGCGCCAGCGGCGGAGTCGGTAGCGCAGCCGCGCAACTTGCACGCGCCGCTGGTATGACGGTCATCGGGACTGCGGGTAGTGAGCGCGGACTCGAATTAGTAAAGAAGGAGGGCGCGCACCACGTTCTCAACCATGCCTCCGACGGCTATCTTGACGAGTTAATGACGCTCACCGATGGCCGTGGTGTGGACGTGATCCTGGAGATGCTGGCGAACAGGAACCTGGCCAAGGACCTCACGGTGCTTGCCAAGAAAGGCCGTGTAGCGGTAATCGGAAGCCGCGGCGCAATTGAGATCGATCCGCGTAATGCCATGGGCCGCGAGGCCGACATCCGCGGCGTCACGCTCATGAACACTTCCGAGCAGGAATATAAGGCCATGCACGCCGCTCTGGTCGCGGGTCTGGAGAATGGAACGCTGCGTCCGGTGATCGGGCAGCGGATTCCGCTGGCCGAGGCGCCGCGCGCACATGTCGAGATCATGAAGCCGTCAGGCGCGCATGGAAAGATCGTTCTGGTGCCGTGACTGCCGCACAATTTGGCGACAGAACTCACTCCACTGCGACAGGCACGGGATCCCCCT
This sequence comes from Acidobacteriaceae bacterium, assembly GCA_003152695.1. Lineage (GTDB taxonomy): Bacteria > Acidobacteriota > Terriglobia > Terriglobales > Acidobacteriaceae > Bog-257. The sequence continues at coordinate 87,154 of PMAT01000090.1, forward strand.
GACAACAGGCATGAGGACAGCTCTGTCAACACAACCTCAGAAGGCTGCGTGCACCGGCGCCTGCACCCTATCGAGGATCGCCTCCAGCACCGTGCAGCGATGACGCAATTCGGTCCTGAACTCGTAGTGATGGGCTTTAGCGATCTCTCGCAATAGATGCGTCTGGTGTTCTTGCAGGAGATTTATAAGCAGTTCTTCTTCTTCCGCGGTCAACCGGAGTTCCATCATGGCGACCTCCACCCAATTACTTGTTCACAAGGCAATTGTAGGCTTTCGCGTCCAACTTGCAACGGCGCAGTTGCGCCCCCACGCTTGCCCAAGGAATAGGTTTGTACCTACTTGGCGCCGTGAAACTGGATAGGGGTGTCCATTCGGATTCGCCCAGGCCGCACATGCCGCTGCGCTTGCACTGCGCCGTTACAATCGAGGCATGCGCCGCCTGACCTGCCGATGCTTCACCGTGATCGTAGTGTGCTTGGTAGCATTGCACGCTGTCGCAGGAGACTCAGGCACCTCGGGGTTGCAGAAAGCGGTTGCGCGGGCCATGGTGGGCCGTCGCGGCGCGGCGGTAGTCGTCGATGTCCAATCTGGACACGTCCTGGCAGCTTACCATCTCGATGTCGCCGCTCGTCGCGTGGTGCATCCCGGCTCCAGCATCAAGCCCTTCACCCTGCTGGCGCTGCTGCAAGCGGGAAAGCTCGACGCGCACACCGCGCTCATGTGCAAGCGCACGGTTTCCATCGGCGGACGCAAGCTCGACTGCACCCATCCTGCAACTCCGGAGCCGCTGGTCCCGGCGAGCGCGCTGGCGTATTCCTGCAATTCGTACTTCACCAGCGTCGCCACCCGCCTGACGCCCGCACAATTGCGCGACAGTTTTGTGCGCTCCGGCTTCAGCTCTCCTACCGGACTGGCGCCGCAGGAAGTCGCCGGAAGCGTTGCCCTCGCCCACTCTCCGGAGGAATTGCAACTGCAAGCTATCGGCGAGTGGGGAATCAGCGTAACTCCGCTGGAGTTGCTACACGGCTATCGCGACCTGGCCGCGCTCGCTAACAGCGATCCGAACGAGAAGCTCTTGCCAATTCTTGAAGGCTTGCAACAATCCGTTACGTACGGCATGGGACGCATGGCACAGCCGGATGCGCCAATGAAAGTCGCGGGCAAGACTGGGACCGCGATGGCTGACGAGGGTCCGTGGACGCATGCCTGGTTTGCCGGTTATGCGCCCGTAGAGAGTCCCCAGATTGTGCTGGTCGTGTTTCTGGAAAAAGGGCATGGCGGCACGGATGCCGCCAGCGTCGCGCGCGAGATATTCTCCGCCTTCGCGGTCGATCACGGCGCTGGGGGCGCCGCAGCCGCACAAGGAGCGCGGAAGTGAAGCGGCCGCTCGCGATTATCGGCATGTTGCTTCTGCTATGTGTGGCGGGCGATGCGGAGTTGGGCGATCACGCCACCGCCAAATCTCTCCGCAGTGGATTTCCGCAGACTGTGCGAGTGCGGCTCTGGTACCTGCATCCGCCGCGCGAGTTGCGGATTCGCGCCGATGCCGGGCGGGCGCAGATGCGAACCTGCGCAAGTTGTACAACATCCACCATCACTGCTGCTGCCCTGCGCGCCACGGGATCGAAAATTGACGTCGCGGGAAACAAGTCCTCCTTCTCCGAGGTTCGCATGAGCGGCGCCTATCAAATGAACGCCACCGGTGATCCGCCGCTGCGCGCCGATTTTCCCATCGAGATTCGCGCCGGTGACAGCCACCTGCTCATCACCGCATTCCTGCCCATGGAGGAATACATCGCGGGCGTGCTCGCCGGGGAAACCGGAAACTTCAAGTCCGATGAGGCACTGAAGGCCATGGCGGTTGCGGCGCGTACTTATGCGATGCACTTTGGCAGCCGCCATGCCCTGGAAGGGTTCGACTTTTGCGACACCACCCATTGCCAGGACTTGCGAATCGCCGGCATTGATGCCCATTTGCGCAGCATCGCCGAGGCGACCGCAGGCGAGGTCCTCTGGTACGACGGCGAACCGGCGGCCACTTACTATCACGCCAACTGCGGCGGCACTACCGAGGACGGACACTTTGTTCTCGGCAACAACGAGCCCCCCGCTCCATTTCTGGTGCAGCATTCCGATCAGTACTGCGTGCGCAACGGCAGCACCCAGTGGCGCACCGAGGTTGCCAAGCGCGAGTTGCAGCGCGCGCTCGCGGCGGATGGCATCGTTGTTCCTGGCGCCCTGCGCACAGTATCCGTTCTGCATCGCACGCCCAGCGGACGCGTCGAGTTTTTGCGCGTTACCGGCAGCTCTACCATCACGGTGCCGGCTGTGACGTTTCGCTCTGCCATCGGCCGCCACATCGGATGGGACCGCATGAAGAGCAACTGGTACGACGTGAGCGACGCCGGCGATCGGCTTACCTTTCATGGCCGGGGCTCCGGCCACGGGGTTGGTCTGTGCCAGGTCGGCGCCGAAGTCATGGGCGAGGAAGGTCATACCTACCGCGAGATCCTCAGCTTCTATTATCCCGGGACGCGCCTGGGCGTCAGCGCGCAAGGCATACCGTGGCAGCAGCTCGCCAATGAAGATGTCACGTTGCTGACCACTCGTCCCGATCGCGATCGCCCGCTGCTAACACTGGCGACCGGGTTTGTGCATGAGTCCGAAGAAAATACCGGACTGCTCTATCGCGCTTCTCCGCGCCTGAAGATTTACCCGACGGTTGCAGTTTTCCGCAACTCTACGGGCGAGCCGGGATGGGTGGCCGCTTCGACTCGCGGACGCACCATCCAGATGCAACCCTCCGACGTATTACGCGAGGCGGGCACGCTGGAGAGCACGATTCGCCATGAGCTTTTGCACATGCTGATCGACTCGCACGCGCTTCCGGGAACGCCGCTCTGGTTCCGTGAAGGGCTGGTGCTTTACCTCACCGCGCCCAACGCCTCTCCAAAACAAAGCGACGACTTTGCCGACTTGAAGGGCCTGGAGAAGTCGCTTCGGGCTCCGGCAAACGAAGAAGAGTTACGGCACGCTTACGTCGGCGCCCATGCGCGGGTGGCACAACTGGCGCGACAGCACGGCAAAGCCGCACTGCTCGATTGGGTGCAGAATGGCTTGCCAGCGGAACTAGCTTCGGGCGGCGCCCAGCGATCCGGGGGCCGCTGAACTCGGAGGCACTTAATTAATCGGGATGATGTCAGGATCCTCTTTTTCCACCCTCGCACCAATCACCAACAGCAGCGCGACCCATGCGGTAATCAGGATCACGTAAGCCAAGAAAAAGCGGGACCCCATGCTCCATGCCTGTTTGCGCAGATCGCTGAGGTCGGGGATCCACCAGACCAACTTGTATGGAACATACGCTCCGGCCAGCATCAGCGCGCAGAACCACAACCAGTAGGCGGGCCGCCGCAAGACGCGCAGGGAGCGAGCCATGCGCTTGAATCTGAATCCGGCGGCCGCAACCGTGCTGGCGATCGGCAGCCACACCGCAGGCGCTAGCACCCATAGCAAGAACCACAACACCCAGTCGGCGGCATGAAAGACTTGCCGCGGAGTGCCGAAGCGCAAGAACGACGGCGACTTCTGCCAGAACCACACTCCGAACTGCGGCGCATATTTGCGAAGTGAAATTAGGAGCCACGCTGTCGCCGCCATGAAAATAGCCCACACTGCCAGCGCCACCATGTGCCGCAGCGCATGGCGAAAGGCGCGCCACACAGTTGCATTGTCTCGAAACTCTGCAACCCTGAAATAGGCGAATGTCCCAGTCCGCAGCCAGACTCCCAAAAAGATGACTACAACTGCGGCCAGCGCGGAGCCGCCCACCTGCCAGCCATGCGCGTCCGGCATGAGCAGCCAGAAATAGACGGCAGCCAGCAATGCGGCATTGCCCACCAGGTTCAGCAGCCACAGCTTCGCCACGCCAGTATGTTTCGCGCTCATTTCACCGTTACCGTCAACGCATCGCTGGTCGAAAGATACTCGGGCTGATACATCGGCTCCACGCTGGTCGGGCTGACGCGGAAGACTCCGGGATCCACCACCTTCAGCAGGTAAATGTATTCATGCTGCCCTTGCGGGAAGTACATGTTGAAGAAGGTAGTGCGATCATCGCGCAGCTCGCGATTGCTGAACCAGCGGCCCCACCAATCGGGACGCTGATCCAGTTCATATAGGTCGTCACGCGCGATCGACTCGGTCCCCGACGGGATCGGATCTTCGATCATCAAATATCTCCAGTTGTTACCGCCGACGCTAATGCGCACCGCCAGCGTGTCGCCGACCTGCACCGCTCCCGCAAGTTTGTCGAGGTGATACACCACGCGGCCGTCCTTCTGCTGCGGCGACAGGCGGTAATATTCCCGCGCGACGCTCAGCTTGAAGCTGCCCGTGTTCACCACCTTCGCCTCGTTGGAGTAGTATTCTCCACGCGCCGACCAGTACAGCCGTCCGTCTCCCGACTTCGCGATGCGAATCTGGTTCGCTCCCGGCGCCAGTTGCGACTCATTCAGCACAACCGTGGTCGCGGGTGCCAGCGCATCGGCAGCGGTGAACTTCTTGGTTGCCACTGTCTTGCCATTCACCTGGACCTCGACGCTGTAGTTGGGCTGCAATTCTTTGGTGCGCTCCAGGTAATCAGTGAGCCCGTAGATCACCATCGCCGTCTGCTCGGTTGACTCCCAGTAATAACCTTGGTCGCGATGGTTCACCAGATAAATCGCAGCCTTTGACAGCAACGGGCTCGACTCATCAGTGTGGCCCAAGAGTTTCAGCGCATAGGCCGTTGTCTCGGGGGCCGTGTCGCCGTAGAAATCCAGGAGATAGTTGTTGTCGCTGGGCCACCAGGCTTGCGAGTCATCTTGTTTTGCCTCCGCTTCAACCTGCTTGCTCAACTCGTTCGCCCGGCTATCGTCCCTCTCCAGCATGGCCAGTCCGAGCAGCGCCTGGCCGTAGGCGGTCAACGTCGAGCGCTGGTTCCACACGGAATCAAGCACCGCCGTCTCCTGCGTTCCGCTCAACACCAGCGCGTAGGCCATGTAGGCGCGCAGATCGGTCTTCACTTTTTCCGAGCGATCAAACTGCGGGCGCAACCAGCCGCGTCCACGATCAATCGCGTCCTGCTTGACCTCAAATCCCGCCGCCTTCGCCTGGCTTAGCCCGGCGAGCACGTACGCGGTCATGAATTCCTGGCTGTCGTCGGTCTGCCACCAGCCCCAGCCGCCGTCGGGATGTTGATAGTTGTAGAGCCGATCGAGGCCCGCCTGCACCTGCTTGTTCAGCTTTTGCGGATCGATGTTCGACTTCACTCCCAGCTTCTTCAGCGAGTTTGCCACCAGCACGTCGGGCAGGAAGTTCGACATGGTCTGCTCGGTGCAGCCATAGGGATACGAAGTCAGGAAGTCGAGGGCGGCGAACACCGTGCCCGCAATCGAGGGCGTCACGCCGATTGTCAGCTTGCGAGTTCCTGCCTCGGCGCCCGCCGGGAAAGTCAACGGCTGCAGCGTGTCGCTCTTGCCCGGGACTGCGACCGATCCCGACTTGGCCACCGCCAGCTTCACTCCGAAGGGAACCACCGGCAGCGTCAGTTCCATCGCGTCGCTCTCGACGTCAGTCAGCGCCTTGCCCAGCACGCGCGCCGAATCCACATCGAGCACGCGCACCCGATAATCCACTTTGATCAATCCGCGGCTCGGAACGCTGACATCACGTTGGCCGCCGTCCAGTACCTGGAGGCCTGCAAGCTCCATCGAGACGCGCGCAACTTTGCCGGTGGGCAGATAGTTCTGCACGATGGTTGAGATGGTAATCTCGTCGCCGCGGCGGAAGAAGCGCGGCACCACCAGCCGCACCATCAGGTTCTTGCGCACGATGGTGTTCACCACTGCGCTGCCGACCTTGGTGTCTTGCGTGACGCCTCGCGTGGTCGCGCGCCACGACGTGATGGCGTCGGGATAGTCGAAGTGCACCGTGGCTTGTCCGTTGCTGCCGGTGCGCACGTCCGCCATCCAGTACGCGGTGTCGGGGAATGCTTTGCGGACCTTGGGCTGCACCAGGCGCTCAGGCTTCAGTTGCGCCATCGCTTTCGAGGAGCGCACGGTCGCCAACTGCATGGCGCGTTTCCCCGCCTGCCCGCTGAAGTAATACGTCAGTGAGGTCTCAGTGTTCACCCTCGAATAGACGCGGCCATAGAACGCGTTCACAATGCTGCCTACCGTCTCCAGCTTGATCGCGTAGATCGCCTCGTCCACCACGCCCAGGCTGAACTCCGCCGCCACCGGCTTGCCGCTGCTGTCCGTCGCCTTGATGGTGTAGCTGGCCGCTTCGCCCGGCTGGTACTGCGGTTTGGAAGGCAGCAGTTGCACATTCAGCTCCTGCTGAATGGGGGGCACAGTGAGACTCTTCGATCCCTGGTACAGTTTGTTGCCGCGAATGAAAACTGCCGCCACGTAAAAGTTGGGGGCGTACTCCGGCTTGATGGGAACATCCACCGCGATGCTTCCGCCGCTGCTCTTGATCACCTGACCGGAGTACAGTCCGTTGCCTTCCACCGTCACCAGAACTGAGGCCGGCTCCTTGCCGGTGACGATCAGCACGTGCGCCGTGTCGCCTGGCTGATAGCTCTTTTTGTCTGGGACAATTTGCACCCGCTCCTGGGCCGGTCCGCTCCACCACGGACTTTCGCCCGGAGCCCATAGGAATGCGTCGGTCTCGACGATGCGATTCTCCGGAGTAGTTGCGGTCACGCGCACGCGGAACTCGCCGGCATCGGGGATGGTGAGCTTGATCTGTGCTTTGCCGCTGGCGTCGGTTTGGCCTTGCGTGGTGGTGACTGATTGTCCCGCGCCTTTGCGCCAGTCCCAGCGATTAAGTTCCACGTGGAACATCGTCGGTACCGGTTTCTTCTCATAGTCTTGCGCGGTGATGGTCACGGTCGCCGTGCCGCCCTTGGTGTAAACGTAGGAATCCGGCTCGGCGATCAAGAAAAAGCTGCCGTACGTCGCGAGTGCAAAACCGTGTCCCGCGATCTCGCGGTTGCCCGCGTCGGTCACCCGCGCCTCGATGCGATAGGTCAGGTCTTGCTTCTTGCTGTCAACCTTCGTCGGAATCGTAATCTGCAGCTTGCCGTCGGCGTCGAGCGCCCCGCTGTTCTCGCTCTCCTGTTCTCCGCCGTACGTGTCAGCGCCCTCTGGATTGTCAGCGTCGGAATTGTCGCCCTCCTGATCCGCGCTGGCTTCCTCGTCGCCTTCGTCGCGCCCCATCGGCCAGTACGTCGAGGTGTGCACCACCCACTTCACCTTGGCATTCGCGACGGGCTCGCCAAAGTAATAGCGCGCGTCAATCGTCGCCTTGATCGGTTGGCCTTGCAGCACGCGCGGTGGCTGCGCCGTCACCTTCACCTGGTACTCGGGTTTCTTGTAGTCCTCCACCGAAAAGCTGGTGCCCTCGATGTAGCGCTCGCCCATCTGCATCGAGAGGTAATAGAACCCGAGATTAGCCTCGGCGGGGACCACGTAATTCCATTCCGCCGTGCCCATGTCGGAGAGCTTCACGGTCTGCGTCCAGATGGTTTTGTAGTCGCGAGGATCGCGCAGTTCCAATTGCAATTCGCGATTTTGCGGAATGATGTAACCGCTCACCGTCTGGGCGCGAATGATGGATTTGAAATGCACCGTGTCGCCGGGCCGATACACCGGCCGATCGGTGTAGGTGTAGCCGCGCAAACTGCTGTCAGGATCGTTACCTAGGTTCCATGCGCCGGGTGTGTTGATCGCGAACTGGTCTGCGCTCGTCGCCACGACCGCAACGTTCTCGGGCTTGGCCTCGGTTAGGTCGGTATCCAGCAATCCCTGCTGGTCGGTGGTTTTGGCCGCAACTTCTTTCTGGTCGACCCACACGCGCACCATGCTCCCGGCGATGGGATCGCCGCTGCGGCGATTGACCACGAAACTCATCAGCCGGCCCGGCGCCGCTTTGGTGATGACCGCGATCTCGGTGACGACGATGATGGTGTAGGCGCGGAGCGTGCCATTGGTCGCCTCGACCAGGTACACACCCTTGTCGCTGACCGGGACCGCGACGGTCGTGCTCTCCCAGCGCTCGTGCGAGGGCACCGTCCACTTCCAAACCGAAACCACTTGCTGTTGGTTCAGCACCGGCACTTGTGCGTAGCTTTCAACCTTGGCTCCCGATTTTTTCTCGCCGCCGCCCATCTGCCACAGCCGAATCTTCTGGCGCGACTCGGGCGAAAACTGTGCGCGAATGAAGTCGCGGACCCACGCCCACAAGCGGTGCTTCCAGGCGTGAAACTTTTCCAGCCAGGGGCGCGCCTGCTTCGGCAGGTTGGGCGCGCGACCGCCGAAGTTATGCAACTCCTGCATCTGGCTGAAGAACTTCACCGGATCGTTCACCCGATAGACCCGGAACTCCAGCGCGGTCACGTTGTGGGAATAGACCGAGACCTCCGGCTTTTCACCGGGCAGGTAGGTGCGTTGGCTGGTGAGGGAAAACGACTGCTCGGCGCTGGCACCGACATCGACATCTTCCTGGGCGAATAGCGGCAGCACCAGCGCGTGGCACAGAAGGACTGCAACGAAAGCGGATTTCAGGCGCATCAGTCCGCTCCCCGCAAGATGTTCCAGCGATAGACGCCCAGAAAGCCGGGGTTGGCGGCCATCGGCCGCCAGCGCGCGTCGGGATAGTTTAGGAGTTGCGCAACTGACAGACGACGGATTTCCCCTGGCGAACTCCCACTCGGGCCGGTGTGATAGACGACGTACGGTTCGTTGCCCAGCTCGATCTGGCGCTGCCCGAGGAAGATCATGGCGTGGAAGGGCATCCTGTGACCATCCTGGCGGAAGAACAGCAGGTCGCCGGGCCGAGCCCGCGATAACTCACGGCCGACGAAGTGCGTGTTGTGCCGCCAAAGCGTTTCCACATCCGCGAATTGCGCGAAGGCGCCGTTGCCGAGATCATTGGCCTGAAGGCTCCCGCCACGCACCCGAAACAGTGCCGCCGCCAGCGGCGTGTAGGGATATTGATATTGCTGGACGTCGCTGGCCGAAGCTGGGACCGGCAGCGCCATCTCGCGCGCCCACGCGGCGTCGTGCGGGCGCAAGGCTTCACGGTAGGCAAAGCGCAGGAGCGCCGCGCAATCGTCAATTTCGGAAGGAAGCGTTGGTCCGCGGAAATACTGCGCCTCCGCCAGCAAGGTAAACCACCGACGGAAAGCCAGGCGGTCGGCTGGATCGTGCAAGCGCAGGAAGTCGGGAGTGCCGTCGCCGATCATGTCGGTGCCGTCGAGCGTCGTGCTTAACGCGATCTCCTGCGCCGCGAAGCCGCGGCCCGTGACTCGTATCTTGGTCTCGCCCGGCAAGACGCCGGCACGCAGCGACGCGGTCGCCACGTCGCCCTCGCCGTCAATCGTCACATATTCCACCGCCGCGCGGTGCGGATCTTCCACCGTGACCTGCACGTCGCGCAGGGGACGGCCATCGGATGGCGTGATCTTAAGCTTTGTGGAAGTGAATCCGTCGGCGGGGACCGCAGTTGGGGAGAGTTGCAATATCAAGGATGCGGGCGCCATCGCGCGTCGAACGGTGAAGGCACACACCACCACGCCTATCGCGACCGCCGCCAACACTGCCACCCAGCGAGGCACGCCGCGCATCTCGGCCATCTCCTTTTTGGGTACGGGCGGATTATAAATCAACAGCGAGAATGTCGATGTGACATTTAAAAGCCGATTGCTAGTTGCTATTTCGCCAACCCGCGCAACTCCCCCAGCAGACGCTCCACTTCTTTCGCCGTGTTGTAGTGCGCCAAGCCGATGCGCAACATGCCGCCCGAGCTCTGCACGCCCAGCCGCTCGGCCAGATCGATGGCGTAGTAGTTTCCGTCCCAGGTAAAAATGCCGCGCTCGCCGAGGTGGGACGCCAGTTCGCGCGGCGTGTAACCCTCCATGCGAATGGCCACCGTTGGGGTGCGCTGGTCGAACTTCGCTGCATCCTTGATACCGTAGAATGTGAGTCCCGGAATCGCCAGCAATCCGTTGATTAATTGCCCGGCCAGTTGGCGCTCGTGCTGCTGGAAAACCTCATACGCCGCGAGGATGGCCTCGCGCCGCGTCTTTACTTCAGGACCGTGATGCCGGCCAACATCGGCGATGTATTCAATAGCGGCGATCAGCCCGGCCAGGCATTCATGGTTCTGGGTGCCTGTTTCCCAGCGATCAGGCAGGTTCTCGGTGCAGGCACGAAGTTTGTAGGGACGCAGCCGCCGCAGTTGCTCGCGTTTGCCGAAAAGAATGCCGAGGTGCGGGCCGAAGAACTTGTAGCTGGAGCACGCCAGGAAGTCGCAATCAACGGCACGGACGTCAATCGGCCCATGCGGCGCGTAGTGTACCGCATCGAGGAAGGCCATGGAGCCCGCGGCATGGGCCAGTCGCACGATCTCGTGAACATCGTTGATGGTGCCCACGGCGTTGGCGGCCCATCCGATGGCTACCAGGCGAGTATTGCGGCGAATTTTCGCCGAGAGGTCAAACATGTCCAGGGTGCAATCGCCCGGCGTGACGTCGGCCGTGCGCACCTTCACTCCGCGCTCCTCCAGGCACACCCAGGGCGAGACATTCGCGTCGTGATCCAGGCAGCTCACCAGCAGCTCGTCTCCGCTCTTCAACTCGCGGCCAATGGCGCGGCTCAACGCGAACGTCAGCGTGGTCATGTTGGCGCCAAAGACCACCTCGTCGCTTGCGCAGTTGAAGAAGTCGGCCATTGCCGCGCGCGCATCGGCGATCATCTGATCGGTGCGCTGGCTGGTGGCGAAGGCGCCACCGCTGTTCGCGTTGCTGGTGGACAGGTAACCGGCAATCGCGTCAATCACGCGTTGCGGCACCTGGGTGCCGCCCGGCGAATCGAAGAACACGGCAGGCTGACCGTTTACTAGCTGGTGCAGTGAAGGGAACTGTTGACGCACCCACTCCACATCCAGCTTGCGCGCCAGTGCGATAGCTTTTGCGCTCGAAGACATATTCAGGAACTCCTGATTGCGGTTAGGAAGTCTGCCAGCAAACCGTACGCTGTGGCCTCCAGCCCGGGGCGTTGCAGAGTTTGTAGGTCCGGATACAGGTGTTCTCCAGGCTGAGGTGGCTGTACCCGTTATTGTAAATGCCCGTGGCGGTCCCGGAGGCGCTAATCAGGGGACAGGCGGCTACAAATTCCCCGCGAATTTCCGAGCCGGTTGCGCGCCGCCTGCATCCATTCTTCCTGGACAGGCGCCCGCTGCCCAGGCCGAGGGAAACCCTGGCTCGAGGTGGTCGAACGTCAGTTATAATTCCGAGTTAGGCTGATTCCCTGATGCTCACCTTGGTCGAGCGCCGTAGCGTTGGTTTTCGGAGAGAGCGTCTTCGGTATTCTGCACGTCCGGTCCAACAGCGTAACAAGGTGTGCCACTCCGATTCTTTGAAGGAGCGCCAGTATGGCTATCAAAGCAAGTGACTACGTGTGGCATAATGGGCAACTGGTCCCCTGGGATGACGCCAAGATCCACGTGATGGCCCATGTGATCAACTACGGCTCATCGGTGTTTGAAGGAATTCGCTGCTATCAGAATGGCAAGGGCCCCGCCATCTTCCGCCTGCGGGACCACATGTTGCGCCTGCTCCAGTCCTGCAAAATCTACCGTATTGAATTGGACTACACCCTTGACGATCTGTGCCAGGCAGCGGTGGATCTCGTCGCCGCCAACAAAGTGTCGCCGTGCTATGTCCGGCCGATCGTGCTGCGCGGATACGGCCAGGTCGGCGTCAACCCGTTCAACTCGCCTACCGAGGTTTACGTCGCCAATTACGAGTGGGGCAAGTATCTCGGCAGCGCTGACAGCGACGACGGTGTCGACGTTTGCGTTTCCTCGTGGACGAGGCTCGCGCCCAACACTATGCCGACCATGGCCAAAGCCGGCGCCAATTACATGAATTCGCAACTCATCAAGATGGAAGCCATCGTAAACGGCTACAGCGAGGGCATTGCACTCGACGTCAACGGTTATGTCAGCGAGGGCTCGGGCGAGAACATCTTCGTGGTGCACAAAGACCGTCTCTACACGCCGCCGTTGGGCAACAGCGTTCTACCGGGCATTACCCGCAATTCGGTGCTGCACATCGCGCAGGAGCTGGGAATTCCGGTGATCGAGCAGATCATTCCCCGCGAGATGCTCTACATCGCAGACGAACTGTTCTTCAGCGGGACCGCCGCTGAGATCACGCCCATCCGCTCGGTAGACAAGATCACTGTGGGGAAAGGCGTTGCCGGTCCCGTCACCAAGACGGTTCGCAAGGAATTTTATGCCATCGTAAACGGGACCACGGAAGACCGCTTTGGCTGGATGACGCCGGTCCCGGTGAAGCAGCCGGTCGGCGTGTAGCAACCACAATGTACGCACGCAAGAAGGGCGCAATGGATGCGCCCTTCTTTATTGCCGGTGGTAGCAAGACGTGAATGTGTATTAGTTGGTGGGAGCCCCCGCATTTTATGCGGGGGAAGGAGCGCTTCAGCGCTCCGGGAAAGAGCTCAACTTCAGTCATGGCGCTTTAGCGCTGGGACCGAAGAAAGCCAGGGCTAAAGCCCGTTTCAAGATTGACTACTTTTCCGCTGGACTGAAGTCCAACTCCCCCTGCTGAAGCAGGGGGCTCCCACCAGAAGCTCATTATTTCTGCTGGATTGACTCCAGGTAGGTCGTCAGGTTGTGGATCCGCATCTGCGCTTGCGCCGTGTCATGCCGGCCCAGCGCAAGAAATACGGGACCCCAGACTGGCATTTCCTTGTTGCCATGCGCGGCGGTGAGGTTGTCGCCTTTGATGACCTCCGCGATATGCGAATCCGGAAATTTTCCGCCATTCTTCACCGCGAGTAGGGTCAAATCGGTTGCCCGCGTCTTCAATGCCGGAGCCGCGGGTCCGTTTCCCATGTCGTCTTTGCCATGACACGACGCACAGTAGGCGATATACATGTCTTTGCCAGAGCTAGGATTGGTGTAGGGCGCGGGTAACTTTTTGATCTGGGACGGGCCCGACTGCGAAGTCGCGGGCGAGGTCGCGATTGGACTAGTTTGCGCCGCGAGCGACACCGAAATTGCCAGCACCAGGATCGTTCCCAGGCACGCTATACGTGAGCGCATAAGAACCTGCCTTCCACTTCTATGATGGCTTACTACTATGCCCCATTATGTCTCGTGCGGTTGACCGGGGGCAGCGACCCGCATCACAGGTGCGGGTAACTCACGACATCTCGTTCCCAATTTGGAACCCGGCGACCGCAGGCTGGCCCGATCGAATTTCTCTAGAACTCCATCGTCTTCAGTTCCGGGCTAACGATAAGCGGAGCCTCAGTCGCGCGCTGCACGTCGTCCGCCGTGAGACCGGGCGCGATCTCCTCCAGAACCAGACCGCTCTGCGTCACCCGCATATACGCCATCTCGGTGACGATGGTGTTGACCACACGTAGTCCGGTGATCGGCAATATGCACCGCTTCAAGATTTTTGGCGCGCCGCTCTTGGTGGTGTGCTCCATGGCCACGATCACGCGCCTGGCGCTGGCCACCAGGTCCATCGCTCCGCCCATGCCTTTCACCATTTTGCCCGGAATCATCCAGTTGGCCAGATTGCCCTCTTCATCCACTTCCATGGCGCCGAGCACGCTCAGGTCAATGTGGCCGCCGCGGATCATGGCAAACGATTCGGCGCTGGAGAAGAAAGCCGTACCCGGAATTTCCGTCACCGTCTCTTTGCCCGCGTTGATCAGGTCGCCGTCTTCGTCGCCCGCCAGCGGATACGGCCCGACGCCCAGCATGCCATTCTCGCTTTGCAAAATAACTTCCATGCCGGGAGGCACGCAGTTGGCCACCAGGGTGGGCATTCCAATTCCGAGATTGACGTAGAAGCCATCGCGTAACTCGCGGGCCACCCGCTTCACGATGAGATCGCGCTTTTCGGTGTCTTTCTGCTTAACAGCTTTTTCGTCCGGCATAGATTCTCCTGCCTCGCCTTTTGCAAATCACGCCTTGCGCAACGTTCGCCGCTCGATGCGTTTTTCGTAGTCGGTCCCCTGGAAGATGCGCTGCACGTAAACGCTGGGTGTGTGCACCTGGTCCGGTTCAATTTCTCCGGGCTCGACCAGGTGCTCGACCTCGACGATCGTTACCTTGGCCGCGGTTGCCATCATGGGATTGAAGTTTTGCGCCGTCTTGCGGTACACCAGATTGCCCCAACGGTCGCCCTTCCAGGCTTTGATGAGCGCGAAGTCCGCTTTCAAGGCCAGCTCCAGCACATACGGCCGGCCATCGAACTCGCGCGTGTCTTTGCCCTCGGCAACTACCGTCCCGAATCCCGTAGGGGTGTAGAAGGCGGGAATTCCCGCTCCGCCAGCGCGAATGCGTTCGGCGAAGGTGCCCTGCGGAATGAGTTCCAGATCGATGCGGCCGGTCAGCACCATCTCTTCCAGCAGGCGGTTTTCGCCGACGTAGCTTCCCTTGTGCGACTTGATCTGGCCGGCCGCCAGCATGAACCCGAGTCCAAAGTCATCGATTCCCACGTTGTTGCTGATGGTGTGCAGGTCCTTCACGCCTTTTTTCACCAGCGCACGGATCAGGTTCTCGGGGATGCCGCACAGCCCAAATCCCCCGATCATCAGCGTGTCGCCATCTTTAATGTCGTGAATGGCCTCGTCTGCGTTCGCCACTACTTTGTGCATTGCCATAATGGATTCTCAAGGACTGACGATTTTACGCGCCGCGCTCGTGACCTGCAATTCGGGCCCTGGGGGATCTGCTTGCATGTGCACTTACGCTCATTGAACCTTCCACGATTTGATGGTTAGTGTGGTATCAACCTTGCTGGAGTGGACAGGCTTGAAATACACGTACTTCACTGGGCCAACTCCCCGCGCATATGTTGTGAGGGATGCGATGTCGTTCGCTTCGTCAACTTCCCGCACAATAGCGCAGTCGTCAAACGTGTGCTCTCCGACTGAACAGGCTTTTCCGGCGGAGATTACTTTTAAGGTGTCCGACTCGGAATTGGCTCGGAGGCTATGAGACGTTGATCTCCATTGTTGTCCCTCGTGGAGGGGATTTTTCAGGACAAACCTGTCGGTATTATCTTCCAGAATGCCACCCTCCACCTCGGCGAGGTTCAGAGGCTCGTCACCTTCGGGGGGTGTCAGCCACAGGTGGTAGACCGGAACCCCATGAACGAGTTCTCTTTGTGTAACACTCCATTTAATGCTAGAGGCAGCGTTTGTAGAAGACCTGACAGATATGTACTGCCACTGATTACCGACGGATAAGGGAAAATAAGAGCTTCCGTTCTTGGTGTTGGATGGCTGAGTTTGCGACAATGCTGTACCGGCAATACAACCGAGAAGAACAATGATCGCAATACACTGGCTGGAAAATATATTGCTAATTTTCGTCATAGGTGCCGAACCAACCGAATTATTTTCGGCGCTAGGGTGCTCAACTGATCCCTAGCCCCTGCCTTCCCCAAACTTGTTGCCGCTCTCGAACATCTCGCGCAGCCCCGGCCCGCGCAGGTTCTCGCGCAGGTGCGCCAATTGCTGCTCGAAGCGAAGCAGTGCTTCCTCGATGTTCTGGCTGTTGGTTAACGCGATGTCGCGCCACATCGAGTAAGGGCTACTCGCAATCCGCGTCATCTCCCGCAAAGCCCGGCCACCGATTTCCCTGATCGCTTCGTCGTCTCCCAGTTCATCGCGCAGGGTCGAAGCCAGCGCTGTCGCGATCATCTGCGGCAGGTGACTAATCCATGCGCACAGGCGGTCGTGCCGCTCCGGATCCAGCGCAACCACCTTTGCGCCTACCGATTTCAGCAACTCAATGTACTCTCGCTGCCGTTCCGTGTACTGCTGTTCGGCATTGATTGGCGTGATCAGCCATACCGCATCGCGAAACAGATCGGCATCCGCGTTCTCGATGCCGCCGTGTTCCTTGCCTGCCATGGGATGTCCGGGAAGCACGCGGATTCCCGCCTCCGCGCCGAATATCATGCGCGCGTGTTCCACGAACCGCAGCTTGGTACTACCGGTGTCTGTAACCAGCGCGGAGGAGGGAAGTGTGGGAGCCAGCTTTTCGAAGGTGGAAAGTATGCCGCCAATCGGTGTGGCGAGGACCACGACATCGCAGCCTTGGGTCGCTTGTGTTACGTCAGGGTCTCCGCGATCGATTGCGCCACGGATGACCGCAGCATCCAGCACATCGGGCCGGTCGCAGCCAACTAGAACTCCAGGGAATCCTTGCTGGCGAAGGGCAAGCCCAAACGAGCCGCCGATCAAGCCCGTTCCCACGATCGTGATCTGCCGAATTGCCATGGCCCGACCTACCCTATCGTCCGCCCTACCGCCGGAGCAATCATCCGCAACTGCTCCATCAGTTCGGAAAACTGTTGCGGATACAGCGACTGCGCGCCATCCGACAGCGCCTCGTCGGGTGACGGATGCACCTCGATCAGCAAGGCATCGGCCCCGGCGGCCACTGAGGCGCACGCCATGGGCGCAACTTTGTCGCGCAATCCGGTCCCATGCGAAGGGTCGGAGGTGATCGGCAAGTGCGATAACTTGTGCACAATGGGAATCGCCGATATGTCGAGCGTGTTGCGGGTGTAGGTCTCGAAGGTGCGAATGCCGCGTTCGCACAGGATGACCTGGTAGTTGCCCCCGGACAGGATGTACTCGGCCGAGAGCAGCATCTCCTCGATGGTGGCCGCGATGCCGCGCTTCAGCAGTACCGGTTTGCGTGCTTTGCCCAATTCGCGCAGCAGGTTGAAGTTCTGCATGTTGCGCGCGCCAACCTGGAAGATGTCAATGTAAGGCAGCATGAGTTCGATCTGCGAGATCTCCATGACCTCGCTGATGACCGCCATGCCGTAGCGATCGCCGCCTTCGCGCAGCAACTTCAAGGCCTCAAGTCCGAGTCCCTGAAAACTGTACGGCGAGCTGCGCGGCTTGAAGGCACCGCCACGCAGGACCTTGGCGCCGGACTTGCCCACCGCCTCGGCCGCAGCAAACAATTGCTCCTGCGATTCCACTGAGCAGGGGCCGGCCATGACAACCACTTCTTTGCCGCCGATCTCGGTCCCGTTGGGAAGCTTGACGACGGTATCGTGCTCATGGAACTGGCGCCCTGCGAGCTTGTAGGGAGCGCTGATACGGTGCACGCGCTCCACGCCTGCCAGCACCTCGAGGTCACGCGTGTCAAAGTCGATACGCTTGCCCACCGCGGCAAGCACACTCTGCCGCGCACCGGTAGTGCGATGCACAGCAAAGCCCATCCTCATCAGGTGATCGGTCACCCGCTGGATCTGGTCTTCGCTGGCATGTTCCAACATCGCAACAATCATGAATTAGCCTTTAGCACTTAGCATTTAGCCTTTAGCAATCTGAACTAAATTGTCACCGTTCACGAGGTTTCAAAACTAACCACTAGCCACTAATCATTCTCCGCTTCGGGAGCCATCTCTTCGCGCTGAATCTGCCGCATCACATCCACCAGGCGCTCGTACACCTGGCGCAGTTGCACGTCGGACAAGGGCCCCGCGTTGGCGCGCGCGATGTTCTGGAAAATGATCCGCTCGCGGTCCGGCTCATAAATGGGCATGGCTGAGTCGCGCTTGAGCCTGCCGATTTCGTGCGCGCATTGGGCCCGCTCGTTCATCAGCCGCACCAGTTGGCGGTCAAGATCGTCGATCTTCTGGCGCCAATCCTCGATGTCCATGGCCTTTTTGCCTCGTGATACTGCGCAGTGCCGCAACCCTAACTTTTGCCCACGGCCTCCTGCGCTGTTCCGGTCAGGGAAGACAGGAATTCTGACACCGCCGCGGCTTCCTGCCCAGGATTTTGTTCGATGCGCTGCACAATCGCGCTTCCCACCACAGCCGCGTCGGCGAAACCCCCGACCTCGGCGAATTGTTCGGGAGTCGAAACTCCAAAGCCGACGGCGATCGGCAACTTGGTGTGAACTCTCAGCCGTTCGACTAACGAGCGCGCGTCACCCGCAAGCTCTTGCCGCGCACCGGTAATGCCGGTGCGCGAGATCGCATACACGAATCCGCGCGAATGTTTGGCGACATCGCGCAGGCGCTTTTCCGGGCTGGTGGGAGCCGCCAGAAACACGGGTGCGAGTTTGTGCGCCTTCATAGCGCGCAGATATTCTGCGGCCTCTTCCACTGGAAGGTCGGTGACCAGAGCGCCGTCCACGCCAGCCTCGGCGGCGGCCGCACAAAACTTATCCAGCCCAAACTGCAAAATGGGATTGAGGTACGAGAAGATAATCAATCCCGCATTCGACTGCTGCCGCAGTTGCTTTGCGACTTCCAGGACGCCGATCAGGTTGGTCCCATGTTGCAGCGCTCGCTCGCTGGCGCGCTGGATCACCGGGCCGTCGGCGACGGGATCGCTGAAGGGCACGCCTAGCTCGATCACATCTGCGCCCGCGCGAATCGCCGCCAAAGCCACCTCGCGTGATACGTCGAGGGTGGGGTCGCCGCAGGTGATGTAAGCGACCAGCCCCGGCCGTTGCTTGAAGTGGATTGCCAAATTGCTCCTAGTTCACTCTGTCATTCCTGGTTTGTTCTGTCATCACAAGCCTAAACTGTCACCTTCAGCATCTTCTGTCATTTCTGGCTTTCTCTGTCACTCTTCGCTTATTTTGTCATCCTGAGCGAAAGCGGCCAGTTGTTGGCCGCCGGAGTCGAAGGACCCCCTATAGCCGCTCGCCGCAAGGTCTGCCCTCAGAACGCCACGTTCTCCCGCAAAATCCCAATATCTTTGTCACCGCGCCCGGACACGTTCACGATCACGATGTCCGACTTGTCCATCTTCGGCGCGCGCTTGATGCACTCGGCAATCGCGTGCGCCGACTCCAACGCGGGAATGATGCCCTCCATCCGCGCCAGCCTGAGGCAGGCGTCGAGCGCCTCCTGATCGCTGGCCGACACATATTCCGCGCGCCCCTGATCGTGCAGCCAGGCATGCTCGGGACCGATCGCCGGGTAATCGAGCCCGGCCGACACCGAGTGCGTCAATGCGATTTGCCCGGCCAAGTCCTGCAAGACATAAGAGTACGTCCCCTGCAGCACGCCCGGCCCGCCGCCGTCGAAGCGGGCCGCGTGCTCTCCCAGCGAGTGGCCGCGCCCGCCAGCTTCCACGCCAATCAGTCTCACTTCGCGGTCCTTGATGAATTCGTAGAACACGCCAATCGCATTCGAGCCGCCTCCCACGCACGCGATGACCGCCGAAGGCAGCCGGCCTTCAGCCTTGAGCACCTGTTTGCGGGCTTCCTGGCCGATGACGCGATGGAAGTCGCGCACCATCGTCGGATAAGGATGCGCTCCCAACACACTGCCCAGAAGGTAATGCGTGGTGCGGACATTGGTCACCCAGTCGCGCATGGCTTCGTTGATAGCGTCCTTCAAAGTGCGCGAACCCGAGTCCACGCCGCGCACCTCGGTGCCCAGCAGCTTCATGCGGAAGACGTTCAGCTCCTGCCGCCGCATGTCTTCCGTCCCCATGTAAACCACGCACTCCATACCGAAGAGCGCGCACACGGTTGCGGTCGCGACCCCGTGCTGGCCGGCGCCAGTTTCGGCGATGATGCGATGTTTGCCCATGCGTCGCGCCAGCAGCGCCTGCCCGATGCAGTTGTTGATCTTGTGCGCCCCGGTGTGCAGCAGGTCTTCCCGCTTGAGATAGATCCTGGCGCCGCCAAGCTGCTGGGTGAGCCGCTCGGCCAGGAACAGCGGTGTCGGACGGCCCGCGAAATCGGCTAGCAGGCGGTGGAACTCGTCGCGAAATGCCTTGTCTTTGCGTGCCACGGCATAGGCAGTCTCGAGTTCCTGCAACGCCGCCATCAAGGTCTCAGGAACGTAGCGCCCGCCGTAGGAACCAAATCGTCCACGGACGGCACGTACACGTAGCTGTTTGTCCGGCTTGCCGAGCGCTGGATTAGCCTCGGAATTCTGCGCGTTGCTGGTTGTTTCTTCCATGGTCTCTTCTACCGCAATGCTGTCTGGGTTTGACGCGCTGCCCCGACGAAGCTGCGCAGTTTGGCTTCGTCCTTCCTTCCCACTTCGCGCTCGACGCCCGAAACCACATCCACTCCCCAGGGCGCAAACAAGCGGATCGCCTCGGCGACATTTTCGGGATTCAAGCCTCCTGCGATGATCACGGGCATTTGTGCGCGAACGCGGGCCACAATCGGCGCAGCGGCGGTCCAATCGAAGGTTTGCCCTGTCCCGCCTCGCTGACTCGGCGAGCCCGCGTCCAGAAGCATCGCGTCAATGCTCTGGCGCGATCGCAGATAATCGTTCAGGCTGTCTGGCGAATTCAGTAACTCTCGCGCTTGCAGCGTCTTGATAATCTTGCGTTGTCCGACCGCCTGCCGATATTCCTGCATCTGGTCCGCCGGTTCATCGCCGTGAAGCTGGACCCCGGTCAATCCGGCCCGCTCGGCAACCTCGGCGACCTGGGCGGGTGTTTGGTTCACGAAAACGCCGATCTTATCAATGTCGTCGGTCAGGCTGGAGATGATCTCCGCCGCCTGGTCAATTTCGATTCGCCGCGAACTCGGCGCAAAGATGAACCCCAAAGCATCGGCTCCGGCGGCCAGGCTGGCCTGCGCGTCGGGCAAATTCGTGATTGCGCAAATCTTTATCCAGATCATCGGGCTGCGACCGCCTGCGCCAGCAGCGCCTGCAATGCCCCGCCCGGACGCGGCGCGCGCATGAGCGATTCGCCAATCAGAAACGCATCGTAGCCGGCGTCTTGCAGGCGGGCAATGTCATCACCAGTTTCGATACCGCTCTCAGCGACTTTAACCACGCCGGGAGGCATCAACTCGGCCAGTTGGAGCGAAGTATTCAGGTCAACTCGAAAAGTATGTAGGTCCCGGTTGTTGATCCCAATCGTGTCGCAGCCGGCGTCGAGGGCGCGTTGCAACTCCACGCCGTCATGCACCTCGCAGAGCACATCGAGTTGCAGTTCAACCGCCCGGCGGTGCAGATTGGCCAGTTCATTCTGCGGGAGGGCGGCAACGATGAGCAGCACGGCATCGGCGCGATGCGCCCGCGCTTCCAGCAACTGGAACTCGTCGATGATGAAGTCTTTCCGCAGGCAGGGCAGTCGGGTCGCTTGCGAGGCGATCTCCAGATTCTGCAGCGAGCCCTGAAAGAACCGTTCATTGGTCAACACGGAGAGGGCTGCGGCTCCGGCTTTTTCCAATTCTCGGGCCAGTTCGGCCACCGGGAAATCCGCGCGAATCAGCCCCTTCGACGGCGACGCCTTCTTCAATTCTGCGATCACCGCAATGCCCGACTTGGCCGCCCTTCGCAAACCGTGGCGGAACCCGCGCGGCCGATGCTGCTCGACCGCCTGGCTAAGCACCCGGCGATCGGCCGAAGTCTTGGCGGCGGCAACTCGCTCGCGGGTGGCGGCGACGATCTCTTCCAGCTTGCTGGGCATGAGCGTAGCAAGAGTATAACCGCTGAAGACGGTCGATGGTTCGGTAGCAACCGGTCTTCCCGTCATGCCTGGCACGATCAAGTTCTGTTGCCGTACCCAGCCACGCTTCCGCTTGACTTACTTCTCGCTCTCCACTACTGTCTGCCTGAAATCGAAACCAAAGGAGGACTGGCCATGCGCCCGACGGGAATTGTCCTGATTGCGCTGTATCACTTTGGTAGCGCGTTGTTCCTGGTGTGTCTTGCTGTTTCGCTGGTCATTGGCGGCAGCTTTGTCGGCGCAATGTTCGGCGCGGGTCACGAGAACGCCATCGGTGGCTTGAGCATTGGCTTTCTAATTGGGATAGTCGGGGCTGTGTTCTTCGTGGTCTTCGCGCTTATCGCCGCCGTCGCTGGTTACGGAATCTGGAGCCTGCGCGAGTGGGGTCGCGTTCTATCCATCGGGCTGGCCGTCATCGCGCTGCTGTTTTCTCTTCCCGGACTGTTCCTCATGGGACTCCATTTGAGCCTATTTTTCGGCGGCTTTCGCCTGTTCCGAATTGCCATCGGCGTCTTCATTATCTGGTACCTGATGCAGCCGCGGATCAGAGTTCTCTTTCAAAAGCCCGCACCCCCGAGCGCCTGATCACCTTGGCCGGAGTTGCTGGGTGGGGTCACTCCCCTGATTCCGTCCTCTTTCGCGCTTGTGCCGGGTCTTTCCACCCCTATAATTAAGGTGCTCTGGACGACAAAGGCTCCGCCGGATCGCACCTGGCCGTAGCCGCGCTGAGATCGCGGCTGTGGTACGCGGGTATCCGGAAGCATGTCCCTATGGCGACGCTCTTCTCCGCAGCAGGCGCGCTACCCTCCGCGGGCCACCTTTCCTCACTCCACCTTCGCCGCAAAAGGCGCTGTTTCAAAGCGTTGAGCGCCATGCTCGCGCTGGTCGTCCTGGCCAGCGTGGGCCAAAACGCCTTCGCGTGGAGTGCGGCCAGTCGCAAGCAGGAAGCCGCCAGCCAGTTTGCCAAGGCGGAGCAGATGCGTGAGGCGCTCAACGGCCGCCCAGAGGAGGAACGCACGCGTCGCGACTACCAGCGTGTGGCTGACGGGTATCGCAAGGTCTATTACGTGGCGCCCGCTTCCAGCAAAGCCGACGCCAGTGTGATCGCGGTGGCCGAAATCCTGGCCGCCATGGGCCGCCAGTTTGAGCCCGGAGACAAAGACCTGCGTTCGGCCATCCGCGAGTATGAGTTCTTGCGGCGTGAGTATCCGGGCAGCAAGTACCGCTTCCAGGCGCTGTTCACTATTGGGCAGATCTACGCGGAAGACCTCGGCGATGACGCCGCCGCGCGCAGGACCTTCGAGGAATTCCTACGGCGGTATCCGCGCCAGTCCCTGGCACGGGAGGCGAAGCAAGCGCTGGCCGAGTTGGACCAACCCAAGCCGAGCAAGAAGCTTGTGGAGGAAGCGCGCGCGGAACCTGCGGATACTCCGGCCACTCCGGCCACGGAACTCGCCTCGCAACCGGTTGCAAAGAAGTCGGGATTGCCTATGGTGACCGGCATCCGTCATTGGTCCACTCCCGATTACACCCGGGTGGCGATTGATGTGGACCGCGAAGTGAAGTATGAAGTCGGACGCGTTCCCGACCCGGACCGCATCTTCTTCGATCTGCCCGACACTAAGCTGGCGTCGGTCCTGGTCGGCAAGAGCTTCGATGTGGAAGACGGCTTCCTGAAGAAGATCCGGGTGGCGCAGTATCAGCCGGGATACACGCGCGTCGTTTTCGAAGTTGCCGACGTCTCCGACTACTCGGCATTCCTGCTGCCCAACCCCTACCGACTCATCATTGATATCCACGGCCGCCAGCCTCATTCCAAAACGCAGGTCGCTCAGTTGGGCAAGCCCACAGTCAGCAACGAGGAGCAGGCTGCACCGGCTGGCCGCAAGGTCGAAACCACGGCGAAGTCTTCCCGCGACAGCAACGCAAAGCAGAATGCCGCCCCCAAGACGGCTAGCGGGGATGACAAAGCACTTGTTGCCGTTCAGCCAACCCGTCCGACCTCCGTTGCCACTGCGCAGTCGTCCAACCCTCCCCATCGCAAAGTCGTCGTGGACGAAAACGATGAGGTCAGCACCGATGATCTGCCTCCGGCGATGGCGTCATCCGCAAAGCCACCCGCTGCGAAAGCAACAACCCCGCCCACCGGGGCCCGCGCGGTCAATCCGAACGACCCGCTCTTCTCCGGTCCGGGAGACAGCAAGGGTCCGGAACTGAAGGCCACCACCGAGCCCACCACCGCTCCAACCGCCGTGGCCATCGCGCCTCGCGCCAAAGCTCGTAAGAAGACCAGCAAAGTCGCAGCCCCGGACGTGCCTTCCACCCACGAGGCCGAACCCACGTCCGCGGGAGACCGCAGCTTGACCCGCGCTCTGGGGCTCAAGATTGGACGCATTGTAGTGGATGCCGGCCACGGCGGTCACGATACCGGAACCATCGGCCCCAACGGGATCATGGAGAAGGACCTGGTTCTCGACGTGGCCTTGCGCCTGGGCCGCTTATTGGAAACTCGTCTCGGCGCCGACGTGATCTACACCCGCGACGACGACACCTTCATTCCGCTGGAGACGAGGACCGCCGTGGCCAACGAGCATCAGGCTGACCTGTTCATCTCGGTGCACGCGAATTCCAGCCCCGACCCGTCGGCCCGCGGAGTCGAGACGTACTACCTGAACTTCACTTCCGATCCCGGTGCGCTGGAAGTCGCCGCTCGGGAGAACGCCGTCTCCCAAAAGTCAATCTTCGAACTTCAGGACTTGGTCAAGAAAATCACGTTGAAGGAGAAGATCGAGGAATCGCGCGAGTTGGCCAGCGACGTACAGCAATCGCTCTACGGCGGATTGGCCAGCAAGCGATCCACTCTGCGCGACCGCGGCGTCAAGAAAGCACCCTTCGTGGTGCTGATTGGCGCGAACATGCCGAGCATCCTGGCGGAAATCTCGTTTGTTTCCAATCCTGCCGATGCCGCCAAGCTGGAAACTCCGGAGTATCGGGAGAAGATCGCCGAGTCGCTATACAAGGGCATCGCGAAGTATGCCGGTGGCCTCAGTGGCGTGAAAGTGGCCTCCAAGCTCAGCAAGCCCAGCGGAGAATAGGACGCGTACGCCGGCGCCTTCCTGGAAACTTTGCCCCTGTCGCAGTAGTCTAATTCTGTAGGTCCTTGACCCTCCATGTTGTCCTGTCGCCTAAAACGTTTTCTCGTTGCCGTTGTTTTGTCGGTTGTGCTGGGGAGCGTCGCATTCGCGTCCGGCGCCAACGACTTCCTGCCGCAGTCCTTCGCCGGCTGGACCAAGTCCGGCCCGGTGCAGTCAACCATCGATCCGGCGAATGCCGATGCCGCTTATCCCGCGGTTCTGAAGGAGTACGGCTTCGCCGACGCCGAGACGGCAATCTACATCCGCGCCGATGGACGCAAGCTGACCGTGAAGGCGGCAAGATTCAACGACGCTTCCGGAGCCTACGGCGCCTTCACCTTTTATCGCCAGCCGTCGATGGGGACGGAACGGATTGGCACCAAAGCCGCGTCGGCGAACCAGCGCATTCTGTTCTTCCGCGACAACGTTCTGGTCGAAGCTGATTTCGATCGCCTGACCGAAATGTCCGCCGCTGAATTGCGGGAGCTCGCGGGGATGTTGCCCGCCGCCAAGGCTCCCACCGAAAACCTACCGAGTCTTCCCGAGTACTTGCCGAAGAGCCACGCTGTGGAAAACTCGGCAAAATATATCCTCGGCCCGCAGGCGTTGATGGCGCAGAAGGGGCTGCTCACTCCCGAGCAGGTTGACTTCAGCCATGATCCCGAAATTCTGATGCAGGATTATTCGTCCGAGAGCGGGCCTCTTACGCTCATGTTGATTCAGTATCCGACGCCGCAGATCGCCGGCGAACGCCTGCGCGCTTTGCAAAGCGCTCAGCAGTCGTCTCCGAACGCTCTGCTTGTAAGGCGCAGCGGACCCTTGGTCGATGTCGTCACCGGCGCCGTCGGCAGCAGCGAGGCACATGCGCTTCTCAACTCCATAAACTACGAGGCCGAGGTCACGTGGAACGAAGCGACCTCGATGAGCAAGCGCGACAACATCGGCAATCTGATCCTCGCAGTGTTTGCGCTGACTGGGATCGTTCTGTTGATCGCTCTCATCTTTGGGATTTTTTTTGGCGGCATTCGCATCTTGATGAAGCGTCTTTTCCCCGACCGCGTCTTCGACCGCCCCGAGGATGTGGACATCATTCAGTTGCATCTGCAATGACAGGCTACTTCCAGTAAACTGCTGAAAATAATGTACTTATCCTACAATTGCGAGAACACGGCAGTTTTCGGTCAATTTCCTGCAATTCCATGAATGTTTCGTAAGTAATTGAAAATGCAGCAATTTAAGTCCTAGAAATTGCTTGACACGGGGTTTTCCGTGACCCTAGTATTTGTGCAGAAAGTTTTGACGGTTTAGCCTCCGTTGGAACTATTCTCCCTTGAAGAGAAGGCCGCCCCGTTGCCGGGTGGCCTTTTCCTTTGCGTCAAGTCGCTCAGGGCCCGAGTGGATCACGCGATGACGAGAAATTCTCGCGCGAAAAAGTTTTCCTAACTCACCCGGGCGGCCACTCAATTTGAACATTCCCTTCATTCCAATGTTTCTCAGCGCGCCATATTGCTCCAGTTGCGATGCATTTTACTTTCGGTGAGGAATCCGATGTGGCGATCTGGACAAACCATCACAGAGGAACACCCTCTCCGCTGCCTCTGATGCAAGATGCCGAATCCATTTGTCTCCGGCAGTTCCGAACCCAATCACCCCTCACGCGAATCCAAGTCTCTTGACCCCTACCATGCATTTCATGCATTCCACATCAGCGAAGCCGGCAAAGAAAACTGAGATATTCAAGGCGCTGCCCGAAGTCTGGCAACTGATTCGGCCACGCCGCGCCCTGCTCGCGCTGGGCCTGGGACTGATGATCATCAACCGCGTCTCCGGGCTGGTGCTTCCGGCTTCCACCAAATACCTGGTGGACGACATCATCGGTAAGCGCCATCTCAAATTGCTCTATCCGCTGGTGGGGGTGGTTCTGCTGGCGACGCTCATCCAGGGCCTCACGTCGTTTGCGCTCACCCAGACGCTCTCCAAGGCGGCTCAGAAGCTCATCGCCGAGTTGCGCCGTCGGGTGCAAGAGCACGTCGGGCGGCTGTCCATTTCTTATTACGACGCCAACAAGACCGGCATCCTGGTTTCGCGCATCATGAGCGACGTCGAGGGCGTGCGCAACCTCATTGGCACCGGTCTGGTGGACTTCGCTGGCGGGTTGCTCACTGCGGTTATCGCCTTCGCTGTGCTGATCCGCATCAGCCCGATCATGACCGCCATTGCGTTCGGCTTTCTCGGAATATTTGGATTCGGCCTCCGCAAAGCTTTTCGTACCATCCGCCCCATCTTCCGGGAGCGCGCCAAGATCAACGCTGAGGTCACCGGGCGTCTGACGGAATCGCTGGGAGGGGTGCGGGTGGTTAAGGGCTATCACGCCGAGCAACGCGAGCACGAGGTGTTCAGCTCGGGGGTCGAGCGCCTGCTGCAAAATGTCTTTCGCACCCTGACCGCAACCTCGGTCATGAGCCTGTCGTCTTCCACTCTCATGGGGGTCATCGGCGCGATCGTCATGTTCATGGGAACCCGCCAGATTCTGGCAGGGAAGCTGACCCTGGGCGGATTCTTCACCTACACCATGTTTCTCGGATATCTGGCCGCGCCACTGTTTCAGGTTGTCGGTATCGGCACCCAGATCACGGAAGCCCTCGCCGGTCTGGAACGCAC
Organism: Acidobacteriaceae bacterium; assembly: GCA_003152695.1. Classification (GTDB taxonomy): domain Bacteria; phylum Acidobacteriota; class Terriglobia; order Terriglobales; family Acidobacteriaceae; genus Bog-257. Next base: position 114,515 of record PMAT01000090.1, read on the forward strand.
TCGCGAAGTTCTCGACGAGGTTCCCGAAAACGAAGACCCCAAGCGGACCGTCACGCTTCCCGAGATCCGCGGCGACGTCACCTTCCAGGATGTCACCTTCGCCTACGAGCAGAAGAAAACTGTCCTGCACGACATCTCGTTTCGCGCCCGGCCGGGTACGGTGACAGCGCTGGTCGGATCCTCGGGATCGGGCAAGTCCACCATCATCGGCTTGATTGCCGCCTTCCACACCCCCAACCAGGGCAAGATTCTGGTAGATTCGGTCGATCTCTCCACCGTCCGGCTGGAGTCGTACCGCACCCAACTGGGCATGGTCTTGCAGGATTCGTTTCTGTTCGACGGAAGCATTCGCGAGAACGTGGCCTTTTCCAAACCCCATGCGACGGAGCAGGAGATTCTCCGGGCTTGCGCCATCGCCCGCGTGGACGAGTTCGCGGAGAAGTACGAGCTGAAGTACGACACCATCATCGGCGAGCGCGGCGTGAAGCTGTCCGGCGGCCAGCGCCAGCGCGTTTCCATCGCGCGCGCCATCCTGGCGGACCCGCGCATCCTGATTCTCGATGAAGCCACTTCCAGTCTCGACTCCGAATCGGAAGCCCTGATCCAGGAAGGACTCTCCTACCTCATGCAAGGGCGCACCACGTTTGTCATCGCCCATCGGCTCTCCACTATTCGCCGGGCGGACCAGATCCTGGTGGTCGAGGAAGGACGAATCGTCGAGCACGGCAACCATCAATCGCTTTACCAGTTCGGTGGCCGCTACTACGAGCTGTACACCAAGCAACATGGCATCGAACAGAATCTCTTCCTGGCCCCCGGAGAAGGGGACACGACCGAAGAGTCCGCTGCGGTGGTGGCGGAGGGAATCGCGGCCGATCCCGATCCGACGACGCTGCTGCGCTAAGGCGAGTCGAATGTTCCCCCTGCCGGATGGGCCACATCTCGCTTCTGACGACCCACGAAGATGCTGTATCATCAGGACTTTCGCGCTGTAATTGGTGTGCACTGACGAGTCGATATGGACCAACGCAGTTTCCAGAAGCTGCTGCGCCGCACGGTTCTGATACCCGTGGCAGTGCTGTTGCTGCTCACCGCGACCCTGGTGGTTGAGATCCTTGGCCTGACTACCTCTTTTGGTTGGGTTGACCACGCCGACCAAGTCATCGCCGATACCAGGCAGTTGATGCGATCCATGACCGACCTGGAGTCCGAACTTCGTGGCTTCTTTCTGACCGGCGACCAGTCTTTTCTCGACGCTTATAACTCGGCCAAGGCAGGAGTGCTCGAACAACTGACGGTCCTGGACCACCTTACCAGCGACAATCCCGGTCAACAGCGTCGCCTGCAGGAACTTCGCGATCTCGACCTCCGCTGGATCCAATATTCGGAGCGGTTGTTACCGCAACCGGGCGCTCGATCTCTCTCGCCTCAAGAATTCACTGCCGGCAAACAGTTGATGGACCAGGTCCGGGCCAAGCAGCGCGAGATCCTGGACACGGAGCAACACTTACATGAAGTTCGCCACCGCCGTGCCACGCTGCTAGGTAATGTTGTCATCGCTACCGCCGCGGTGCTAGGGCTCCTCACGGTCCTCCTGCTGTTCACGCTGACCCGGCGCGAGCTGTTTGCGCTTTCTTCCACCTACGATAAGCATCTCAAAGCCGAAGCGGAGAAAACGCGGCTCTTACAAGAAAGCCGTGAGTCGTATCGCATCACCCTCACCAGCCTGGGCGATGCCGTCGTCGCCGCCGACGCTTCGGGGAACGTGTCGTTCCTCAACCCTGTCGCCGAAAAACTCACCGGCTGGGACTACCAGGTAGCCAGCGGCCGGCCACTGCGTGAAGTCTTGCGCCTTATTGACGAAAGGACCCGTACCGAACTTGAAGATCAGGTCGCGCTGCTGCACCGCTCGCCAGGGGTGGTGAACGTTTCCAGCCACGCTGCCCTCATCAGCCGTTCTGGAGCGGAATATCCGATTGAGCTGACGGGATCGCCGATCCTGGACGATCGTAACCAGCTCGCCGGAATTGTGCTCGTCTTTCGCGATATCACGCAGCGTCGCCAGACGGAGCAGATCCTACGCTCGAGCGAGCGCCTGACGTCGGCTGGACGCCTATCCGCCACCATTGCCCACGAAATCCGCAATCCGCTCGACACCGTTTCCAACCTCATCTATCTGCTGCGCCACGAACCGCAATCCAGCATGGTTGCGAGTCAGTACCTGGAGCTGGCCAGCGAGGAACTGGCCCGCATCGCGCAGATCACGGGGCAACTCCTGACCTTCCACCGCGAAGCGCACGCCCCGGTGGAGGTGGATCTTGCCAACGTGCTGCAAAGTGTGCTGGTTTTGTTTGCGCCGCAAATCCGCAAGGGCCACATCGACGTCGAGCAGCGCTTGGAAGCGGCGCCCCCGGTGCGAGGATTTCCCGGCGAACTGCGGCAGGTATTCTCAAACCTGGTAGGCAATGCCATCGACGCGATGCCCGACGGGGGCAAGCTAATTCTGCATTTGCGCCAATCCAGTCTCACCTCCGATCCGGCGCGGCGGGGGGTGCGCATTACCATACTCGACACCGGCGCAGGCATCCCCACCGGAGTCCGCAAGAACCTTTTTGCTCCCTTCTTCACCACCAAAGGGGAAAAGGGTACGGGCTTGGGCCTTTGGGTGAGCCGCGGCATCATCGAAAAGCATGAGGGGACGATTCATCTCGCCAGCCGCAGGCGAGCTGGCAAAAGTGGGACCGCCTTTTCGGTATTTCTCCCCTTGGAGCAGGAACTGGGATTGCTCGACGTGCCGAACATGCCACCGGCAGCGTAGTGATTAGCGACTACTAGAACACGATGACGCAGGTTGGGCCACGCAAGTTGTAGAATAGACCTCCTTTGCCACTCGGTGGCTCCTTTATAATGGGCTCCTGTCGAACCAAGAATGCCCTCTCCTCAAGTCCGAGCAGTCATTGCTGGTCCCGATCCGAACCAAGTTCTCAGCCACTCTCCCTCGCCACGACGCCGGTGGATTTGGATCGTGCTGCTTTGGGCCATGGTTTACGTCCCTGGCCTGTTTTCGCCTCCACTCTTAGACGACGCGGATTCGATCCACGCTGAAGCCGCGCGCGAGGTGATCGTCCGTCACGACTGGACCACGCTCTACATCGACGGGGTCCGCTACCTGGAAAAGGCGCCGCTGATGTATTGGGGTATGGCGGCCAGCTACACGGTATTCGGCGTCAGCGACTGGGCGGCCAGGTTGCCACTTGCGCTGGGCGTGCTGGCGCTGCTGCTGACTACGTACTCCCTGGGCAAACGGACGCTGGGAGAACGCGCGGGCTTTTGGGCGGCGATGGTGCTGGCGGTTTCGGTCGGGCCTTACATGTTCACCCGCATTATCATTCCCGACATACTCGTGGCGTTGTGGCTGACGCTTGGTTTTGACTTCTTCCTGCGGACCCTGGACCAAGAACCTCCTTCGCGCCTTTCGTGCTGGGGATTGGCGGCAACCGCAGCCCTGAACGTGCTTACCAAAGGGCTGATCGGGCTGGTGTTTCCGGCGGCAATCATCGGGCTGTATCTGCTTCTGACTGGAAATCTCAAGCAGCTGCTGCGCCTGCGGCTGCTCTCCAGCTTGGCCGTTCTGTTGGCGATTGCTGCACCGTGGCACATTGTCGCCGCCCTAGAGAATCCACCCGCGGGCCAATCGCGCGGCTTCCTTTGGTTCTACTTCATCAATGAGCAGTTTCTCCGTTACCTGGGCAAGCGCGTGCCGCCCGATTACGACACCGTTCCCCTGGTTGTGTTCTGGGGATTGACTCTGCTGTGGCTGTTCCCTTGGTCGGCATTTGTTATCCCTTCGCTGGCGCAAGTCCCGCACCGCTGGAGCGAGTGGCGCAGCGGAATGAACCAGCGACAACGGGCCAGGCTGCTCTACGCCGTCTGGGCGGCAGTGATACTGGTGTTCTTTAGCTTCTCCACGCGCCAGGAGTATTACGCCATCCCCGCGCTGCCTGGACTAGCTTTGCTGATCGGCGGCTGGCTGCAACAGGAAGACGAATCGCCCGCTGCTTCGAAGTTGCGGCGCAGGGGGCGAATCGGGTCGGTGGCCCTGCTCGGCCTCGCGGTTGTCATCTTCGCGATCGCAATGTTCTTGCTGGTGCAGAGCCAGAGCATGTCCGCCGGCAGCGACCTGGCCGACCTGCTCAAGAAGAACCCGAACGAATACGCCCTGGCGCTGGGGCATGTGTTCGATCTGACGCCGCGCGCACTGGGACTCTTCCGCGGGCCACTGGAAATATTCTCGATCGCGGTGTTGGTGGGTACGCTACTGAACTGGTTATACCGGCGGCGCAATTTTGCCCAAGCGGGCAACTGGGTGTTGGCCATCATGATGGTGTTCGTGCTTTTGGCCGTGCATCAGGGATTGGTAATTTTCTCTCCCATCCTTTCGTCAAAAAAACTTGCCGACGCGATCGAGCAGGAGTACCGGCCCGGCGACGTACTGGTGGCCAATGGGACTTACGAGGACGCCTCCACGCTGAACTTCTACCTGCGCCAGCCCATCCACATCGTGAACTCACGCGAGGAAGGCAACATGTACTATGGAGCGCTGTTTCCGGATGCCCCCTCCATCTTCGAGGATGACGTGTCGCTCCAGGCCCTATGGAAAGGGCCGCAACGCGTGTTTCTGTGGGCCGAAGAAGACAATGTGCCGCTGTTCATCAAGCAGAGTGGCAGTTACCAGCTTGCCCGCAGCGGTGGAAAGCTGATTCTCATGAATCGGACAGTGCTCCACAAACAGTAGCCGTTGCCGCCAAATTGAGGTAGTGGCAAGCAATCGTTACAATCAATGCTCTGGCGGGTCCGCATTCGACCAAGCCGGGCAGGGAACCGGCTGTGGTTCCCGTGGGCGCTCCGGAACGGATCTTCAGCGGCCTAAGAAAGCACACTTGATACACCCCGTAAACTCATTCTTGTTCGCCATAGCGGGCGCTGCTCCTGCATGGCACGTGCTGCGGCACCTGTTGTGGTTCACCGCCCTGATCGGATCGCTGACCTCGACCGTCTTCCTTGGTATGGTCTTGTTTGCGGCAGTCCGTTATGCGATGACTTGCCGAAGCCAATGGCCGCGAGTACTGGGCGTGCCGCTGCGGGAGCTGCCTCCAGTAACGATACTGAAGCCGCTTCATGGCAGGGAAGCAAGGCTCGTGGAGAACCTGGAGAGCTTCTTCCGGCAGGATTACCCTAACTTCGAAATTGTCTTCGGCGTCCGCAACTACGAGGACCACGCGCTCAGAGTGGTCGATAAACTGCGAGCCAAGTATCCGCAGGTGCCGACGCGAACCGTCGTCTCCGGTGAGCCGTCGTGGCCGAACGCCAAGGTGTACTCCCTAAGCAAAATGATGGCTTCTTGCGCCGGCGAGTTTTTGGTTATCAGCGACAGCGATGTTCTGGCGGGCCCCGACTTCTTGCGCAACGTGATACCGCCCTTGCTGGATACGAAAGTCGGCCTGGGGACCTGTCTTTACCAGGGCATTCCCGCGCGCGGTTTCTGGTCGCAGCTCGACGCCCTAGGCATGTCGATCGAGATGCCTTCCGGCGTGCTAGTGGCCAAGATGGTGGACGGCATGAAGTTTGCCTTGGGTGCGGCGATGGCGGTGCGCCGCGCCGCCGTAGAAGCCATTGGCGGCATTCGCGAGACCGCATATTTCTATTCCGACGACTTCGTGCTCGGCAACCGCATCGCAGCGGCCGGTTATGAAGTTGTGTTGTCGCATTACAAAGTGGGACACGTGCTCACCAGGCGCTCGCTGCGGAGGACGCTGGGCGATCAATTACGCTGGATGAAGAGCACGCGCTTCTCCCGCCCGCTGGGACATGTCGGCTCGGGTCTCACCTATGCGGTTCCGTTCGGCTTGCTGGCAGCGTTGTTGGGCTTGGGCCAAAGCAATCATTTGCGCGCTGGGCTCGAACTGTTCCTCATGGCCTGGCTGAATCGCATGTTGCTGGCGCTAGTGGTGGGATGGGCCATCATGCGCGATCGCCGTTCGCTGTCGCTGTGCTGGTTATACCCCCTCCGCGACCTGTTGGGATTTGGTGTCTGGGTCGCCAGCTTCTTTGGCAAGACATTCTTCTGGCGCGGTGAAACGTACCAGTTTGGCAACGGAGGAAGAATCACGCCCGAGCAGCGTCCTGTCAGCCTGTCTAGTGACGCACTTCCGCACGGGCACGACCGCTAAGTCCGTTCGAGCTTTCCATGGTGCAGCCTGAAGCGCATCCCCCGCCATTCCACTTCATCTCCGAAGTAGCTGACCAGCCAGATTGCCAGCGCAACCAGGTCGCGCAGCGGTAGAAGCCATAGATCTCGCAAAACTTGTGGGTCCGCGAGCACTCCCCGGCCAACCACCACGGCTGATGTCAAGCGGAGAGCGGCAGTAACAGCCAGGGCCAGCCACGTCCACCACGCGCGCGGCGCCGCCACCACCGCGAACACAGCCCAAATCAGCCCGAAGCTCACGATCAGTCCAAAATACTGCGCCCCCCGACGGTCTTTGACGTTGCGCGCCCAGCGCAACTGGTGCGCCCAGAAGTCGCGAAAACTGTAATCGGGCAACGCCGTCTCGACGACGATGTCGGCTAACTGGACTTGATAACCTGCGGCGGCGGCGCGCGCGCCCAGTTCGTAATCGTCGCCGAGGTAGTCGGCCAGTGGCCCCAAGCCGCCGATTTCCCGCAGTACGGTTTTGCTGGTGGCGATGGTCGCTCCGAATGCGAAACGAATGCCACCTTTCATAACGCGGGCCACCAGCACGCTCCCGCTGAAGTCGGTGCTGAGTCCTAGCGCTTCGAGCTTCGAGCCCAGCGTCCGGCCCGCCAGTCCGCGATAGAGCGCGGTGACCATGCCAACCCCCGGCTGCGCCAAGGGCGCAAGCACGCGCTGAAGATAATCGCGCGGCACCAGGATGTCGCTGTCGTTGATGAGGATGTACTCGTACCGCGCCTGGGGTAGCATTTGGGCAAGATTGCTGACTTTGCCATTGAGGCCGAGCGCCTGCGGACAATGCACAACGCGCAACTTTGCTTGCGGAAATTCGTCACGCAGTTTCTCGACTAGCGCCAGCGCCGGATCGTCAGCGTCGCTCACGCCGAACAACACTTCGTATTCCGGATAATCGAGCGAACAATGGCTCCGAAAAGCGCTGTACATGTGGGGATCAAGCCCCTTCAGCGACTTCAGGATGCTGATCGGAGGGGTGAAGGGCGTTTCGCTAATCCGAAGACGGGAGCACTCACGCCGGAAGCGCCTGGCCGCGACAATGCACATGGCGAAATAAGCCGCGCCAGCCAGGGCCAGCAGCGCGCAGAGCACGGCAACAGCGGTGAGCGCAGAATGCATGGAGAGCTTTTCAGATTAGCAGAAGAAGAATGGCCCCGCCGCGACTTGCGAATTGCCATTACGAGCGCCCTGTTTTTCGGGGTCCCCAACGAGCACCGGTTTTGTGCTCGCTGGGGTGATTGCGCGCGAGGAATCTGCGTTTCGGTGGAAAAGGCAAGAAGTAGATCCCTCGCTTCGCTCGTGATGACAATTTTTACAACATGTCAATCTATAGATTGTGCGAGCCGCAAAAATCCCCTCCCAACGAAAATCCAACCGATGCACCGCTTGGCGCGTACGTCTGGAGAAGCCGGTTGCAAATGTTACACGCGGATAGATGGTATCGCCTACAATACGGCAACATGATTGAAAACTGGTTCGTACCTTTAAGTTTGGGGGCCTGCGCTCTCCTCGCGGTGGCTATTTTGTGGAAAGTTCCCCAGTGGCAAGTCGGGCGCGTCAAAGACCTCGCGCCCAAGGAACGATTCGACCGCGTAAACGAGGCACGCAAAACTCTAGCGACGATACTTGGTGGGATCGTGTTGCTCGTGGGCGGCTTCTTCACCTACCAGAACCTTAATCTCGCACGAGAAGGTCAGATTACCGACAGGTTTTCCAAGGCTATTGAGCAACTCGGAGCTGTTGACACAAGCGGGAAGAAGAAGCTGGAAGTCCGTTTAGGTGGAATCTATGCGCTAGAGCGCATTGCTAATGAGTCCGAAAGAGACCACTGGCCGATCATGGAAGTGTTGTGCACCTACGTCCGGGAGAATGCTCCGCGCAAACCGCAGGAATCGGCTCGGGAGAATCAAGCATCGGCCCCAGCAACCCGGCCTCCCGCCGATATTCAGGCCATTCTCACGGTTCTTGGCAGAAGGAATACAAAATACGACTCGAAAGAGCAGATTTTTGTTCTCTCGCAGACAGATCTTCGGTATGTAAGGTTCTTCGAGCTAAACCTCCGCTGGGCGTTCTTTTACTATGCGGACCTCCACGGGGCGAGCTTTTACGAGACGGACCTCCACCGTGCGAACTTTGAAAAAGCGGACCTCAGCGAGGCGGACTTCAGAGACGCAGACCTCAGCGACGCAGACCTCAGCGACGCGGACCTCAGCGAGGCGGACCTCAGAGGCGCGGATCTCAGAGACGCGGACCTCAGAGATGCTCGCGACCTCACTCAAGAACAAATCGATGCAGCAAAGGGAGATAGCAGAACGAAGTTACCGAAGAACCTGCACATGCCCGAGAGCTGGAAGTAAGAGCCGGGTACCGCTGCGCACAGGAATCATGGTCGGCGACGGGTGCGAATCCCTTGGGCATCCAGCAAGCGCGGTATGATGTACAAGGGCTGCTGGAAACGCCCCTTCCACGAGACATCCGATGATCAACGGTAAACGGGTCGCGGTCGTCATGCCGGCCTACAACGCGGAGAGCACCCTGGAAGCGACGGTCCGCGAGATCCCTGACCTGGTGGACATCCGCATCCTGGTGGACGACTACAGCAAAGACCAAACCGTCGCAGTGGCCCGGCGGTTGGGGCTGACGGTGTTTGAACACGACCGCAACCTTGGCTATGGCGGGAACCAGCAGACCTGTTACCGCGAAGCTCTGGCCGCAGGCGCCGACGTCGTGGTGATGGTGCATCCGGATTATCAGTACACCCCGCTGCTCACCACTGCCTTGGCGAGCATGGTGGCCTACGACGTGTATGACGTGGTGCTGGGTTCGCGAATCATTGGCGGCCAGGCGCTGCACGGTGGCATGCCGCTTTACAAGTACATCTCCAACCGCTTTCTGACGGCCTTCGAGAACCTGTTTCTGCGGGTAAAGCTTTCCGAGTATCACACCGGCTATCGCGCCTTCAGCCGCAAAGTTTTGACCGAGCTGCCGCTGCTGGAAAATTCTCCGGACTTCGTGTTCGACAACCAGATGCTGGCGCAATGTGTGCACTTCGGATTTCGCATTGGCGAGGTCTCCTGCCCGACCAAGTATTTTGAAGAGGCGTCTTCCATCAATTTTCGCCGCAGCGTGACCTACGGCCTGGGCGTGCTGGGTACGACTATGCAGTTTGCCCTTCACCATTGGGGACTGGTCCGCCTGCCTAGGTTTAGTCCGGAAGGTAGAAGGCTGGCGAGCGCAGACGGGGCGTTCCCCGAGCCGCCCGCGAGCGAAGAGGAACTGCGCGCCGCCCAACGGAATTAGTGACTTGGCAGTGCGGTCGCACACCCTGGCGCTACCAGCCAACACGATTCCAGCATTAAACTGTCTCTACTGAAACAAGTTAGCGGGATTTTGCGTATCTAGGGATGTATCCGTGTTGGCGGGAAACGTGAAAACACCCAAACTCAGCGGTTCGGTGCATGGACTCTTCCATTTCTAAGCGCACGCTTCGTCACGGCAGCTTCTTCCGCGAGCCGACGCTGATCGCGCTGCAAACCATGCGGGCGCACAAACTGCGCTCATTTCTCATGTTACTGGGCATTATTCTGTCAGTCTCCACGCTCATTCTGGTGGTCGCTCTTATCAGCGGGATGAACGGCTATTTCGCCAGCCGGGTCGCCAACCTGGGGTCGAACGTCTTTCTGATCCACAAGTTTCCCATCATCAGCGATTCCAAAGAACTGCTGAAGGCGACTCGCCGCAATCGCGATATCACGTGGGAAGACTATGTGGCGCTGCACGACAATCTCAAGCTCGCGCAAGCCGTTGGCGTGGAGGTGCGGCGTACCGCGAAAGTCCGTGCGGAGCGGCAAAACCTGGAGGATGTCGATATCCGGGGCGTGACCGCCAACATTGGGGACATGGATGTGGAAGAGGTCGCCACAGGACGCTACATTACCGACAGCGACAACCAGCATCGCGCTATGGTTTGCATGATCGGCGCTGATGTGGCCGACAAGCTCTTTGCCAATACCGACCCTATAGGTAAAACCATCGCCGTCGATGGAGAAGAGTTCCAGGTGGTCGGGATCGCCAAGAAAATCGGCAACACCTTCGGACAATCGCAAGACACCTTCGTCTATATACCCATCGAGACCTGGCTGAAGATGTACGGGCGCAACAATACGTTGAGCGTCAACGTTCAGGCCCGTGGGCCGGAGTGGATGGCACGCACCAAGGAAGAAGCCCGGGTGTTGATGCGCGCCCGCCGCCATCTGGCGCCCAACGACGAAGACAATTTCGGCATCCTCGCCAGCGACAGCTTGATGGGCCTGTGGCAGAACCTCACCGGCACGCTGGCCTCCGGCATGGTGGGGCTGGTCTCAATTTTCCTGGTGATCGGCGGAGTCGTGATCATGAACGTAATGCTGGCGTCGGTCACCGAACGGACCCGGGAGATTGGCATACGCAAGTCGCTGGGGGCGAAGAAGCGCGACATTCTGATGCAGTTTCTGGTCGAGTCCACGGTAATGGCGATGGTCGGCGGAGCCATGGGCGTGCTGATCGCCTGGATTCTGTCGGTCATTGTGCGCAGCACAACTCCAGTGCCGATGGCGGTTCCGATCTCTGCGGTGATCCTGGCGATCGCGATCTCGTCAGCGGTGGGAATATTTTTTGGCGTCTATCCCGCGCGCAAGGCGGCGCGGCTGGACCCGATCGAGGCGTTACGGTACGAGAATTAGTGGATAGTGGATAGTGGCTAGTGGATAGTAAGGGACAATCCGACGAGCGCGTTTATTCACCATTAGGCTGACACTGCGAGGGGATGAGGCACTTCAGAGCGAATGCCGGTAAACTAACCACATCCACTAACCACTAGCCACTGATTTCTTATGCTGCACTTTGGCGAAAACTCGCGGATGGCATTGCAGACGGTGCGCGAGCACAAGACGCGCTCCTTCCTGACCGTGCTGGGCGTGGTGATTGGCGTCGCCGCCATGATCTTCGTTGCTTCCATTCTGGTGGGCGTTAGCCGCGACGTGGAAGGCTATCTCGATGATTACGGCACCAACACGCTGTTCATCTTCCGCTGGGACATGGGCATTTCCTTCGGCCGCATGAACGCGGAACAGCGCATGCGCAAGCCCCTGACTCTGGAAGACGCCAAGGCCATCCAGGAGGAGTGCCCGCACGTCAAGTACGTGACCGCGGAACTGTTTCCCCGCTTTAATCCCGATCAGCGGGGAGGGCCGGGAGCTTTCCAAGTCGCGCGCTACGGCTCGAAGGAAATCTCCAACCTCGATTACAGCGGCGCCACCAGTTCCTACCCTGATGTGTACAACGCGCACGTGGTGCAAGGCCGCTTCTTTACTGAGTTTGAAGACTCCCACAGCATGGATGTCGCGGTCATCGGCGACGAAATCGACAAGAACTTTTTCCCGGCGCACGACGGCCTCGGCAAAACCATTCTGGTGGACGGCGTCGCCTATCAGGTGATTGGCGTTCTGGAAAAGCGTAAAGGCCAGCTCTTCAAGGATGAGACCGCCGACCGCGTGGTCAAAGTTCCGTACAACGCCTATCACAAACATTTCCCTGCAGCCGACGAGCACTTTCTGGGAGCCGAGGCCTATCCTGGCTTCAAGGATGCGGCCGAAGATGAGGTCCGTGGCCTGTTGCGCCGCCGGCGCAATGTACCCTTCGATAAGCCTGACAACTTTGGCCTGAGCAGCGCCGAGGCCATCGCCGATAACTTTCGCCAGATCATGAGTACGGTGGCGCTGATGGCCATCGTCATCAGCTCGATTGGCCTGCTGGTGGGCGGGGTCGGCGTGATGAATATCATGCTGATGTCAGTCACCGAACGCACCCATGAGATCGGAATACGCAAGGCGATCGGCGCGCGGCGGGGCGATGTAATCCGTCAGTTCCTGACCGAAGCCGTGGTGCTGACCGGACTGGGCGGGCTTCTGGGGGTCTTGCTGGGAGTGGCTGCGGCTGCCTCCCTGCCGCTGATCTTCCCTTCGATGCCCACCTCGGTCCCCCTCTGGGCGGTAGTTGCTGCGGTTTTGATGGCGATGAGCGTCGGCCTGTTTTTCGGAATCTATCCTGCGGCGAAAGCCTCGCAGCTCGATCCCGTCGAGGCCTTGCGCTACGAGTAGGTATCAATGGAGTTGAAACGTCACGTCATCGCTAAGCGAACATACCCACATGCTCATGTGATCTAATACCTCTTCCGCAACGGTAGGTGGCTTACAGGATTCGGAAGGAGCGCTATGAAGTCATCGACCGCTGGTCACGCTAGGTCGCGGCTCGCTCAATTGTTCTTGTTGATCTGCATTCTGAGCCTCGGCGTGCAGGCCCAGAAAATCAAAGTCGAATACGACAAGAACCTCGATTTTTCCAAATTCAAAACCTTCGCCTGGGGCCACCATGACGCGGTATCCCGTCCCGCGCTGGCCTTGGTCATCGCCAGCGCTATCGACGAGGAGCTGACCAAACGAGGACTGCGCAGAGTCGAGAGCAATCCCGACGTTTTCATTCAGATGTATGGTTCCGTTGATTCGGACATGAGCGTCAGTTACTCCAATCCGCTGTATAGCGGCATGGGCGGCATTCCCTCGTTCGACTCGGGTTTCGTGATGTGGGGCTCCATGCCGGGAGGAACAACTGCGGTCACCGTCCGCAAAGGCCAGCTTGTGGTGGACGTGATCGATGCCAGCCAGAAAAAGCTGGCGTGGCGCGGCATGGCGACCGACAAGCTCAGCGACAAGCCAGAGAAACTGCTGCAACAGGTCAATACCGCTGTCGAAAAAATGTTTCAGCGTTATCCGGCGGCAAAACCGGGCCAGTAGCGTTTTGCGGATGTCGTTAGGCTTCCACTCCGGCAGGTTGGCTATTGCGCCGCGGACGCCGGTTCTCCTGCAGGATTTTCTTGCGCAGGCGCAACGATTTCGGCGTGATCTCGACCAGTTCATCATCGGCAATGAACTCGATTGCCTGCTCCAGGTTCAAATTCTTGAACGGCACCAGGCGGATGGCGTCATCTGCCGTGGAAGAGCGCATGTTGGTGAGCTTCTTTTCGCGGACAATGTTGACCACCAGATCGTTGTCGCGCGAGTTCTCGCCCACGACCATGCCTTCGTAAACCTCCACTCCCGGACCGACGAACATTTCGCCGCGCTCCTGCAAGCCCCACAGCGCGTAGGCGGTGGTGTGCCCGCCGCGGTCCGCGACCAGAGCGCCGGTCACCCGATGTGGGATGTCGCCCTGCCACTCGGTGTAGCCGTCGAAAAGCGAATTCATCACGATGGTGCCGCGCGTGTCGGTCAGTAACTCACTGCGCAGGCCAATCAGCCCGCGGCTGGGGATGACGAATTCCATGCGCACGCGGCCGTAGCCGTGGTTGTGCATCTTCTGCATGTGCGCTTTGCGCGCTCCCAACTTCTCGATCACCACGCCAACGAATGATTCGGGAACGTCAATGGTCAGCCGCTCCACCGGCTCCATCAGCTTGCCGTCAACGTGTTTGGTTACGATCTCGGGCTTGCCCACCGCCAGCTCGAAGCCTTCGCGCCGCATCATCTCGATCAGAATCGCGAGCTGCAACTCGCCGCGCCCCATCACCTTGAACGAGTCGGTGCTCTCGGCGTCTTCCACGCGCAGGGAAACGTTGGTCAGCAGCTCTTTTTCCAGGCGCTCGCGCAGATTGCGCGAGGTAACGTACTGGCCTTCACGTCCGGCAAACGGCGAAGTATTCACCATGAACTGGATCGCGATGGTCGGCTCGTCGATAGTCGTAACCGGCAACGGCGCTGGGTTCTCGATGTCCGTGATGGTCTCACCGATGTTGATGCCGGTCACCCCGGCGACCGCAACAATGTCGCCCAACTCGGTGGCGACGATGTCCGTCCGCTTCAGTCCGGAAAAAGAGAACATCTTGGTAATCTTGATCTTCTCCATCGACCCGTCGCGTTTGGCAATGGCAACGTCTTCGCCGGTACGCAGCGTGCCATTGAAGACGCGCGCAATAGCCAGCCGGCCAAGGTAGTCGCTGTAGTCGAGATTGGCGACCAGTACTTGCAGTGGCCCATCAGCGTCGCCAGTCGGCAGGGGAATCGTGTCAACGATGGCGTCGAAGAGTGGGCGGAGATTCTCGCCCGGTCGATCTAGGTCAGTCGTGGCCGTGCCCACTCTGGCATTGGTGTAGAGCACGGGAAAGTCGAGCTGATCTTCCGCGGCATCCAGGTCAATGAACAGGTCATACACCTCGTTGAGCACTTCCTGAGGACGCGCGTCGGGACGGTCAATCTTGTTGATTACCAGGATGGGCGGCAGCTTGGCTTCGAGCGCTTTGCTCAAGACGTAGCGCGTCTGCGGCAGCGGGCCTTCACTGGCGTCCACCAGCAGCATCACGCCGTCCACCATCTTCAGCGCGCGCTCCACCTCGCCGCCGAAGTCGCTGTGGCCGGGCGTGTCTACGATGTTGATCTTAATGTCATGGTAGAAAATGGCCGTGTTCTTGGCCAGAATGGTGATGCCGCGCTCGCGCTCCAACTCATTGGAGTCCATCACGCGCTCGACGTGGGTCTCGTTGGCGCGGAAAGTGCCGCTCTGGTTCAGCATGGCGTCAACCAGGGTGGTCTTTCCGTGGTCCACGTGCGCGATGATGGCGATGTTGCGAAGACTCTTGCTCAAAACCTAATGTCCTTCCTGTTGGGGAAAACCGCGTGCGATCAGGCAGACGGAGGGCTTCAGAACCGGTAGTCTAAGTTTACAGTATGCCGCGCAGAACGGCTTCACCACCTGCACCGAATACTTTCCTTGTAAAGCTCCAAACGCTTGTGACGCACCTTTCGATTGGGCTTGCTTCCATATAAGATAGCCATACCTTTTGCACGACTCAGGGAACTTGATGCGCACTCTCACACTGATCGCTCTGTCGATCTCTCTGTCATTTCTTGCTGCCACGGCTCGGGCGCAGGCCGGCAATGCGCGCCCCGAATCCTCTTCCACTCTCTCGACTTCACCCGCCGATTTTGCTGAGGACCAAACCTTCTCGCACTTCCAGCGCATCACCAAGGACATGAAGCCGCCGAAAGCGACAGACGCGCCTGATCCGAAGTTTCCTGATCTGCCCCCGGATGCAGAGCAGCACGGCACGGTCGTCATGTTGGTGGGCATCAATGCTAAAGGGCGTGTCGACGTGGTGCGCGTCCTTCGCAGCGATGAACCTGCTTTCGAACTTAGCGCCGTGAATACGGTGAAGAAATGGAAGTTTCGTCCAGCCGAGAAGAATGGACAAGCCGTGCCGGTGCAGGTAACCGTGGAGATGAAGTTCGAGAAGTGATGGAAGACAGTTGTCAGTAGCCAGTTGTCAGTTGTCGGTAAGAACTGACGACTGGCTACTGCTTTCTCCGCCCCTGTCTCTCTGGGCGATAATAGAGTCACATGTTGAACCAGATTAACCCGCTCACCTCCGACGAACCTAAAACCGAAGACGCCGTCGATTTGCTGATCGGCTGTCATCAGCGCATTCGTCACTTCACCGGCGTAGCCATCAAGCTGGCGCATGCCCAAGGCGCTGCGCCTGACGAAATCCGCCAGGCCGCTGCCGGCCTCCATCGCTATTACAGCGTCTCGCTGCCATTGCATGAGGCCGATGAAGATCAGACTCTACAACCTCGTCTGCGCGACGTAGCGGACCAACCGGTACGCCACGCCCTACTGGTCATGAGTGACCAGCATCAGGCAATCGATGGGTTGATCGAGCGGCTGCTGCCCTTACTGGTACTGGTGAGAGACAAGCCCGACACGCTGGCTGAAGTTGGCGGCGAGATGTGCTCCATCACGAAAGCGCTGGAGGAAATATTTCGCCCGCACCTGCAGATGGAAGAAGAGGTGATCTTCCCGGCCATTCGCCAAGTCCTGCCGGAGCAGGCGCGCGAGGAAATGTTGCGGGAAATGCAGCAGCGGAGGAAAACAGGGTTGAGCGATAGTGAATAGTGGCAAGCGAAACTAACTAGCCACTATCCACTAACCACTATGCACTAAGTCACCTTCCCACGATGTCGCCCTTCAGTCCACTGATGGCAGCCATTACTTCACTCTGTTCCTTCTGCGGCACCTTGAACTTGTTCAGGGTTTCCGTCAGGTGTGCCGCCGAGGTATTCCAATCGGCGTCGGTGATGTGCAAACCGGTGTGCGCCGTCTTCATGTCCTGGCCAGTGTAGATGCACGGGCCGCCGGTGGCCACACAGAGAAAATCAATGACATGCGCCTCGACCCTCGCTTTCGAGGTGTCGTTCAGACCGGTGAAGAACTTGGCAAGTTGGGGATCGGTCGCCAACCGGCCAATGAAGTCCTTGGTCACGGCTACCAGCGCGTCATATCCGCCGAGCCGGGTGTAGAGTGAGGCCGCGGCGGCCGGAGCGTTCATCGCTTGTGGGGACGCAGCCATCGCGTACGGCGCGACGCCGGTGATTACCGCAAAGGCCAGCAACATCGTTGCGAGAAATTTCTTGTTCATGTTCGGTCTCCTTCAGGAGGTAGAATTACAAGCGGAAAACACCATGATCGCAATTGACCCAGCATCCACTCCTCGTTACCCGGCTCATGAGCGAAAGGACAGGTGCTCGCTCAACCCTGAGTGCCTAAGCCATAACAAAATTGCGCGTGTCCATCGCGCCAGTTGTTCGCCGAGGGCGTTTACTGGTATGTTTTCGTGGTTTCCGTTTGCTGAGTCGTTTACGTGGCCCAAACAGCTTTCGGGTTTTACAACGAAAGAATGTTTTTCGCGGCACCCTGTTTCCGGCGTTTAACGCCGCTGGTTTGATGCTGAAGGGAACAATCTGTCAGCCTTGCTGGAACGTATTACGATATGGAACCGATCGAAAAGCGGACGTTGACGCGCGATCCGGGAGACGAGATGCGGCTGGTGGCGCGCATCCGCGCCGGGGACCAGCAGGCGATGTCCGAGCTCTACGACCGGTATTCCAAGGTGGTTTATGCGGTGGCTTTGCGTGTGCTTCAGGATGCCGCCGGCGCCGAGGATGTACTGCAGGACGTTTTCTTGCAGCTATGGCGCAATCCTGACGCCTTCGACGCCAGCCGGGGCAGCCTGGCTGCGTGGTTGGCGGTGATCGCCCGTCATCGCTCGATCGACCGGTTGCGCAAGCGGCGTCCGGAAACCGACATCGAGGATTGCGTCATCGCCAGCGGTCCCGACCTGCGGGATGAGACCGAGCGCGCTCTGCTCATCGAGAAGGTGCGCGGCGCCCTCGAGGTGATGAGCCCCGAGCAGCGTCAAGCCATGGAGCTGGCATTCTTTCAGGGGCTGACACACACGGAAATCGCCGAGAAAACAGGCGAGCCTTTGGGCACGATTAAGACGCGCATTCGCAGTGGACTCCAGCAATTGCGTGCCAAGTTTGCATCATGAAGACACACGACCAATTCGCGGAAGATCTGGCGTTGTACGCGCTGGATGAGCTGATCGGCAGCCAGCGCCAGGAACTGGAAAGCCACCTCGACACGTGCGCTGCGTGCCGTCGCGAACTGCAGGCCCTGCGCGGCGACTTGGGAATCCTTGGCTTGTCGAGCAGCGGGCCACAGCCGCCCGCGCGAAGCAAGGATCGATTGATGAGGGCCGTTGCCGCCGAACCGCGCGGGGTCTCCTCGCCGGCTCAGGCTCCGCAGCGCAGCTTGGGATGGGCATGGATTCCCACAGTGGCTGCGGTTGTGCTGCTCTTCGCCCTGGCTGGATTGTGGCGCAGTAATGGCCGCATGAGAGATCAGCTCGCCGAACTGGCCGGTCACAATCGGGACCAGACGATTCAACTCGATCGACTGAATGAAGAGATGAGGTTGCTGACCGCGCCCGATGCCGTTCACGTGTCGATGAACCCGCAAAAGTCGCCCAGGCAACCGAGTGGCACCGCGATCTTCAGCCCGTCGCGAAAGCGCATGATGTTCATGGTCAGCAATCTACCCACGTTGCCGGCGGGCAAGGCTTACGAGCTGTGGATTATCCCGATGCAGGGCGCGCCCATGGCTGCGGGGGTTTTCAAACCCGATGAGCACGGCAATGCCATGATGATGGACCACAAGATGCCCGCTGGTGTCGAAGCGAAGGCCTTCGCCGTCACCGTGGAGAACGAAGAGGGCTCCGACAAGCCGACCTCGCCGATCATGCTGATGGGTGAGGCCGGGTAATGCACCGCGCGTCCACGGCTTTCCCGGTGAAATCCACAGGGTATTCACAGTCGCATCCCGATTCCTGCTGAATCTTCCTTCTGTTTCCTGCATACTAGTACAGCATGGCCAATCCCGGGGATTTTGCCTACACCGTCAAGCAGCAGGCCGATATCGTCCGCATTGTGGGCGAGTACATGACGCTGCGCAAAAGCGGCGCGCAAAACTTCCAGGGCTTGTGCCCCTTTCACCAGGAAAAAACGCCGTCCTTCTCGGTGCATGCCACGCGACAATTCTTCCACTGCTTTGGTTGCGGTGCTTCCGGCGACGTCTTCAATTTTGTGCAGAAGATCGAGAACATCACCTTTCCAGAATCAGTTCGCCTGATCGCGGAAAAACTCAAGATCCCTCTGCCCAAGATGAGCTACTCCTCGCCTGAGGAGGAGCGCCAGGCGGGCATGCGTGTCGGGCTGATCGAAATCCACGAGCGTGCCTGCAAGTTTTTCCAGGAACAATTGCGCCGGCCCGAGGCCGCACATGCACGCGAGTATCTTGCTTCGCGCGGTATCAGTCCTGAGATCATCGCCGAGTTTCGTATGGGTTACGCGCCCGATTCGGGCTTCCTGTTGCGCGACGCCCTGCGCGGGCAATATGACGAGGCATTGCTGCGCGAGTCGGGCCTGTTCTCGTGGAAAGATAAGGGGGATGAAGCCGCCGATCACGACGCGGTCTTGTATTCCAAGTTTCGCAATCGGGTGATGTTTCCCATCACCAACGAATCCGGCAAGGTGATCGCCTTTACCGGCCGCACACTGGCGAGCGACGAGAAGTCGGGTCCCAAGTACCTGAACTCGCCGGAGACGCCGATCTACTCGAAGTCTCGGGTACTGTTCAATCTCGACAAGGCCAAGGAGCCGATTCGCAAGCTGGAGTATGCCATCCTGGTCGAAGGCCAGATGGATTGCATCTCGGTGTACACTGCGGGCTTTCGCAACGTGATCGCCAGCTCCGGCACGGCGTTCACCGAGTTGCAAGCCCGGCTGCTGGGACGCTTCAGCAAGAACATCGTGGTGAATTTCGATCCCGACACCGCCGGTGCCGCGGCGGCTGAGCGTTCGCTGGCGCTGCTGGTGAGCGAAGAGTTCCAGATCAAGGTTCTGACACTTGAGGCCGGCTTCGATCCCGACCTGTACATCCGGCGCAAAGGGGTGGCAGCCTATGGCGAGGCGCTTTCGCACTCGCAGAAATATTTTGATTACCTGATTGAGCGCTCGCGTTCCTTGTTCCCCACGCGCACTCCCGAAGGCAAAGTGAAGGCCTTGAATTATCTGCTGCCGCACATTCAGCGGGTGCCCAGCCGTATTGTGCGCGACGAGTGGGCCAACGAAATCTCGCATCGGCTGGGAATCGAATCGGCGGTGCTGCGCCAGGAACTGCGCCACGCCGCGGGCTCGCGTTCGGCGTCGCGAGTGAACGCTCCTGCTGCCACGGCCCTGATGGATGCCGAGAGGGTTTTGATTCGAGCGCTGGCAAGCCAGAAGTTATCCAGTAGTCCGGTAAGCAACCGCGATGGCCAGGACCTCGACTTCGAGCCTGCGCGTCAGGCGCATTTTGCCCTCAGCCGCGAGCGATTGCATGCTGGTTCGGCGGCAGAGGCTCTCATCGATGCCCTCCTGGTCGGACAGGAGCAGGGATTCGACCCGATGTCGCTTGCTCTGGAAGAAGACGCTCGCAGCCTGCTGGCGACCGTGCTCATGGATGAACACGAGGAACTGACGCCCGAGTTGCTGGAGAGCGCAATCCGGTCGTTGCGAAAGCGGCACGGGGAGCGTGACTTGGAGCAACTCCAGCGGAAAGTCAAAGAACTGGAATCCCGGCCGGATGTGATGTCGAAGGCGCAGTTGGCGCAAGAGAGGCTTCGCCTTAAGCAGGCCATGCGCGCCGGCGAGATCACGACTACCGGCGGACGCTCGTAGAGTTTGGTGGGCCATGTAATCCACAAACTGCAGGCTGGCCGCCCGGACGGCGTCTGAAGGGGAAATTCAGGCAGTTGAAATTCGGCGCAAAATTCCCGAAGTGGGACAGATTCGCGCACGCTTACGCCTTTGGCGCCTGGTGGCCGCAGCACCAACCGCACGCCAGACAAGATTGGCTCAGCCGAATTTCGATTTGTCTTCCGCCAGGCCGTCGCACATGAGAACATGCTAGCTCGGAGTAAGAAAATGGCCGCCTCATCAAACGACTGGAAAATCCCGGAAGCAGTGTTACTGACTTACTGTTACAACCTAGACTGTTTGAAACCTTTTCACGTCACGCCGAGCAGCGAAGACCAAGTGGAGTTTTTCAATGAGCTGCTGGTCGATCGAAACGCCCGAGGGCCGGCAAAGCTGCTCCTGATTTGCCCGCGCTGCGGCGCTTTTGTTGAAGTTCTGACATCCCAGCTAGAGGTCTGCACCTGCGGTCAGGAGCCGCACAACCCGCCGTATAAGTCTTAAATAGTTTTCGTTCGTATGAGCTGTTTGCCCAACTCACCCCGTCACGCTTACCTTCACCATTTTCTTTCCCGCCCGCAAGGTAAACTCCGTCCCTGGCTTTACAGCGACGACCAACTCGGTCTTGAGTTCGCCATCTACCTTTACGGCGTTCTGTTTGACTTTACGCAGGCCGTCGCTGACGGACGTCGCCAGACCAGTGCGCGCCAGCAGTTTGTCGAGCTTGACCTGCACGTGGCCATCGGCAGTTGAGGCATTGGGCGCGGCGACCTCTTCGAAGCGCACCGACATCACGGGCAAATCCTCGGGCGTCTCGTCCTTCTGAAACATGCGCGACCAGTCTTGCGCCGCCTGCTCGGCCGCCTCCCGCGAGTGAAAGTCGGCGACGATGCGCTTGCCCAACTCCTGCTTCAGCTTCATGGGATGCGCCTCGCCGCTGGCAACCTGCTGCTTCATGCGCTCGATCTCGGCCAGGCTCACGTCGGTAACCAGTTCGTAATAGCGCCACATCAGCTCGTCAGAAATGGACATCACCTTGCCGAACATTTCCTGCGGCGCTTCGGTGATGCCGATGTAATTGCCGTACGACTTCGACATTTTCTGCACGCCGTCGGTGCCTTCCAGCAACGGCGTAGTCAGCACGATCTGCGGCGGCTGCCCGTAATGGCGTTGCAGCTCGCGGCCTATCAGCAGATTGAACTTCTGATCGGTGCCGCCGAGTTCGACGTCGGCCTCAAGCGCCACCGAGTCGTAGCCCTGCGCGATGGGATACAGCAGCTCGTGCATGGCGATGGGCTTCTCCTCGTCGAAGCGCTTGTGAAAGTCTTCGCGCTCCAGCATCTGCGACACGGTGAACTTGGCCGCCAGCCGGATGAAGCCTTCGAAGCCGAGCCGGCTCAGCCACTCGCTGTTGAAGCGCACCTCGGTCTTGTCGCGGTCGAGGATCTTAAAGACCTGCGCCTTGTAGGTCTCGGCGTTTTGGTCGATCTGCTCGCGCGAGAGCGGCGGACGCGTGGCCGAGCGCCCCGTGGGGTCGCCGATGAGGCCGGTGAAGTCGCCGATAAGGAAGATGACGGTGTGGCCCATGTCCTGAAAGTGCTTGAGCTTCCGCATCAGCACAGTGTGGCCCAAGTGCAGGTCGGGCGCGGTAGGATCGAAGCCGGCCTTCACCCGCATGGGCTTGCCAATGGCGCGAGAGTTCTCGATGCGCTCGCGCAGCTCGCTTTCGCGAATGATCTCCGCGACGCCCTTGCGCAGGTAGGCGAGCTGCTCGTCAACAGGAGGAAACGATGGCATGGACTTGATTATAGGAGTTTCGAGTTTCAAGTTTCGAGTTTCAAGTTTTGAGTGATCAAAGGTGCACCAGTAGCTGTTGATTTGTGAAGGACCGCAGATTTATCGCACGCTGCTTGTTCGTGCTCAGAGGGCCATATTTGCCGGAGGTTTTTTCGACTTGAAACTCGAAACCTGAAGCTTGAAACTGTTTTCACACTTGAAACTTGAACCTGGAGACTGGAAACTGTCATCATGTTCTTCCGCAAGATCCGAGTCGAATACGAAGAGGCTGGGCAGCGGCATCCGTGTCCGCTGAAGTGGCTGGACAGCTTCAGCATGCGCAACTTCACCAACGACCAGGTGTTCGACGATACGGTCCCCGTCGGCGAGGGTGAAATGGAGATCGGCGCGCGCGTCCCTTTGGAACGCCTGCGAAGTGCGATGGAAGACTGGTTTCGGCGCAAGAGCTACTTGCCCAAGGGCGCATCGCTGCGGGTGGAAGAAAAGTGAAGCAGTAGTCAGTTGCCAGTTGTCAGCAACTGGCAACTGACTGCTGGCAACTGGCAACTGCACACATGGGAACTCGCCTATTCTTTTTCGCGATTGCTCTTGCCTTTGTAGTGGCCGGGGTCTGGGCCTATCACCACGACGATGAACTGCGCAAGAACTCTATGCAGCTCAATCTGGGCGATCCCAACGAAGTGGTGCGGCAACTGCTCGGCGATCCCAGCAGCGAGGGGCCATGCGGCTCGCTTACCGCCGTCCCCAAGGGCTGTGCGGACGAGTATGTTTACAAGTACTACTATTCGATCTTCAACCCACAATACGAGGTGGTGTGGTTCGACAGTTCAGGAAAGGCACTGGGAGTGCAGCACGTAAAGGCCCCGTGACGTGCATGGGGCCCCTTCGACTCGTTGCTTCGCTCCTGCTCAGGATGACAACAAACCAGCATGGCGCCGCCCCAAGCTATGCCACATTGTGATACATCCCACTCTGTGAGGCTTACTTGCCGACCGGCTTCGGCGCTGCCGCTTTGACCTCGGGCGGTGCGTCGAACTGCTCGAAGTTCTTGGCGAAGCGCGCGGAAAGATCGGCTGCCATCTTGTCATAGGCCGCTTTGTCCTGCCAGGAATTGCGCGGATTCAGCAACTCCGGCGGAACTCCGGGACACGATTTCGGAATGCTCAATCCGAAAGACGGCTCAACCTCGAACTCCACACCGGCCAGCTTGCCTTCGACCAGCGCGTTGACCATGGCGCGCGTGTAAGGCAGGCTCATGCGCTTGCCCACGCCGTAGGGCCCGCCCTGCCAACCGGTATTGACCAGCCAACATTGCGCTTTGTGCTCACGCAACCGCTGGCCCAGCATCTCCGCATAGATCTTGGGGGCCCGCGGCATGAACGGCGCGCCGAAGCAGGTGGAGAAGGTTGCCTGCGGCTCGGTGATGCCGGCTTCGGTGCCCGCGACTTTCGCCGTATAGCCGGATATGAAGTGGTACATGGCCTGCTCGGGAGTGAGCTTCGCCACCGGGGGCAGCACTCCGAATGCATCGGCGGTGAGGAAGACCAAGTTCTTCGGATGTCCACCCACGCCAGGAATCATGGCGTTGTCGATGAATTCCACGGGATACGCAGCGCGCGTATTCTCGGTCTTGCTTTCGTCGTCGTAATCCGGGATGCGCGTGACCGGGTCGAGTACCACGTTTTCCAGCACCGAACCGAAGTGGAGCGCGTTGTAGATCTGCGGTTCGGTTTCCGGGGACAGCCGAATGCACTTGGCGTAGCAGCCGCCTTCGAAATTGAACACGCCGTGGCTCGACCATCCATGTTCGTCGTCGCCGATGAGCCGGCGTCCGGGATCGGCCGAAAGCGTAGTCTTGCCGGTGCCCGAGAGTCCAAAGAACAGCGCCACTTGTCCATCGGCGCCCACATTGGCGGAACAGTGCATCGGAAATACGCCGCGCGCGGGCAGCAGATAATTCAGCACCGTGAAGATCGATTTCTTCAGCTCGCCCGCATACTCGGTGCCGGCAATAATAATCGCCCGCTTTTTGAAATTGATCGCGATGCAGGTCTTCGAGCGCGTTCCGTCTTTTTCTGGATTCGCGTAAAACGTGGGAGCGAAGAAAACCGTGAATTCCGGCACGTGCTCCTCGGTCGCGCTGGGATCGGGCCGGATGAAAAGTTGTCGCGCGAACAGCGCATGCCAGGCGCGCTGCGCCACCACTCGAATCGGAAGCGCGTATTCGGGGTCGGCACCGGCGAAGCAATCGTGAACGAACAGCTCGTCGCTCTCCCAGGACGCCATCAACCGCGCGTAAATCTGGTCGAAAATCTGCTCGGGCATGGGCTGGTTTACTGCGCCCCACTCCACAGTGGTTTCCGTCTCCGGCTCCCGAACAAT
Organism: Acidobacteriaceae bacterium; assembly: GCA_003152695.1. Lineage (GTDB taxonomy): Bacteria > Acidobacteriota > Terriglobia > Terriglobales > Acidobacteriaceae > Bog-257. The sequence continues at coordinate 139,121 of PMAT01000090.1, forward strand.
ATATTTGTCCTTGGGCGAGCGCCCCGTGAACTGCCCTGTCTGAACCACAAATGCTCCGCCGGAGGCCAACATGCCTTCGTGACGCTGCAGAGCTTTCTCAACCAGTTGCGCCGTGCCCAGATTCCAATGCGCTACTTCGAAATTACCGATACCGTGCCGGCTCAGTCCGTACCGGCTTGGACGAACGCCCGCATTCTGCATATGTTTGAATCCCCAATAAGACTATTCTAATTTTATCGCTAAACTTGGTACTGGAGTCCAATGTCCATTCGACCCGTCAAGCGCCTGATCAAGGCCAAGCCCACCCTCGAAGGCGCCGGCGTCCATCTGCGCCGCGCGTTCGGCTTCGGCAACACTTCCGATTTTGACCCGTTCCTGCTGCTCGACGACTTCCGCAACGACGTTCCCGCCGATTATCTCGCGGGTTTCCCCTGGCATCCCCACCGTGGGATCGAGACCATAACATATGTATTGGCCGGAACCGTGGAACACGGCGACAGCATGGGCAATCGCGGCGCCATTGCCGCCGGCGACGTCCAGTGGATGACAGCAGGCCGCGGAATCATCCATCAGGAGATGCCGAAGGGCGATGCCGAGGGCCGCATGCACGGGTTTCAGCTCTGGGCGAATCTTCCGTCGTCGCTGAAGATGACAGATCCGCGCTATCAGGAAGTGAAAGCCGCCGAGATTCCTCTGATCACCGATGACGACGGTACCGGAGTTCGCATCGTCTGCGGAACTTTCTGGGGCAAGCGCGGCCCGGTNNTGGCGTAGCAGCCGCCTTCGAAGTTGAAAACGTCGGTGGCGCTCCAGCCGTGCTCGTCATCGCCAATCAGGCGGCGGCCGGGATCGGCGGAGAGTGTGGTTTTCCCCGTGCCTGAAAGTCCGAAGAACAGCGCGGTAACGCCATCAGCGCCGACGTTGGCCGAGCAGTGCATGGGAAATACGTTGCGCTCGGGAAGCACGAAGTTCATCACCCCAAAGATGACCTTCTTCATTTCGCCGGCATATTCCGTGCCGCCGATGAGCGCCAGCTTCTTGCTGAAGTTCACCAGCACGAAGACTTCGCCGTTGGTGCCGTCGCGTTTCGGATCGGCCTTGAAGCTGGGCGCGCTCACGATGGTGAATTCGGGTTTGTGGGTCTTGAGCTCTTCCGCGGTCGGACGAATAAATAATTGCCGCACAAAAAGGCTGTGCCAGGCGTACTCGTTGATCACCTGGATGGGCAGGGTGTACTGCGGATCGGCGCCACAAAAGAGGTCCTGGACAAAAAGCTCTTTGCCTTTCAGATAGTCGAGCACACGCTCATAAAGCGCGTCGAACTTATCGGGCGGGAAGGGCTGGTTGGCGGAGCCCCACGCGATTCTATTTTCGGTTAAGGCGTCCTTGATGGTGAACTTATCTTTGGGAGAACGGCCGGTGCGCTTGCCGGTCCCGGCCACCAGCGAGCCGGCCGCCGCCAGTTCAGCCTCACCACGGCGAAGCGCAGCTTCCACTAGCGGAGCCGGAAACAAGTTGCGGTGTACTTTTCCCTGTCCCAGCAATTGCGTTACTTCGGGAGTTTGCAGACCGGAGGACATGAAAGAGCTCCTAACCCTGAGTTGAAATAGAGATTATAGCGTTTTCAGAATTGCGGCAGTCCGGCGACTACGAGAAGAGGCGTAGCGAAATATTACAGGCCCTGGACTGAGACATCAGCGGGTTACAAGTTGGTGGGCTTCGTCCAAAATCGCCTGCAGATGATCGAGCGTCTCCTGGACAGTCAAGCTGCACATCTCACGGCCGTTGTCTTCGCCCGATTCGATTGCCCACTTCAAGTAATGGCCCGCTATCTGCACGGCCATCGGATCGGTGATAACGTTCCCCGTCTGCCGGTGACACTCCACCCACGCAGGATGGGGAAGTGCAATCCAAACCGGGCGCTCGTCCACCAGAAACTTAATGTCAACCGCGTCCGCGTGCCGTGTGGCAATGGCAACAATCAGCGCCTGATACCGGCAGTGCACGGGCTTGCCCGTCCAGCGATTGATCGCCTGGAAGTCGTCGTACATATCCTTAGAACTATAGCCGACCCGCAGCGACTGGGGCAATCATCCCGACGACAGGATTGCCCGCGTGCGGAATTGTTGACCTTTGATATGAGCGTTCGCTAGGCCCGGCACGCGACGATCAGGTGCGTTCTCTCGCCTCGCCGAGAACGACTTTCACATCCATCTTGCGCTTGGCGCGGTAGATAGTGACGGTGACGGTATCGCCGGCACGATGTTTATTCATCACATTCGCCAGGTCCTGCTGCTCGCCAATGGGATCGCCGTTGATGGCAACGATCAAATCGCCACCTATCATGATTGGCGCATTTCCCAGATACGCGCGTTGGTTACCACCGCGCAAACCAGCCTGTTCGGCAGCCCCACCGGGAATCGTGCGGACGATCAGAACACCATAATCGGCAGGTAGGCCCATCTCCTGAGCCAACTCTGGTCCGATCGGCAACGTGGTTATACCCAACGTAGGCCGCCGCACCGTGCCCAACGTGATCAGGTCGTTGAGTACAGCCTTGGCCACATTGATGGGAATGGCAAAGCCAATGCCCGCGCTCTGGTTGGAACCTCCAGTGGCAATCAAGCTGTTGATGCCGATGACTTCGCCGTGCGAGTTCAACAGCGGCCCGCCGGAGTTTCCAGGATTGATCGCCGCATCGGTCTGAATGGCCTCCTCGATGTACGAACCTTCCGGGCTGCGGATGGGGCGCAGTGAGCTAATGATGCCGCGCGTCATCGTTCCCGCAAGTCCAAACGGGTTTCCGATGGCGAAGGTCTTCTGGCCGACCTGAAGATTCTTGGAATCGCCAAGTACGGCGGGAACTACGCCGGGCGCGTCAATTTTGACGACCGCCAGGTCATGTCCGCGGTCGCGTCCGATCACCTCCGCCTTGTAGGTTCTCTTGTTGTGCAGAGTCACTTCCACCTGCGTGGCGTTGCCGACCACGTGATAGTTGGTGAGAACGTGTCCTTCCTTATCGATGATGAAGCCGGAACCCTGGCCCTCCTCGGGCACCGGCCCGTAGAAGAAGTCGTACGCCACCGTTTTCGAGGTGATGTTGACGACCGATGGGATGGCCTTGTGATAGACATCAATATTATTGCGCTCGTCGGCATCAAGCGTCTCAGGGCCAGCAGCCTCACTAAGTTCGATGTGCGTGGGCCGGGAGATCAGGGCCTCCGGCATGACCCCGCTGTGATGGGTCGTGTACCAGTAGAAGGCCCCCACTAGAATTATTGCGAGAAGAAACGGCCGTGCGAATTTCATAGTTTTTTGAAGGCAATCACCGCTTCGAAGTTGCCGCCGAGGAATTAGACGACCAACCCATAGAAGTGTACCGAATGTGATAAGACAGTAGCCAGTGGTCAGTTCTCAGTTGTTAGGGACTCAATTCGTTGCAATTCGCGCCAGATGCGCTCGACCTGCCGCTCCATATCTTCGGCCGAACCGGAGTTGTCCACGATGTAATCCGCGCGCCGTGCCTTCTCTTCGTCGGAGAACTGCGCGGCACTGCGGCGCTCGACTTCGGCGCGCGCAACCTCGATCGGGACATTGGCTCGCCGGGCAAAGCGTTCAACTTTTTGCTCGAAGTCGCAGGTCACGACAATGACTTTGCCGAAGTCCTTGTCAGCTCCGGCCTCGATAAGCAACGCGGCCTCGACAACCGCGATGCCATGCCGATCGCTCTGCTCCACCTCTCCCATCCAGCTATTCTGCCGCTTCACGACCTCGGGATGCACGATGGCGTTCAGCTCACCAATGCGGCTGGGAAAAACCAGGTCCGCCAGCTTGCTGCGATTGATGGTGCCGTCTTCATCGAGGATTTCGCGGCCGAAGTTGCGAACCACTTTGTCATAGGTGGCAGTCCCGGGAGCGTAAAGCTGATGGGCGAGTCCGTCAGCCTGAAGAAAATGCGCGCCACGCTTGACCAGCATGGCGGCAATGGACGACTTGCCACAGGCGATGCCGCCCGTCAGTCCTACGCGCAACATGGGCATATACGCATCATCGCAAAGTTGAAAGCGGGCGCCAGCATGAGCCGCTTAGCCCTGATGCAGTATATACATGTTGTTCGCGCGCATCCTTGTTTAACGCGTGGCCAGCAGTTCCACCCTTTGCCCACGGCGCAGCTTGGCCGCCTTCACCGTGTTGCTCATCAGCATGGCGATGGTGAGTGGCCCTATGCCGCCGGGCACAGGAGTCATCGCCCCCGCAACCTCGGCAACTTTGGGATGTACATCGCCGATCAGGGTTGAGCCTTTTGCCGCGAAGTCCCGTTCGCGCTTCTCGTTTCCGGCGAAGAACTGCTTGAACTCGGCGGGATCGGTGACTGTGTTCATTCCGACATCGATCACGGTCGCGCCGGGCTTGACGAAGTCAGGCGTAATCATCCCAGCCTTGCCGATTGCAGCTACCAGAATGTCGGCGCGGCGGCAGACTGCCAGCAGGTCCCGCGTCTTGGAATGGCAGACCGTGACCGTGGCATTGCGGTTGAGCAGCAGCATCGCGACGGGCTTGCCAACGATGTCGCTGCGCCCGACCACCACCGCTTCGGCGCCGGCGATGGCAATCCCGCTGCGTTTCAGAATTTCGATGATGCCGACGGGCGTACACGGCACCAAGCCGGGACGCTGGGTCGAGAGATAGCCGACGTTCATGGGATGAAATCCGTCCACGTCCTTCTCCGGCGACACCGCGAGCAGCACCTTCTTGGCGTCCACCTGGGGAGGCAGAGGCAGTTGCACCAGGATGCCGTCGATCTCATCGCGCCGGTTCAGGTCCTCGACCAGCGCCAAGAGCTCCTCGGTGGTGACGTTGTCGGGAGGCGTGTGCTTCTCACTGTAGATGCCAAGCTGCTCGCAGCTTTTCACCTTGTTGCGAACGTAAATTTCCGACGCGGGATGGTGGCCCGCCAGCACGACCGCCAAACCGGGGCGAAGTCCGACCGCTGTCAGCTCCTTCACCTCTTCGCCGACTTCGCTCTTGATCTGCGCCGCGATTCGGGTGCCGTCGAGAATGATGGCCGACATTCGATCCTCCCTCTCGTAAAGATTTATCTTATCGCTTCATCAGTGGAAGATTGTTGCGAAGAATGTGCCTACCTTGCTGAAAAATCCGTGCTTCTGTTCCTTCTGGGCAACCACCGGCGCCGGTCGCTCCGCGTGCGTTTTTTGGGGCGGCGGAGGAGGCAGCACAACCGGGTCAAGCTGCAACGCCTGATTGTGTTCCAGCTTTAGGGTCGCCACCATCTCGGCGAAGTCCGGTGCGGCATCGACGGCGCGGAAGACCAGCGGCGCGCTAACCGCGATGTGAACATCTTGGTCCGCTGGAGGCGGCTTGGGAGCGGGCCGTATTGGATTGGATTCCGCAACTGGCGGAGGCGGCGGTGTTGCTTTCGCTACCTGCGTCGGCGGAATCGGCTGCGATAACGGGCATCCACAATTTTGCTTGGTTGGCGCGGCTTCGCTGAGATGTCCGCCCTTGAATAAGACAGCTTCGTCGGGTTTCACCTGATAGGTGGCATCGCCCATGGTTTCGGAAACCACGATAGCGGCCACGTTCCACGGCAAGGACTGAACGCATGTATCCCCTTGCGGGCTCACCTTCACGGCAATGTGCACCGTGCCCGGACCGGGCAACAGCAGCCGCAAATCCGGGGTCAGCAGCGTGTCCGCCGCGGCGCCCAGCGGATAATTCATCTCCAGATTGCCGCTGTTCAAGCTGAACATCAGCTCGCGTCCGTTCTGCGATGCGTTAACGGAAAGATTCGTCCCCGAACAAACCAACAGGCTGCCACCCCGCTCCAGCTTGAGGGTGGCGTTTTGTGCTCCGGCGGCAATCGAGGAGCCGCTTAGGACGCTGGTACCGGAACCGGCGAGAATGACCGATCCTTTCACCCGCGCGTCGGTTGCGTACAACTCGCCCAAGGTCTGCTGCGCCTCAGCCATGCAGCCCATTCCGAGGGCGAGCACAACTAGCAGGAGCAGAAAGCGATGGAGAGGTGACAGCATGAGTCACTGAGTATCAAAAATGGGGTAATTCTGACGATAGCACTTGAGGGACGATTCAACAATCCGAGCCGGGGCACTTCTTCCAGCGACGAGGGCAGCTACCCGTGCACGTTTGAAGCCCCACTCGTGAACGATTACTCTTAAAGCATCTGCATGGCCACTCGTAGCAATAACGGGCGTCCGTATCCGAAACTGGTTTTCGGCGAAACCCTCAGCGTCGCGGTCCAGACGTTTCGCACCAACAAAATGCGGTTCATTTTGACGGCGCTGGGCATGGTCATCGGGACGGCGTCGCTGATCCTGGTGGTCACCGTCGGGCTCACTGGCAAGCAGTACATCATTCAGCAGATCCAGAATATCGGCTCGAACATGATGGCAGCAGAGTACGAGGGGGGCAGCAAGTATGGCAGCCAGAGCTCGAGCGACTGGCTAACGCTCGCGGACTGGGATGCGGTGCGTGAGCGAGTGCCAGGCATCAGTGCGTCCTCGCCGATGATCGAGTTTCACGATCAGGTCCCCATCCCTGGCGGCCAGCAACGCGAGATTGTGGCACTGGGTGTCTCGTGGCAGTACCGCTATGTGCGCAACCTCGATATTCTGGCGGGGCGCTTTTTCGACGATGACGACACCCGGGCGCGCAACAAAGTCGCGCTCATTACCCAGATTCTTGCCAACACGCTCTACGGGTCCCAAGATGCAGCCATCGGGCGGCAGATCAAACTCAGCGGCCTCCCCTTCACCGTGATCGGGACCTTCAAGGAACGGGTTGACACCTTTGGCGAGTCGGAAATTTCGGATGACACCACCCTGATTCCCTACACCGTGGCGCGGTTCTTTACCGCCAGCGATAGCGTGAAACAGTTGTTCTTTTCCGTGTCGGACTCGGCCGAGGTCCCGCGGGCGACCGAAGAAATTCATGATGTGCTGCAGTCACGGCATCGCCCCGAATCGGTGTACAAGGTGTACAACCTGACCCAGCTGCTCTCGGTCGCCGTCAAAACCGCGAACACCTTGACCACCGTGCTGCTGCTGATTTCCGTGCTCACCCTGCTGGTCAGCGGAGTGGGCATCATGAACATCATGCTGGCGACAGTAAATTCCCGCATTCGCGAAATTGGCGTGCGCAAAGCGGTCGGGGCCACCAATTCGGAAATTCGTACGCAATTCCTGACGGAGGCGATACTGATATCGCTGGCGGGAGGATTCCTCGGGACTCTCCTCGGCCTGGCGCTGCCCTTCTCGATACGATTCATCACCAACTACCGTGTACCTATCTCTGGTTGGTCGGTCATCATCGCGGTGGTGGTTTCCAGCCTGGTAGGGGTGATCTTTGGCACTGCGCCCGCCGCTCGGGCCGCGAACTTGGACCCGGTGGAAAGCCTGCGCTATGAATAGCTATGGTTTGGCGCCGTCCGTGATTCGCGCGGTAACCAGGCGGGCGGCCTTCACGGCGCTGACCACCTTGCCGGAAAAGACGAAAATTTCGCCCTTTTCCCGCTCCAGGATGTACAGCGTTCTGCGGTCCTGGGCTGGGTTGTCTTCCACCACGCGAATGGTGAAGCGCGAACCAAGGTAAACCGCGTCCTTCGATGTCGGGACGGCGAGAGCGGAATCTGTTCGCATGGCCTCAAATCTGGTGGACGCGAAGGGCTCGAAATCAGGCCGGTTCAGCAATGGCTGGTATATCTCGGGAATCGGCTCATCGGGATTTGTCGTAGTCCAGTGGTTCGTATTCTTGGCTGAACCAAAGAGCGACCGGGGAGAGCTGCCGTAAGGATCGAAGGCCGTAAACGGGCCGTCCACCACGACCAGCGATATCCCCTGCAACTCTCGCGGAAGTTGAATCAGGATCTTCTCGGCGACTTGGTATTTCACGCCCTTAAACAGACCGCGCCCAGGCCCTAATCCGTAGGTCGCCCACACGACATAGTCATATTCCGAACGCATTTCCGGGGTAAATGCCCGCTGATCGAACGGAATGCTGAGCGTCTGAATACGCGCCGATAACAGGTCCCGCAAAATGTCCGGATCATAGATCTGTTCGTCCACTTCGTAGCACTTGTCGATGAAGCCGAAATCCATCCACTCGGGGCGGCAGGGCCGCACGCTGAGATGGAACTCGGCCATCACCTTCTCGAACAGTGCAGGAGGCGTCTGCGAGCCCTCGTGGGGAATCGCGTAATAGTGCCGGCTATTGCGCACGATCGCGGGCGCAAACGTGGTCAGGAACTCCGCCCGCGCCTCCAGGGTTTCGCGGATGGTCTCGGGGCTGCGCGGATAGTGATATCCCGAATGAATGCGGTACTGATTGATGGCGGACGCGGCTCGCAAGATACCGAGCGGATCGAAAAGCTGAACATCGTGGCCGGCCTCGGCCAGACTGATCGCAATGGTCGCGCCGTAGACCCCCGCACCCGCGACCGCAACTTTGGCTCTCATTATGACCTTAGACCTCGTTCCTTAGGGCCCAGCCTTGGGCGCAACCGGCACCAGGATTCCTTCCCGGATGAAATATTCAACGCCACGCCAGCGGATGGTCTTGCGGCCGAAACTGATTAACCACATGACGAAGGCCATGGCGTCCCACGCTGGTATCAAGGGCATTGTTTTCCAGAGTCCCGTCTGTTTCATCCCCCAGGCACCAATCAACCACGTCATCGCAACTCGAAGTAAGGCGTAGCCGCCGAGATATCCGACGGCAACCCCCATCGAGGGATGAGTTGCAATCGCGACGAGAGCCCAGGGCAGACCCAAGGTGAAGATCAACCCGAAATGACCCCACGGCCGCATGAGCCGCATTACCGTCAGCCAGCGAACCCGTTTGTAAAAGAGATCGCTAAGGGTCGCGAAGTCGGCAACAGTCTGTATCACGTAGGGAACCAGCTTGACCTTATATCCCATTTCAGCGGTCAGGCGACCTACGCGAAGATCATCGGCTGGACGATTTTCGATGGCCTCGTAGCCACCGAAAGCAGCGACGTTCTTACGTGTGGTAACGATGGTTTGTCCAAAGGTGAACTTCACCCCGTCCAATTGCCAGGCCACAAAGATTCCGGCCCAGAAGTCGGAAATCATGCCTATCGATTGCAATTCCTGGACGAGAGTGGTTTCTTTTGTGGAGACATAGGGGCAAGTGGCGGCCCCAACTTTGGGATCGCGGAAAGGCGCGGCCACGGACCGCAAGTAATCAGGCCGGACTCGGACATCGCCGTCGGTGATTACCAGCAGTTCATGTGCAGCTTCGTTCACCAGCCGCACGAGCCTGGCAATTTTGTCGTTGATTGCCGTACGACCGGAGCCAAACAGCAGACGAATACGGCGTTCAGGAAAGTCGTGAATCAGCTTTTCCAGAACGGGTAGCGCCGGATCATCCGCGTCCACACAAAAAAGGATTTCGTATTCGGGATAGTCCTGGCGGCAGAAGCTGGCGTAATTCTCATAGGCCTCAGGATCGAGTCCGCGGATAGGTTTGAGGCAGCTTATTGGGGGCGTGTAGTCAGAATCCGGGGGGGTCCGCTGCTGACTCCAGAATCGCGCAGAGCTGTAAAGGGCCAGCAGATAATAAATGCCGGGAATGGCAGCAATAGCGAGGACTATGTAGCTGAGGACCGTCAACCCGTCTGCTCTCCAACCATGGGCTTAATTTGTTTCACGGGAACCGGAACCGAGGAAAAACAATCTCGTGGGACAACTTTTCCCGGCGGAAAATAGGAACCAAATCGCCTCTGGTTCCGAGCCACTCACAAATCTCTTGAAAGATGGAGTGTAACATGTGAGGAAATCCCCCGTCGAACGGTAGCATGGCCCAGCCGTGCTGCGTGGGACCGCCTGGCTCTCCGCGGTAAGACGTGTCCAGCGGCGAGGCGATGACGGTTGTAACTGGGGTGCGATGGCATGCGTGTCTGCGTAACTGGCGGTACGGGTTTCCTGGGGACGGCCCTGGTGCGAGACTTGCTGGCCCGGGGAGTTCCTGTCCGGGTGCTGGCGAGGCCTTCCCGCCGTGCCGATCTGCTGGAAACCCAAGGCGCCGAGGTGGTGCATGGAGGGTTGGGAGACCCGGACTGCATAGCCCGTGCGGTGCAAGGAGCCGACGTTGCCTATCATCTTGCAGCCAAGGTGGATACTCCGGGCAGTAAGGCCGACTTCCTCGAAGCCAATGTAGCTGGCACAGAACAGGTCCTGACCGGGTGTCTCCGGCAGGGCGTCGGCCGGCTCGTATATGCCAGTTCACTGGCGGTTTACGGCCCTGTTGCAAACGGTCAGCGAATCGATGAGAGCACTCCCTACGATGAGTCCCCGCAGCTACGCGACTTCTACGCTCAATCGAAGATCCTGGCAGACCAGTTGACCGTCACCTTCGCACGGGAAAGGGCGTTGCCGATAACCATCCTCAGGCCCGGCATTATCTATGGTCCCGGCAGGCAACTTCCGGTGGCGCTGCTGGGATTCACGCTGGGGAAGACCAACTTCGTTTTCGGCAATCGCAACCATCGCATTCCGTTGAACTACGTTGAAAATTTGGTGGATGCGATGCAAGTGGCGGGGCATTCCGGCGGAGGGCGGTTTCAGCAATTCAATGTTCTCGATGACGATGAACTCACCCTGGCGAAGTACCACGAGGCGAAAACAGCGGTAGACAAAACCGTGACGCATTTTTCCTCCGGCTGGCCGGTCCGGCTGGTGGGGCCTTTCGCCGAGATTGCGATCCGGATGCTGCCGGTCGGAGGCAGTGTGCGATTTTCAAAGCATCAGTTAAACCGGGCCTTGCAGGACCGCTGGTATGACACGCACCGCATCCTCGAAGAAACCGGATGGGCACCGAAAGTGCCGCTGCACGACGCGTTGTACCGCACCTGGAAAGCTGGCCGCTGACTAGCCGCGGAATGAGGCTGCAGGGCAGGTAGAGTCGCCCGAAGATCAGCCGAGTTGACTGCGAAGCGTATAATCCCCTTTCTCGTTGAAAGGATGCGCATGGATATTCAACAGCTTCTCACTGACCTCAACCGCGATCGTGATCGCCTTGACCAAGCAATTGCTGCCCTTGAAGGTCTCGGTACTCGGCCTGGCAGCCGCCGTGGCCGTCCTCCCGGAACGAAACAAGCCAAACCTGCACGCACCCGCAAGGGTGGCGGCATTACTGCTGCCGGACGCCGGCGGCTCTCTGAGATGATGAAGAAGCGCTGGGCCGAACGCAAGAAGAAGGCCGCCCCGAAACGCAAGCCGATGAGCGCAGCCTCGCGCAAGCGTCTTTCCGAAATGATGAAGAAAAGATGGTTGGAGAGGAAGGCCAAGACGGCCTAGCTCAAGCCGCGGACACCCCAACTCGCAATCTGCTTTAGACGGTTTGTCTTCGGAGGTTTGCCTGTGTGCTGTGGCGGTTGGGCCATAGGCACGTTCTATGCATAGTCAATGGGATGGCGTTCGAGCCAGTGTTGATCACGCACCGCCCCCATCTGCTTCAGGGAAGAGCGGCCCATGCTGGCCGTGAGTTCACGAGTCTTCCAGGCGAATCCGGCACAAAATCCGATCGCGCTACCTAGCATGCTCCACGCAATCGTTCTTGGCAGGCGATCGCGACGGCCGTTCGCGTAGAACCGCAGGACGCCGACGCAGGCCCCGATGGTAGCCAGGCTTAACGATGCACGCGCAGATTGGCTCAGGACTTCGGAAAGAGGCTGTCCATGGAGATGAGATTCCTGGCCGCTACGCAGCCCCGATACTCCGGACTTGACCAGGGTTCGTCCGTAGCGAAGATATGCCGTTGAGTCGCCACCCGGTTTCATAAGACACTCTCCTTCGAAGCTGCATCGCGAGAGCTGGGCCCTGTTGACCGATTCGCTCAGCGATGGACCGATATTCACACCGCCTACCATACCTATCTCACGTAAACGCCATCCGAGTCTGTGCCCTGCGTCACGTCTCAGTCGGGGCTTGATCACAGCCTCACATATAAGGATGCCAAAGCAGTCTCAGGGTTTCGGGCAGAGCCAGCAAATGCGGCGCTTGACCTGGGCGCCCCGCTCCGTCAAAAACATTCACCACGGAGGACATGGCGTCTTGGGTCCTATCGAGTTTGCTCCGTGATCTCCGCGCCTGCGTGGTCAATTTTCATCCGCTCCTGGAAACGAAATTAAGAAGCAGACCGCACAGAGTGGGCTGTGGCTTCTAAGAAAATCGGCGCGGCCGGACGTGGAGAGGCGACCATGGTTCGCAAGAGGTCACCTGTATTTTGCCACCAGCCATGGAAGACTTGCCCGCCCTCATAAACCACCTGCAGAGGCTGCCAGCTCTTGGGCCCGTATGACGCTGGAGCGGCGAGAGCAGGAGCCTGTGCCCGCCCGTCTCCATGCAGCGCCGGAGCGACAGGACGAACTGTAACGCTACGGGTATCGAGTCGAAGCCCTGCGCGCAGCGCTTTCAGAGCGCTTTCCTTTCCGCTCCAGAGCAGAGCCAAAACCAGGGAACGCTGCGCCGTGGCCGTCCGCTCAATCAGCGCTTGCTCTTCCGTCACAAAGTAGTCGGCAAGAAATGCGTCACTGCGCGGCTCGACAATCTCCAAATCACAACCCAGTTCCGCCCCCGACAGCGTGACCGCGCAAGCGGCCACGCCGCCTCGGTGACTGAGAGAAATGGCAACCCCCGCTAGTTGGTTGGCAATGAAGACCTCCGGCGCGCCAGACGGCGCCGAGCGTATCTCGATGTCCGCCAGGTGCTGCGGATGACTGGGCAGGTGCAGGTACGCCGCCAGTGCACGTTTCGCGGTCCAGCGTCCCAGCCGCCAGTCGGCGTGGCGTTTGGCAAAACGCATGCCATCCAGGCGGACGGCTTCGCTGGCGCTTAACCAATCATTCTGGGACGGCAGGTCCGCTTCGGCCTGGTCCAGCCAATAGACGTCCATTATGCCTGCCCGACTGGAGAAACCATGAGTATTTCCTCGACGTTGATCTCTCGTTGCACCTGTCTTCTAAGTTGTGCTTCCTTGGATATTGATTGCTCCATCTTTCTTATGCCGCGTTCGACCGCATCGACGAGGTACGGGCGAAGGTTTGCGGGGGGAAGAATATTATGCAGCGCACCTACTCTGAGCGCGCGATGCACGCTGTGCACGTGATCGAACTCCTCAGCCATCTCGCCCAGCTTCTCGGAGTGAACCACCTTGAAGAGTTCGTTGTATTGAGCGCGCAGCCGGACTTTCTCGCTGCCGTCGGCCTTGGCCATCGCCTGGGTCAGCGCCTCCAGGCGCTCATCTTTGCGGGCCCTGGCTTCAACTTCGCTGGCAAACACAACAGCCGCCGCCGGCGCGCCGCCAATCACGGAAGCGTAAGTTCCCTCCAACGCCACCACTTCGAGTTGTTCGTTCAGCGCCCGCGAGAAGACCACGTACGCGCCGCCGTGATAGCGGGAGATAACGCAAAAGATCATGGGGCCTTTGAAGTTCACCACAGCCCGGCCGATCTGAGCGCCGTACTCAAGCTGTAGCTTGCGCATCGACTCGGGCGATCCGTCAAACCCCGACAGATTGGCCAGAATCACTACCGGTCGATTGTTGCTGGCCGCATTGATGGCCCGAGCCACCTTCTTAGAAGACAGAGGAAACAGCGTTCCAGCGCTCCATTGGTCGGGTCCGTCTGCGGGGACAAATCCCAACCGGGGCACCTGCTTGGATTCGATGCCGATGAGGCAAATGGGATAGCCCCCGAGATGGGCATCCCAGACCACCGCAGTCTCGGCGCCTCGCATGCCGGGCCAGCGTTCCAGGGGGCGATGGTCCTGGTCAACTACGGCCTTCATCACGCTGCGAATGTCGAACGATTTCTTTCGTCCGGCGTTGGTGTCGTCGGAGAAGATCTCGCCCACTCGGGCGAAGCCGTTGTCCGTGCCGCTAACGTGCGGATATCTCTGCACATCCCGGTCGATGGGATCGCTGGTGAGGGCCCGCCGCGGGAAGCGCTCACCGGGCGCTACGTAGGTGTGCTCATAATGGCGCAAGAGGATGTGGCAGGCTTGATCGATGTCTCGTGCCCAATACTGCGCCTGGCCATTGATACCCATGATGCGGTCGTATCCGCCAATCCCCTCGTTGTCCTCGGCCGAGACGCTACCCGAGTAATCTAGGGCGCGCTTGCCGGTGAGCACCATCGCCGCTTTCGGGGTCATGATCAGAATGCCGCGGGTGTGCATGAGCATGGTTGCCTCGGCGTTCCAGTAGGGTTGCGCCCCGACGTTGATCCCGTTGATCACCAGATTCACTTCGCCGCCGGCCTGCGTGAACTCGATCAGGCGACGCAGCACACGGGCAATCCAATCCATGTTTTCCACGCCGCTGTCCATTGAGATCTTCGCGCCGGCCGAGATGGGAAACCACTCCAGCGGGACGCCCATCTCTTCGGCGAGATCGAGACCGGTAAGAATGCGCCGGCATTCGGATTCGGCGATTGCACCCAGGTCCCTGCTGGGATCTCCCAACAGCACCACGCGCATCATGCCCTCGGGATGCTTGGCGGTAAAGTTGCGGATTACGCCAACGATGATATTGGACTTGTTTTGCCCGGGCGGACGATCGACCGGCACCAGCCGACCGTCGGGGTCAAGATCGTACTCGATAAAATCGCCGTTAGGGAATTCGCCCCGCGCGTCCTCCTTCCCAGGAGTTAGCATTCGGATGATTTCGTAGGGATAAATGAGCCCCCGCCGGCGCATGCGGACAACCTTCTGGTCGTACTCGGTCAGCGGTTTGAGCAGTTGCAGCTTAGTGAAGGGACGGAAGGTCATCAGCAAACCGGCGCCGCCAGGCGCCGAAATGCGCATCACCATATCGCGTAACTGGCCGGTCTGGGGATGGGGAATACGGGCGCGGACCACCACTTGTTCCAATCCCAGGCCATCTGTCGACAGGGCCAGTTTGTGAGCAATGTCATTGAGTTCATCCGGCTTGAGGTCGAACACCGGCCAAACGTAGAGAAAGATCCGATTCCAGTAGAGCCGCTCGTGTGGAGCACGCCGCGACTGAAACAGCCGGATGCCTGCCACTGCTTCGGCAAACATGCGCTCCAGGTGTGGCAGTTGCACAATGCGGCCCGTCTCGTCCCGCACCGGCGTCAAATCGCGCACTTCGGCAACCGCGAACAACCGCTCATCTTTAGGGTTATCGTTCGCGGTGGCATGCAGGAGATAAACATCTTCCACCGACGGCAGCCGCTCAACTGTAAAGTTCTTCAAGCGCCACAGATGTAGCCGTTCGGCCATCATAGGATGGACTCCGCGGAAGAGCTTTTCCTCCGCATAAGTGCTCACAGAGGGTTGATACGTGAAGTGTTGCATGCCGGCCATGCCCTCGCCGCAACCTGGTCCAGCGACTGCCACTACGATGCGCTGGATGGGCCGAGGGAAGCGCGCTTGATTGATCCCGGAACAAACTTCTTGTTGCGTGAGCTCCGGATCGGCGAGCGGACCAGAATTCCAAAGGTAAAAATCGACGACAATGTCATCTTCTGCCGGCACTTCCGCGAGGCAAGAGCACATCGCGTCTACCGTTTCGTGAAATCGATCGTAAGCAGCATGAGCCGCGAAGACGTGGACCCGCCTTCCGTCCTGCACGTATTCCGCCGCGACAGAACATTGTCCCTCTACCGGCATCAAGCGAAGGTTTGTCAGTGATTGCCCTCGATAATATCGGGACGTCATTACTTCCAACATCAATTGACGCAAGCCGGGATCTGCGGCGGCGAATCGGCCCGAGAAGAGGCCCGCCAGCGGTTGCGGACACTCGATCAACGCATTTACTCTCTCGTGCTGGTCCGTGGCTTGCGGATTGGCAGCAAGGTAGGCGAGGTGACCTTCCGCTTGCGCGAAGATCTGTTTCCGTGCCTTCTCAAACACCGCCTGCTCGAAGCAGCGATAGTGCAGTTCGCGGGCGAGGTCGCTGACGGAGGGGAACTGTCCGCGGGTCATGGCGATGATCCGGTCGAGCAGTAAACGGAACGGCTCGTCCGCGTACTGCGCGAAGGCGTCGACGCGCGCCAGACGGCGTTCCAGCAAGGCCAGAATAGGCGCCACTTGCCGCTCCACCCGTTGGTGCGATTTGTAGATCCAGAGCAAACTCTCTTCCAGTTCGGGCGAGCGGTCCAGGGTCTGCACGCCATAATGAGCCAGAGTGCGACCGAGCGCCTCCACAAACGCGGGCGGCAGTCCCTCCCCTTGCGTTTCGAGCATGCGCAAGTAGGAAAAGAGGTAGGCCTCGGTGCTGGGTGCTTCACTGCCGGCGAGATCGTGCACGCTCGGTTTCCGGCGAAATAGCGAGCATATATCCACAAAAATGTTGAGGACCTCATCTTCGCGGCGTCTTATTTCGTCGCTATCGGCGGGAGCTTCCTTGAACTGGCTCCATTGCGCAAACAGCCGCGCCGTCTGGGTCGGGTCAGCATCAAAGCCCAGCATGAGATGACGCAGTTCTTCCAGGTCCTGACGCCAGCGGGATTGATTTTCCTTTCCGGGCTCGTTCGCCGTGGGCGACTCGCCAAATACCACCCGCTCCGTGGTTGCCGACGTCTGCTCATCTGCAATGGCTTCGATTTGCAGCAGCGGAACGCCGGCGTCCACCTGCACGTGCGGTATCGTCATCACCTGGCGGACTCTTCCGGAAAATGGGGCAACGACTGCCATCTCCATTTTCATGGCTTCCAGCACGGCCAAGGTATCCCCAGCCGAAACCACGTCACCCGCTTTCACCGCGATGGAAACGACTACCGACGGCCCGGGCGCATGCACCATTCCGCCGTCATCTCGATTGATCGAGTGCGACACGCCGTCCACCTCGATCCGGTAATTCAGACCTTGAACGATGGAGACGACGTGGAAGCGCCGCCCGAAGGCGGTGAGCCAATATTCAAACTTGCCCAGTGGGTGGAGAAGCGCCTCGATGCGCGCTCCATCCACTTCTACGCGGTACTGCTGGGGGCCGAGACAACAAACCCTGAGGGAGTATCGTTGTCCGCGGTAGCGTAGTTCCACCGTCCGGCCCAACTCATTGCGAACGTGGGGCCGTCCGCGGACGGCTGAGGCATAGAACTGCGTCTGCTCCACCGCCAACTCGGCAGCGTAGGCTTCAATCGCCGCCTGCACCAGCGCCACATCGGCGTGACGCGTGGAACAATGCCCGCCACTGGCCGACAGACGGTCCAGCCACCCGATATCCACTTCTGCGCGCTGCACGTCGGCGCGGTTCAGCAGGTCCAGCAGAAATGCTTTGTTGCTGGTTCCGCCCTTGATGACCACAACGCTCTCGCGCAGCACCCGCTGTAGCCGCGCAAGTGCTTCCTTTCGGTCTTGTCCATAGGCGATGATCTTGGCGATCATGGAGTCGAACTCCGGCGGGATGGCATCGCCTACCGCGACCCCGGTGTCAATGCGCACCCCCGGTCCGGTCGCAAGCCTGAACCGCTCAATCGTCCCGGGAGCCGGCGCGAAACCGTTTTCCGGATCTTCGGCGTTCAGCCGTACTTCAATCGCGTGACCAGTTGTCCGGGGCGGTTCTCCTTCCAGGCGTCCGCCGCGCGTGACGTGAATCTGCAGCTTGACGAGGTCGCAACCAGTTGTGCATTCGGTCACCGGATGTTCGACCTGCAACCGGGTATTCATCTCCATGAACGAGAAGCGGTGGCTCTCCGGTTGGTACAGGAATTCGACGGTTCCGGCGTTGTGATATCCCGCCGCCTGGCTTAAGCGCACCGCCGCCTCGCGTAGCGCCTGGTCTTGCAGGGAAGTGAGTGCGGGAGAGGGCGCTTCCTCCATTACTTTCTGGTGGCGGCGTTGAATGGTGCAGTCACGCACGCCGAGCGGCCAGGTGGTCCCGTAATGATCGGCGATGACTTGCACCTCGACATGACGCGCCGCCTGGACCAGTTGCTCCATGAAAACGGTGGCATTGCCGAAGGCCTTAAACGCCTCAGCGCGTGCGCCTGCAAAAGCCAGGGCGAGTTGGGCTGCAGAATTCACGCGACGAATTCCGTGACCGCCGCCTCCGGCCGTGGCCTTAACCAGAAGCGGATAGCCCAGGCGCTCGGCGTGGCGCTGGGCCTCGGCAAGCGCTTCCACCGGGCCGCCGCTCCATGGCGCAACCGGTATCTGGGCCTGCTCAGCCAGAAGTTTTGAGCTGATCTTGTCGCCCAGGCGCCGCATGACATCGCCATCCGGGCCGATGAACACGATGCCGAGCTTGCGGCAAAGATCAGCGAACCCAGGGTGCTCGGCGACAAAACCCCATCCCACCCAGACCGCCTCCGCGCGCGCCTTGGTCAACACCTGTTCCAGCAGATCATAATCGACGTAACTGCTCTTGACTTGGCCCGTGGCCGGGTCCTTGAGCATGGCTGCGCCCAGAGACACCGCTTCGTCGGCCTCACAAACAAACATCGCGTGACGGTCGGGCTCGGTGTAGAGGGCGATGGTACACAGCGATGCGCCGTACTCTTGATTGAACTCACGCGCCGCGTGTATGAAACGCATCGCGGCTTCACCGCGGTTCACGATGGCCACGCGTTGAAATTCGTGCTGCATGATTTCTCCGATCAACCAATCGTTAAGCTGAGCAAGTTAAGTTCGTTTATGCCATGACGGCGTGCAGCGCTTTAAAAGGCTCGGCATCGAGGCTGTTGGGCATCGCTGCCGTGCGGTAGCCGTTTAGCTGCACGTAGCAGTTTCCTTTCGTGTCCACAACTTCGGCATCAAAGCTTTCCTGGTCGGGATGGGGAGTGACCACGGCGTACAACTGGCTTTCAGCCAGGTTCGGCGCGCGCAGCAGGGACACCTGATGAACGTCTTGTGGCAGACCAAACCGGTTTTGCACGCTCATTTCCCAGAGCCCGGCGGTCTGGAAGCAAAGCTCGATCAGCCGTGGCGCCATCAGCGTCGGCCGGTCGGACGGCTGGTGGTTGCTGGGCAAGCCTCCAGCCATCAACCCGATCATCCGCTTTCCATCCCACCAGGCCCGCTCCAGGACTTGGTACGCCGGTCCGTGAAAATAAACGCGATAAATTGCGGCGGCTTCCAGGAGGGAGTCGGACGACACTATCAGGGCCCTCGCGGTCACAGCGGTTGGCGTCAGCCTCGACAGTCGCACCCGTGCCGTGAAGTGAACAGTCTCTTGCGGCTCCGGGTGGTTGGGTAGCAGGCGACGGCCAATCAATTGGCAATCTGCAAGCAACCTGTCTCCTTGCGGGTAATAAACGGCTTGGATCGTCACCGTGCGCGGCTCATCGCGGTAGAACTTGAACGGTGACAGGAAATTTACCTCTTCCACCGCCTCGACATGCCAGCCGGGATGCACGCGCAGGGCAGCCTCGGCGAATCCCTCGATCCCCATGACTCCGGGCAGCACCGGCGTGCCGTCGATCCGGTGATCGTACAAGAATGGTTGAAGTTTGGGATCGAGAGTGGTCTCCATGGTCAAGCCACTGTAAATACCCATTCCGGTGATCTTGCCCATCATCGGTCCTTGCCGCAGCTTTTCGGTGGTGGCGGCGAGCACGTCCGTGTCAAGTCCACCGGTGGCATCCCATTCATTCAGAAGAATGCCCAGGCGCTGGCCTATGACAACTTCACCGCGTGTCCCGCCTGAGGTCAGTTCGCGGCGGATCAGAGGAATACCTGCTTCGGGCGGCAACATATCGATGCCGGCCAGTTCCATCATCTTCGGGATGGAGCCGCGCGTAGCCATGCCGATACCGCCCCACGCCGTCCAGTCGATGACGATGCCGCGTGTACCCGGCCGGGTGGTGCGGAAGCTCGACGTGATCTTGCACAGCAGGTCGTTGGCGGAACTGTAATCTGTCTGTCCTCCGTTGCCGAAGCGGCCGGCAATCGAACTGAATGCCACCGTCGCGCCCAGGGGCATGTCGCCGATTGAGTGCAGGAGGTTGAACCAGCCGTCGCTCTTGACGTCAAACACCAGGTCGAACTCGCGCGGGTCCTTGTCCGGCAGGAAATGGCTGCGCTCGATTCCCGCAGCGTGTAGCAGCACGTCGATGCGACCGCCGCGCTCGCGCACCTGGCGGATGATATCGGCTACACGGTCCGCATCCGTTAGGTTGACGCCGAAGTAGTGTGCGGTGCCTCCAGCGGCTCGCACCGCGTCGATTGCGCTCTTAGCGGCTTGCGCCCGTTCCAGGCCGGCTAGCTCCTTTTCGATCAGCGCCGGTGTAGCTCGCTGGCCACTGGCCTGGATGCGCGCGAACAGATCGCGCTTCAGACCTTCCTTGTCGCTCACGAAGCGCTTGAGGTCGGGGTTGTTGGGATCAGGTTCGGGCACCAGATCAAGCAAGTAAAACGTGCCGCCCGAAGCTGCCGCCAAGTCGGCGGTAATGGCGGAGACGATGCTTCCCGCCGCGCCGGTAATCAGAAACACGGTGTCGCTGTCCAGTTTCAATCCGGGCTGTCCGTCGGCTGCGGGCTGTTCTTGCAGTCCAATCGTCCAGCGCTGCCCGTCCTTGTAGCCAATCTCGATTGCGCCGGGATCACGCAGGGTTTCCTCGATGAGGATTTCCGCCAGTTCCGACGGTTTGCGCTCAGGTTCGAAATCGACCGCTTTGACATGGGCGTCCAGTCGCTCCCGCTTATACGTTTTGGTGAAGCCCACGACTGCGCCGCCCAGGGGCGCGATCGCTCCGGCCTCGTCGTAACCGTGCTGCCCGCCCAGTCGGGTCGCCGACACCAGAAATGTGCCCGGCTTCGCAACCTGGTCGAACAGAACGCGCATGGTGGTATAAAGCGATTTCGCGCGAACCCAGAGGGCTTCGTGCCAGGACGCAAGGTCCATGCCGGCAAGATCGCTTTCGTTGTCCAGCGCGGACAGCCAGTAGACTCCTTGCACCGGTCCGGCGGCGAGCCAGTCTTTGAGGCGATTGCTCAGCGCATTGGCATCCGGCGCGTCCTTGATCCATAGGACTTCTACACCCCTCATTGTCTCCAGCCGTTGCGCCAGTGCCTGCGCCACTCCGCCGTTGTCGGGCATGATCACCACGCGGTTTCCGCGGGCGAAGGTCACGCCCGTCGGCTTACAAACAGTGAGCGGCGGCCGCAAGTTGGGCACCGGCACGCGGCGTGGAACAAGGTTGGCGGCATCGAAACTCGCGATTGGCGGGCGCGGCGGCGCAACCGCTTTCGCAGCAGGTGTCGCGGTGACAGATGTAGTGGCTACCGTTGTTGTCCGCTGTCCGGCATGGGCGAATTGAATGACGTGGGCCAGGGTCGGGAAGTCCCGCAGCTTGAGGTTCTCATCGCGCGGGATGTTATACGCCGCCCGAATGGCGGCGAACATCTCCGCCTGCTTGACGGTATCTATGCCGAGGTCCGCTTCCAGGTCAAGATCCAGGTCGAGCATGTCCTTGGGATAGCCCGTTTTCTCGGCCACGATCTCCAGCACCTTGTCTTTGATCGCGTCGTCCGTGACTGCTGGAGCTGCGACGGTTGCCGGCTCGGGAGCGATTGGCTCAGCGATGGCTGGAGACGGCGAAGCCGCGCCAGCTAGGTCGGGCCGCTTCTCATAGACGAACCGAATCACGTGCGCCAGTGTGGGGTAATCGCGCAGCTTACGGTTCTCATCGCGCGGGATGTTGTAGATCTCGCGGATGGCGGCGAACATTTCCGCCTGCTTCACGGTGTCCACACCGAGGTCCGCTTCCAGATCAAGATCGACATCCAGCATGTCTTTGGGGTAGCCGGTCTTCTCCACCATCAATTCGAGGATGCGTTCCTTGACGGCCTCGGCTGCGCCGTCTTTAGGAGATGCCATCGTCGGAGTCGGTTGGGTGGCGACGGGAGTTGGTGCAGCTGCAGGTATCGCGGCCTTCTTCGGTGACAAAGGAGCAACAGCCAGGTCAGGCCGCTTCTCATATACGAACCGGATCACATGCGCCAGCGTGGGATAGTCGCGCAGCTTGCGGTTCTCGTCGCGCGGGATGTTGTAGATCTCGCGGATGGCGGCGAACATTTCCGCCTGCTTAACGGTATCGACACCAAGGTCCGCTTCCAGGTCAAGATCGACATCCAGCATGTCCTGCGGATAGCCGGTCTTTTCCACCATCAAGGCGAGAATGCGTTCCTTTACGTCACCGCCAGCGCCGTCCTTAGGAGATGTCGCCTGCGGTGTTGGCGGAGTCGGTTGGGTCGCGGCGGGAGTTGATACGACTGCGGGCATCTCGGCCGTCTTCGACACGGGAGTCGCGCTGGCCAGGTCGGGCCGCTTCTCGTACACGAAGCGAATCACATGCGCCAGCGTAGGATAGTCGCGCAGCTTGCGGTTCTCATCGCGCGGAATGTTGTATATCTCGCGGATGGCCGCGAACATTTCCGCCTGCTTGACGGTATCAACACCAAGGTCCGCTTCCAGGTCAAGATCGACATCCAGCATGTCTTGCGGATATCCAGTCTTTTCTACCATCAAGGCGAGGATGCGTTCCTGCACGGCATCGCCAACGCCGTTCTTAGGAGATGTCACGGCGGGTGTCGGCGCAGGAGCTTTCGTTTCCACTTTCACCTTCGGCGGGGGCGCCGTTGCCACCGCGGCCGATGTCATTTGTTGAAGCGGCTCGCTCTTCACAACCTTTGGTGGTGCAGAAGCTGCAACCGCAGCGACCTGAACCGGCGGCTCAGGTTTGGCCATCTGCCTAGGCGCTGCTGCTGGCGCTGGCACCATCACGACTTCCTTGGCGGTGACTGCCATCCGCGCGGCCAGCCCTTGATCGCGCACGCGTAACGTGCGGTGGACCACTTCCAAGTCGGCGACCGGACGTCCTGCCATTCGGCTTAGCCACGCGTTCCAGACGTTTTCGTCGGCAATGCGATAGGCGTAGCCCAGAGCATTCGGGCTGCGACGAATCCCGTCTTTCGTCGGCACCCACCGCAGCAGAATCATGCTGATCTGTGAACCGAAACCGGCGCCCAAGTGCATTGCATACTGCACGGGATAAGCGCCGCCCTTCGACAGGTTCAACAGACCCAACTCGGGATCGACTTCCCTAAAGTTGGCAACGGGCGGCACTAATCCCGTTTCTAGGGCCTTCACCGCGAGGACATCTTCGATGCCGGTGGCCATGGCGTGGCCAGTTAAGCCTTTGGTATTGGCGATGACGATTCGATCGGAGCTATCGCCGAAGACGCGACGCAGAGCGTGGATCTCCGCCGAGGCGCTGCCGCCACGCGCGGGCGTGTAAGTTTCGTGGGAAACGAAAACCATCTGCGGCGCGATCTGATTGCGGGCGACGCCACTGCAGGTTTCGGCTTCGGCGACCAGGCCCTCCATCACCTGGCCGATGTGCTGCACGTCGAGACGAGTGCCATGAAATGCGCTGTTGGCTGTCACTGCACTCAACACTTCGCAGATCGGCTGGATTCCCCGCTCACGCGCAGCATCCAGGCTCTCCACCACAAGGGCGGCGGCGCCCATGCCCATGATCAGGCCGTGCCGGCGGCGGTCAAACGGTATCGCGGCGTCTTCGACTTTTTCGTCGGTGGCTGCCGCTCCGCTAGCCAGAAAACCGGCGCCCATCCAATCGATCAGGTTGTCGGAGGTGACATCGTCTGCCGAGATGACGATTACGCGGCGGCACCGTCCGGCGCGAATCCAGTCCTGCGCCAGCGCAACGCCTTGGGCAGTGGTCGCGCATGCGGAGTTGATTTGCGTGTTGGGACCGCGAGCGCCGATGAGTTCGGCGAATTGCGAATGTCCCATCGATAAAACTCTGAGCAGGAATCGCCGGTCGAAGACATACGGCTGTTTTTCGATTGCCAGGCGCAACTCCCCGATGCGCTGGTCCAATTCCTGCCCAAGGTTCGAATGGCCGTTACCTGCGGACCGGGCGCGTAGGCCTTCCAGCAACGCCAACTGCTGGCGGCGCTCATGGTCTTTGTAATAGCTCCCCATTATGTCGGCAAAGGAGTCACAGCCGGGGAAGGCGGAGCCAAAAATCACGCCGGTATCGTCGCGCATGGCGTCTGGCAATCCCCAGCGGTCCGGCAACTGGGTGCCTTTGGTCGTGGTCTTATAACGCATGACCAGCGGGATTCCGGCGTCACGCAGCGCGTCAATGCCCGCGCCGATAGCCAGGCGAGTAACACGGTCGAAAGCGGCCAGGCGCTCGGAAGGAACGCCGAATTCACTTCCCAGATCGAAAGCGCCTCCGCGACCCGCCAGCTTGATGACGTCGGCCACATCGTGAATGGATTCAAACGTGGCCTCTCCCTGCTCGCTCTTAACCAGGCGCAAGATGTTCTTGTCCAACATGTCCTGGCGGAAGTGCGCGGGGATGGCGCTGATGAATTGATCGCCGCGCAAGATGCGTTCGATGTTGCCATCGTCGAAGATGTGCTCGGTTCCAGGTAGGCCCAACGACGCTCCGGTGATGCCCACTTGGAGACTCGCGGTGGCAGGCTTCTCGCCGTGGTTAATTTGCCAGCCGGCTCGCTGGAGAGTCTCGGCAAACAGGCGACCAAGTTCGTTGTACCCATTACCGTTTGTAGGAGTCGATGACGCCGTGACAGCTGGGGGAACAGTTGCCGCCAGCGGCATTGGTTTAGTGTCGTTCGCCGGAGTGGCGATGGCCGATTGCGAGTACGCAGGTTTCGCTGGAACCTCGACCGCCGCTTCAGTCAGTCCGCGGCCCAGTCCCGCCGCGTACATGGCGCACAACGCCTGGTTGAAGGCCGGAATGTCGCCGACCTTGGGATGATTCGTGAACAGCGAGACCACGTCGCCGCGGTCGCCGAGCACTTCCTCGGCAAATCCCTGCAACGCCTTCTTCGGCCCGACTTCGACGAAGATGCGCGCGCCCGCGGTATAGAGCGTCTGCAGTCCCTTCACAAACTGCACCGGACTGGCGACCTGGAGCGCAAGAAGATCTAGCATCTGCGGAACAGCGTTAGACCCCGTGGGATAAAACTCGCCGTTCACGTTGGCGATGACTGGCACACGAGGTGGTTGCATGTGCAGGTGCGACAACATCTCGCGCAGCGGTTCGCTGGCCGGCGCAACAATCGACGTGTGAAACGCGTGGCTGACCGGCAACGGCACTACGTTGTAGCCAGCCTGTAGAAAGATCTCCATGGCCTGTTCGACCGCTTTGCTGGCACCGCCGATGACCGACTGCTGCCCGCTATTTACGTTGGCGATCACCACGTAGCCGTCGATGGTCTTCAGGATTCGCTCGACTTCAGCCAGCGGCGCAAAGACCGCCGCCATCTTTCCGGTATCTTTCACGGCCACGCGGGCCATGCCGCGGCCGCGAGCGCTAACCGCTCCCAATGCGTCCTCGAAGGAGAGGGAGCCCGACGCAACCAGCGCGCCATATTCGCCCAGACTATGTCCCATGGTCATGTCGGGCTGTATGCCGTACGCAGCCAGCAGCCGGGTCAGGGCCAAGTCGATGGTCAGCACCGTGGGTTGAGTGATCTCGGTCTGGCGCAAATCTTCTTCCGCCTTGGCGACGGCGGCTTCATTAGTTTGGTCAACGAAGACAAATTCGCTTAGCGGCTTACCGAGTAGCGGAGTCATGATGCGGTCCGCTTCGGCAAAAGTATCGGCCACGATTGGTTCGGCGGCGCGCAGCGGCTCCAGCATGTTGACGTACTGCGAGCCTTGCCCGGTGTACAAGAACGCCACTTTGCCCGCAGGGCCGCGTCCACGAAAGATGCCTTGTGGACGCAGGGCCTTCCAGATCGGAGCTTGGTTGGCTTTCAACGCCTTCAGCGCCTTGGTCGACTTGTCGGCCAGATCGTCGGCGTCGGCGTAGTCGATCACCAGCCGTTCCGGCGCTCTCAGGTCGGATTCCGCCGGAGCGGCAGGCGCTGGTGCGCGACCGGCCGCGGCATCTTTCTGGACTGTCCGCAGACGCTCGGCGATTGCCGTGTCCGATGCAGCGCCGATCACCAGCGCGCCACGCAACGGAGCTTTGTAGGAGACAGCCGCAGTTGACGGAGGCGTTACTGTCGCCGCATTGAAACTTCTCTCTGCCACAACTGGCGAGGGTGTAGTGACAGCTACCGACCGCTTGCCGTTTCCGTTGAGCCTGCCGGGAATGTACTCTTCCAGCACAGCGTGGAAGTTGGTGCCGCCAAAGCCAAAAGCGCTGAGGCCGGCGCGCCGCGGCGTATCTGCTGGGACCGTCCACGGACGCAACTCAGTATTGACATACAGCGGGGAGTGAGCGAAGTCGATAGCCGAATTGGGATGCTCGCAGTTCACGCTTGGCGGCAACACCTTATCGCGAAGAGCCAGGATCGCCTTCAGCAATCCAGCCGCGCCCGCAGCTCCTTTGAGATGCCCGATATTCGATTTGACCGAACCCAACGCCACCGACCCAGCGGGGAGGTAAAAACTGCTGAGCACTTCCGTCATGCTCTGCAGCTCGATGGCGTCGCCCACGCTGGTTGACGTGCCGTGGCCTTCCATCAACGTCCCGGCGGTGGGCGATAACCCGGCGTTCTGCCAGCCGCGCTCGATGGCGAGTTTCTGGCCAATCGGGTTGGGCGCCGTAATCCCTTTTCCCTTGCCGTCGCTGGCACCGCCGATACCGCGCAGCACAGCGTATATCTTGTCCCCATCGTGCTCGGCATCGGCCAGGCGTTTGAGCAAAAAGATCGCAGCACCTTCGCCCATGACAAAGCCATCTGCCCCCTCGGCGTACGGCCGGCTATCTCTCCCCGAAAGCGCGCCGATCTTGCAAAACTTGACGAAGGTTGGGGCCCCCATGTTGCGGTCAATGCCGCCGCAGACGGCCACATCAAAATCGTTTTCTACCAGTCCCTCGACCGCCGAACTGATTGCTGCCATCGCTGATGCGCAGGCGGCGTCCACCACGTAATTGGGCCCGTGGAAGTTGTAGAGGTTGGCGATGCGGCCGGCAATGCAGTTCGCCAATTCGCCGGGCATGCTGTCTTCCGTGATCTCGGGCAGCAGCTTGCCGATGCGGTCGTGCAATTCGCGGGTGATGTCACGGCGGGCCGCCGGCGGCAACGCGGCGAAGCTGGCGCTTCCGGCCAGCTCACGGGCGTATTCCGGAAAGTGGACACGCAACGATGTGAGGTAATGTCTTTCTCCGGCCATGGCGTTGCCCAGGATTACCGCGGTGCGATCCAGACTCAGCGGCCGCTGGGGATAGCCGTAATCTTCCAAGGCTTCGCGGGTGCAAGCGATGGCCCATTTTTGGGCAACATCCATGGCATCGACAACGCGCGGCGGAATGGGCAGGTGCCACTTCATGGGCTCCCACACGTGCTCGCGTACCCAGCCACCGATCTTGGAGTAGGTCTTGTCGGGTGCAGCGTGATCGGCATCGTAGTAAAGCGACGGGTCCCAACGGCCGGGTGGGACCTCACTGATGCTGTAACGGCCGTTCTTCACGTTTTGCCAGAAAGCCGGTACGTTCACGGCGTCGGGGAGAACTGCCCCCGCTCCCACAATCGCAATGGCACGATATGCGGTGTTTTCCATATCTGGTCACTTCCTTTAAGAATTTCTTAAACCGGACGAAGATGGCGCCCATCGGGCGACGCTGAAGCAGGCGTTCGGAGGTTGGGTCGTTTCATTCCTTCCCACGGGGGGAGACAGAATCCACTCACACGGCCTGGATGACCCGGGAGCGCCTGAGAGCATTCCTACTGTGACAGGGGAGGGGAACATTGTCAGTGACATAGCACGGGAAACTAGGTGATGCAGGCCACAAGGCAGAGTGACAAGTTGTATGTCACAACACAAGTCTTATATATTGCAACACACATATTGTGAGTTATAACAAGTAATCCGAGGCACCGGAACAGGGGTAATTCGGCCGCCGCAACTCAATATCGTGAGTTTTTGCCGCTGGAGCAGCTTCACATTGTAGAGGGGTGGAGCACCCGCTCTATCCGGGCTCGCAGGGTGCAGTTGCTCTTGAGACAGCGCAGGCATCCGGCCCGTCAAAAACGGACCGAATGCCTGTCCTTTGTTCCTTAAGCCAGGACGGCTTGCTCTGCTTCTTTCTTTACTCGGCTGTAGAGCACATCGGCCACGTAGTCCATGTCGGCAATCAGGCCAGCCTGCGCGCGGTGGATGGCGGGCAGTCCCAAGTCCGCTTCGAAGGCTGTCATCTCTGCATCAGTAACGCCACCGGCTCCGGTCACCCAACGCAAACCTTCCTCGGCTACCTTGAGGGCCGCCTCGCGGGCGAAGATGCGGGCCAGCGCAGCTAGTGCGGTAGCGTCGAAACGCGTGCTGGCTTTTTCGTTGAGCCGGCCTTCCGCACTGCGCGCGGCGCGCCGGGACAAACTGCCTGCGCACTCAGCGTAAGCAATCAACTCGCCTAGCCGCAGCAGGATGTGCTGGAAGCGGGTCAGGCGAGCGGCGCGCGCTTTTTCCATCACCTCGGCCAGCGCGTGCATAGACAACGCCGCGATGTTGGCGCCCACCTCCGGATGCTGAACGTGCAGCGTCTCGAATTCGCGCGCCCGCTCGTGATAGTACTGTCCGCGCGTCTTCAGGTGGAGCTGCCAGCGATCGCGGCTGATGGTCATCTCCATGATCTCCGAAGTGCCCTCGTAGATGCGGGTGATGCGCACGTCGCGGCTGACCTTCTCCACCATGTACTCGTGGGTGTAGCCGTAGCCGCCCAGCGCCTGGATACTGGCGTCGGCGGCGGCATCGCCGGCTTCGGTGGACATGTACTTGGCGATGGCGCCTTCAGTGTTGAGGCTTCCCTCGTTGCCGGCGTCGATGCGTTGTGCCGTCTCTTCTATATAGGCGCGTCCGGCTTCCAGCTTCACCACGTTGGGCACGATCAGTTTGTGGGTGTAGCCCTGCTTTTCCGAAAGTGGAGTGCCGCCTTGGATTCGCTTGGTGGAATAGGGGATTGCGCGGTCCAGCGCGGACCAGCCGGCGCCCAGCCCGAACGCCGCGACCATAACCCGAGTGTAACCGAAGACCAACTGGGCCTGGATGAGTCCCTGGCCTTCTACGCCACCGACGAGCCGGTCGGAATCGACATAAACGTCGTTGAGGGCCAGCGCGGCCGTGTTGCTCAGACGAATGCCGTGCTTGTCCTCGGGCTTATCGTGAGCAAAACCCTTAGTGCCCGCGTCCACGATGAACCAGCTTGGCCCGGCGGGCGTATTGGCCAGGATGGTGCAATAATCCGCAATTCCGCCGTTGCTGATCCACTGTTTGCTGCCGTTGATCTTGTAGCCGACAATCTTGCCGTCTTTTTCGACGCGATCGGCGGTGGTCTTCAGCGCGCCCAAGTCGCTGCCCGCTTCCGGCTCCGTCGCGCCGTAGGCAAACAGGACGCCTTCGTCGGCGATCTTGCCCAGCCACTTCTTTTTCTGCTCCTCAGTGGCGCCGAAGGTTATGGGATCGCTGCCCAGGAATGTAGCGAACAGCGAGGTGGCAACGCCCAGGTCGATGCGCGCCATCTGCTCGCATATGAGATAGACGTCCATGGTGCTGCCGCCCATGCCGCCGTACTCTTCGGGAATGAACAGCAGTTGGATGCCCAGTTTGTCGGGGTCAGACATTTGCCGAACGATGTCCACCGGGCATTCATCGCGTTCGTCCAACGCGATCAGCTCTTCATCAGGCAGGCGTTTCTTCGCGAAATCCCGGAGCGATTTCAAACTTAATTGCAATGTCTTCTTGGTAATCATTGTCGGTGCCTCTCTTTATTTCTTAGACCGAAACCTGTTTCATTTCGCGGACCTTGCTGGTCAGCTCCGGCAAGAACTCCAGGATGTCGGCGACGATGCCAACGTCGGCCACCTGAAAGATGGGAGCTTTGGGGTTCTTGTTAATGGCGACGATGAAGGGACTGCCCTTAAGGCCGGCCAGATGTTGAAACGAACCGCTGATGCCGCATGCCATGTAAATCTTGGGCTTCACCGTCTTCCCGGACGAGCCGACCTGCCGGGATTTCGGCAGCCACTTGGCGTCGACCACGGGCCGGGAGCAACTGACCGCCGCGCCCAGCGTCTCGGCCAGCTCCTCAGCGATGGCGATGTTGTCTTTTTCCTGGATGCCACGGCCGACCGAAACCAGAACGGCGTGCTTGGTGATATCCACATCGCCCGCCTCGGCGACGACGGTCTCGAGATAACGCCGTCCCACCGTCAGAGCGCCGACGCCCGCAGACTTGTCCACGATGACGCCGTTGATCGCCGCGCCTTCCTGCGGCTTGAATGCGCCGGGCCGCAGGTTGAGGACCGCGCCGGCTGATGCATCGCAACGCATGTGGGCGCTCACCTGTCCACCGAACTCCTGCCGGACGAGTTTGAGATACGTTCCGTCAATGCCGTCGATGCCCGACACATCGGAGACAAACGCCGAGTTCATCCTGATGGCAAGACCCGGTGACAGGTCGATTCCAAAATGAGAGTGAGAGACCAGTACGATGTCATCGTGTGGCAAGACGTTCAGCAACGCTTTGCGAACCAGTTCAGCATTGGGATAAGCGAGCGCCTGATTGGCGATTTTCCATACCTCGGCGTAGGAGCCACGCAGGGTTTCGCAAACGGCGTCAAGTTCCGCGCCCCAACCGGTAACCACCGCGACCGGCGACGCGGCAGGGTCGATGTTTCTTGCGGCGGCTACGAGTTCGGCCGCTGCATCGTCGGCGATGCCACCCTTGTGTGCGATGTAGGCGAAGATGCGTGCCATTAGTTCAACCCTCCTTTGGCTTTCATCAACTCAATCAGTTTGGCGATGATCTCTTCCTGGTCGCCTTCCAGCATCTCGGCTCCCTTACCGAGCGCGGGCACGAAGTAGTCCGTCCGCTTGACCTTTGCTCCCGCATCCCCGACCGCACTTGCATCCAGTCCGAGGTTGGAAGCGCTGAAAGTTGGAACCTCCAGCGACGCCACCTGCCGAATGCCTCGCATCCCGACGTAACGCGGCTCATTGATGCCCGTCTGAATCGAGAGCACGCAGGGGAGATCGATTTCGTTCATCTCCTTGTTGCCACCTTCGATCTCGCGGCTTACCTTCAGCTTGCCGCCGTCAAGGACAGAAATGGAATTCACCAGCGAAGCAAACGGGTAGTCGAGCAGGGCCGCCAGCATGCCGCCTACCTGCGCGCCGCCATCCTCAGCCTGGACGCCGGTCAGGATCAGGTCGAAGTGACCGTTATGCACGTAGGCTTTCAGAATGTTTGCAATGCCTCGGCCATCGGAGCCGTCGAAGGCTTCGTCGGAAAGCAGCACGCCTCGGCTGGCGCCCATGGCCATCTCCCGGCGCAGCACTTCCTCGTCGTCGTCGCTGCCAACCGTGACTACGGTGACGTTGCCGCCAACCTTGGCGGTGATCTGCAGCGCCTCTTCGACGGCGTAGTTGTCGGGTTCGTTGATCGAATACACCAAGTCGTCACGCTCGATATCGTTCCCGGCGGCGTTGAGTTGAATTTCGTTTTCCGACGTGTCCGGCACTCGTCTTACGCAAACTAAAATTTCCACTGTCGCACTCCCCAATGGTTTAGGTTCGAAAGTTATTGACCAGGTTCCACGCGAAAACGTTCTACGCGAAAACCTCACTCCTCAGCTTGTCGTGTTCCAGTTCTGCGGGCGCTGGGCGCACGAGCTGTTGATCCACCAATTCCGCCAGGTCAATGGCGGTCATCTTGCCTTCCATGCCAGCGACCTTGATTGCATCTTCTATATTCGCCATGCAGAATGGGCAGGCAGTCACGATCACATTGGCCCCGGCTTCGGCAGCCATCTGCACCCTCTTTACGCCCATCCTCTGATCCTCCTTTGGCTCGTAGAACAGCATCAGCCCGCCGCCGCCGCAACAGAATGAGCGGTCGCGGCAGCGACCCATTTCGACTCTCTTCAAGCCGGGAATCGCATCCAGCACGTCGCGAGGATCGTCGTAAACCTGATTGTGCCGGCCCAGATAACAGGGGTCGTGATAGGCGTAAACGTTGTCTGCGTTCTCTACCGGATCGAGCTTGAGGTTGCCGGATTTCACCTCCCGGCAGATGACCTGGCTGATGTGCTCGACGGGCGGCAAATCTTTGTAGTCATGCTTCAGCGCGTTATAGGCGTGCGGGTCGGCGGTTACGATCCGCTGGACTCCGGAGGCCTTGATGGCATCCACGTTGTGGTCCCGCAAGGCCATGAACAACATCTCTTCGCCGAAACGCCGGGCTTCGTGACCGCTATCTTTTTCCGCCGCGCCCAGGATTCCGAAGTTCACTCCGACCGCGTCGAGGATCCTTGCCGTAGCGCGCCCGATCGACTGCATGCGGTCGTCGTAGGAAGTAATGCTGTCGACGAAGTACAACGTGTCCGCGTTGCTCTTGGCGTCCGCGGTCTTGACGGTGCACGTCTGGGAGAAATCTTTGGCCTTGGCCCACTCAGCCCGTTTCTTCTCCATCTTGCCGTAGGGATTGCCGCGGCTCTCGAGCGCCTTCAGCGGCTTCTGCAAGGACTGAGGTACATTGCCGTCGTCGATCATGCCGCGCCGCAAATCGACAATCTTGTCGATGTACTGGATCAGCAACGGGCACTCCTCTTCGCAAGCGCCGCAGGTCGTGCACGACCAGATTTCGTCTTCGGAATAAATACCGCCGATCAACTTTGTGCCGTTGCCTGCGCGACCGAACATCGGATAATGCTGGAAGCTGTAGTCGCGCGCCTTGATGGTGAGAAACCTGGGCGACAGCGGCCTCCCCACCGCATTGGCCGGGCACTCGTCCGAGCACCGTCCGCAGTCGGCGCAGGAATAGAAATCGAGCATGTGCTTCCAGGTAAAGTCCTCGAACGCTTTCACACCGAAAGATTTCACCTGATCCAGATGCTCGTCGCTGACGCCCCAGCGCACCGGCTTGACAGTTCCGCGGTCTAACTTTGCGAAATAAACATTGAATAACGATGTTTCCACGTGGAACTGAATTCCGAACGGCCGATAGCACAGCAAGAAGTAAAAGGTGAGCACATCGACAAGATAGGCGCCGAAGTGGAGTGTCTGGAGCGTCGACAACGAAGTTGCAACCAGGACGCCCTTTAGCATCCACGGCAACGACAGGACAGCCAGGAATTCAGCGGGCTGGCCTTGCTGTGCCTGAAAGGCTGCCCCGCTGGCCTCGAAGAGGCTCTCCGACGCCATCAGCAGCGCAATTAGCGCCAGGAGGAAGATGGCGTCGACCGGGTGACCCTTCCCGTACCTGGCGGGCACCTCGTAGCGCGCTGGATTGAAGACGATCCGGCGGATTGCGGCGACGATCATGCAAAGGAAGACAATGGTCGCGGCATAGTCCTTGACGATGTCGTAAATATGACCGACTCCCCCCGAGGAGCCCGGCAAAACGAAATTCGGGGAGACCCCGAGAATCAGCAGCGAGAAGGCCTGAGTCGCCAGGATAAGGAAGCCCGCAAAGAAGAGGATGTGCATGGTCCCTGCGGTCCGGTAGCGCGGATGCTTCCACTGCCCCAGCCAAAATTGCAGGACCCTCTCCAATCGGACGAAAGGCTGATCAAAGCGCCAATCGCGTTCGCCCCGTGTGAGCGGCAGAATGCGCCGGGCTGCGATGTAGAAAAAGCACGCTAGCCCCAGAAGATTAAGGAGCGGAAACAGGGTCCGCCCGCTCATCAACCAGTACGTCACCTGCGCTGGCGACTGAATGCCTTCCACCATAATGCTCAACATCTCCTACTGGGCGAGGTTCTCGTTACTCCTGCAAATATTGTTCAGAAGCCAATGCACGAAGCGCCGGACGAGCAGGATGAGGACACCAATTTTTGCGGGCTCCTGCCTTCGCCCTCGTAATGCTGAGGAGTAGCTCAGGGCCTAATGCGCCGACCTGAGCACCCAGGAGTACGCCTCAGTTTGAAGGGGGAGCGGGCGCATGTCTGTGATGCGGAGTACGGTGTACCTGTGACGCCGGGTACTTTGGGAGGTGACGGAACCCAATGGTAGAGCTTTGCGGCGGCAACTGGCGTATAGAACGTCAGCCCTGCTGAAGCGAGCAACAGTCTGGCTCGTACAACGCCAGCATTCCGCTATAGTATGAAACTCAGGACCATGACTGGCGAAGTCACGCGCACGCAGGCCGCAGCAACCGGGCCGGCCGCCACGCTGCTGTATGACGACTGGTATCCCGCACTGCGCTCCTCGAAAATAGCCGGCAAGCACATGGCGACGGCCATGCTGCTGGGCATCCCATTGGTCTTGGGACGGACCGCCGCGGGCCGTTACTTCGCCATGCGCGATACCTGTCCGCACCGCGGCATTCCGCTTTCCTACGGATGGTTCGATGGCCGGCAGGTCACCTGCAAGTATCATGGCTGGTCGTTCGAGGCGGTGTCTGGGCAGTGCTGCGAGATTCCTTCGTTGACCGGCCGCGACTCCCTCGACCCTTCACGCATTTACGCGGCTGCGTTTCCCTGCGAGCAACGCGACGGACATGTGTGGGTCTACGTGCCGCAACCGGGCAGAGGCAAGCTGAGGGTGGATGATTCGGCGACACTGCCCGCCGTTCCAGAAGTCCCCAAGTTCAGCCAGCGGTATCGCAGCGCGCACCTTTGCGCCGACCTGCCCTGCAACGTGGACCACGGCATTATCGGGCTCATGGATCCGGCGCACGGGCCCTTCGTTCATCAGGCATGGTGGTGGCGTTCGAAGCAGAGCATCCACGAGAAGGAAAAGCAGTTCGAGCCCATCGCCCGCGGCTTCCGCATGACCGCACATCAACCGTCGGCCAACAGCGCGCCCTACAAGCTGCTGGGTGTTTACGGTCAGCCGATCACCACCACCATCGACTTCGTGCTGCCCAACCGGCGTTACGAAATCATCCGCTGCGGGGAGAAATGGTTCGCCAGCCTCACCACGGTCACGCCGACCACCGAGAATCATTGCCGAATTGACGTCTGCGCGGCATGGAACATCTTTCTGCACGTGCCGTTTCTCACTGCGATCGCCAAGTTCTTCGGCAGACGCTTCGTTCGCCAGGACCAGCTAACCATGATCCAGCAGGCTGAGGGGCTGAAACATAATCCCAGCCTGATGCTGATTGACGATGCGGACCGGCCGGCCAAATGGTATTTCGAACTGAAACAGGCGCGATTGGAGTCCCAAGCCACGGGCGCTCCCATGCGACATCCCATGAGCGGGCCGGTGACGCTGCGATGGAGAAGCTGAGCGGTGAGAATGACTCCGGTGCAGGTTCCTTGGCGAGTAAGGTCCCAACTGCGAACGCTACTCCTGTTCGCGATCATCGGCATGGCAGCGGGAATCTTCATCCTTTATCCCACCAATGAGTTTGTATACTTTTACGAGCATCGGCCCAGCCAGGCCACACCTGTGGCTTTCGCTGCGTCGCAGTTGCAGCAGTCGCTACGCGGTGGCACTCCGAAGAAGACGGCTTTTTATGGCGTCGTGGGCCTGATTTTGAGTATCTCGGCGGCTGGACTGTATTCGACCCTGCATCGCCGCTCGGAACGGATTGAGCAATTGAGTGCGGCCCTGGCGGGAGACTTGCGTGCTCTGATCGCTCGCGGCGAAAGCGCCAACCTGGAATTCAAGTCCTCATTTCGTTGGGACCTGCGCGAGAACAGAGTCAACCGGGCGCTGGAAGCCGTGGTGTTGAAAACGCTCGCGGGATATATGAATGGCAGCGGTGGGACGCTGCTTATCGGAGTGGCCGACGACGGAACGATTGTTGGGTTGGACCGCGATTACACGACCCTGAAGAAGCCGGATCGCGACGGATTTGAGCAGGCCCTAATGACCGCGATTGCGGCCAAGCTGGGCGCGGACGCCTGCCGCACGGTGCAGATTGTGTTTCATTCGCTAGAGAACAAGGATGTTTGCCGCGTTATGGTCTCTCCCGCGCATCGTCCGGTCTACGTGAAGGACGGCGACAATCCTAGGTTGTACGTGCGCACGGGCGTAAGCACCCGCGAACTCAATGTTCAGGAAGCGATCGACTACACGGCGGCGCGCTGGCCCAGGTAAGTCTGGGATCCATTCCAGAGTGGCTGTGGGTCGGGTAACGCGGGCCTTCAGGCCCGCGTTAGAACAGCCCGCACAATTATAAACTGAAGCGATTTTTCTCTGGCTCTTGGACGCGGGCCTGAATGAAGGCCCGCACTACCCGTACAACGGATACACCAATACTGGAACCGCCTTAGATCGGCTACCCAACTCTGCAACTCAATGTGTGGCCGGTGTGGGACCCGCAGGGCACACGGGGCCAGCGGGCGTGTAGGACGCTTTGTTTTGCACAAAGCACCAATTCACCTGCTCGTGCGAGAACTCGGTGACCACGCTGCCCGGCACATCTGCTTCCTTGACTTGCTTGAACTCGAAGGTCATGCTTCCATCGGGCGCAACCGTTGCCAGCAGATATCCATAAAGATCGGTCATGGCAACTGTGGCGGCAGCATGGTCCTGCGGCAGGCGATAGCGTACAGCGCCCGCAGAGCCCACAATCCATCCGGGTAGAGCGTCGGCGGCATGGCAGGCGGTGGCGTAGATATTGTTCATCACGAAGTGCGAATGGCTCGCCAGCACGTACACGTTCTTCTTGGTACTGTGCCGGAAGGCCAGCAGCTCAGCATAGACAATCCGCCCGCTGCTTTGCTCCTGCGCGGAGTCATTCATGCTGTGCCCGGCGGACAAACTATCGGGCAGGGCCGCGTGCATCCCCAGGACGACCGTGCGGATTGAGTTGTCCTTGGCATCATGAGCCAAGACGCCTTTTAGCCACGTCATCTGGGCCGCATCGAACTCTTCCGCCGAAGCATTGTCCATGCCGATGAAATCAACGCCGCGTTCGGTCCAGTGATAGTACGTCTTCAGAAGGTGGTCGTCGGGATTGTCCGCCAGCCGCTGCCGCCGCAAAACCGCCTGGTCAAGCCAGTCGGCGAACTGCGCGACATACTGTTCCCTGGTCATGGGGAAAATCATTTCGTGATTGCCCATCGCCAGGAATACAGGCAAGTCTCCGAACGGTTTCAGTTGGTGCTGGATAAAGTCAGGCCAGGCAGCGGCGAGGTAGTCGCTAATGGTGGAAGCTGGATGAGTGTGAAGGTAGTCCTCGTCGAAGGTGTAGATGGCACGATAGTCGCCGAGATGCCAATAGAAGGCCGCCCCATCGCGGCCGACGCCCTGGGCGATCGCCGGCATCACGATGTTGCCACAGTTGCGCGAGTCGCCCGATACCGCGAACTTCCAGCTCGCCGCGGAGTTGGGCTGCTCTTGCGCTACCAGTGATGCCGTCGCGCACAGGACCACAAGCAGGGCCAGGATCCAGAATCGGATTGAGACTTCTTTTCTGGTTCCCGATTTCACGAACGGCAGGCTTTCCCAGCAATCGAGCATCTTTTCCTCACAGCGCGCGCCCTGCAGCGGGATTTTAGCGCTTTCATACATTAACTGATTGCATGTTCTACACGGAGAATTTCATCTCGCCGTCTCGCATTGATATTCGGGGGCTAAAGCGATAAGCTGTGCCGTCTCATTCCTGTGCTGCGCTATTGGAGAACCTATGCCATCTGGATTTCGCCGGATTGCTCTGTCATTGTTCGCCGTCTGTGTCCTGTTCTCTGCTAGTTTCGCGCTCGCAAAGCAGGATGCAGCTAGGCCTGACGAAGCGCGCCTGAAGGCCGCTTATCGCTTCGAGCGCAATCATTGGGTGTACGTTCATCTCGAAGGCGCTCCGGCCGACATCGGATATCAGCACGGTTACCTGCTGGCGCCCGAGATCGCAGATGGTCTCAACACCGTTCGCGCGGTTACCACGCACAACACCAAGCGCGATTGGAATTTCTACCGCGCCACCGCACAGAACCTGCTGTGGAAGCATATAGACGCGGAGTATCAACAGGAATTGCAAGGCATCGTCGATGGCCTGCGCGCCCATGGCGTAAACCTGGATCTGTGGGACGTGGTGGCGTTGAACGCCATGGAAGAACTTCCTGACTACTACGTTCCGTGGCTGAACAAACAGGAAAAGCGGGCTGATGCGCCGGTCTTGAAGGCGCCGGGAAACTGCAGCGCACTGGTTGCGACCGGCTCGATGACCAGGGACCACAAGCCAGTCATTGCTCACAGCAACTGGAGCGACATTGCCACGGGTAGCCGCTGGACCGTCATCTTCGACATTGTTCCTACCCACGGTTACCACATGCTGACCGATGGTTTCCCAGGGGTGATCGTGAGCGACGATGACTTCGGCATCAATTCCGCCGGACTCATGGTCACTGAGACCACTATCACCGGCTACGCGCTGTTCGATCCCAACGGGGCACCTGAGTTTGTGCGGGCGCGCCGGGCAATGCAGTACGCCAGCTCGATCGATGAGTATGTGAGGATCATGCTCGACCACAACAATGGCGGATACGCCAATGACTGGCTGTTGGCCGACAACAAGACCGGTGAAATTGCGCGATTTGAGATTGGCCTGAACCTGCATCGCGTATGGCGGACCAAGGACGGCTACTTTGTCGGCTCAAACTTTCCCAGCGACCCTGACTTCATCAAGAAAGAGACCGACTTCGATCCCAACAACATGGGCAGCTCAATGAATGCCCGTCACCAGCGCTGGCAGGAACTGATGGCACAGAACAAGGGGCAGATCGATGTCGAGATGGCGAAGAAATTTCTCGCCGACCACTGGGACAGCTACGAAGGCAAGGAAGACCGCGACGAACGTTCCCTCTGCGGCCACCTCGCCAACTCGCCGCGGGGCGCGCCCGAGTGGGAGCGGCCACCGTATGCTCCCGACGGTGCCGTAACGGCCCAGGCCGCTGACAGCGCCATGGCGAAGAACATGAGCCTGCAAGCAAAAGCCGGTTACCCTTGTGGGGAGGATTTCATCGCTGACAAATTCCTGAAGGAGCACCCCGAATTTGAATGGCAGCGGCCCGTCTTGCGCGACATGAAGGGCAATCCCTGGGCCGAGTTCAAGGCCGCGGATAAACAATGAAGCCATTCTTTTCGCAGCTAGATCAGCTTTCGGATGTTTTTCGCCTGTCATCCTGCAACCTACGTGTTGCAACAAGCATCTAAGTGAATCGAGTTGGGAAGTTGGCTGACCGCTCCGTCTTGAGGAGGATGCCCATGTTTCACAAGCTCTTTTCCACTTCAAATGATTTCACACTCACCCTCGTGCGCCTGGCGCTCGGCGTGACCTTCTTTATGCACGGCGCGCAAAAAATGCTGGGCTGGTTCGGGGGGTATGGTTTCCACGCCACGATGGGGACGTTTACCCATTACTTGGGAATTCCGGCGCCGCTGGCGTTCCTGGCTATTTGCGCGGAGTTCTTCGGCGGCCTCGGGCTGCTGGTTGGTTTGCTCAGCCGTGTCGCCGCGCTGGGCATCATGGTCAATATGCTGGTCGCCATTGCAACCGTCCACCACGTAAATGGGTTCTTCATGAACTGGACCGGCCAGCAAAAGGGTGAGGGATTTGAATTCCATATTCTGGCGATAGCGCTGGCCATCATTGTGTTGGTCAAAGGTTCGGGCGCCGTTTCCATCGATCGCGCGATAGCCGGCGAATAGCCGCAGGGCTGTCAGCCAGCATCCACGTTCAGGGCGTCCTCGGCGGAGGACGGTACGGCAGCAGCACTTTCACGATACAACCCCGCGTGTCCCGGCGATTGGCCAACTCGATCGAACCGCCGTGGGCCTCGGCGATCTGCTGCGACAGGACCAAGCCGATCCCAGAACCGCCCGGCTTGGTGGTATAGAACGGAACAAAAGCGTTGCTCGGATTGAGCAGGCCAATGCCGTTGTCTTCCACGATCAGCGCCAGCTTGCGATCGTACTGTTCCCATCGCATGGAAACCTTCGGAGCTGCGGTTTCCGAATCCGCATGGGCCGACTGTGCCTGCTCCAGTGCGGCATCCACGGCATTGCGCACCAGGTTGATCAGCATCTGTTCAATGAGGTCGGGATCGATCATCAGGACACGCTCGGAGCCCGGCACGATCTCCACGTTAAGGCGAGTTTCCAGGAGAGCAACGCGTTCCAACAGCGGCCGCAACTCCACCGGTTGCAGAGTGGGCGAAGGCATCTGTGCCAACCGTCGATAAGACTGCAGGAAGCGGTGCAGGGAAGCGGTGCGCGATTCTATGATGTTGAGTCCGCGTTGAAAATCCGCGTTCTGCTCTTCCGGCAATTGCGGCAGCGGCAGGCGCGAAGCCAGGCTTCCGGCAATCGAAATGATGGGCGCCAGCGAGTTGTTAAGCTCATGACCCAGAACGCGGATCAAGCGCTGCCATGCGCTGCGCTCTTCTTCGCGCAGGGCGCGGCTCACGTCGGAGAGCACGATCAGTTTGTGGGGCACGCCGTTTTGGCGAAAGGAACTCTGGCGCACCATCCAGCGCGCATTGGGAGTCGAGTAGGGAAGCGCGACTAGGGTTTCGTTTCTGGCTTCGAAGCAAGCATTGAGCTCGAGTTCCGCAGCCGTCTTCCCCAGCAGCCGGGCCGATGGCTGTTGCAACAGCCTTTCGCCAGCCGCGTTCACCAGTCGCAGGATGTGATCGGGATCGAAGGTAAACAGCGGAGCGTCGATCTCATCGACCACTCGTCGCAGCAATGCGGTGGCTTCAATCGTCTGAATGCGCTGCTCTGTCAGGATGTCGGCAAGCGCATTGATTTCGAGCGCCAACTCGCCGAGCGCATCATTGGCTACCGCCCCTCGCGCACGAAAAGAATAGTCCTCTTCGCGCAACGCACCGACCACGTTGGTCAACGTTTGCAGCGGTCGCACGATCTGGTCGAGCAACGCCAACGTCAGCACCAGCCAAAGGAAAAACTCAAGCGCCGTCAGCGCTATTCTTATGTCACGCGTCCAGGGCTGAGTCCAGATGAGGATGGTGCCGAAGGCAATACCCGGAAGGGCCGCCAATACGGCGAACAAAGCGATACGTTTTTCGAAGAGCAGCCTCGATCTGCGAGAGCGAGCGCGGAGAGTTCGGGCTGCGGACTTGGAGTCGCCGCCTGAACTAGAGTCCATACCGCTCCATCCGGCGGTAAAGAGCGCCACGGCTCAAGCCCAAGGCCTCAGCCGCCTGACTGACGTTGCCGTGGAACCGCTGCAGCGCTTTGCGCACCAGGATGCCCTCGACTTCTTCGATGCTGAGTTCTTCCAGGTTCTGCCCCTGCGGGCGTTGCACATTCAGCCCCAGATCCGAGACTTGAATCTCGCCGGTGTGGCACATGAGCACCGCCCGTTCCAGGGTGTGCTCTAGTTCGCGGACGTTGCCGGGCCACGCATACTGCATCATGGTCTGCAGGGCGGGCGCGGCAAAACCGCTCACCGGCGCGCGATAGCGCGTCGCATAACGCGACAGGAAATGCGCCGCCAGCGCCGCAATATCTTCGCGGCGCTCGCGCAGGGCGGGGATGTGGATCTCGACCGTGTTCAGCCGGAAAAGCAGGTCCTCCCTAAACTGGCCTGCGGCAATTGCAGTTTGCAGATCGATGTTCGTCGCCGAGATGACGCGCACGTTGATCCGCTTGGTTCGGGATGAGCCTACGCGCTCGATCTCGCCCGTCTCCAGCACGCGCAGCAATTTGGCCTGCTGACGCATGGGAACGTTTCCAATCTCATCGAGAAAGATGGTGCCATTGTCGGCCAGCTCAAAACGTCCGATGCGGTCGGTGCGCGCATCGGTAAACGCGCCTTTCACGTGGCCGAACAGTTCGCTTTCGAAGGTGCCCTCGGGCAGCGCGCCAGTGTTGACGGCGACCAGAGGCATCGAAGCTCTCGCCGACATCACATGCAGAGTCTGTGCTACCACCTCTTTGCCGGTGCCATGTTCGCCGGTAACCAGCACATTGGCGTCGGAGGGGCCGATGCGCGCAATCGTCTGCAAGACCGGCTGCATGGAAGGCGCGGCGGCGATGAACTGGGGACGCCCTTCGGCGCGCAACAGTTTCGCTTCGGCTTCTAGGCGCTGAGTGCGTTGCAGAGCCCGATGCAGTTCGACCTGAGTGCGCAAGATGGCCAACAGGCGCTCGTTCTCCCAGGGCTTTTGAACGAAATCGCGCGCGCCGCGGCGCATGGCCTCGACAGCCAGTGCAACGTTGCCCCACGCCGTCATCACGATCACCGGAAGGCTGCTGTCGAAGGCCACGATCTGGGAGAGCAGGTCCAGACCTTCCTGACCTGAGGTGGTATCGCGGGTGTAGTTTAAGTCGATCAGC
Organism: Acidobacteriaceae bacterium; assembly: GCA_003152695.1. GTDB lineage: Bacteria > Acidobacteriota > Terriglobia > Terriglobales > Acidobacteriaceae > Bog-257. The sequence continues at coordinate 181,340 of PMAT01000090.1, forward strand.
ACGGCATCGTAGAAGTCGCTGGCGAGAGCTTCCCGCACTGCTGCCGGCGATTTTGCGGTATCAACTTCAAAACCCTCGGGACGCAGCAGCAGTTCAATGGCTTCGAGAATGTGCGGTTGATCATCAGCCGCAAGAATGCGGCCGGCTTTCTGCCGATCACGGGTCCCGGCGGCAGAATCTACTATTCTCGCAGTTGCTTGACTTTGCGACTTGGGCAACGTGCTCTCCGTCAGGGTGCGGTGCCGTTCACCGCATCCTGGATCTGAATGCCATTATCTTCCAGAGTAGTTCCAGTGGCGCGTTGCAACTCGAGCTTGGACTTCTGGTAGGCCGTCGTGGCATTCACCAGATCGAGTTCGGCAACCGCGAGGTCGCGCTGCGCGGTCAAGGTCTGGAAGCTCGATCCTGCGCCCAGCGTTTGCTCCTTCTGCATGATGGTAAACGTCTTGTCCGCCAGATCGCGCGCTTTTTTCGCCGCTTGCACCCGGGCGCGGCCCTGCTCAAGAGCATATTGCGCGTTGCGCACTTCGATGCGAATTTGCTTCTTCAACTGTTGCAGGCGCAACTCGGACTGACGGTATTCCAACTCCGAACGATATTGGTCTGCCTTGGCGACCCGATTACGGATGGGAAGGGTCAGGTTAAGGCCCACAAAATAATCCGGGGAGGAATTGTTGAACGCATCGCTGAAAGCTCCCCCAAAACAGCAAGGTGCAGTCGTGGTATTGGGATTCAGATAGTAAGCCGGATTCAATTCTCCCGCCAAGCCCGTGCCGCCGTAAAAGCCCACCAGGGCAAGCGTTGGCAGCAAAGCGTTCTTGGCCGCCTGGCGGCTGATCTGGCGGTTCTGCAGATCAATCTGCGTTTCCGAGAGCTCCGGGCGGTCCTGCAAGGCCATCGTGATCAGGTCCTGGGCCGATTTGTCGGGCACCGTATCCGTTGGTTCCAGCCGGTCCGTAGGAATTACCGGCATCGATTCCAGCACGGGGTCGTCGAGGTTCTTGGTGAGCGCATTCTTGATCAACGATTCCTGCAACTGCAAATTTGTCTTGGCGACAGTCAGGTCCTGATCGCGCCTGGATACCTCGGCTTCGGCGCGCATGACATCCATGGCGGGAATCGCTTCTAGTTGTAGCTGCTTCAGGGCATTTCCCAAACTCTGCTGGGCAAATGCGAACGACTGCTCGTTGACCCGCTCTTCTTCGTAGGCGCTCACCAGGTCCCAATAGATATTGGCAATCTGCGTGACGGTTGCGATCACCTGGTTCTTGAACGCGATGTCGGAGATCTTCTTGTTGTTGCGCGCGATGCGCAAGAAGCGCAGGTTAGGGCCGGTTCCGAATCCCGCCAGCAGTTGTTGCGTGAATTGCGCGCGGTAGTAGGTTCCCAGTTGCGGGCTCAGACTGCTGAAAATACTGTTCGTGGCCTGCCGGTTGTTGTCCACCTCGAACGAGAAGGTCGTGCCGGTGGAAAACGATTGTGTGTAATTGACGTTCACCTGCGCGGTGTTTAATTGCAATTGGGGGACGCCATAGATCTGCAGGTTGGCAAGCGGTGTGGTTTGATGTTCTAAGCCGCTAATGACGCCGACGGTTGGGTCATACGACTGCACTGGAGTTCCTGCGCCCAGGGTGGACTGCACCAGACCGGCAGCGCCGGCGCCCGCTCCTCCCGCGCCTCCGGTCGTGCCACCGGCGCCCGCGCCCGGCGCGCCCGTTCCAAAGCCACCTACACCACCGCCCGGCGTGCCTCCTACGACGCCGGTGTTGACGCCGCGGAAGGAAGCGCCCGCCTTCGTTCTCTGTATATCGGTGTCGGCGATGGGCAGGTTATAGCGGGCGATGGCCAGATCGAGATTGTTCTCCAGCGCCAGGGCGATCGCGTCCTGCAACGAGATATACAGCTTGCCGTCGCGGGTGAGGCGGTCAATGCGTGACGAGTTTTGCAAATTCGGTTCGGGTACCTGGCTGGGCGCATACGCGTCGAACGGGTTATGCGAGTGGGGAATCGCCAGGCGCGCCGGAGTATGTATGGAAAGCTCTGCAGGCGCCGTCGAATTGGAGGGCTGCGGCGTCGGCGCATTCGGCATCTGCGCAGGGGGCGAATCAGCCGGCGCTTGGGTCTGCGCTTGTGTTTGTGCTTGAGCGCCCACCAGCAAACAACAGAGGAAAAGCGCCAGGACCGACGATTTGAAGAGACGCTGCATCATGAACGGACCGCCTCTCCGCTCGCTGCGAGCGCTGGATTTGAGATGTCGCCCACCAGCCACCCGTCGCGCATCTGGATGGTGCGAGTCCCATACGACGCGTTGACATCGGAGTGCGTGACTTGCACGATCGTGGTTCCTTCGCGATTCAGTTGTGTGAACAGCTCCATGATTTCCTTGGCCTGGCTGGAATGCAGATTGCCGGTAGGTTCGTCGGCCAGCAGCAGGGCCGGTTTGTGGATGACCGCCCGGGCGATGCCCACCAACTGCTGCTGTCCGCCGGAAAGCTGGTTGGGATACAGGTCCTTCTTGGCGACGATCTGAAAATGGTCGAGCGTTTCGGCCACCATGCCTTGTCTCTGACTGCGCGGAATGTCCTTGTACGACAGCGGAAGATCGATGTTCTCCTGCACCGTCAAGTCGTCAAGCAGGTGATAGCTCTGAAAGACCATCCCGATATTGCGTTTGGCCAGTTCGGCGCGCTCTTTGCGCTTCATCGCGTGCACGGCCGCCTCGCGAAACCAGTACTCGCCCGCCCATTGATCGTCGAGCAGAGCGAGCACGTTCAGCAGCGATGACTTGCCCGCGCCCGACGGCCCCATGACGGTGACAAATTCGCCTTCCCGGATCGTGAGGCCAACCCGGCGCAATACCCAGGTCTGCCCTGCGCCGGTTTTGTAGCTGCGTTCGACATTGTTGAGTTGGATCATGATGGTTAGCAACCAGCAACTAGCAATTAGTGATTAGCAATCCAGCGTAGGATCTCGATTGGCATTCCCCAAGCACTAATTGCTAGCTGCTAATTGCTCACTGCGTCTCCTGCATCAGCCTGCGCAGCTCTTCCTCGGCGACAACTTTGCCGTCAAACAAATGGATTTCGCGCTCTGCATGCGCGGCGAAACGAGGATCGTGGGTCACCATGCAGATGGTAGCGCCTTCACGATGGAGTTTTTGCAGCAACTCCATCACCGCTTCGCCATTGCGCGAGTCCAGGTTTCCGGTAGGCTCGTCGGCCAGCAGGATGGAAGGCGAACCGGCCAACGCTCGTGCTACGGCGACACGCTGCTGCTGACCGCCTGACAATTGCGAGGGATAATGCCGCAGCCGGTGGGCCATGCCGACGCGCTCCAGCGATTCCACCACCCGCCGTTTGCGCTCGGCCGCGGGCATGCCGTCGCGATAGGTCAGCGGCAGCTCGACGTTTTCGTACACCGTGAGATCGCCGATGAGGTTAAAGCTCTGGAAGATGAACCCGATTTCGCGATTGCGAATACGCGAGCGATCGGCGAAATCCAGGTTCGCGACCGGCTGCCCGTTGAGTTTGTAGTCGCCGGCAGTCGGCGTGTCGAGCAGCCCGATGATGGAGAGCAAGGTTGACTTGCCGCAACCTGAGGGCCCGGACATGGCGACATACTCGCCTTTGCGCACCATGAGATGAACGCCAGCCAGGGCGTGGGTCTCGACTTCATCGGTGTAAAAAACCTTGGTGAGATTTTCAATCTCAATTAGCGGGGTTGCTGCATCGCTCATGTTGTCTTCCATTCTGTGATGATCACTGTTCCCTACTCCAGCCGTACGCGGTCGGTGTTGTCCCACCGCGACATATCGGAAAGAATGACCGTATCGCCCTCATGCAGTCCGGATTCGATTTGAATGAGGTTTACCGAGGCGCGCCCGGTCTTCACCTGCACACGCGTCGCTGCCTTGCCGTCGGGATCAAGCTTGAACATGGAAACCGTACTGGTTTCCTGACCGAAAGCCGGACGCCCTACGTAGAGCACGTTCTCCAGTCGCTCCAGGTCGATGGTGCCATCCACGCTCAGATCGGGGCGCGCGCCTTTGGGTAATTCTCCGGTCAACTTCACATCGACCGTTACTGTGCCATTCTGCACGCCGGGGTCGACGCGGCTTACTTCACCGGGTATCACGCCGTTGTGGGTGTCCACCGATGCGGGCTCGCCGATCTGGACATCACGCGCTTGCGTCTCCGGAATCTTCAGTTCAGCCATGAGGTGATTCGGTTGCACAATCCTTGCCAGCTCAGCTCCCGGGAGCACGTGCTGACCGACCTGCAACGGCAAGTCCACCAGGACGCCCGCAACCCCGGCCTGTACCTTCAGGCGCTGCATTTGTTTCTGCTTGAGGTCGGCTAGGGCGCGCATTTGTTCCACCTTGGCTTGTTGCACGGCCAACTGGGACGCGATTGCTTTCTGATTAATCTGCAAACGCTGATCTTCGATGTCGTTGCGTGTGACCAGTTCCTGGGCCTTGCCCGCGGAAGCCTTGGCGGCCAAGCCGGAGATCACACCAAGGTCATAGAGTGCTTTATCGGTCTGTGCCTGACGCTGCGCCTCGGCGTAATCGGCGTTGACCGTGGCGGCTCCAGCTTTTTGTGTCATCAGATCGCTGTCGAGCTTTACCTTCAGGCTCTGGTACTCGGCTTCGGCCGCCTTCACCTGCAACTGTGCGTCCAGCGCCTCTTGCTCGAGTTGAGGATTACTCATCTCCACTAAGACGGTGTTAGGTTCAACCAACGATCCGGGAAGTTTAACGATTCGGATGACCGTGGCTTCAGTCTCGGCAGGAATTTGCCGGACATCTTCATGACTGGGAATCAGAGTACCCAAACCGCGCACTTGGCGGAGCATGGAGCCCCGCTTCACGGTGTCAGTCCAAATGGTGCTGCGATCAACGGTCGGCGCGGCGGGCTTCAGCCGCGAGATGCCGACAGTGACGCCGATCAATACCACGAGCGCAATACTGGCCCACAGGATCTGCCGGCGGCGCTTTTGACGCTTCAATTCAGGACGGGCGATATCCATTACGCCTTCGTAAGTGCAACTGGGGAACCATTGTCAGTCGACATTAGTTCTCGCGTTCTCAGTGGGTTAAGGGAGTCATGCATTTTGTGGAACGAGGGGCTATGTCCCCCCACGGATTGTAATGTCCAATTTCGGACAGTACAAACAGAAACCCGTCTTCGCCGCCGAAAGGGACGACTTTCAAGCTTGAACGAATCGCGCACACACAGGCACAAGAACGTGAATTGATCTCGACGCAAGCCAGTCCACTGTCATAAAGTTCAGCTTCAAGATTGTCTAAGGCCGGTCGCGTCCGCTTATGACTGCAACTAGTATTGCGGTTTCAACGGAAATCGGGAAGGCGCCAGAAACGTCGGCGCGGCTGGTCTCGCTGGACGTCTTTCGCGGCGCCACCATCGCGGCCATGATCCTGGTCAACAACCCGGGAAACGGTGCTTCCTATGGGCCGCTTCGGCACGCGAAATGGAACGGGTGGACCCCAACCGACCTGATTTTTCCCTTCTTCCTCTTTATTGTCGGCGTTTCGCTCGTGCTTTCCTTTCGATCGCGACTGAGACGCGGGGATTCCACTCGATCGCTGGTCTGGCACGCGTTGAAGCGTAGCCTGACGATCTTCGCTCTCGGACTGCTGTTGAATGGACTTCCCTCGTTCCATCTCGCGACATGGAGAATCCCCGGCATCTTGCAACGCATTGCGCTCGCCTATTTTGCCGCCGCGATGATTACGCTTTACTGCAAGACCTATGCGCGCGCGCTATGGATTGCAGCCCTGCTGGCGGGTTACTGGTCGCTGATGCGATATGTACCGGTTCCCGGATACGGAGTGCCTGGCCGCGACATGCCCTTTCTTGATCCCAACGCCAACCTTGCGGCATACCTCGACCGGAAGCTGATGATGGGCCATCTGTACGAGGGAACGCGCGATCCCGAGGGCGTGCTCAGTACCTTGCCGGCGATTGCGACAACGCTCTGCGGCGTTCTGACTGGGCAGTGGCTGGGCTCGAATCACAGTCGATTGCAAAAGATGGCGAGAATGTTCGCCGCGGGTGCGATTGCGCTGGTTGCCGGGGAAGTTTGGAGCATCTGGTTTCCCATCAACAAGAACCTGTGGACCAGCTCGTATGTGCTGTTTACGGCGGGATGCGCGCTGCTTGGCCTGGCCATCTGTTACGGGATCGCGGACATACACCAGCATCGCGGCTGGTGGACCACACCTCTCGTCATCTTCGGCACGAACGCCATTGCCGCGTACGTTTTGTCGGAGCTGGTGGGAGTGCCGATGCGTTGGCAGGACTACCTCTTCCAGCATTGCTTCGCGCGTGGATTGTCTCCCGCCGCGGCATCACTGCTGTACTCGCTTACCATAGTCGGACTATGTTTTCTGCCTATCTGGTGGATGTATCGACGAAGAATTTTCCTCAAAGTCTGACGGCTGGAATCCGTCAGCGATTCCCGCGCTTGCCGCTAAAAGCCAGAAAGGCCTCACTTCGCCACAGGGTGCGCGCCATTGACGGCCTATCCCCGCTGCCCTAATATCCGGAGCAATGGCAATTCAAGCTCCCAGCAGCGGCCAGGTGTTGGGGCACTACCGGCTAATCGAGCAGATCGGCGCCGGGGGCATGGGTGTGGTCTTTCGCGCCCATGATGAACAATTGCAGCGCGACGTCGCGGTCAAGATCCTGCCCCCTGGACTGTTCGCCGACGATGCCGCCCGCAAACAGTTCCGCACGGAGGCGCTGGCGGTTGGCAAGCTGAGTCATTCCAACATCGCCATGGCCTTCGACTTCGGGCAGGAACGTGGCATTGACTACCTTGTCACGGAATACATTCCCGGGGTCAATCTGGACCAGATGCTCGGCCAGCAGCCGCTTCCGCAGAAGGAAGTGCTGGAATTGGGCATACAGATGGCGCGCGGATTGGAAGCGGCGCATCGCGAGAATGTCATCCATCGCGACCTCAAGCCGGGAAATCTTCGGATCAACCCCGACGGCCAGTTGAAAATTCTCGACTTTGGCCTGGCCAAGCTGGTTGAACCCATAGAACTGGCGGAGACGGCCAACCTCAACACCAGTCTCTCGGTTACCGGAACCTTGCCCTACATGGCGCCCGAGTTGTTGCGGGCTGAACCTGCCGATGCCCGCTCCGACATCTGGGCGGCGGGCACGGTGCTTTATGAAATGGCGACGGGCAAGCGTGCCTTTCCCGATCGTCAGCCGTCGCTGCTGATCGATGCCATTCTGCATTACGATCCGGTGCGGCCTTGTCTGATCAATCCTGAGGTTTCGGCCGCTTTAGAAATGGTGATCCTGAAGGCGTTGGACAGGGACCCCGCTTTGCGCTATCAGACGGCGCGGGAGTTGCGGGCCGACCTTACCCGGATCCACTCCGGCGATGAGTTAGCCACGGAGACGGTCCGTCGCACCAAAGTTTTCGCAGTTCAGCGCAAGGCCCGCAATCGAAAGGCTGCATTGATCCTGGCATGTGTATTGCTGGCAGGAATCGCGGCGGGATATGGCGTCAAGCGCTGGTGGCCAACCTCTACCTCAACCCAGCAGCGGATCATGGCGGTGTTGCCCTTCGACACGGTAGGTCAGGACCCGGCGACCAGCGCCCTCGGTCTGGGGTTGACCGAAACCCTTACCGCCGAGCTTGTCCAGGCCAGCAGCACGGATGCCATCCAGGTAGTGTCGCCGCGCGACCTGCGCGACCAGGGAGTAAAGACCGCCGAAGACGCTCGCCGCGAGTTCGGTACCGATTTGGTCCTGGAGAGCAGCCTGCAGCGCTCCGGCCAGACCATACGCATCAACTGCTATCTGGTTGACTCCAAGACCCATCGGCAGATCGCGGCCCGCAGCATGACCGTGGATGCCGGCGACACCTTCGGGCTGCAGGACCGCGTGGTCAGCGAGACCCTGGACATGCTGCCGGCGCAGATCAAACCGGAACAACGCCAAAAGTTGAACGTTCGCCAGGATACCCAGCCTGCTGCCTACGAAGCGTACATACAGGGCCGCGGATATTTGCAGGAATATGAGAAGCCGGAGAACATTGATAGCGCGATCGCGGCCTTCAGGCAGGCGCTGAAGATAGACCCAAACTATGCGCTGGCGTATGCCGCATTGGGAAACGCCTATTGGACCGGTTACCAGCAGTTCAATAAGAGCAAGGACTGGATCGACAACGCCTCACGCAATTGTGAGAAGTCTTTGTCCCTTAATCGCGACCTGGTGGAAGGGCATGTCTGCCTGGGCAATGCGTTGAATGGGACAGGAAAGTATGAGCAAGCCGTGCAGGAATTCCAGCGCGCGGTAGCTTCGAATTCTGGCAGCGAAGAAGCGCTGCGCGGTCTGGCGCTGGCCTATACCAATGTCGGTAATTTCGCCTCGGCGGAAGCAACCTACAAGAAGGCCATCGATCTGCGTCCCAATTACTGGGGTGGGTATAGCTGGATGGGACTGTTCTACTATAGCCAGGCGCGCTATGCCGATGCGGCCGCCATGTTCAAGAAGGCGACTGAGCTGGCGCCAGACAACTACAACGGATACTTAACCCTCGGCGGCATTTACGTCACGGAAGGCCGTTATCAGGATGCGATCGACGCTTTCAAACGCTCGATTGATCTGCGCCCCAGCCCGGATGCCTGCAACAACCTTGGCTATGCGTATATCTTGATGCACCGTTATCCAGAGGCTATCGCAGCCCTGGAACAAGCCCTGAAGCTGGACAACAGCTATTGGCAGATTTGGGGCAATCTGGGCGATGCGCTCTACTGGAGTCCGGAGCAGCGTGCACTGGCGCCGGCAAAGTATCGCCAAGCCATCTCGATCGCGCTTTCCAAGCTGCAGGTGAATCCCCGGGATGCCGAAATCCTGGGTTACGTGGCCAACTATTCAGCCATGCTGAATGACCGCCCGACAGCGTTTGACTACCTGCAAAAGGCTCTGCAAATTTCTCCCTCCAAGGGCGAGGTGCTGTTTCGGGCGGCCATTGTTTACAACCACTTCGACCAGACCGAGCAGGCCCTTGCGTCCCTGAAGAAAGCCGTCGACGCTGGCTACTCGCGCGCCATCGTCAGGGGTACGCCAGATTTTCAGAATCTGCAACAGAACCAGCAGTTCCAGTCGCTGGCCCAAAATCCCTGAACCCACTCGTTACTTCATGATCAGGCCATTAGTTCCCACAAGGCAGGCGTTGCCGCCAATAGTGATCGAGGTATAGACCCAGCTAGTGCCAGCGGGTGTACCCGCATTCACAGTCCCGGTACACAGCGATCCTGTAGCGGTCGGGAAGCTGCAAGATGCAAATGGGCAATTGGCTGGAAGCTGTACCGCAACGGCCGTGCCCGGGCTCGCGCCCGCAAAGCAGGCGCCGGTCGAATCGATCTGGACCAGGCCAGCAGCGCCATTCTGAAGACAGTTGCCGTTAGGAGCGGTAAGCACGATTGACTGTGCCCCCGCCATCCCAGGCTTGTGGCAACCCGAAAAAACGACCACCAGAGACAAAGCAAGAACGACTACGAAACGACCCCGGTGCAGAGACATTTAATCCTCCTTTACAGAGTGAAATCGTGAGCCGTACAGACTGTAGCACGCTGTTGGCCGCTGTCAAATGGGAACTTGGCCACATACGGCGCATGCCTGATCGCCCAAAGTCTTTCCGTATTCCTCCGTCACCATCAGCCGACTGCCGCCCACGTTCACTGGCCGTTCAGCTCTCCCTTGACATCCAGGTTCCGGATCAGCCGGTGCAGATAGTTGGGATGAAGCCCGAGCAGTTTGGCGGCCTCCGTGTAATTGCCCTTGGTTTGCGCTACCGCGTCAATGATCAATTGCCGCTTGAGCTGGTTGACTCGGGCATGATAGTGGACGGCGTTACGCTCCGCCGGCCGCACTTCCATCAGGGCTGCGGGTAAATCATCGGGAAGAATTTCATCTGTCAGGCCCAACACCATGGCGTGTTCGATGGCATTCTCCAGTTCGCGCACATTGCCCGGCCAGCGATAGGCCATGAGCAACGCCCGCGCCTCCGGGGAAATGCCTTTGAGCGGCCGTTTGCATTTCTCCGCATATTTGGCGGCGAAGTAAATGGCCAGCAGCGGAATGTCATCCGGACGTTCCCGCAACGGAGGGACCACCATCGAGACTACGTTCAGGCGGTAGTAGAGGTCCTGGCGGAACTCGCGGTCCTTGATGGCCTGTTCCAGGTCCTTATTAGTGGCTGTCAGCACTCGGGCATCGAACTTAAGGCTGCGGGTGCTTCCCACGCGCTCGAATTCGCGCTGTTGCAAGACCCGCAGCAGCTTGGCTTGCAGTGGAGGGGAAAGTTCGCCGACTTCGTCGAGAAAAACCGTGCCGCCTTCGGCCACTTCCAGCTTGCCCTTCTTGGTGGCAATCGCGCCCGTGAAGGCGCCCTTTTCGTGGCCGAATAATTCGCTTTCCAGCAGGGCCTCGGGAATGGCGGCGCAGTTGATGGCGACGAACGGCTTGCCAGCGCGCTGGCTGTTGTAATGGATGGCGCGCGCCACCAGTTCCTTGCCCGTACCGCTTTCCCCGCGAATAAGAATGGCGGAATCGCCGTCGGCCACCTTGGCGATGAACTCCTGCACCTTTCGCATGGAATCGCTCTCGCCCACAATGACGCCGCCCAGGTCCAACTCAGTTTGCAGCCGGCGATTTTCGCTGCGCAAGGCCTCCAAGGCAAGAACGTTCTCCAAGGTGACCGCAGCGATTCCGGCGATGGAGGTGAGAAAGTTTACGTGGTCCTCTTCAAATCTTTTTCCCGCGCCGTGCGCAATCAGGTACAGAACTCCTATCGTGCTTTCCACTGCGGCCAGCGGCACGCAGAGAACGCTCTCCGCGTTGCGCGATTGAGCCGAGGGCCTGCTGATAATGGCCGAGCGCTCCCACAGCGCGCGCTGCACAATTTCCCGACGGATCTCCAGGGGAGGGGAATCGCCGGCTTTACGGTTCCAGGTACAACTCGAGCTGGGATCGGCATCAGCCTGGCGGGTGATTACGACCGCGGCGGAATCGGCCGGAACTACTTCGCAAATCAGTTCCAGAAGCCGCCGCTGCAGGGTCTCCAGGTCGCGGATGGAATTAATGATGCTGGCGACCTTGAACAGGGCATCCAGATCGCGCGCCATCCGGCCAACGTCGGTGCCGAAGTTCGAGTCAGATGGTAAAAGATTTGTACTCGTGGTGGTTAGAAGATCGCCCGGCGCCTCATCCCGAAACTGCACCATCCGCGAAATCAAACTGTCGTCTTCTCCGATTAGAAACACCAGCTCGCAATGGCCAACCCGAATCGTGTCTCCATGACCCAGCAGCTTTCGCCGTACCGGTATGCTGTTCACGAAGGTCCCGTTGTGGCTATCCAGGTCAACCAAATGGAAGGCCGCGTCAGTTTCGCTGATGGAGAAATGCTTCCGCGACACCGCGCGGTCGTGCAGGCATAAGTGGTTGCTGGAGTCGCGGCCCACCAAGAACTGGCTGGCAGTCAGCCGCACCACAGTACCTTTCGCCGCGCCGGATATCACCACGACCCTGGAGTCCACGGACTGCCTCCGGGCTGCTAGTTTAGCCCAGTCTTGGCGAATCCACGGAATGAAAATCGCATGGCCGGCTAACACAATGGATAGTCGGGCCTATCCCTTCGGATACGCCAAGCCACCCAATGCAGCGACCCAAGGTGGGTGCGTCTTACTCCGCCAATGCAAGTCGCTGGAAACAACGGAGAAGGATGGCCATCTGCGGCCCGCTGCTGGCTTGGCATCAAGGTTGCAATATCGCAATGCGTCACAGCAAGCTGCCGGCACTAAGAACGGGCCACGGAGCGGCTGTAAACCAAATTCAATCCGCCGACCGGGACTTCCTGAGCGAAATCTGGTACGGCGACAGCCACTACGGCATCGCGCTTACCGAGTCGAAGCTGGAGAAGGAAGTGAAGATGGCGCGCAACGGTCTTCCCAACGCGCCCGAAACTGTGATCGTTGCAATGAGGTAGTTGTAGCGCCACGAACAAAGAAACCCGGGGTCGGGGAGCTCCGGGTTTCTTTCATTTCATGTATGTCTGCGGGAAGATCAATTCTCACCAAGCGCGGTGCGGTCCGCGCAATACGCGCGCTGGAAGCAGGATGATGGCCTTCAACAATTCCAACACTCCTTCGACGGCAAATCCCAGGAGCCGGAACGGCAATAGAAACAACCATACCAACGGGTAAAGCACCAGCACGAGCAGCGCCAACGGCCAGCAAAAGAACAATAGGATGCACCACAGAAGGAAGGTCAGCATAATTTCTCCTCTCTGTAAATACGCTACACCCGGCCGCGAAGTTCCGGGCCGCTAACCGTGGCCGCCTCCGCCGGTAAGCTCGCGCACGATGGAGCCGACGAACGCTTTCGCATCGCCGAACAGCATGAGTGTGTTGTCGAGGTAGTAGAGCGGATTGTCGATCCCGGCAAATCCCGGACTCATGCTGCGCTTGATCACCATGACCGTACGGGCCTTGTCCACGTCCAGAATCGGCATGCCGTAGATCGGACTTCCCACGTCGGTGCGCGCGGCCGGATTGGTGACGTCGTTGGCGCCGATCACCAGCGCGACATCCGTCTGCGGAAAATCTGGATTGGCCTCATCCATGTCCATCAGCTTGTCGTAGGGAATGTCGGCTTCCGCCAGCAACACGTTCATGTGCCCGGGCATGCGGCCGGCGACCGGGTGAATGCCGAATTTCACGTCCACGCCCTTTTTGGTCAGCACGTCATACAGTTCGCGGACCTTGTGCTGCGCCTGCGCCACCGCCATGCCATAACCGGGAACGATGACGACTTTGTCCGCAGCCGAGAGGATCGCAGCAGCCTCTTCGGGAGTTGCACTGTGTACGGGGCGGGCCTCGACTGCGGCAGCGGCTGAAGTCTGTACTTGTCCGAACGCTCCGAACAGGACATTGCTAAACGACCGGTTCATCGCCTTCGACATGTTGACGGAAAGAATGAAGCCCGACGCTCCGTCGAGCGAGCCTGCCACGATCAGAAGCTTGCTATTGAGAACGAAACCCATGGCCGCGGCGGAAAGTCCGGCATAGGAATTCAGCAGCGAGATCACGGTCGGCATGTCGGCGCCGCCAATGGGGACGATCATCATCACGCCGAAGACTAGCGCGATTCCCACCATGAACGGATACAAGACCATGGCCTCGGGATGCAGCACGAGGCGAACGGCGATGGCGACCGCAATCGCCAGCATCGTCAGGTTGACGAAGTTCTGCCCCTTATAGGTGATTGGCCGCTGCGGCAGAATTTCCTGAAGCTTGCCCGCGGCCATCAAGCTGCCGGTGACGGTGAGGCCGCCGAGAATAACTTCCAGCGAAAGCACCGACATCACGAACGGAGGAACATTGGGGGCGCGCAGGTAGAACTCGGCGGTCCCCACCAGGGTTACGCAAAGCGCGCCGAAGGCATGACTCAGCGCAGTTCGCTGCGGTACCGCGGTCATTCCGACGTTACCGAGAGGGACACCAATGATTGCGCCCAGGACCAGTCCAATGGCGAGCCACTTGTAGTCCACGATGCCGTGATACAGAAGTGTGCCGGCAACCGCCAGCACCATTCCCACTTCGCCCGCCCAAACGCCATGCCGCGCGGTAGTCGGCGAACTCAGCCACTTCAGCGAGAGGATGAAGAGGACGGCAGCGATGATGTAGGTAACTTCAATGAGGTATTCGCTCCCTGGGATCATGGCTTTTGCGTCCGGCTGGATTTGAACATCTTGAGCATTCGGTCGGTGATGATGAAGCCGCCCACGGCGTTGCTGGTGGCAGCGACGATGGCGATCGTGCCCAGCACCGTTGCCAGCGTGGTCTTGTGCTCGCCCGCGAGGATGATGGCGCCGACCACCGCAATCGCATCTAATGCATTGGTCAGCGACATCAACGGGGTGTGCAGCAGCGGCGATACCCGGCGAATCACTTCAAATCCGATAAACGCCGCGAGTATAAAAACGTACAGGCTGTTGATCAGGTCAGCCTTGACCATTAACTTGCCTCCTTCGATTGCGAGACCAGGGCGGGCAGCGAGTAGAACTCCCGCACTCGTGGGTTCACCACTTCACCTCCCTGGGTGATCAGAGTGCTGCGAGTGATTTCATCTTGCAAATCCAGCACAAGTTTTCCATCCTTCACCATGTGCAACAGGAAGTTCGTAACATTCTTGCTGTACATCTGGCTGGCATGATAGGGGACCGTGCTGGCCAGGTTGATGGCTCCCATAATGGTGACACCGTGCTCGACCACCTGCTCCGCCGTCTGTGTCAGCTCGCAGTTGCCTCCCCGTTCCGCCGCCAGGTCTACGATGACGGAGCCTGGCGCCATGCCGGCCACCATCTCCTTGGTCACCAGCACCGGCGACTTCTTTCCCGGGACCACTGCCGTCGTGATTACAACGTCGCTCTCGGCGACTACCTTGCCCAGCAATTCGCGCTGCCGCTGATAAAACGATTCGTCCTGCGCCTTGGCGTAGCCGCCGGCATCCTGGGCATCGGCCGCCTCGATGGGAAGTTCCACAAAGCGCCCACCCAAACTGTGGACTTGCTCCTTGACGGCGGGGCGCAAATCGTAAGCCGACACCACCGCGCCCAATCGGCGGGCGGTGGCGATGGCCTGCAAACCGGCAACGCCGGCGCCAATCACCAGCACTCGCGATGGCGTAATGGTTCCAGCCGCAGTGGTTAGCATGGGAAAGATCCGGGGCAGCGTGTCAGCGGCAATCACCACCGCCTTGTAGCCGGCGATGGTGGACATGGAGGAGAGCGCGTCCATACTTTGCGCACGCGTGATGCGGGGCATCAGCTCAACCGAAAAAGCTGAGACGCCGGTCTGGGCAATTGCCTGAACGCTTTGAATGTCACCGAGTGGCCGGAGGAATCCGATCAAAGCTTGACCGCGGTGGAGCAGGGGCAAATCCGCAGCGCCAGTTTTGTCATTCGATCCGTAGCACAGGACTTGCACCACCACATCGGCGCGGAATGCTTCCTCGCGCGTGGCGACAATCTTTGCGCCCTTATCAATGTATTGCGCGTCGGGGTAGCCGGCTTCCAAGCCAGCTCCGGCTTCGACCCATACTTCCACCCCAACCTTGGTATAACTCGGGATCACCGCAGGTATAAGTGCTACGCGCCGCTCCCCCGGAAAGCTCTCACGGGGAACACCAACAATCATGGAGTCTCCTCCCTCTCTTCTGCGCCGTTCTGCCGTTTAGGCCAGTCGATGTGCCAGATTCTTGAAATCGACCGGAAGGAAGCATTCTATCTACACTCCTGCAAAAGTTCATCCCAACCGGATCGCTGTCGGCAAAACAGCCGCGCAGCGGCGGCTTTGGTTTGAGCCGGGCGCGTATCGGGGCCCCCAGGCCACGCCGCCTTTGCGTGGGTTGGGGTGGTCAAGCGCCGGGTAAAGTAAGGAGATTTATCCGGGCCGCGCAGCGGGCGTCGCCACTTATCTTGGACCGCGACGCCAGCGGAATTCTTTCAGTAAACCTCGATCTGGTTCTGGTTATCCCCGAGTGTTAATTCTTGTTAAATGTTGTCTAAGTTATTAAATACAAGATATTTAGTTCAGAGGCGAGCAGACTATGCCTCTGCGGTAGAGTGCTTATCCAGACACCATCTGTGGTAGAAATACAACAACCGCAGGCTTGCTGGAACTTGTAATCTTATCTGCCGCGCTGTCGTCACTCTTTGTAGTCTTTGCTCTTTGCTCTACGAAAGAACAACGTTCTTTACTCTTTGCTCTACGAACGAACAACTCGCAATCCTGCCGAATGCAGCGGCGTCGGTCTGCATAGCGGAGCGCCGGTCAATCTGCGCATCCTGCCTGCCCCCACCGGCACCGGCATCGTCTTTCGTCGCATCGACCTCGACAACTTTGAAGTGGAAGCCATCAGTCGCAATGTTGCGAAGGTCAGTTACGCCACCAGCTTGATGAAGAAGGGCGTGCTCATCTCCACCACCGAGCACCTGCTGTCGGCATTCATCGGAATGGGTGTGGACAATGCGATCGTGGAGCTCGACAACCTGGAACTGCCCATTCTGGATGGCAGCGCGCTGCCGTTCGTGGAGATGATCGCCAAGGCGGGCTTGCGCCAGCAACGGCGCAAACGCGTGTATCTCAAGATTCTGCGTCCCTATGAAATGCGCGAAGGCGACAAGTTCATCGGCGTCTATCCGGCGGAGCGATATTCCGTCAGCTACGCCATTGACTTTCCGCACCCGCTGATTGGCAGCGAGAGATTTCAGGTCGCGCTTTCCAATGGCAGCTACGTGAAACAGATCGCGTCGGCGCGGACGTTCGGTTTCCTCGATCAGCAGCACGCCATGCTGAACATGGGCCTCATTCGCGGCGCCTCGCGCGAGAACTGCATCGTGCTCACCTCCGCAGGCATTGACAACCCACCGCTGCGCTACGACGACGAGTTTGTGCGCCACAAGGTGCTGGACCTCATCGGTGATCTTGCCTTGTTCGGCAAGCACATTCTCGGCTACGTCAAAGCCGATCGCGCCGGACACGCCATGCACACCGCCATCGTCTCTCGCATTCTGCGCGATCCCACCTACGCCGAGGAAGTTACTCTCGACGAAGCGGCGGTGGCCGATTGGCCGGCCGAGCCCGTGGCCGCCGCCGACTAGCTGAGCTGCAATAATCCATCCCCACTCTTGACTTGCAACTTGC
The DNA here is from genome assembly GCA_003152695.1 of Acidobacteriaceae bacterium. Taxonomy (GTDB): domain Bacteria; phylum Acidobacteriota; class Terriglobia; order Terriglobales; family Acidobacteriaceae; genus Bog-257. The sequence continues at coordinate 198,093 of PMAT01000090.1, forward strand.
AACTCGAAACTTGAAACTGTCTCCATGCGCTTATTCATCAATGGTGACGAAAAAAGCTTTGCCGACTCCCTGTCGCTGGCAGAACTGATCGAGCAACTTGGGATGAAGGGCGACCGCGTCGCTGTTGAACTGAACCGCGAGATCGTCTCCCGCTCGCAATGGCCAGAGACAACTCTCGAGGACGGCGATCGTCTGGAGATTGTGCACTTTGTCGGCGGGGGCTAGAAGCAGTTTCGAGTTTCAAGTTTCCAGTTTCAAGTCGGCATAGAGGGTTATCTTTCCCTTTGCACAGGTCAAGAGGCATCGCGAGGCTGCCGTATCGCTTTGGCAACTGCCGCGCGCTAAATGCCGCTTGCTAAATGCCAACTGCCAAATGCTGCTCCCCGACTTGAAACTTGAAACTCGAAACTTCCGCTTTATGAATTGCCGATGAACAGCCCTTTCGCGCGGTTGACAATCAGCGTTAACGATCACTAAACTCAAATGTTTACCTGCACTTGCTCGAGAGTTTCTGAGTGCTTGCGCAATCATGCCGGACTTCTATTTCGCACGCTATCTGCCGTTGTTGATCCACGTCCTGATCGCCGGAGGTTTGGCCACGGCGATTGTGCTGCTCTCCTATTTCATCGGCCCGCACAAGTACAACAAATCCAAGATGTCACCCTACGAGTGCGGCATGGAGCCGGTCGGCAATGCCCGGCAACGCTTCACCGTGAAGTTCTACCTGGTGGCGATGCTGTTCATCCTCTTCGACGTGGAGGCCGTATTCCTCTACCCCTGGGCGGTGGTGCAGCGCGACCTGAAATCCACCGGTTTGGGCATGTTCTGGTTCTGGGAGATGCTGGTGTACATCGGCATCGTGCTCGCCGGTTACTGGTATTGCTGGAAGAAGGGCGTGCTCGATTGGAACAAACAAGCCAAGGCCGAGAGGATTTGAGGGATGGCACTGCAGCCGGCGATCACCGACATCGAGCAACTGAAAGATCGTCCTGAACTGGCGCGCCTGCTGGCGTGGAACACTGGCGCGGTTACGGGCGCGAAGTTCGACCGCAACGAGCTCACCATCTGGGTGGACCGCACCTCGCTGCGCGAGGCCTGTCTCACGCTGAAGAACGATCCTCAGTTGCAGTACAACGCCTTGGCTGACATCACCTGCGTGGACTGGTATCCCAAGGACCCGCGCTTCGAGGTCGTTTACCAGCTATTTTCCATTCCCAACAAGACTTACCTGCGCCTGAAGGTGAGGATTTCCGGTGAAGATGCCAGCCTGGACTCGCTGGTGCCCATCTGGCCGGGCGCAAATTTCTTCGAGCGCGAAGTCTTCGACCTGTTCGGCGTTCGCTTCGACGAGCACCCCAATCTGAAGCGCATCATGATGCCCGAGGATTGGGAAGGGCATCCGCTGCGCAAAGATTATCCCGTCGAGGGCTACCGCTAATCATGGTCCACATGACTCCAACCCCGGTGCTGGATCCGTCTGACGACAAGACGATGGTCCTGAACATGGGTCCGCAACACCCCTCGACCCATGGCGTGCTCCGGTTGCTGCTGGAAATTGACGGCGAGACCATCGTGCGCATCATGCCCGACATTGGGTATCTGCATACTGGTATCGAGAAGACCTGCGAAGCCAAGTTTTACCAGCAGGTCGTGCCCTTGACCGACCGCATCGACTATCTCTGCCCCATGACCAACAATCTGGCGTACTGCCTGGCGGTGGAGAAGTTGCTGGGGCTGGAAATCCCGCCCAAGGCGCAGTGGATTCGCGTCATGTTGAACGAGCTGACCCGCATCAACTCGCATCTGGTGTGGCTGGGCACCCACGCCATGGACATCGGCGCCATGACGGTCTTCCTGTATTGCTTTCGCGAACGCGAAGACGTGCTGCGCCTGTTTGAGGCGGTTTCGGGGCAGCGCATGATGACCTCGTACTTCCGCATTGGCGGGCTGGCGCTGGAACCGCCGCTCGGCTTCTTCGACCGGGTCAAGAATTTTAACGATCGCTTTCCCCCGAACATCGACGAGTACGAGAGCCTGTTGACCAGCAATCCCATTTGGACGGGACGCACCAAGGGCATCGCCTGTCTGTCGGGGGAAGATGCCATCGCCTTGTGCGCCACCGGGCCGACGCTGCGGGCCAGCGGCGTTGATGTTGATCTGCGGCGCGACAAGCCGTATAGCGGCTACGAAAAATTCCAGTTCAACGTTCCGGTGTCGCACGATGGCGATGTTTTCGCGCGGTACGTAGTGCGGGTGCAGGAGCTGCGCGAGTCGCAGAAGATCGTGAAGCAGGCATTGGAAGGAATTCCCGAAGGCTCGGTGAAGGCTGACGCTCCGCATGTGGTGTTGCCGGACCGCGAGAAGATGAAGACGCAGATGGAAGCGCTCATCTATCACTTTAAGATCGTGACCGAGGGATTCACCGTGCCGGAGGGCGAAGTGTACATGCCGATCGAGTCGCCGCGCGGCGAGATGGGCTACTACGTGGTGAGCGATGGCACCGCCAAGCCGTACCGCGTGCACATGCGCTCGCCGTCGTTTGCCAATTTGCAAGCGTTGCGCAAGATGTGCGAAGGCCGCCTGATCGCCGACGTGGTCGCCGCCATTGGCAGCATCGACATTGTGCTGGGCGATTGTGATAGGTGAGCAATTAGCAATTAGCAGCTAGCAACTAGCTTGAACACTTCGGGACAAATGCTAGGTACTGATTGCTGATTGCTGATTGCTAATTGCTAAGACATGAAATTTTCCGACCAACTCGAACAGCGCTTCTCCACGATGGTCACGCACTATCCGACCAAGCGCTCCGTCCTGGTTCCAATGCTGCTCTACATCCAAGACGAGGTCGGCGCGCTGACCGATGAGGCCATCCACGAGATCGCGCAGCGCACGGAACTGTCAGATCTGGAAGTGCGCAACGTCATCAGCTATTACTCGATGCTGCGCACGCGCCCGGTCGGCAAGTACAACTTCCAGGTCTGCACCAATGTGAGCTGCCTTTTGCGCGGGGCCGACGACATTTTTGAACATTGCAAGAAGAAGCTGGGTATCGGCAACAAGGAATCGACTCCCGACGGGCTGTTCCTTCTGGAGGAGGTCGAGTGCATCGGCGCGTGCTCGTGGGCGCCGGCGCTGATGATGAATTATGAGTTTCATGAGAACCTGACGCCCGCGAAAATCGACGAGCTGATTGACGGGTTGAAGAAGAAGGAAGAGCAGTAAGTCCTGTCGCCATTCGTTCTTCGCTTTTCGCCAGAGGGCGGGAAAGAGCGCAAAAGCGAAAGGCGAACAGCAAACGGCGGATTCAAGGCGAATAGCGAAGAGCGGATTTCATGGCGTACTTAGTTTCCCATCCCGATGAGGTCAAGGTCGTCTCCAAGCGCTTTGGCATGGGCGCGACCAATCTCGACCGCTATCTCGAGCTGGACGGCTACAAGGCCGTGCAAAAAGCTATCTCGATGGGGGCGGACGCCATCATCAACGAAGTGAAGGCGTCGAATCTCCGTGGCCGGGGCGGAGCTGGCTTTCCGACTGGATTGAAATGGTCGTTCGTGCCCAAGCAGTCAGCCAAACCGAAGTACGTGCTGTGCAATGGCGACGAGAGTGAGCCCGGCACCTGCAAGGACCGCCTGATCTTCGAGCACGATCCCCACGCCGTCATCGAAGGCGTGATGATTGCCGCGCTCGCTGTCGGCGCCAAGTCGGGCTACATCTATTTGCGCGGCGAATATCGCTACCTGCTCGAGATCATGGAGAAGGCCGTGGCCGATGCCTACGCGCGCGGCTTCATCGGCAAGAACATCTTCGGCTCGGGCGTTGACCTCGACATCTTTACCCATTCCGGCGCGGGCGCTTACGAAGTCGGCGAAGAGTCGGCGCTGATGGAATCGCTTGAAGGCAAGCGCGGCATACCGCGCATCCGCCCTCCCTTTCCGGCGGTCGTCGGATTGTGGGGCGGCCCCACCGTCATCAACAATGCCGAAACCCTGGCCAGCGTGCCGCACATTATTCTCGGCGGCGACGAATGGTTCGCCAACCTGGGCACACCCAGAAATGGCGGGACGCGCCTGTTCTGCATGAGCGGGGAACTGGAAAGGCCGGGCGTGTACGAGTTGCCCATGGGCTACAACCTGAAGAAGATGATCTACGACGTCTCGGGCGGCATGAGCAAGGGAAGGAACTTGAAGGGCGTGGTGCCCGGCGGATCGTCGGTGCAGATTCTCACCGCGGACGAAATCGACGTCGCCATGGATTTCGATTCGATGATGAAGGCGGGTTCAATGCTCGGCTCCGGCGGCGTGATCGTGCTCGACGACCAGATGTGCATTGTGAGGTTTGCGCTGCGCGTGACCAAGTTTTACCAGCACGAGAGCTGCGGCTGGTGCATCCCCTGCCGTGAAGGTACCGACTGGATGAAGAAGACGCTGACGCGGTTCCATGCGGGTGGCGGCGTGGCCAAGGACATCGACAACTTGAAGTATCTGGCGGAGAACATGCTGGGGCGCACCTTCTGTCCGCTGGGTGACGCGGCGGCGATGCCGATCATTTCGTACATTCAGAAATTTCGTAAGGAATTTGAGGACCACCTCGACGGCAAGCCCTGCCCGTACGAGAAGGCGGCGGAGGCGGCATTAGTGTAGATAGTCTCCCACCCTTTCGCACCAAGAACGGGCGAAAAGATGGGGCACCCAGCTTTTTGATTTGGCTAATTGCTAGTTGCTAATTGCTGGTTTTATGGCTGATGTAACTATTACTGTTGACGGCAAGAAACTCACGGTTCCCGCGGGGACCCTCCTCATTGAGGCCTGCAAGAGCACGGGCATCGAGGTGCCGTCTTTCTGCTATTACCCCGGACTGTCGCTGCAAGGCGCGTGCCGCATGTGCCTGGTGGAAGTCGAGAAGATGCCCAAGCTGCAGACCGCGTGCACCACGCCGGTCGCTGAGGGCATGGTGGTCACCACCGAGAGCGAAAAGATCAAACAGGCGCGCAAGGCCATGCTCGAACTGGTGCTCGCCAACCATCCGCTCGACTGTCCGGTTTGCGATGCCGGCGGCGAGTGCGAATTGCAGGACATGACCTTCAAGTACGGTGCGGCCGAATCGAAGTTCATGGACCTGAAGAACCACCGCGACGAGCAGCAATGGTCGCCGGTGGTGTACTTCGACCGTCCGCGTTGCATCCTGTGCTATCGCTGCATTCGGGTTTGCGGCGAAGGCATGGACGTCTGGGCGTTGGGCGTTCAGAACCGCGGCACCAGCTCGATTATCGCGCCCAACAAAGAAGATCACCTGGAGTGCGAAGAGTGCGGCATGTGCATCGACATCTGCCCGGTCGGCGCGCTCACTTCGGGCGCTTATCGCTACAAGACGCGGCCGTGGGAGATGAAGCATGTCGGCACCGTCTGTACTCATTGCGGCGACGGCTGCAAAACCACGCTGGGCGTTCGCCGCGCCGACACCGGCATGGAGATTGTGCGCGGCGACAACCGCGACAAGAGCGGCATCAATGGCGACTTCCTCTGCATCAAGGGGCGGTACGCCTTCGACTTCGCCCACAGCGGCGATCGCATCCAGCAGCCGCTCATCAAGCACGAAGGCAAATTCGTTGCTGCGACCTGGGAACAAGCGCTCGACCGGATCGCTTCCCGGTTCAAGCAAGTGCTGGCCAGCGACGGCCCAACGGCCGTCGGCATCATCGGCTCCAACCGCACCAGCAATGAAGAGAATTACCTGCTGCAAAAGTTCGCGCGCCTCGTGCTCAGCACCAATAACATCGACCATCATCGCACCGCCGACTTCCCGGCTTTTGCTTCGGCGCTGGCGGGCAAGGCCGATGCCACGGCCTCGATGCGCGATGTTTTCGACGCCCCCGCGATCCTGCTGATCGGCAACAATCCGACCGACCAGCATCCGCTGCTGGCGTGGCAGATTCGCACCAACGTCCGCCTGCATCGCGCCAAGCTCTATGTAGTCAATTCGTATCCCATCAAATTGCGCCGCCAAGCCGCTGCGTTCGCACAGATCGCGCCCGGCTCCGAAGGCAGCCTGGTGCAGTTCCTCGCCGGAAACGACGCAGCCGCCGACGCCGCTGTCACTCCTCAGCTCTCGCGCGAAGCTTTGTCGCAGTTGCGAGAAGCGCTGAAGAACGAAAAGGATCTAGTGGTTATTTTCGGCTCGGAGTTGCGCGGCAACGACGTGACGGCGCTGATCAACTTCGGCCTGGCGCAGGGCGCAAAGTTCATCTGCCTGGGCGATTACGCCAACTCGCGAGGCGCCGCCGATATGGGTCTTTATCCCGACATGCTGCCGGGCTACGCTCCCGTCACCAGCGCGACCAGCTTCCACGAAGATTGGGTTGACGAAATTCCAACGTCGCCCGGCTTGAACCTACTGCAAATGATGGACGCAGCCAAGGAAGGCAAGCTGAAGGCGCTGTATGTTGTCGGCTCCAATCCCATCGCACGCTACAACGTCGATCCTTTCGCCCTGTCGAAGGCCTTCGTCGTGGTGCAGGACATGTTCCTCACCGAAACCGCCAGCATCGCTGATGTCGTGCTGCCCATCGCGAATGCCTACGAAAAAGGTGGGACCTTCACCAACACGTGCGGCGATGTGCAAATGCTGAAGAAGGCCGGCGAGTTTGCGGGCGTGCGTAACGATTTCGAGTGCATTGTCCGCATTGCCGATCGCATGGGATACGACGTGCACAAGCTGGTGCCGTTTGGCGGCGGAGGCACGCGTGCGGACATGGGGCAGAGCCGGGGCGCGCAATCGGGCGAAGCCGACCGCCATGCGGTGTGGCTCGCCGAGCGCAACCTGGAACCCAAGATGAGCCCTTACGATCCGACCGCAATGCTGGACGAAATTCAGCGGCTGGTTCCGGGGTATGACATCTCGCGGCTCGGGCTGCTCAGCGGACACGACGAGCACACGCAATTGGTGCAGATTACCCGCGCCACCGGTTCGGGACATCCCGAACTCGTGCTGCCGTCGAACGACACGCTATTCACGTCGGGCACGCTGGGCCGATATTCGCCCACCTTGAATAGCGTGATGGAGCGCTATGCTGCGAAGCCGGCGGACAAAGAGATCGCGGCGGATTGAGAACAGTGGCTAGTGGATAGTGGTTAGTAACGTTTCAAGTTACTAATTAGTGAAAAGCGAAAAGCGATTTCACTGACGACTGAGAACTGTTAGCGACATGGGCATTGGAACATACATCCTGGTTTCGCTGGTCAAGATCGCGATCGCGCTCGCTATCCTGCTGACGGCCGTGGCCTATACCACGTTGCTGGAACGCAAGGTGGTTGGCCACATCCAGAACCGCTGGGGGCCGTCGCGGGTGGGGCCGTTCGGCATCTGGCAGCCACTTGCCGACGGCTTAAAGTTTATCTTTAAGGAAGACATCACACCTCCTTTTGCCAATAAGCCTTTGTACATGCTGGCTCCGATCATCGCCTTGACCACGGCGCTGACCTCGATCGCGGTCATTCCGATTGGTCCATGGATCAGGGTGGGCAGCATTAACACACCGCTGCAGATCGCCGACGTCAACATTGGGCTGCTGATCATTTTGGGCGTCACCTCGGTGGGCGTGTACGGAGTAGCGCTGGCGGGATGGTCCTCGAACAGCAAGTATTCCATGCTCGGCGGCCTGCGCGCCTCGGCCCAGATGGTGAGCTACGAGATCGCTCTCGGCCTGTCGCTGATCGGCGTGCTCATCTATACCGGCAGCTTCAGCCTGCGAGATATTGTCGACTCGCAAGCGGGCACGTGGCTGGGCTTCATTCCCAAATGGAATCTGTTCAGGGGACAGTTTGTCGCTTTCTTTATTTACATCATGGCGGCCTACGCGGAGACCAACCGCATCCCCTTCGATTTGCCGGAGGCGGAGACCGAGCTGGTCGCCGGATACCATACCGAGTACAGTTCGATGAAGTTCGCCATGTTCTTCATGGCCGAGTACGCCAACATGGTGACGGTTGCCTGCCTGGCGTCGATTTTGTTCCTGGGCGGATGGTCGGGGCCGGTCTTCGGACCGCCGATTGTGCAGTCGCTGCTGCCGGTATTCTGGTTTGCTTTGCGTGTGTTCGCCTTCATGTTTATTTACATCTGGGTCCGCGGCACGTTGCCGCGTTTCCGCTATGACCAGCTCATGGCCTTTGGCTGGAAGTTTCTTCTGCCGCTGGCCATCGCCAATATCGTCGTTACCAGTCTGGTCGTGGCGCTGAAGTAGCAATTAGCACTTAGCACTTAGCAATTAGTTTCGGAGTTAAGAAGTTCCCATAAGGTTCGTGGTCAGGTCGTTCTTACTAAGTGCCAAGTGCTAAATGCCAACTGCTAATTGTGCAGTGCTGAGTCGGATTCCGGCAACGCAGTCTTTGCCGGTAATTGGATAGTCATGTTGCCCCTGATTCTCTTCTTCATCTTCGCGGCGCTGTGTGTGGGCGGGGCGATAAACCTGCTGGTGCAAAAGCACCCCATCAACAGCGCCCTGTCGCTGATCGTGGTAATGGGCTCGCTGGCCCTGATTTACCTGCTGCTGGGCGCCGAGTTCGTGGCCGCCGTGCAGGTCATTGTTTATGCGGGCGCGGTGATGGTGTTGTTCGTCTTTGTCATCATGCTGCTCAACGCCGGAGTGGAGGAGCGCACCGAACATGCCAGCCGTGTTGCCATGGTGCTGGGTGTCCCGGGACTCATTATCGGGTTGAGCCTTGCAGTATGGGTGGTCAGCCATCTCGCCGGGTTGGACTGCATCGCCATTGGCGGGCCCATGGTGATGAATGGCAGCGACGTGTTCGGAAATCCGCAAGCCATCGGGCATCTGTTGTTTCGCAATTTCCTGCTGCCCTTCGAGGTAACGTCGATATTGATCCTGATCGCCATCATGGGCGCCGTGGTGCTGGCGCGGAGGGAGGAATAAATGGTCCCTCTTTCCTACTACCTGGTGTTGAGCGCGATCCTGTTTGCCTGTGGAGTGGCGGGCTTTTTGATCAAGCGCAACATCATCACGATTTTTCTGTCGATTGAGCTGATGCTGAATGGCGTCAACCTTTCTTTCGTTGCTTTCGCCGCGCAGCTGAAGTCGCTTGACGGTCACATTTTTGTCTTCTTCGTGATGGTGGTGGCTGCCGCGGAAGCGGCGGTGGGACTGGCCATCATCATCTCGGTGTTCCGTACCCGCGAAACCCTGAATGTGGATCGCGTGAACCTGCTGAAGCTGTAAAAAGACGCTTTTCGCCCTTCGCTTTTCGCCAGATGTGGCACGCGAACCGTATTTGCAAAAGGCGAAGAGCAAAGAGCGAAGAGCGAACTATGCATTTGTGGATCATTCCGTTACTGCCGCTGGCCGGAGCCGCCATCAACGGGCTCTTGGGCAAGCGCTTCTCCAGGGGACTGGTGACGACGATCGCGCTGGGATCCACGGCGCTCGCGTTTGCCATGGCCTTGTGGGTTGCGGCGCAGTTCATCGGCTTGCCGCCGGAGCAGATTCCACACATCGAGCGTTATGGCACATGGCTGAGCGCGGGACCGTTCTCGGCGGAGTTCGGCATCTATCTCGACCAGCTATCGCTGGTGATGATGCTGGTGGTCACCGGCGTCGGCTTCCTCATCCACGTGTATTCCGTCGGCTACATGGAGCATGAAGGCGGATACTATCGCTATTTTGCTTACCTCAATCTGTTCATGTTCTTCATGCTCACGCTGGTGCTGGCCAACAACTACCTGCTGATGTTCGTGGGCTGGGAGGGCGTGGGCCTGGCGTCATATTTGCTGATCGGATTCTGGTTCCTGAAGAAGTCGGCGGCGGATGCGGGCAAGAAAGCCTTCATCACCAACCGCGTCGGCGATTTCGGATTTCTGATCGCGCTGTTTCTGCTGATCAAGCACTTCGGCACGCTGCAGTACGACAGTCTGTGGCCGCTCATCAGCCAGTACCCGGCCGAAACTGCTGGCGCTGGCTTGTTGACCGCGATTGGCCTGCTGATGCTGGTGGGCGCAACCGGCAAATCCGCGCAGATTCCGCTGTACGTCTGGCTGCCCGACGCGATGGAAGGCCCCACTCCGGTTTCCGCACTGATCCACGCGGCGACTATGGTGACCGCCGGCGTGTACATGGTGGCCCGCTCGCATCTGGTGTTCAATCGCGCGCCCGACGCGGCAATGGCGGTCGCGATCATCGGCACGCTGACTGCGATTTTCGCGGCGTCGATTGGCATCGTGCAGACCGACATCAAGAAGGTGCTGGCCTATTCCACCATTTCGCAGCTCGGCTACATGTTCATGGCCTGCGGCGTGGCGGACTACGTAGGTGGAATTTTTCACCTCGTGACCCACGCCTTCTTCAAGGGACTGCTGTTCCTGGCAGCGGGCTCGGTGATTCACGGCCTGGGCGGCGAACAGGACATGCGCAACATGGGCGGGCTGCGAAAGTATCTTCCCTACACCTTCTGGTGCATGACGTTCGCGACCTTCGCCATCGCCGGAATACCGCCGTTCGCCGGCTTCTTCTCGAAGGACCAAATTTTGTGGTCGGCGTGGAGCGGCGGCTATCACGTGCTGTGGCTGATCGGCATCATCACCGCCGGCATGACCTCGTTCTATATGTTCCGGCTATGGTTCCTTACCTTCTTTGGCGAGTATCGCGGGCCGAATCCTGAAACCGCCGGCCACGGACACGATGCGGATGCGCAGCATGCCGGCCACACCGGCGCGATTCACGACGCGCAGGATGCACACGCTGGCGGCAGCCACGGACACGGTGCTCCGCATGAGAGCCCGTGGGTGATGGTGGCGCCGCTGATGATCCTCGCGCTGCTGTCGTTGGTCGGCGGATGGATTGGCGTTCCCCAGGCACTCGGCGGCCGGAATGAGATCGAACACTTCCTCGCACCGGTATTAGCAGCGGACTTCCTCGGGGTGAGCAGGCTCGCGGTGCCGACGAGCGCGCAAGTGGCAGCCGCAGAAGCCGCCGCTCATAGAGAGGCAATTGCCGAGTTGCTGTTCACCGGAATCTCCGTCGCTGTCGCGGCATTCGGTTTCTTGGGTGCTTGGTTTTTCTATTACAAGCGGCCGGAGTTGCCCGCAAGGATGGCCAAGGCTGCCCGCGTGCTCTACACCTTCGTGCTCGACAAATACAAAGTGGACGAACTCTACGGGGCGGTATTCATACAGCCGCTGATTGCGCTGTCTTCGACCGTGTTCTGGAAAGGCATCGATCGCGGGCTGATTGACGGCGCGGTGGACGGCGGCGCCGCCGGTGCGCGCGAAGTTTCCGACGAAATGCGCCACATGCAATCCGGCAATATCCGCTCCTACGCGGGATGGGTTGCCGTTGGCGCGGCGGCCGTGATTGCCTTCATGGTGTGGAGGGGTGTGCGATGAATTTCATCAACAGCAACATCCTCACCATCGTTATTTTTCTGCCGCTGGCGGGAGCCATCCTGCTGCTATTTTTCCCGCGCCGCCATCGCGATATCCGCTATTTCGCGCTGGCGGTCTCGCTGATCACCCTGCTCGCCTCGCTGCACCTGCCGTGGTACCTGGTTCGCGGGCAAAGTGGGTTCCAGTTCGAGCAGAACATCCCCTGGATTGCCCACCCCAACATTCACTACCACCTCGGCATCGACGGCATTTCCATGTGGCTGGTCATCCTGACCACCTTCCTGATGCCGATGTGCGTGCTCATCTCGTGGAATTCCATCGGCGACCGGGTGAAGGAATTTTTCATTCTCATGCTGGTGCTCGAGACCGCGATGATCGGCGTTTTCGTCGCGCTCGACCTGTTCCTCTTCTACTTCTTCTGGGAAGCCACGCTGATTCCGATGGCGTTGATTATTGGCATGTACGGCCACGGACGGAAAATTTATGCCTCCGTAAAGTTCTTTCTGTACACCATGATCGCGTCGGTGTTCATGCTGGCGGCGGTGATCTGGCTGTACGCCAAGACCGGGACCTTTGATTTTGTCGACATCCAAGGCAAGATTCAGTCAGGCCAGGTGGCAGGATTCGAGCACGCTGCGTTTTGGCTGTTCCTCGGCTTCTTTGTCGCCTTCGCCGTGAAGGTGCCACTGTTCCCGTTACACACTTGGCTGCCCGACGCGCACGTGGAAGCTCCCACCGCGGGTTCGGTGCTGCTGGCAGGCGTGCTATTGAAGATGGGCACCTACGGCTTGTTGCGCTTCAACCTGGGGCTGTTTCCCGACCAATCACGGCGCAACGCTCCGTGGATCATCGCGCTCGCCATCATCGGCATCATCTACGGCGCGCTGGTGGCGATGATTCAGCCCAACATCAAGCGCCTGGTCGCCTACACCTCGGTCAGCCATCTCGGCTTTGTGGTGCTGGGCATCTTCAGCTTTACGCAGATCGGAATGGATGGTGCGGTGTACCAGATGCTGAGCCACGGCATCTCCACCGGCGCGCTGTTCATGTTGCTGGGTATGATCTACGATCGCCGCCACACCTACGACATCGGCGAATATGGCGGCCTGGCCACGCCCATGCCGGTGTACGCAACTTTCTTCGCGTTCATCATGCTGTCGTCGGTGGGATTGCCGCTGCTGAATGGGTTTATCGGCGAGTTCATGGTGCTGAGCGGCGCTTTCCAGGCGAAGCAGCTTTACGGCATTCTGGCGGCAACCGGCGTCATCTGGAGCGCGTGCTATCTGCTGTGGATGTATCAGCGCGTCTTCTACGGAAGCATCACCAATCCGGCCAACAATTCGTTGCGTGATTTGAGCGCTCGCGAGCGTGTCTCGTTGTGGCCGCTGGCGATTGCGGCGCTGGTCATGGGAGTCGCTCCGATGCTGTGGCTGCACTCGATTGATCCCGCGGTTGCCGCGGCGCTAAAGCAGTTCTCCAGCGTTGTTCAAGCGCACGCCACACATGCTCCCGGGCCTTTGTTGCGCGCCGACGTTGCGCGCAATGGAGTGCAAGCTCTACTGCAGGTGATCGGACGATGATTCCGGCCGTTGACTACATTCGGATCCTTCCTGAGCTGGTGCTGAGCATCTTCGGCATCATCGTCATGATGGTGGATCCGCTTCTTCCCGAGCAGGGATCGAGAAAGCGGCTGGGCATCGTGGCGGTGGTGGGCACACTCGCAGCGCTCGCCGCGACCGCCTACCAGACGGGCTTCTACGGCGAAGCCTTCTACCACATGGTCAGGGTTGACACCTTCAGCGTGTTCTTCCATGTGGTGGTGCTGATGATCGCGCTGGTCGTCATACTCGCGTCGTATGACTACCTCGATGTGCAGAGCATCCGCGCCGGCGGCGAGTATTACGCTCTCATTCTCTTTGGCACCGTCGGCATGATGCTGATGTCGTCCGCCATCGAGTTGGTGCTGATCTTCATCGCGCTGGAAATTTCTTCGATCTCGACCTATATTCTGGCGGGCATGCGCCGCCGCGCCGCGGAAAGCGCCGAGGCCTCGTTGAAGTATTTCCTGCTCGGCTCATTTGCCACCGCGTTCTTCCTCTACGGCGTGGCCATGATCTACGGTGCTACCGGCACCACCAACATCTACAACATCGCAAACTTCCTGCGTACCCAGCAATCCACGTTGGCCTATCTTGCAGTGGGACTAATGTTCGTCGGGCTGGGTTTCAAAGTCGCATCGGCTCCATTCCATGTGTGGACGCCCGACGTTTATGAAGGCTCGCCAGCGCCCGTGGTTGCGCTGATGTCCACCGGTCCAAAAGCGGCGGCGTTTGCGGTGCTGCTGCGCGTGCTCTTCGCCACCGGAGCGCCCGGCTGGTTCTGGATGGTCTGGGTATCGGCGGCGCTCTCCATGACGCTGGGCAACATCGGCGCGCTGGTGCAGCAGAACGTCAAACGCCTGCTAGCCTACTCGTCGATCGCTCACGCCGGATATCTGCTGGTCGCTTTCGCGGCCGGGCAGCAGGTCGGCATCTCGGCCGCGATGTTCTATGCCGCCTCTTACGCGGCGATGAACGTCGGCGCGTTTGCCGTGGTCAGCCATTTCGCTTCCGCCGGCGAGAAGTACGTCACCCTCGACGATTACGCCGGGCTGGGACGCCGCTCGCCCTTGCTCGCCGGCATCCTCACCATCTTTCTGCTTTCGCTGATCGGCATTCCCGTCACCGGCGGCTTCTTCGCCAAGTTCTACGTCTTCTCCGCCGCGCTGCAATCCGGCCTGGTTTGGCTCACCATCATCGGCGTCATCAACAGCGCGATTGCCGCCTACTATTACCTGCGCATCATCGTTTACATGTATATGCGGGACGAACGCAGTGAAGCTCCGGTGGCTCGCATCCCGGTGGGGCTGGGGATTGGTTTGGCGATCAGCCTGATCATGACCATCTACCTCGGCGTGCTGCCCGGACGCGTACTCGAATACGCAATTCAAGGTGCGCAGGACTTGTTGAAGTAGGCGGGGTAGTGTGGTCCAGCGGCACCCGCAGACAACAGCAGATTCCTCGCTGCGCTCGTAATGACAATTCCAACGGTAAGCCTTCGTTACCACAAATAAAACGCCCCGTCCGAGACGGGGCGCAGCGATGCGGTTGCCAGCGACAGCTAGACAACCTTGACGAAGATGATCACGAGCGTAAACAGCACCAGCGACTCGATGAAGGCGAGGCCCAGAATCAGGGCTAGTTGGACGGCCGGCCGGGCAGCAGGATTGCGCGCCATGGCTTCGCACGCGGCGCCACCCACTCGGCCCTGGCCAAGAGCGGCCAGTCCGGCGGCAATGGCCATGCCGAACCCGGAGGCTATGGGGACCCAATTGGTCGCCGGAGCAGCGGCGCTTCCGCCCTGCGCGTACGCTGGCATGGCCATCACCATCATGGCTCCCAGCGAAAAGAGTATGGTCATCAGTTTCTTCATTTTTTCTCCTTATGAATCGCTGCCAGTGGGTGGTTGACGTTCACCGAGCTGACGCCCTCACGCTGACAGCAAACTTGAAAACAGCACTTAGCAGTTAGCACTTAGCAATTAGTCAAATACCGATTGCCGAAGGCTAATTGCTAAATGCTAAGTGCTAACGGCCGCTCTTCAATGCTCGTGCGCCACCGCTTCTCCGATATACACCGTCGCCAGCAGCACGAAAATATAGGTCTGAATCACCGATACGCCGATATGCAGCAGGATGAACACGACCGGGAGAGCGAGCGGAATCAACGAGAAGAACACCAGGGTCACCAGATCGCTGGCGAACATATTGGCGTAAAGACGTATGGTGAGCGAAAGAATTCGCGCCAGATGACTGAAGATCTCAATGGGAAACAACAGGATCGCCAGCAACGGTTCTGGGCCCATAAAATTCTTTACGTAGGCGAAACCGTTCGAGCGCACGCCCTGGAAGTGATAATAGAACCAGGTGACCAGCGCGCAACCCAGTGGCACCGCGGGAGTCGCGGTCGGCGACTCAAACCCGGGTATGACACCCAGTAGACAACCCAACAGAATGAAGATACCTAGGACCGTCAAGTAGCCTACGTATCGCTCATATCCGTGGCCAATCACTTCGTGGCTCTGCTTGGAGATGAACGAATCGATCTCCTCCATCATGTGCTGCATCTTTCCGGGATCGTCCACTGACAGGCGCGCCCGTACGATCGCAAAAAACAGAATGATCAGCACAAATACCACTAGCTGCAGTGCCACATAATTGGGGATGGGTGCTCGCGGATAGGGAGCGTGCAGATGAAAGATACCCAGGATCGCATTCGCCAGACCGGCGAAGTATTTATTCAGCAGGGCCGTTATCCAAAGCTGCTCAGGCATGAAGGCTTGCTCGTAGAAGAACCAGATTCGTACTGCGATGATTGCTGCTTGACACACCCCAGGCTCAGCCGGTACGCGTGCCAAAGTTATTAGGAAATCAGAATCCGCGCCGCAAAGTAACAAATACTTCCACTGCGACTTCGCAGGCCACGGCTACAATCGGAAGGCACACGCCGCCAAGGAAGCCATAAAGACCTGCGCGAGAAACATTAAATATAACATAGGCCCCGATGGCGATGAAGGCGTATCGCAGGGCGGCGCGCAAGACGATTCCACCGCCCCGTTCCTTGCTCTCGCCGGTGGTAATGCGCTCCCCCAAGGTGTCCACGGCGCGCTCCAGCCAGCGATGATTGACGTAGGAGATGATCGCTCCGGCAAGAAATCCCGCAGCCACCGGCCAGCGGAAGAGCACCAGGCACACCACCAATCCGACCGCCGAGGCCGCGACCATGTATCTGCGGATACGCTTCAGCGCTCCGGCAAAAAATTCATCCGCTGCCGAGGAGGTGGGTTCAAGCATCGTGATGGGCACACATCAATGTACCGCGCAGAACGCTCCAGAGCTGTGGACGACCCGCAATTATCGCAACCGTGGAGCGTGCGATGGCTATTCCTTCCGCGGACTCACCATTCGAATCATCTGGACGAACCCTAAAACGGCCCCCACGATGACCCCGGCGATGAACAGCCAATGGGTGTGCAGCCAGTGATCAAGCAGTTTGCCGATCAGTAATCCGACCACCACCGCGGCGGGAATGATGAAGGCAATCTCCGAGTAACGCGCCCACAGGATCGCCGCGCTCTGTGTCTTGTCGTCCCGGTGTTCGTCAGCCATGAACAGAGGCTACCATCTGCGGTCAAGCGCGGGAAACATTCACCTGCCAGATCGAGTAAGCATCCAGATCGGCCGCCTCATCGACATTTGTGTGCTGACTGAAATTGCCTGGTGCATTGAATCTCTGCCAGAAGGCGCTCGCGATCTCGACAAAATCGAACGGCAGGGGCATTCGCGCCCGCCGCCAAATTGGAACCGCCGATTGAATTCAGCCTGCTGGCTGTTTGACCGCAGATGCAGCAGACGCTATGATCGAAATGCGGGGTGGAGCAGTCTGGTAGCTCGTTGGGCTCATAACCCAAAGGTCGGTGGTTCAAATCCACCCCCCGCAACCAACGCAATCATAGGATTACGGGCAATTGGGCAACTTGCAGCGATTGTCCAAACTGTCCAATGAGGGAAACTGGCACACAGTTTCCCTTACTTATTGAATGAAAGCTGGCGCGTTGCCAGTCGTTTTTTTCAATGCTGGGTAATCAGGCCACTTTCCGGGCGGATTTCATACCGTTGCGTCCGTTCGTCTACCACCGCCGGTCCAGACCGCCATACGATGGCGAGCACCGGCGGCAGATTGCGCAAGGCCGACATGCGCTCCCGCCACGCCTTTCCAAAGTTCTTTTGCCCCTGAGTCATTCGTCCAGCGCTACTTAAGTCGTGCCAGCTTTCGTTTGCTCTGCGTTCCCGGTAGAGGAGTGCTCATCAAGCCAAGGCTTACTTTTAGGAGAGATGCGAAAAGCGGAGGCATAGTTTTATCAGGCAGTTGGAAACGCAATGTTTAAATAAATGGCGCGAATCGGATAGCGGGCGATATGATAGGAGTTTTAGGAGTCTTACGGGTCATCCCGGAGGTACCAATGCGCTGCCTTATCTCACTATTATTTGTTCTCATCTCTGCATTTTTCACTTGCGCCGCTCTGGGCCAGAACACACCTTCAACTGGAACCGTTAGCTGCAGCTTCGACGCCGACAGACAAGTAACCGCGGAGTATCAGAGGATTTCGTTCAACTTGAAAAAGCCGGTGTTCGGAGGCGAAATCCCCTATGGCAAAGCTTGGGCCCCGGGTGGAAAACCGCTGACTCTGTTCACCAACTCGAACGTGGAAATCGGGGGAAAGATGCTCCCCGTTGGCGCCTACACCATGTTTTTGCTCCCTACGCAGAAACGCTGGACGCTGATTATCTCCAAGAGCACAGACCTTACGGGCAAGTATGACGAACACCAGGACCTGGTGCGCGTGGCGATGGAATCAGGAGAAGTCCCCATGCCCGAACCTCAGTTCAACGTCTCGTTTGCCCATGTTGCTCCCAACCAGTGCAGTCTTCGTGTTGAAATGGCCAACAGCGGCAATTGGGTCACGTTTGAGAGGAAATAAGTTGCGGTTGCGTCGGTGGCGTCGCAACGCGCTGAGGCGTGGCACGGTTGGTAGCGGCCGTTAATCCGCGAAAATCGGGACTTCTTCCTTCTCGGCTTTTGGGCGTTTTCCGGGCAGATGGCGTACCACCCACTCCTTGAAGTGGTCCATGTAGAGATAGACGACGGGCGTGGTGTACAAGGTCAGCGCCTGGCTGACGATGAGGCCGCCGACGATGGCGATGCCGAGCGGGCGGCGGATCTCAGAACCAACTCCTCGGCCAAACGCCAGCGGAACCGCGCCCAGCATGGCTGCCGCTGTAGTCATCATGATGGGACGGAAGCGGATCAGGGCCGCTTCGTGGATCGCTTCCTCTGCGGTCTTGCCGGTGCGCTCTACCTCCAGCGCAAAATCAATCATCATGATGGCGTTCTTCTTCACGATGCCAATGAGCAGAATGATGCCAATCAGGGCGATGACATCGAGCTGCATGTGAAAGAGCAATAGGGCCAGCAGCGCGCCCGTCCCCGCCGAAGGCAGCGTGGAAAGAATCGTAATGGGATGGATGTAGCTCTCGTAAAGCATCCCGAGCACGATGTAAACGGCAAGCAGGGCCGCCAGAATCAAGATGGGTTCCGACGACAGCGAATCCTGGAAGGCGGCGGCCGTTCCCTGGAAGCTGCCGTGAATGGTCGCCGGTATGCGCATCTGCAATTCTGCGTCGGAGATGGCCCGGGTGGCGGTCCCCAAATCTCCGCCCGGCGCCAGGTTGAAGGAGATGGTCACCGCCGGGAATTGTCCCTGGTGGTTGACCGCGAGCGAAGTGGTCGCCTGCCCAAAGTGAGCAAAGGACGACAGCGGTACCTGCGCGCCCTGGCTGGTAATGACGTACACGCTTTGCAACGCATCCGGGGTGAGCTGATAGCGAGGATCGACTTCCAGGACAACGTGGTACTGGTTCAAGGTCCGGTAGATGGTGGAAATCTGGCGCTGTCCGAACGCGTCATAGAGAACGTTGTCAATCTGCGACGGCGTAATCCCCAAACGTGAAGCGGTGTCGCGATCGATGATGACGTTTTCCTCCAGCCCGCTGACCTGCTGATCGCTGTTCACGTCTTTGAGTTGGGGAATCTTGCGGAGCGTCTGCAAGAGCTTGGGCGCCCATGCATACAGTTCGTTCAGGTTTTCGCCCGACAGCGTGTACTGGAACTGGGCGTTGGACTGGCGTCCGCCGATCTGCAAATCCTGCACTCCCTGGAAGTACAGGGTCGCGCCGGGAATATGCGCCAGTTTGGGACGGAGCCGGGCGATCACTTGGTCCACGCTGATCTTGCGTTGGGCCAGCGGCTTGAGGGTGACGAACATGCGTCCCTGGTTCTGGGCGGCGTTGCCACCGACGAAGGCCAGAACGTTCTCGATCGCCGGATCTTGCTTGACAATGCGGATGAACTGGTTGGTTTTGTCCCGCATGTCCAGGAACGAGACATCCTGGTCGCCCATGATGGTGCCGCTCATGCGCCCAGTATCTTGCTGTGGAAAGAATCCTTTAGGAACTTTGATATAAAGCCATACATTAACCACCAGCATGAGGATGGCGACGGCGAAGGTAAACCGTTTGTGGCGCAGCACCCAGCCCACAGTCGTCTTATAGGTCTGGTTCATCCACAGCCAACCGCGCTCGCTCATGCGGTACAGGGCGCCGTGCCTGCCGGGATCATGGGCCTTCAGGAAGCGGGCGCACAGCATTGGCGTGGTGGTAAGAGAGACCACCAGCGACACCGCGATGGCCGCGCTCAGAGTCACGGCAAATTCGCGGAAGAGCCGTCCCACTATGCCGCCCATCAGGAGAATCGGAATGAACACGGCGATCAGCGACGTGCTCATCGAGATCACGGTGAAGCCGATTTCGCGCGCACCCAGCAGCGCAGCCTGGTAGGGCTTCATTCCGGCTTCGACGTGGCGCATCACGTTTTCCAGCACCACGATGGCATCGTCCACCACGAAGCCGGTGGAGATGGTAAGCGCCATCAGCGAAAGATTGTTCAGGGAAAATCCGCACAGGTACATGACCCCGAACGTGCCCACGATGGCCAGTGGCACGGCCACGCTGGGAATCATGGTGGCGCGCACCTCGCGCAAAAAGATGAACACCACCAGCGTCACTAGGATGACGGAAATAATCAGAGTGCGCTCAACGTCTGCCACCGAGGCCCGCACCGTGGAGGTGCGGTCCAGCCCGACAACCAGATTGATGCTCGCCGGCAGCGACGCCTTCAGGAACGGCAGCGCCGCCAGTACACGATCGGCAGTGGCGATCATGTTGGCGCCCGGCTGGCGGAAGATGACGACCAGTACGCTGGGTTTGCCGTTAAAACTGCCCGCGTTGTTGATATTCGAGTAGGAGTCCTGCACATCGGCGACATCGCTCAACCTGACCGCCGCCCCGTTTCTGTAAGCGACAACAATGGGCCGGTAATCGGCCGCCTTCTTGAGCTGATCGTTGGCCCTGACCATCCAGGTCTTGTTGCCGTCGTCCAGAGAACCTTTGGCGATATTGACGTTTTGCGACGCCACCGCCGACCGCACCGCATCCAGGCCGATGTTGAGCTTGTTCAGGAGATTGGGATTCGCTTCGATGCGGACGGCCGGCTGCGATGAGCCCCATACAAAAACCTGGCCCACTCCCTCAACCTGCGCCAGCTTCTGGCCCATGATCGAGTCGGCCGCGTCGTACATCTGGTCCTGCGTCATCGCGTCCGACGTCAATACCAGAATCATGACGGGGGCGTCGGCGGGATTGATCTTTCGGTAGGTGGGGTTGCTGGGCAGATCGGCAGGCAGGTATCCGCGGGACGCGTTGATGGCCGCCTGCACATCGCGGGCCGCCGCATCAATGTTGCGGTCCAGGTCGAATTGCATGGTGACGCCGGTAGAACCAAGCTGGCTCGACGAGGTCATCTGGTTGATGCCGGCGATGCGGCCGAACTGCCGCTCCAGCGGAGTCGCCACCGACGATGCCATGGTCTCGGGACTGGCGCCCGGCAGCCCGGCGCCGACAGAAATGACGGGAAAATCGATCTGCGGCAGCGGCGCCACCGGAAGCTGCAGGTAGGCCAGGGCGCCGGCAAGAAGCAGAGCGGCCGTCAGCAGCGTGGTCGCAACCGGGCGCTCGATAGCTGGGGCGGAGATGTTCATCCCTAATCTCCGGTGGCCTCCGCGGGTTTAGGCGCGCGCACATGGCGCAGCGCTGCGCCGAGCCGGTCGAACCACAGATACACAACTGGGGTGGTGTACAGGGTTAGCAGCTGGCTGACCAAAAGGCCGCCGATGATGGTCACGCCCAATGGCCGGCGCAGCTCGGAGCCAGTCCCGGAGCCCAGTGCCAGCGGCACTGCGCCAAATAGCGCCGCGAAGGTCGTCATCATGATGGGACGGAAGCGCAACAAACATGCCTCGTAAATGGCGTCCACCGGCTTCTTGCCTTCTTTGCGCTCCGCCTCCAGAGCGAAGTCGATCATCATGATGGCNNCGATCAGCAGGATGATGCCGATCAAGGCCATCACGCCCAGGTCCATGTGGAAGAGAAACAGCGCAAGAATGGCGCCGACACCGGCTGAGGGCAGCGTGGAGAGAATGGTGATGGGATGGATGTAGCTTTCGTACAGGACTCCCAGCACGATGTACACGGTGATGATGGCCGCCAGAATCAGCCAGCCTTCATTGGCCAGCGAAGCCTGAAAGGCCCGCGCCGTGCCTTGGAAGGCCACCTGGATACTTGGCGGTAATCCAATTTCAGCCGCGGTCCCGTCTATCGCCTTCACCGCCTCGCCCAGCGCCGCCCCGGTGCCCAGATTGAAAGAAATCGTGACCGCCGGGAACTGCCCCTGGTGATTGATAGTCAACGGTCCGGTGGTGGTTTCGAAGTGGGCGATCGCGCTGAGCGGTACCTGCTGCGCGCTAGCGCCCAAAATGCCGGTACTGGGGGTATTCGCGACGGGAGCGTTTCCGCCTTGCGCTGCCGGGCTTTGTCCGCCTCCAGCCGGCACATAGATGTCTTTGAGCGAATCGGGATCGGCCCGGAAGCTGGGATCGACTTCGAGCACCACGTGATACTGAT
The DNA here is from genome assembly GCA_003152695.1 of Acidobacteriaceae bacterium. GTDB lineage: Bacteria > Acidobacteriota > Terriglobia > Terriglobales > Acidobacteriaceae > Bog-257. Next base: position 220,153 of record PMAT01000090.1, read on the forward strand.
TCAACTGGGTGAACATGATCGATACCAGGCGCTGGCCGAAGGCGTCATACAACGTGTTGTCGATGGCGCTGGTGGTTACGCCCAACCGCGATGCGGTGGCGCGATCGATCACCAGATTAGCTTGCGCGGCCAGGTCCTGCTGGTCGGTGGCGATGTCGCGCAGCTCCGGCAGCGTCTTCAGCTTGGCCAGCAACTTCGTGGTCCACGATGCCAGCTCGTTGGGATCGGCATCCTCCAGACTGAACTGATATTGCGTGCGGCTGACGCGGTCTTCCACCGTCAGGTCCTGCACCGGTTGCATGTACAGCGTGATGCCTTCGACTCCCGCGACCTCTTGCTGCAACCGCTTCATGATGGCGGTGATGTCATCGCTGCGTTCGTCGCGCGACTTGAGATTGATCTGGAGCCGGCCGCTGTTGGGCGTGGTATTGGTGCCATCCACTCCGATAAACGAGGACAGGCTTTCGACGTCCTTGTCCTTCAGGATCGCCGTCGCCAGTTCGCGCTGCCGTTCCGACATGGCGACAAAGGAAATGCTCTCCGGCGCGTCGGTAATGCCCACGATCACGCCCGTGTCCTGCACCGGGAAGAAGCCTTTGGGCACCACGATGTACATCCAGATGGTCGCGACCAGCGTACCAATGGTGACCAGCAGAGTCACGGTTTGATGCTTCAGGACGAACTTTACGGTGCGCCCGTAAAACGCGATTGTGTTATTGAAGGCGCGCTCCGACCATTCGTACAAGCGTCCGTGTTTTGCCTGGTCCCGCTGGCGCAGCAGCAGCGAGCACATCATCGGGGTCAGCGTCAGCGAAATGATGGCCGAGAAAAGAATGGTGACGCTGAGGGTCACCGCGAACTCGCGGAACAGCCGGCCCACGATGTCGCCCATGAAGAGCAGCGGAATGAGCACGGCGATCAGCGAGACGGTCAACGACACAATCGTGAACCCGATCTGGGCCGAACCTTGCAGCGCCGCTTCCAACGGGGTGTGGCCTTCCTCGATGTAGCGCTCGATGTTCTCGATCATCACAATGGCGTCGTCNNCCACGAAGCCGGTGGAAATGGTCAAGGCCATCAACGAGAGGTTGTCGAGGGAATAGCCCAGCAGGTACATCACCCCAAAAGTCCCCACCAGCGACAGCGGCAAGGCGATGCTAGGGATGACGGTGGCCGACAAAGTACGCAAGAAGACAAAGATGACCAACACCACCAGCACAATGGTGAGCATCATTTCGTACTGCACATCTTTGACGCTGGCGCGGATGGTGTTGGTGCGGTCCGTCAGGACGGTGACCTTCACCGAGGCCGGCAAGTTCGACTGCAACTGTTTCAGCCGCAGCTTGATGCTATCGACTACCTTGATGATGTTGGCGCCCGGCTGCCGCTGAATGTTGAGAATGACCGCTGGCGTGTTGTTCATCCACGCCGCCTGGTTCACATTCTCCGGGCCCGTGATTACTGTGGCGACATCGGACAAGCGCACCGGATTGCCGTTCTTGTAGGCGACGATGGTGTCGGCGTAACCCTGCGGACTCAGCAACTGGTCGTTGGCGCCGATGGTGAAGGCCTGCCGGTTATCTTGCAGCTGTCCCTTGGCCTGATCGACGTTCACCTGGGCGATCACGCTGCGCAGTTGCTCCAGGCTCATACCGTACGAAGCCAGCTCCGTTGGGTTTGCCATGATGCGGACAGCAGGTTTTTGCCCGCCGCTGATGCTTACCAGGCCGACGCCAGGCAACTGCGAAATCTTTTGCGCGAAGGTGGTGTCCGCCAGATCTTCTACCTGCGGAAGCGGCATGCTGTCGGAGGTCATCGCCAGGGTCAGGATGGGCGCGTCGGCGGGATTCACTTTGCTGTAAATCGGCGGAGTCGGCAGATCGACAGGCAGGTAGGTCTGCGCGGAATTAATCGCCGCCTGCACCTCCTGCTCGGCGACGTCAATATTCTCTTCCAGGGTGAATTGCAAGGTAATGACCGAAGCTCCGAACGAGCTGCTTGAAGTCATCTGGCTGAGGCCGGGAAGCTCACCAAACTGCCGCTCCAGCGGCGCCGTGATCGAAGACGCGGTCACATCGGGGCTGGCGCCCGGGTAAAAGGTCACGACCTGAATGGTCGGATAGTCCACCTGCGGGAGGGCGGAGATGGGTAGTTGCCGGTAGGCGACGATGCCCACCAGCAACAGCCCCGTCATCAGCAGCGAGGTAGCGATGGGCCGAAGAATAAATGGCCGCGAAATACTCATGTTTGCGATCCGATGTTGCCGCTGCTCTGATTCTGACGGGCGGGGGCTTGCGGAGCCACGCGGCTTCCCACTTGCAGCTTCTCTTGTCCATCGGTTACGACTTTGTCGCCAGCTTGCAGGCCCGAGGCGACCACCGCCGTGCTCCCCTGGGTGAGCGCGACCTGCAGCTGCCTCATTTGCACGGTATTGTTGGCGTCCACCACGTAGGCGAAGGTGCCGTCGGGACCGCGTTGCAGAGCAGCGGCCGGCACTGTGATGGCATTCTTGCGGGTCTCCAGCAACAGATGAGCATTGACGAATTGGTTGGGCCAGAGTTTGTTGTCGGGATTGTCGAAGACCGCCTTCAACTTAACCGTACCGGTGGTCGCGTCAATCTGGTTGTCGATGGTCAGCAGTTTTCCCACGGACAGTTTGGTCTGGTCGTCGCTGCTATAGGCGTCCACTTCCAATGCGCCCTGGCGCATGTGGTCGCGGACTTGCTGCAACTGGTCTTCGGGTATCGTGAATATCACGGCGATGGGATGAAGCTGCGTGATCACAAGCAATGCGGTTCCACCCGCCCCCGTGACGTAATTTCCGGGATCGACTTGGCGCAGCCCGACTCGTCCGTCAATGGGAGATTTGATGTAGCAATAGGTCAGGTTCAGTTCGGCATTCTTAATGGCGGCTTTGTCGGAGGCGATGGTGCCTGCGTAGGTCCCGAACGATGCCTGTAGGGTGTCCAAGTCCTGCTTGGCGATGACCCCTTGTTCGTAGAGGATCTTGTTGCGGTCGTATTGCGCTTGGGCGTTCGTTAACTGGGCTTCGTCTTTCTGCAAGTTGGCCTGCGCCTGCGCCAAAGCCACCTCATAGGGCCGCGGATCGATGACGAGCAGTGTTTCGCCTTTGTTCACGTCCTGGCCCTCGCGAAAGTTCACCTGCATGATCTGCCCGTCAATGCGGGTCTTCAGCGAAACCGTGTAGAAGGCTTCGACCGAACCCAATCCGTTGAGATAGACATTAAAATCGCCCTGCTTAACGGTAGCCACCCCAACCGGAATTGCCTGCGACGGGCCATTGGCTTTCGCGCTCTTCGCCTGCGGTGAACTGCAACCGGCAAGTGCAGCGCAAATCGCCAGTATCACCCCGAGTCCCCAGAATGCCCGTGTCTTCACTAACTCCTCCTGAATTACGCCGGCCCATGCCTCCAGAGATGCAATCACGCTCGCCCTTGCCGCGTAGAGGCAACCCGGCCCATGCCTTGCAGTACTATTAACTCATATTATTAGACCGAATGGGGGCAGCAGCAGCCGTTAAGAGAGGGTGAAGGAAAGTTAAGTTTTGTGAAGGACACAAATACATCCCGAAACAATTCTTCACCGCACGCGCGCGCCGGGAAGGGCAGAATGAATCCGGTGAATCGCCTGCTCATCATCGATGACGACCACGGGCTGGTAAATCTGCTGAAGCGCTTTCTGGAAGGCGAAGGCTTTCAGGTGGATGCAGCCTACGATCAAGCCTCGGGCTTGAGCGCCGCTTTGTCCAACGATCATGAGTTGATCATCCTCGATGTGATGCTGCCGGGCGGCACGGGATTTGAGTTGCTCAAGGCGCTGCGCCTGCAGTCCTCGGTCCCCGTGCTTCTGTTGACCGCCCGGGGAGAAGCGGTCGACCGGATACTGGGCCTTGAAATCGGCGCCGATGATTACCTGGCCAAGCCTTTCGATCCTCGCGAACTGGTGGCCAGGATACGCGCCATATTCCGCCGCACGCGCGAAACCGCGCCCGCCTCGGCTTCGCGCAACGATCACGAGGAAGTCCTCAGCGTGGGTGAAATCAGGATGTCGCTGGGGACCCGCACCGTCACCTGTTCGCATACGCCGGTCGATCTTACCTCGGTGGAGTTCAACGTTCTAGAATTGCTGCTGCGCAACGCCGGCAACGTCGTCACCCGAGAGCAAATCGCCGAAGTAGCGCTGGGCCGCCCTTTGAACATATTCGATCGCAGCGTCGACGTTCACGTCAGCCGGCTGCGCAAGAAGCTAGGAACCTGTCCTGGCACCGAGGAGTTGATCCGGCCGATTCGCGGAACCGGATATTTCCTGGCGGCCAGAACGCCCGAGAAGAGCAGGATATGAACCGCCGCCTGTTCTGGAAAATCTTTCTGCCCTTCTGGCTTGCGCAAGCGGCGCTGCTGGGAGCCCTGTATCTCCGCATTCATTACCGCATCTCTTCCGAGCATCCATGGTGGATCCAGCCCGAACGCCGCGAAATGCCGGCGCTTGCCGACTATGCCGCGAAAGTGTACGAGCAGCAAGGCCAAGCGGGACTGTCGCAGTTACTCGATAGTCTGTCCTTGCAGAACCGCTCGAAATTCTGGTTGGTGGATAGCAACGATCATGAGCTTTCGGGACAGCCGATTCCCGAACGCGTCCTTCGCGACGCCACCGCCGCGGAGAAATCGGAAGGCCTTCATCATTCCTTTGAAGCCAACGTGCTGGCGGCTTCGACGGATACGACCCAGGGACACTACGTTCTGATCGCCGAGCTTGTCCCTCCAAAACTGTCGGAACGTGTCCCCGGAGACATCCTGTGGACCTTAAAGCTCGGCACCCTTCCGTCGGCCCTCATTTGTTTTCTGATCGCACATTACTTGAGCAAGCCCATCGAACGCTTGCGCGACGCGACTCACGAACTGGCACGCGGGAACCTCGATATCCGGGCGGGAGACAACCTGGGCAACCGCCGTGACGAAATTGCCGACCTGGTGCGCGATTTCGACACCATGGCGGGCGAGTTGCGCACCCTGATCCAAAGCGAACGGAGCCTGCTCAGCGGTGTCTCGCACGAACTGCGGTCACCCATTGCACGCATCCGGCTGGCTCTGACTCTGGCGCGCGATGCCGGGGACGTGGAGCGCTCGGAGATGCTCGATCGCATCGAGCAGGACGCCATCCAACTGGATTCCATGCTGGAGCAGATTCTCACCGTGGCCCGGCTGGAAAGTGGACAGCACAAGCCTCGATTCGAACGCCTTTCGCTGAACGACATCGTTGACGACGTGCTCCACGATGCCAACTTTGAAGCCGCCGCCACCGATGCGACCATAGCCTTCCAGGGCAAGAGTGACATCCAGGTAAATGGCGATGCCGGACTGTTGCGCAGCGCTGTGGAGAATGTCGTGCGCAATGCGATCTTTTATTCCGGCCACGGCGGCAAGGTCGAGGTCCGACTGAGCCAGGAGGACCGCGCAGCCCTGGTTTCCGTCCGAGACAATGGTCCTGGAGTTCCTGAAAATGTTCTTCCCCTGTTATTCAAGCCGTTTTATCGGGTGGACGATTCGCGCGGAACCACCACCGGAGGGATGGGACTGGGGCTTGCCATCGTACGCAACGCGGTGCTGGCGCATGGTGGGAGCGTCTCGGCGAAAAACGTAGCCCCGCATGGGCTTGAGGTGGAACTGCGCCTGCCGATCCCACCGCCTTCACAATCCCCCCACAGCGATGCCTTCCGCCCTCGGCAAGACTCGCGGCAACCCATGCGGCCTTAGCTTCGCACGAATTCTAATCGCCGTTTATGTACCTCGGATGATGCTGGAGGTCATGAGGCTAAGAAAGGGTGGCGTACTTAGCCGTCTCATTTTGAAACTCGGCCACAGTTTTGTTGCGCACCCGCTGGGAAACCGTTAACATGCTTCCGTAAAGTAATTGTTACTACTATGTCTGGTAGTAGCGATGACCGCTGATTAGTCTCCGTGGTAGGGCCACCTACTAACTCAGAGTTGGTCACCGCATTATCAGCTTTGTGGTTTCGCGCATGTTATCTGACTTCCACGCTCCTCGTTGC